>NZ_CP158281.1:1834726-2446301 GCF_040256645.1 Brevibacterium sp. CBA3109 | reverse complement strand
TCTCTGCCATGGGCACGGGCCGCCTCGGCGATCTGATGCCCGAGTCGAAACATGGGATTGAACGCTCCCATCGGCTCCTGGAAGACAACACCGACGCGTGCACCGCGAACTCGGCGCAACGCTTTCGCGGTGAGACCGACTAGCTCGGTGTCCTGTCCTTGGCGAGCTTCTCTGCCTTCGCCGATCAGACGCTCTGGCCCGGTCAGACGCACCGAACCGGTCTGAGTGGCCGATCCGGCCAGGCCGAGTGCCGCCAGCGCGGTCACCGACTTGCCCGAGCCCGACTCGCCGACGAGGGCAAGGATCGAGCCCGGCACGAGCTCGAGGGACACGCCCTCGGTGATGGTTCGGGCCCCGAAGGAGACCGAGTGATCGGAGAATTCGAGTGCTGCAGAAGTGTTGGCCATGGGTCAGCCTTTCAGTGAGGCCTTGAAATAGACCGGGTACGCGGGGAAGTCGCCGACGACGAAGTTCTCCACAGCGGATCCGTACAGGAAGGAGTTCTTGTTGTAGGTCAGCGGCACTATGGGAGCATCGTCCATGATCCGCTTGTCAGCCTCGGCCCAGATCTTCTGTGCCTCTTCCGGTTTGACGGTTTCGGTCGCCTTCTTGATGAGTGCGTCCACCTCGTCGTTGGAGTAGCGGGAGATGTTGTAGTTGCCGTTGCCGATCTGCGAGGAGTCGAAGAGCGGCTGGATGTTGCCATTGGCCGATGGGAAGTCCGGCTGCCACGAGCTCAGCGCCAGGTCGTAGTCGCCCTTGGTGTCTGTGGCATCGGCGGAGAACGTGTTCGCGTCCACGGACTTGATCCTCACCTTGACGTCGATGCGGGCCAGAGCCTCCTGGATCGCTTCGGCCTGCGCGACCGAGGTGGCGTCGTTCTTCACCAGCAGCTTGAGCGTGCCCAGATCAGCACTCGACTCCTTGAGCAGAGACTTGGCCTTGTCGATATCACCGCTGGGATCTGCCTGATAGAGGTCATAGTCCTGACGGCCGGGGATCCCTGGCGTGATGAGCGTCGAGGCGAAGTCGCCTGAGATCTCTCCTCCGCCGGCGATGCGATAGGTGTCCTTGTTGACCGCATAGTTGATGGCCTGACGGACCTTGACGTCGTCGAGTCCCTTGCGCTCGTTGTTCATCGCGAGGTAGGACAGGGCGCCCGGGCCTGAGGTGACGAGACGGGACTTCGCACTCGGGTCGCTCTGCACCTGTGCCAGCTGCGCGGCCGGGACGAAGCTGGCGGAGAAGCCGTTCTTCGCATCTCCGGAATCGGAGATGAGAGCCTGAGCGGTCACCGAGGCATCCTGGCCGAGTTTGAACACGACCTCATCGGGGCCTGCGGTGCGCACGGGGTCGGTCTTCTCGTCCCAGTACTTGTTGCGCGTCAGCACGGCTTCGGAGCCGGATTTGTTCGATTCGACCTGGTAGGGGCCTGACGAGATCGGGTCGAGGCCGTACTTGCCCGGATCGTCTTTGTCCTCGGGGACGGGGGAGAAGGCCGGCATGGAGGCGATCCACGGGAAGTCGCCGAAGGCTGACTTGAGGTGGAAGACAATGGTCTTGTCATCGGGAGTCTCGACGGACTTCAGCTCCTCGCCCTTGAACGGGCCCTGATAGTCAGCGCCGCCCTTGAGCAGCGTCTTGTGGTAGCTCAGGCCACCGGAGAGTTCGGTGGAGAAGGACCGTTCGATGCCGTATTTGATGTCCGCCGAGGTGATCGCGGAGCCGTCCTCGTACTTGAGGCCGTCCTTGAGGGTGAAGGTCCAAGTCTTGCCGTCATCACCGATCTGTCCGGTGTCGGTGGCGAGGTCGGGAACGACCGTGCCCTCCTGGCCGGGCCTGATGTCCCACGTGGTCAGACGACGATGGACGTAGGCCAACGATGTGATCGCCAGGCCCTGGCTCTTGCCGGGATCGAAATCGATGTCGGAGTCCTCGGCGAAGATGTTGAGGGTCCCGCCCTTGTGCGTCTCGCCCAGAGTGTTCGTACTCTTGTCGCCGTCGTTGTTGAGCTCTGGGTTGGCGTTGCAGCCGGTGAGGATGAGTCCCAAGGCCAGTGCTGATGCGATCAGTGCTGATTTTCTCATGGTGTGCCTTTCTCAAGCGTTCCAATCGGGGCGGTGATGGTGGGCCCGAAGGTTCGCTGTGTCCGTGTGTGTCGTCATGGTCCGGTGATGGTGTGGCTGCGTCGGTCGGCGCGTGTACCCGCCGTGCGTGTGGATGCGTGGGTCAGCGGCGAGCCCCGATTCGTGGGTCGAGGATCGAATAGCTGAGATCGGCAAGCAGATTCGCGATGACCACGATCGCCGCGGCGAAGAGAGTGACGCCGACGATGACCTGGATGTCGAGGTTCGACACGGCTTCGAGCAGCAGTGTGCCGACGCCGCCGAGGCCGAAGACCTTCTCCGTGATCACTGCCCCGCCCAGGAGCCCGCCGATGTCGATCGCGAAGAGCGTCGTCAGGGGCAACACCAGATTGCGCAGCCCGTGCTTGCCGATGACGACCGGTTCGCTCAGCCCCTTGGCCCGGGCCGTGCGGATGTAGTCCTGGCTCATCACCTCGAGCATCTGGCCGCGAGTCAGCCGTGCATAGATCGCTGCATTGGCGATGGCCAGGACGATCCAGGGAAGGATCAGGTGGAAGGCCCACATCGCAGGGTTCTCGGTCAGCGGCACATATCCGCCGATGGGCAGGACGTTGAGAGTGAAGCCGAAGAGCAGGATGCCGAGCAGACCCAGCAGGTAGGTGGGCGCTGAGATGCCGGTGATGGCGGCTCCCATGACCACGTTGTCGGTGGCAGTTCCGCGCTTGAGAGCGGCGATGAGGCCGGCGGCGATCCCGCCGATGGCCCACAGGACTGCCGCACCCAGAGTCAGTGAGACGGTGATCGGCAGTCGGCTGAGGATGAGCGACGTGACCGAGTCGCGCAGACGGAACGAATAGCCGAAGCAGGGGGCATCGCAGTGGATGGCAGCGGCACCCGTGCCGAAGTCACGACCGACGACGATTCCGCGAAGGAAGTCGAAGAGCTGCTTCCACCACGCCTGATCGACACCCAGATAGCGTTCGACTTCGGCGAGGCGGTCTGGCGAACATGGCTTTCCGCACGAATACTGCGCGGGATTGCTGGGCATGAGGTAGAAGATCGCGAAGCACGCGGCCGCGACGATGAAGAGCACGATGAGTGCCCCGAGCAGACGGTAGATGACGAATTTGACGCGGCTCACGGTTGTCCTCCTGTGCTCACGGGTTCGATCGGTGCCGCATTCTCGTTGCGCGCCTCAGCTGGGTCGAGCGCATCACGGAGACCATCACCGAACATGTTGAAGCCCAACGTCACGAGGAACAGAGCCATGCCGGGGAAGATCAGGTACATGGGATCGACCTGGACCCAGGAGATCGCGTCGGAGATCGAGCGACCCCACGACGGGGTGGGCGGATTGACGCCGACCCCGAGGAAGGACAGCGCCGCCTCGGCACCGATCTTGCCCGGGATCGACACGGTCGTGAAGACAATGATCGTGGCCAGAATGTTCGGGAAGATCTCGCGGATGATGATGCGGGCGCTTCCGGTTCCCTGGGCAGCTGCGGCACGGACGAACCCGCGCTCCTTGAGCGAGAGAGTCTCGCTGCGCACGACGCGGGCGATCGAGGGCCACCCGAAGAAGCCGATGACGAGGATGAGGAGCAGGGTGCGGGGGACACTCGCGGGGACGGTCGCGGACAGTGCGATTGCGAAGATGAGGAATGGGAAGCCGAAGATCACGTCGGTCAGACGCGAGAGCAGGCGATCGGCGAAGCCGCCATAGAACCCGGCGACGAGGCCGACGATCACCCCGACGACGATCGAGACGAGGGTGGCGGCCAGGCCGATGAGCAGGGATACCTGAGCACCATAGGAGACGATCGCGAACAGATCACGACCAGTGCGAGGCTCGACGCCGAACCAGTGCTGGGTGCTGATCCCACCGAATGGCCCTGCCGGTGCGGTGTCGGGTCCGAGGAGGTCCGAATTGTAGGAGAGCGGGCTGTTGCCGGTCAGCGCTGAGAAGACCGGGGCCAGGAGCGCGAGAAGAATGAAGACGAGCACCAGGACGAGGCCGGTCACGGATGCGCGCGAACGCAGGAGACGAGCCCAGACGCTGTCTCGGCGAGTGCGCTGCGCTGGAACTCGCTCGGCAGGTCCTTGTGAGGCTGCTGTCATCGCCATCCTTCGATTCTGTTCGGGTCATCCGGCGGAGAGTGGTCGCAGCCAGGGTCGCTGAACTGCTCAACAATTATTACTCCTGAACTCGTCCTGAGCAAAGTCACCAAAGTCATTGAACGTAACTTCGAGCCTCAGTAACTTAGTGTCCTGCGCAGGTACAGCGATTCAGGTGCACAGGTGAGAGCAGGATCACAGGCTCGAGATTGCGAATCTGCTCAACGATGAAGGTTTTTGCAGTTTATCTGCGTCGGGGAACGCGGCGTCGGAGGCTGACTCACTGCTCGGGCCAATGGCTCACTGTTGGGCACAGTGGCCGTTCGTCTCCGCGGCTCGGTTCAATACGACGATTCGGCCTTTTCCTGCGTCGGCAGGGTGCATGAGGCGTGAGGTGAATTACTGTGGAGAACGTGACGAACTACAGATTCGAAAACTTCAAGCCCGCCTTCGACGAATCCACCGGTGCCCCTGATGAGCGCACCCAGGGGTACTTCGCGTCGACGAGTGTGGGATTCCACGATGTCCGCTCGACAGACGATGCCCTGAAGAACCGCGTGGGGCGGGCCATCGCTGACGGCCGGAATCTCACCGCCGTCTATGCGAAGCAGGAATACGAGCACGCCCTCGACGCGGGAATTCCTGTGGCGACCTTTGCGTGGTTCGAGAAGCTGGTCAACGTGGGTGGTGGGCGTCTGGTGCCCGGACACCTGATCACCTGGGTGACGGTGCGGCCGACGCATCGCCGGCGTGGACTGCTGCGGTCGCTGATGACGACCGACCTCGCCGAGGCGAAGGCCGACGGATACCCGTTCGCCGCACTGACTGCGACCGAGGGTGGGATCTACTCCCGCTTCGGCTTCGGCGTCGCCACCTGGGCGCATTCCATCGAGGTCGACACCTCACCCGGATTCAAGATGGTCCACGAACCCGACCGTCGGGTCGAGATGTGTCTGCCCAGTGAGCTGCGCGAACTGGCCCCGAAGATCTACGGGGAGTTCATGCGCACCTCGCCGGGTGCGATGGAGCGCCAGCAGACCTACGTTGAGCGTGCCACCGGAGCGTTGAACACCGACACTGGTGAAGCCGACCGTGGCGTGCGTGCTGCCCTGCACTTCAATGAGCAGGGCGAGGCCGACGGCTACGTGTCCTATAAATTCGCCGGTTGGTCGAAGAATCCGCCGACGATCGAACTCATCGACTTCGTCGCAGTCACCGACGCCGCCTATGCCTCCCTGTGGTCATTCCTGGCCGCCATCGACCTGTCGACGAGAGTGACATTCGGGGAATCGGCCGAGGATTCGCCGCTGCCCTGGCTGCTCACCGATTCACGCCGGGTCAGGACCGTGTCCACGGAGGACAACATCTGGATCCGGATCCTTGATGTCAAGGCAGCACTCGAAGCCAGGCCCTGGTACGTGCCCGGCACATTGGTGCTCGAGATCGATGACTCGCTGGACTTGGCCGGTGGTCGTTTCACGATCACCTCCGACGGTGAGAACGCCGTCGTCGAAACCGCCTCCGATTCGACCCCTGCCGATTTGAGCCTGGGCATCGCGGAGCTTGGTTCCCTCTACTTCGGCGGTGCCGACCCGGTGATCCTCGCTCGGGCGGGACGAATCGACGAGAACGTGCCCGGAGCAGCGGTGCGCGCCAGTGCGATGTTCAGCCTGGGACGGATGCCGTACTCGCCCAACGGTTTCTGAGATCTGCACCTGAGCCGAGTCGAGACTCACTTCCCAGAATTTGAGACCTTGTGAAGGCATTCACAAAGTCTCATAAGATGGACGCGTCCCACACGCTTCAGGAGGAACTCAGTGCCCAAGCCCATCGTGCTCATCGCCGAAAAACTGTCACCGGCCACCATCGATGCCCTTGGCGGGGACTTCGAGATCCGTCAGACCGAAGGTGCTGACCGTTCTCAGCTCCTCAACGACATCGTCGATGTCGACGCGATTCTCGTCCGCTCCGCCACTCAGGTCGATGCCGAGGCGATCAGTGCCGCGAAGAAACTCCAGGTCATCGCCCGGGCCGGCGTCGGACTCGACAATGTCGACGTCCCAGCCGCCACCTCGGCGGGTGTCATGGTCGTCAACGCTCCGACCTCGAACATCATCTCCGCGGCCGAGCTCACCATGGCCCACATCCTCGGGTCGGCACGTTACTTCGGCGCCGGCAACACCTCGCTCAAGGCGGGGGAGTGGAAGCGTTCGAAGTACACGGGCGTGGAGCTCTACGAAAAGACTCTCGGCATCGTCGGACTCGGCCGCATCGGCGGACTTGTGGCCGAGCGTGCTAAGGCATTCGGCATGCGTCTGGTCGGCTACGACCCCTACATCACGCAGGCGCGGGCCGCGCAGATGGGCGTCGAGGTCGTCGACCTGCCCGGGCTGTTGGCCGTCAGTGACTTCGTCACCGTCCACATGCCCAAAACTCCCGAGACCATCGGCATGATCAGCACAGAGGAATTCAAGTCGGCGAAGCCGGGCGCGCGATTCATCAACGTGGCCCGCGGCGGCATCATCGACGAGGAGGCGCTGGCCGAGGCGGTCGCAGCAGGTGAAGTCGGCGGTGCCGGCATCGACGTGTGGAACACCGAACCACCTGAGCACTCGGCGCTGATGGAACTCGACGCCGTCAACGTCACGCCCCACCTCGGCGCTTCGACTGCCGAGGCACAGGAGAAGGCCGGCGTTGCCGTGGCCAAGTCCGTACGCAAGGCCCTGGCCGGGGAACTCGTTCCGGATGCGGTCAACGTTGCCGGCGGAGCCATCCACGAGGACGTGCGCCCGGGCATTCCCCTGGCAGAACGACTGGGCCGAGTCGTCAACTCACTGGCGAACTCCTCGGTCACACATTTCAAGGTCGAGGTCAACGGCGAGATCGCGGACAAGGACGTGTCTGTCCTCAAGCTCTCCGCGCTCAAGGGCCTGTTCAAGGACGTCGTGTCCGATCAGGTTTCCTACGTCAACGCCCCGCTGTTGGCGGAGGAGCGCGGAATCGGCGTCGAACTCGTCACCGATCCGTACTGCGAATCATTCCGCAACATCACGCGGCTGACCGCGACGACGAGCGAAGGGCAGCGGATCTCGGTCTCGGGCACCGTGACCGGACCGAAGCTCGTGCAGAAGCTCACCGAGGTCAACGGTTTCGAGCTGGAGATCGAGCTCACCGACAACCTGCTTATCTTCCGCTATGAGGACCGTCCGGGCATCATCGGTCAGCTTGGCCAGGCCCTCGGCGCCAATGACATCAACATCGCGGGCATGCAGGTCTCACCCTCGGCGACCGACAATGATGCACTGTCTGTGCTGGCTGTCGACTCGGCGGTGTCCGAAGCCGTCGTCAAGGCCGTGGCGGGAGCCGTCAACGCCTCTGCATTCAGTGGAGTCTCATTGAGCGAGGACTGAGACAGTCTCTGACTAGGACCCGTTCACCTCTGACTAGGACCCGTTCACCTCTGACGATGAGGCGAACGGGTCCTTATCGCTGCCCAGGTCCACAGCTCGTCGGCGAGTACCGCGGCCGAGGCGCCGATGAATGCTCCGGCGATCGTGTCGGAGAGCCAGTGCACCTGGAGTGCTGTGCGTGACCACATCATCAGCAGGATCCATGCGAGGGCCAGGACCATCGACCAGTGGAACCGCAGACGCACCGGTTCGAGCGGGGGCGCGATCTCGGTCGGAACTGCCTCGGCCAGTTTGATCATGTGGGCTCGGGAGGCGATGAAGGCGAGTCCCAGGGCCAGCGCAGCCGCGCCCATGGAATGGCCCGAAGGGTATGAATAGCCCAGGGAGTCATAGAGCTGTTCGCCGGGGCGGACTCGGGTGACCACGGCCTTGAGCAACTCGGACAGGGCGATTCCCATGAGCATGGTGGTCGCAAGGACACCTGCGGCACGGAATTGTCGCAGAAGGACGAAGATGGCAGCCAGCAGGCCGGTGCAGATCACGGCCCCCGCACCCCCGCCCACCCCGGCGAGGGTGACCGCCAGCCAATACCCGGTGGTGCCTGGCTCAAGCCCGACAAGGTTCAGCCAATCCTGATCAACCGCCGTGGGTCCGGAGACATTGACTCTCAGCCACAGGCCGAATGCGACGACGAGGAGGACCGCCGGCAGGGTCGACCACAGGATCCACGAGGGTTGACGGACCGACATTCGTAAAGGCTCAGGCGTTCCAGAGGCCGTAGGTAGAGGCCAGGGATGCAATCTTCTTCGCGCGAGTCAGGCGTGGGAGGTACGAGCCGTCCGTGATCTCGGAACCGCCCTCGGCTGCTTCGAGCATCTGACGTGCCCAGTCGCGCTCGTCTTCGCTCGGACTCATCGACTCGTTGAGTGTCACGACCTGATCGACGTTGAGCACGAGCTTTCCGGTCATACCCATCATGTGGGTCACCTCGGCGTCCTTGCGGACCTGCTCATCGCTGGCGGCGGCTGCTGAGGGGCCGTCGATCGCTCCGGGCAGTCCACCCATGCGTGAGGCGATGGTCAGGCGTGAGCGGGCGTAGGCCAGCGCCATCGGATCGCCGGAGAAGCCGGTGTCCTTGCGGAAGTCGTTCGTTCCGAATGCAAGACGGAAGGTGCCGGGCGCCTCGGCGATCTTGGTCGCGTTCTCCACGCCCATCGCAGATTCGAGCAGCGCGATGACCGGCAGTCCTGCCTTCGCGCGCATCGCCGTGTAGGAGACCTGCTCGGGCCGTTCGGTCTCCGGCAGCATCACGCCGCGCAGTCCGGGAAGCATGGCAACGGAGGCCAGATCGTCGTCCCAGAATTCGGAGTCCATCTTGTTGATCCGGACCCACGCGGACATGCCGCCCTCAAGAGCGCGCACGACATTGTCACGAGCCTCGAGCTTCTTGTCGTCGGAGACCGATGCTTCGAGGTCGAAGATGACTGAATCCGACTCGGAGATCTGCGCCGCAGAGAAGATCTCCTCCTTAGCCGCATTGACCAGCAGCCAAGAGCGGGAGAGCTTGGCGGGAAGGGCTGCGGCTCGGCGGTTGCGGATGATCGTATCTGTCAATGATCGACTTTCTCTGGGGTTCTGAGGTGTCCCTCCTATCTTCGACCTTCGGAGCGGGAAATTGTAGTCAGGAACGAAGTTTGAGACATGAAATTGTCGATGACGGGATCCGGTGCAGCTGACGACACATCAGTGTCCGGATGGCAGGACGGCCTAGTTGTATAGTGAGATGGGTTCTAATCTGTATCTATGAAGTTTTCAATTGCAGTCATGCCCGGTGATGGAATCGGCAACGAGGTCGTCCCTGAAGGTCTGAAGGTTCTCAAGCGCGCCATCGAGGTCTCCGGAGAACCCGTGGAGCTTGAGCTCAAGAACTACGATGTCGGCGCCAGCCGCTGGCACGAGACCGGCGAGACGATGACAGACGAAGAGCTGGAATCGCTGCGTGGCCATGACGCGATCTTCTTCGGTGCATGCGGCGACCCGAGTGTGCCATCGGGTGTGCTGGAACGTGGTGTGATCCTCAAGATGCGCTTCGGGCTGAGCCACGCAGTGAACCTGAGGCCGTCGAAGCTCTACTCTGGAGTCACCAGTCCGCTGGCGAATCCGGGAGAGATCGACTTCGTGGTCGTCCGTGAAGGCACCGAAGGTTCGTACACCGGGATGGGTGGCTCTGTCCGCACCGATACGCCCCACGAGGTCGCGACCGAGGTCTCGATCAACACCTGGTACGGCGTCGAACGCGCTGTTCGTGACGCATTCGAGCGCGCACAGGCGAGGAACAAGAAACTCACCTACGTCCACAAGCACAACGTCATGGTCCATGCGGGCCACCTGTGGCGTCGGGTCGTCGAGAAGGTCGGCGCCGAGTACCCCGAAGTCACATTCAACTACGAGCACACCGACGCGTGCACGATCTACATGGTCACCGACCCCTCACGCTATGACGTGATCGTCACCGACAACCTCTTCGGTGACATCCTCACCGACCTCGCCGCGGCCGTGACCGGCGGCATCGGACTGGCCGCCTCGGGCAATTTGAATGTCGAAGGTACGGCGCCGAGCCTATTCGAGCCCATCCACGGATCGGCCCCAGACATCGCCGGACAGCAGATCGCCGATCCGACCGCCTCGATCCTCTCCGGTGCACTGATGGCCTCGCACCTGGGGCTCGACGTCGTGGCTAAGTCGATCGAGACCGCTGTCGAGGCCGATTTGGCCGATCGCGACGGAACCAAGCGATCCACCGCCGAGGTGGGCGACGCGATTGCGGCCCGCCTGGGCTGAGGCGGCCCGACCGCCTCGGCGGTGTCAGGGATTCGCCCGTTCGGCAGGGCAGGGACTCAACCCTGTTCGAGGGGACAGGGGCATCACCCCGGTGCGACGCGCACCGGGGTGATGGACTACCCTGTCAGTGTCACTCATCACAAATGAGAAAAGAGTTCTTATGACTAAGTTTGCCGTTCTCAAGAATGTCCAGCCGCAACCCGAGCTGGTGCGAGAGAACATCAAGAAGGACCCCGGATTCGGGCTCTACTTCACCGACCACATGGCACACGTCAGGTACACCCTTGACGATGGTTGGCACGCTCACGAGGTGAAGCCCTACGGTCCGCTGGTGCTCGATCCTGCTGCTGCAGTGTTCCACTACGCGCAGGAGATCTTCGAGGGCATGAAGGTCTACCGCCACGCAGACGGCTCCGTCTGGACCTTCCGTCCCGAGCGCAACGCTGCGCGCATCAACAAATCCGCCGAGCGTCTTGCGCTGCCGCAGATCTCGGAAGAGGATTTCATCGAATCGATCAAGGCGCTGGTCGCACTCGATCAGCAATGGGTTCCCACCCCAGAATCCGAGACCGACGAGTCGAGCCTGTACCTGCGGCCATTCATGATCGCCACCGAGCGATTCCTGGGTGTGCGGCCCAGCCATGAGGTCGACTACTACGTCATCGCCAGCCCCGCCGGTCCGTACTTCTCCGGCGGCATCAAGCCCGTCTCGATCTGGCTGTCGCAGAACTTCAACCGCGCCGGCTCCGGGGGCACCGGATTCGCCAAATGCGGTGGCAACTACGCGGGCTCGCTGGCAGCGCAGAACGAAGCCGCAGCCCAGGGGTGCCAGCAGGTGCTGTTCACCGACGCCGCAGAGAACAAATACATCGACGAGCTCGGCGGTATGAACCTCATGCTCGTGACCAAGGATGGCCGCCTGCTGACTCCAGAGCTCGGTGATTCCATCCTCGATGGTGTCACTCGCCGGTCTCTGCTCGACCTCGCCCCGCAGTTGGGTCTCGAGCCGGAAGAGCGCAAGGTCACGGTCGACGAATGGCGTGAGGGTGCCGCCAATGGCGACATCGTCGAGGCCTTCGCCTGCGGCACCGCCGCAGTCGTGACTCCGATCGGCCGTGTCGTCGGCAGCGATTTCTCGATCGACCACGGTGATGAGCCCGGTGAAAAGACCATGGAGTTCCGCAAGACTCTGCTCGACATCCAGTACGGTCGTGCCGAGGATACGAACAACTGGATGGTTCGCCTGGCCTGAGGCCTGAGGCCTGTGAGCCGAGGAGCCTGTGGCCTGCGAGCCGAGGGGTTGCGGAGGCGATTCGGCTCAACTCGCCCCGCATTGAGAGGGTCGGGTGCCGCGATTTCGATCGCGGCACCCGACCCTCTCAACGTGCCATGCGAATGTCAGCGGGCAGTTTTACGCATAAATGCGTTAAAGGGGTATTGTGGGCCCGTGTCTACTGCAACCTCGGCGTCCACTCCGACCGCTTCCGAAGTCATCGCCAACCTTCCTTGGCGATGGAGAACTCAAGGCGCCATCTTCATCATCGGCGGCCTGGGGTTCATGTTCGACGCTTGGGACGTCGCCCTCAACGGGTTCCTCATTCCGCTGCTCAGCGACTACTGGAGCCTGAGCGTCGGCCAGGCCGCCTGGATCGCTACGGTCAACCTCATCGGCATGGCGCTGGGTGCCTTCATCTGGGGCGGCATCGCTGATGTGATCGGCCGGAAGAAGGCATTCACCCTCACGCTTCTCGTATTCTCAGTCTTCACAGTTGCCGGCGCCTTCTCCCCAGCATTCAGCTGGTTCATCCTGTTCCGATTCCTCGCCGGATTCGGGCTCGGCGGATGCATCCCCGTCGACTATGCGCTCGTCGGGGAATTCACTCCCAAGAAGCACCGCGGGCGCGTCCTGACTGCGATGGACGGATGGTGGCCGATCGGCGCCTCGCTGTGCGCCTTCGTCTCTGCATCCTTGCTGGGAGTGGGTGATTGGCGCCTCATCATGCTCGTCATGATTGTGCCCGCGCTGCTGACAGTTGCCGTGCGTTTCGGAATTCCCGAATCACCTCTCTACCTTGCCTCCGTGGGACGGTATGCCGAAGCCGACGCCATCATCGCCCGCCTCGTCGAGCGCACCGGCGCCGAGGTGACGACCTGGACCCACGATGTCCCCGTAAAGGGCGCGATCGAGGCCACCGGCACGGCCCCGGCGCCGCGGCAGGCATCCGACTCGTCTGGAACTCTCATCTCTGTCAACAAAAAGCTGCGTGCAGCCAGCGGCCAGTTGGTGCAACTGTGGCAGTACTCGGCCAATACGACTCTCGTCTCCTGGGCCCTGTTCGTCTCCGTCCTCCTTGTCTACTACGCGGCACTGACATGGCTGCCGGGCATCCTGAAGAAGCAGGGCATGGGCGATCAAGCAGCGTTCATGGTCACCGGGTCGATGACCGCGGTGGGCATCCTCGGCGTCATCGTCTCGGCTCTGATCGTCGAACGTGTGGGCCGAAAATGGGTGCTCGGCGTGACCTCGATTGTCTCCGCAGTCCTGTTGGTATGCGCTGCCGTGTTCATCGAGGCCTCAGGTTCAGAGCTGACCTTTGCAGCCAGAGCCAGCATCATCGGGTTCGGGTTCGTCGTGCAGATCGCGATTCCCACTCTCTACACCTACGTTTCGGAGTTGTACCCGACCCGTCTGCGAGCTTCGGGATTCGGCTGGGCATCGGCTGCCTCCCGCATTGCCACTGGTATTGCTCCGCTTGTCTTCGGTGCGTTCATGTGGCCGGTCCTCGGACTGACAGTGACTTTCATTCTCACGGGACTGCTCGTGATTGTGGCGGTGGTGCTGATGGGTCTGCTTGCGCGAGAGACCACTGGCGAAGCGCTGGGTTGAGGGTCTTGTCGTTCGAAACCGTCCCTGAGCTGGACTGATACTCGGCCTAAATCTCGTGTCAGTGCCGACGGCTACTGTGATTGGTATGGAAGCAGGAACGGTTTCAGACGTGATCACCGAGATTCGTCGGTGGCGCGAGGTGCTGTCCGACCTGCCGCCTGCGCGCACGGAAACCGAAGCGATCGACAGAATCACTGCTCTGGAAGAACTGACGTCAGTGAGTGCTGCAGCGCAGGCCAGGGAGACGTTGACCTTCGACATGCACCGTCGGAATCGTGAAGCGGAAGAAGGTCTGCCGAGCCGCGGACAGGGCAAAGGCCTTGGTGCCGAGATCGGTTTGGCTCGGAAGGTGTCTCGGGCCAGAGGGAGCAAGCTGCTCGGCTTCGCCCGGTCCCTGTTGCTGGATCTGCCGAAAACCTACGCCTCCTTGAAGAGCGGAGACATCTCAGAGGAGAAGGCGCGAGTCGTTGCGAAGGAGACCGATTGGCTCCCCAGAGACAAAAGGCACGAGGTCGATGACCGGATGGCCGATCGCCTCGCCGAGGTGGGTGTTGGTCGACTGGGCAATGAAGTTCGCGCTCTGGCCCAGCAGCTCGACCAGAAAGCAGCCGTCGAACACCTCGACAGGTGTGTGGAAGAACGTGCCGTCACGGTGCGGCCAGCGCCGGGAAATATGGCGTATCTGACAGCGCTCCTGCCCTTGTCGCAGGCAGTTGCAGCGTATACCAACCTGTCGAAATCGGCACAGTCGATCATCGGAACAGGTCAGGCCGAAGGGCGAACTCAGGGACAGGTCATGGCCGATCTCTTGGTCGAGAGAACCACAGGCCAAGACGGTGCCGAGGCCATCCCTACCGAAGTCCACGTAGTGATGAATGAGGACAGTCTCTTCGACCCAGGAGAAACTCCAGCGTGGTTCCCCGGCTTCGGCCCGATCCCGGCAAAGACGGCACGCGAATTCATCGCCGACAATGAAGCCCCAGTCTTTCTTCGCAGGTTGTACTCGCGCCCATCCGACGGACAGTTGGTCCGGATGGACTCGAAGCGACGTGAATTCTCCGGACTGCTTCGACGCATGGTGGTGATTCGCGATGATGTCTGCCGATCGCCGTGGTGCGATGCCCAGATCAAACACGCAGACCACTCGCAGGCATTCGCCGCTGGTGGTGAGACCGACTGGGAGAATGCTTCAGGGCTCTGCGCAGCCTGCAATTTCCTCAAGGAACTGCCAGGATGGCGACACGAGGCCACGGCAGACGAATTGGTCGTACGAACCCCCACCGGACACCGATATCAGGTCAGCACCAGACCGATCGGAACACCGATGGCAAACTCAAGTGAACTTCCCCGCTCCAACCTCACCAACGAACAGACGTCTGATGAAGCCAACGACCCCAGTCTCTTCACAGTGAGAATTCCACCACTTCGAAAAGTCGAAGCGCCGAGGCTTGAAGGAAAATTCGAATCCCTCAAGGTGGATGTGTGGGAATGTCGGGAGGAGCTGCCGAGCGTGGTGGAAATGTGCCTAGCGGGGCAACTGACCGAATTCGTCTCTGCGGATTGATGACCTCGAGTGTTTGGCGCCTGCGACTAGGCAATGGCCCCCTGGCCACCAGCTAGGTGTCAGACCCATGGCTGCCCAGCAGCTCGTCTGCCGTGCACCAGGTCCTTCACCCAGTGGCGAAAATTTTGTCATGAGTTCAACTGCTCGACTGCCGACGTGGCTAGGGTGGGAGCATGGACGAACATGCCGAGCGTGAAGTTCTCGGAATTTCGCCTACAGAGCTCAACGTTGAACTCGTGTGGGGCGTACCAGGTGGTCTGGGGCAGAGCTGGAAACCCGTGGGCTCAGCGGCTGGAATCCTGGGGGTGCTCCCTCCGCCCCTCGAGGTCGAAGAGCTCTACGCGGCGGCCGCAGCCGAACCGCCTTTGAACGAAGATCCGTAACACGCTGCACTGTTCGGGAGTATGTACGACCTCTCCGTCCGAAACGGTCAGGTCCTCGTCGCAGCGGCGCGCTCTGGTGGGCGCCTGAGATCGATCGCCTACGGCCATTTCTGGTCCTGGGCGGAACAAGACCACGACTGGGCACATGAACTCCGCTCTACTCTCGGCGACGCCGCACTGGCGATCGAATGGTCGTTCGCGCTCAATCTGTTGGCACGCGACCCACATCTGCGCAGGTCGGGACTCGGACGGGCCACGCTGCAGACTTGGCTGGCCGGCATCGGCG
Source organism: Brevibacterium sp. CBA3109 (assembly GCF_040256645.1). Taxonomy (NCBI): domain Bacteria; kingdom Bacillati; phylum Actinomycetota; class Actinomycetes; order Micrococcales; family Brevibacteriaceae; genus Brevibacterium; species Brevibacterium koreense. Next base: position 2,430,728 of record NZ_CP158281.1, on the reverse strand, counting down.
GGTACAGCTGCTGGCTCCTGACCAACGACATCGACAGCCCCGCTCGCCGACTCTACGAAAGCCTCGGTTTCTTCGCGCTCGGGCATGGGCCCCAGGCGCCCAATGGCCAACCGGGGCTGGTCATGTTCAGACCACCAGCCTGAGCCGAACCGCTCACGAGGATTGAACTGCTGACCGACGATTGAGCTGCTCTACCGCGGTAGAACCGCTGCGCCGGAGAGCACGCGCTTCGCAACACCCCGCGATCATTAGGATGGTGGCATGCGCAAAGAAGCTACGTCAGACAACCAGCAGACCGAAACTCCCACCGCGGCCACTGAGCCGCAGAACCTTGCCCCCATGCCACACGATGAGAACCTGTGGCTCGAAGACATCCACGGGGACAAGCAGATGGGTTGGGTCAAGGACCAGAACGCGAAGACCATTGCCCGGTTCCAAGACGATCTGTTCGACTCCATCGCCGGGGACATTCGGACTGCGTTGGACTCCGAAGGCAAGATACCGATGGTGGCCAAACGCGGAGATCACTACTTCAACTTCTGGCGCGACTCCACGAACCCCAAAGGCATGTGGAGACGAACCACGTGGGACAGCTACGTCTCCGATTCTCCCGAGTGGGAGGTCCTCATCGACCTCGACGAGCTCGGCGCAGCGGAGGCGACGCCCTGGGTGTGGGCCGGAGCCTCGGTGCGCCGATCGGACAACTCTCGTGCACTCGTCTCGCTGTCGCCCGATGGTGGAGACGCCCACCGGGTACGCGAATTCGATCTGGTGACCAAAACCTTCGTCGACGGCGGCTTCGACCTGCCTTCGGCGAAGACTCGCTTCGCGTGGCTCGACGACGACACGATCATCGTCGCCACCGATACCGGTGAGGACTCTCTCACCACCTCGTCTTATCCGCGTCAGGCACGTGTTCTCAGGCGGGGGCAGGCTATTGCCGAGGCTCCGATCGTGGCCGAAGTGCCCCACGACCATGTCGCCATCTTCGTCGGCAGTGATGTAGGCGCCGCAGGCACCGATTCCACCGACAGAGCGTTCGCCATCGATGCCATCGACTTCTTCAATATGCAATTCAGCTTCATCGACCTCGACGCAGTCGTCGACGAATCCGGGCCAGTCTCAATCGTCGCCTCGGCGTGGGAGAACAACTGGACCGTCGTCGATGTGCCAACCGATGTGGAAGTCGGGTTCGAAAGGGACTTCGTCCTCTTCCGGCCCCAATCCGAGTGGAGTCACGAGAACTTCTCGGTCTCGGCCGGAGGTCTGGCCGTTGCTGACATCGCCGAGGTGAAGGCCGGGACGATCGCACCGACCGTCATCTTCACCCCGGATGAACACTCCGCCCTGCAGTCGTGGACCTGGACACGGGACTACCTGATCCTCGAATTGCTGGCTGACGTGCAGTCACAACTGGTCGTTCTTAACCCGAACGACAACTTCTCGTCGTCTTCGCTGCCAGGAGTCCCCGCCAATCACATGGTCGGGTTGGGAGCCGTCGACAAACACGATGACGCGAGCGCCAACGACTATTGGCTGGTGAGCACGGGGTTCCTGACTCCGTCGACTCTGTCGTATGGGAGCCTGGAGCCTTCGAACGACTACAGCGTGCCCGTCGTCATCAAGTCGGCACCGGCACTGTTTCCCAGCGACGGGCTCTGCGTCGAACAGCACTTCGCCACAAGCGAGGACGGGACGAAGATCCCCTACTTCCAGATCGCCGACAGCGAGCTGGTCCTCGATGGGAGGAATCCGACCCTCCTGGATGGGTACGGCGGTTTCGAAGTCAGCCGGACGCCGGGCTACACCCCGGTGATTGGTATCGGATGGCTGGGTCGAACGACGACTGGGACCTGGCAAGATCCCGCCAGCCAACAGACCGTCACGGCGACTGAAGCGCCGATTCCCGCAGGGCGTCGCGGGGTCTATGTCCTCGCCAATATCCGCGGCGGTGGAGAATACGGGCCCCGGTGGCATACCTCGGCGATGCGGGAGAATCGGATGCGAGCCTATGAGGACTACGCTGCCGTTGCCCGCGACCTCATCGAACGCGGCGTGACGTCCGCGCAGAGCCTGGCCTGCGCCGGCGGCTCGAATGGTGGACTGCTGGTCGGAAACATGCTCACACAGCACCCCGAGCTCTTCGGTGCGATCTCGTGTGGAGTCCCCCTTCTGGACATGCGCCGCTACACCAAACTCAGCGCCGGCTATTCGTGGAAGGCAAAGTACGGTGACCCCGATGTGGCTGAGGACTGGGCATTCATTCAGAAGTTCTCCCCCTATCATCTGCTCGAAGATGGCACTGACTATCCGCCCGTGCTGTTCTGGACGGCGACCTCCGATGATCGGGTCGGTCCAGTGCAGGCGCGCAAGATGGCTGCTCGGATGCAGAATCGCGGCATTGACGACGTGTGGTTCTTCGAAGACACGGAAGGCGGACACTCGGCAGCGTCGGACAACAGGCAGGCCGCCTTCACCCGTGCACTCAGCTACCGATTCCTGTGGAACTCGCTGACAGGGGAGTGAGCAAGCTCATAGCTTCTGAGCGGAGCCTGGGCGTAGCGTTGGAACCATGACGAACGACACGCACGAACCCCAGCGCTTTCACGCCGAGTACAAGGTCATCGGCGGAAAACTCGTGGTCGCCGATGTGGAGACCGACGGGAAGACCATCACCGAGGTCAAGATCTCCGGCGACTTCTTCCTCGAACCCGAAGAAGCCTACTTCGACCTTGCTCCCGCGCTCGTGGGTGCCAGTGTCACCGCGGACAATGCGAATCTGCGTCAGCGCCTCGACACGGCACTTGCCGGATACGGCTCGGAACTGGCGATGCACGGGTTCTCCACCTCGGACATCGCCACAGTCGTCCGCCGCGCACTGGGGTCGGCGGCGAACTTCACCGACTTCGACTGGCAGGTCATCCGCGGCGAGGTGCTGCCCACTCAGGTCAACGTCGCCCTCGACCAGGTGCTGCTGGACGAGGTCGCGGCGGGACGACGGAAACCGACCCTGCGGTTCTGGGAATGGGACGATACCGCCACGGTGATCGGAGCCTTCCAATCCTATGTCAACGAACTCCGACCGGAGGGAGTCGAGAAGTACGGTGTGCAGGTTGTGCGCCGCATCTCCGGTGGGGGAGCGATGTTCATGGAAGGCGGGAACTGCATCACCTACTCGATGTTCGTTCCGCCTGCACTGGTCGCCGGCCTCGACTACGAGGAGTCCTACGTCTTCCTCGACCAATGGGTGCTGGCAGCGTTGAAGAGCCTCGGCGTCGAGGCCTTCTACAAGCCGATCAATGACATTTCCTCGACCGGAGGCAAGATCGGCGGTGCGGCACAGAAGCGACTGCGCGATGGCACCCTGCTCCATCACGCGACGATGAGCTACGACATCGACGCCGATAAGATGGTGGAGGTGCTGCGCATCGGCGAGGCCAAGATCTCCGATAAGGGAGTCTCCAGTGCCAAGAAGCGCGTCGACCCTCTGCGCAGCCAGACAGGTGAGGCCCGCAAGGACATCATCGACGTCATGGCTGAGACTTTCGCCGACCGTTACGGTGCGAGCTTCGATACCTTCACCGCCGATGAGCTGGAGAAGGCACACGCCCTCGTCGCCGAGAAGTTCGGAACCGAGAAATGGACGCACCGAGTGCCGTGAGCATGCGACCAGATGACCGTGTCTCGTGGTGCCGGCTTCTCGATGTCAGAGCCCGGCGACCAGTGCAGGCGGAAGGAACGACGGGACGCGAAGCTGCTCATCATCCCTTCCTCACCGTGTTCTTCGCCGCTGGAATCATCGGCGCACTGCTGTCTGCCACGATCGTCGGTCGCCTGTTCTTCGGCGGCGAAATGGTCGTCGGTCTCGTCCGCGACGGTCGCAGACGAAAGTCGCACCTGCGCAAGCATTCATCGTGGACGTTCGGAACACCTGCGCGTTCGGGTCTGTAGGATTGGAAATCAATCAAGTCATACCCTGCACAAGGAGAGCCATGCGCCAGGTCGAACCGTCAGTAGAACTGCTTGCCAAGCCCAGCATCGACTGGGAATCGATGAGGACATACCTCGACGAGGTGGGCGGAACCAGCTGGGCGGAACGTGTTGAAGAGGCTGATTCTCCCGACGCCGAAGACATCGTCGAGTTCTCCGGTCGCATGTGCTATCGCTCCTGGGAACCGGGACTGAACCCGAACGTCTCCCGCGTCCGCACCGATTCGTCCCAGTACCTGGGCAATGTCATCAAGTCCCAGCACGGTTCGGTGCTCGAACACGCGAACTTCACGTTCGTCCTCCACAACGTATCCCGCGTGCTCACTCACGAACTCATCCGCCACCGCGCAGGATCCGCGTTCTCGCAGGAATCCTTGCGCTACGTCCGCCTGGCTGACATTCCGTTCTGGTTCCCCGAATGGGCACGTGAGGACTCCGAGCTCATGGAACGCTCCCTCAAGGTCCTCGACACCCTCGAAGAGCATCAGAAGTGGATGACCGAGCACTTCGAACTCGACGAAGCCAGCACCAAGTTCTCCCACAAGAAGCACATGACCTCCTTCATGCGCCGCTTCGCACCCGAGGGACTGGCCACCGGCATCGTCTACACCGCGAACCTGCGCTCCCTGCGTCACGTCATCGAGATGCGCACCGCCAAGGGCGCCGAAGAAGAGATTCGTCTCGTGTTCAACAAGATCGGTGAAGCTATGCTCAAAGAGGCCCCAGCGGTATTCTCCGACTACGAAGTCGTCGACGGGGAATGGATCCCCGGAACACGAAAGGCATGACATGGCTGACATCTACAACGCTGAACTGAAACCAGGAAAACTCGACGTCATCTCTGCCTGGCTGACCCAGCAGGCATGGGCAGCCGAGGCCGATGTGGCCCCAGATTCGCTGAAGACGATCAGCTCCTACCGGTTCGACGATCCAGCCGGTGAGGTGGGAGCCGAGGTTCATATCGTCGCCGCCGGTGATCGTGTCTTCCAAGTGCCTCTGACCTATCGCGGTGCTGAGCTGGCCGGAGCCGAGACATACCTGATCTCGACCATGGAGCATTCCATTCTCGGCAAGCGCTGGGTCTACGCCGGGATGGGCGACCCTCACTTCAGGCAGCGACTCGACCACACGATCGCCACCGCTGGAACTTCGGCAAAGCAGTACCGCGTCGACGACGAAGGCAACAAGGTCGACGAGATCACCGAGGTGGCTCATACTTGGGGCACAGGACCATTGGCCGGCGCCGAAGACGTTCAGGTGCTGTACGAACTCAACCTCAACTCTCCGGCTGAGGGATCCGACGCCGGACTGCTCCTGGGTCGCTGGTCGGGCCAGGAAGCTCCTGTCGTCCTCGCCGTGATGGTGTGACGAACCGATGAGTCAGGATTGCCTGTTCTGCGCGATCGTTGCAGGTGACGTCCCGAGTGCGAAGGTTGCTGAGACCGAGACGACCTTCGCATTCATGGACATCCAGCCGGGATCTGACGGGCATCTGCTCGTCGTCCCGAAGCATCACAGCACCGACTTGCGCGACATCCCGTCGGCCGACCTCGCCGAGGTGGCGATCGAGTCACAGCGCATTGCCAAGCATGTCTTCGACGCTTGGGACGCCGACGGGGTGAACCTGCTCAACTGCTGTGGAGAAGATGCCTGGCAGACGGTCTTCCACTTCCACATGCATGTCATCCCGCGCTATCGCGACACGGGCAAGGATCGGCTCAGACTGCCGTTCGAACCCGGTGTGCGCGGTGACGCTGAGCTGATCGAAGACCTGGCAACCTCGATGAGGTGGGCACTGGAGGACCGCTGAGCCAGCTCAGCGGTGCGCGTTCACAGGTTCAGGTCGATGACGGTCATCCCCGAACCGGTGTTCGCCCCCAAAGCCTCCATCGCGGCAGGGGCGTCTGCGAGGCCGATGACGTTCGTGACCAGGTCCTGTGGGCGCAGTTTGCCGTCGATGACGAGGTCCACCATCTCCGGGTACTCGGCCGCGGCCATCCCGTGGGAGCCGAGGACGCTGAGCTCAAGGCCGATGACACGTCCCATATCGATGACAGGCGGTGCAGTCAGCAGTCCGATCTGTACGTGCCGACCCAAGGGTGCCAGCGAGGCGATCGCGGCAGCGATCGTATCCTCGCGGCCGAGGGCATCCACGCTCACAGCCACACCATCGGGGCACTGGTCCAAGACCTGTGCGACCACCTCGGCGGAGAGGTCGACTGAGTTTTTGCCGGCGGCGTTGACCGTGTGCGCGGCTCCGTGTGCGCGGGCCCGGTCGAGGGCAGCATCGCTGACGTCGATCGCGATCACCCGGGCGCCGATGGCACGGGCGACCATGATGGCAGACAGGCCGACTCCGCCGCAGCCGAAGACGGCGACCGTTTCGCCCTCGAGAAGCTTCGCCCGCACCCGCAGTCCGTGGAATGCTGTGGCGAACCGACAGCCGAGTCCCACCATCGCCGAGGCGGGGAGGTCGTTGGGAACCGCGATGAGGTTGGCATCGGCGTTGTGGATGGCCACCTGATCCGCCCACGAGCCGAAATGAGTGAACCCGGGCTGAGTCTGTTCGGGACAGACCTGAGCATTGCCGCCCTGGCACCACCGGCAGCGACCGCAGCCGCACACGAATGGCACGGTTACGCGCTGGCCGGTGTGGAAGTCCGTGACCTCTGGCCCCGCCGAGGCGATGCGTCCGACCAGCTCATGTCCGGGCACATGGGGCAGCGTGATCGTCGAGTCGTGGCCTGACCAGGCGTGATGGTCGCTGCGGCAGACTCCGGTGGCTTCGACGTCGATGACGACACCGGAGGAGGGAGTGGAGGGTGACTCGATGTCTCTCAGCTGGGGGAGGACAGAGAACTCTTCATAGACGATTGCGCGCACACAGTGATCCTATGCATTGCCGTTCCTGCTGGACAGCGGCGTCCACACTGTGTGCTGCCCGACGGTACTATCGGGCGTAGATTCCGACGTGTGTCAGTGCATCGAGCAGTCGTTGCCGCAGAGCCTGTGCGCGTTCGGAGAAGGCCTTCTGACGGTCCATGTATTCGGCCTTGCCCTCGGCGGTTTCGATGGCGACGACACCATAGCCCCAACCGCGCAGATCGTAGGGTGAGGCCTCCATATCGAGGGTGCGGATGCCCAGCGCCAGGTCAAAGCAATCGACGACGAGGTCGGAGGGAGCCACGGGGCCGATCTTCATCGCCCATTTGTACAGGTCCATTCCTGCGTGCAGACAGCCGGGCTGCTCATTGGCCACCATGGACTCGCGAGTGGGCTGCAGAGTGTTGCGTGGCCGGGCGGGTTCTGTGAAGAAACGGAATGCGTCGTGGTGCGAGCACTGGATCCGGTGGCCCTCAACGACAGCGTCGGTGGCCTCATGACTCAAGCGCAGGGGCACCTGCTGGTGGCGACGCTGCTCCTCGCTGAGCTTGTAGACCATCGCCCATTCGTGGATGCCGAAGCACCCGAAGTTCGCCTCACGATGCAGCGTCGACTGGAGCAGGGAGGCGATGAATTTCGCACCATCGCCTCTGTCACTGCGCCAGGACTCGACATCCACCGTCGCGATCGTGCCCGCAGGGTTCGTCGTATACCAGCGCCGGTCGAAGCAGTCACGGTCGGCTTCGGTAGCCAATTCGAGTTGCACACCGGGGCCGGGATGCCACTTGGCCAACTGACCCGTCTTGAACGGGTAGTAGGTGAACAGAAAGTCCTCGACCGGGTGCTTCTCGCCCTTGAGGCGGCGGGTGAGGTGCGCATCGGTCCGCTCTGCGATCCTCGCTGCGTGGTGATCACGCAGCGCGCGCCACGTGGGTGCGCTGATCGCAGCACCGGCAGACCCTGCTCCAGCACCAGCACTTGCACCAGCAGCAACACCATAGGCAGCACCGGGGAAGTCGGTGCGCTCAGCAGGCAGCGAGGCGATAGAAGTCACCGCTTCATTGTTCCAGACCGCTTGGTTCCGCGCATCGGGGGTGCTGTGAGCGGATCCTCGGGCCATGGATGCTTCGGATACCGTCCCCGGTTCTCCGCCCTGACGTGGGAATACGCATTTGCCCAGAAGGAAGCGAGGTCGCTGGTGACCGCCAGCGGTCGACGGGCGGGGGACAGGAGGTGGATTACCACAGGGACCCGGCCCTCACACACGCTCGGTGCCTTTCGCAAACCGAAGCACTCCTGGAGTTTGACCGCGAGAACAGGCCCCTGTTCGGATTCGGGATCTGACTCCATGTGGTCGGGATCGGGATAGTCGAGGCGAATCCGTGAACCGCTGGGCACCTCTATGCTCACCGGCGCCAGCTCGTCGAGATGTGATGCCTGCGGCCAGGGCAGGAGCGTCCGCAGAGCAGAGACCAGATCGACCTTGCCCGGATCCGCCCCACGTGCGATCCGATCCAGGGCGGCCGGGCACCACTTCGTCAAGCTCTGGGACAGTCGCGGCCAGGCCACATCCGGCCACGGCGCACCATAGACGGCGTGCAGCAGTCCCAGCCGGGACCGCAGCTCTTCGAATGCCTCGCTGGGTCGCAGAATCTCACGAGCGCCGCGCTGACGCACCGACCGTGCGATCGCCGATCGGGCCAGATCCGCGCTCGCCTTGATCGGTGTGGCGGTGAGTTCGATTCCGCCGAGGCGGGTCCGGCGCACTGCACGCACCTTCCCTTGGTCGAAGGTCGCCGTCTCCTCGGTCGCCATCAGCCCGGCGCCTGCGAGTTCAGCGGTGTCCTCGTCGATGACCACAGCAGCCCTGATCACGGCGCGACCGCCGGAGAGTCCGACATCGGAGATCGCCAACCACGGGCTGCCCTGCAAAGACGAGTTCCGGGGCAGGGACGCGGCCGTGCCGGATGCCAGCAGATATTCCGACGCTGAGGAACTGCGCAGCCGCCCGATCTGCATGGGGTGGGCGAGTGCAACCACGAGCCCCAAGTCATCGGGTCGCAGAGGACCACCTCGAGCCGAACCGTGGGTTGGAGACTCGTGGACCGCTGAGTCGCGCGCGGCGGAGCCTGGCGGGTCCGAGAACTGAGCGGCCAGGCCGGCGAAGCGCTTCACATCCTGGGTAAACCGGCGGTCCTTGCTTCGTCGCAGCTCGCGCAGGGTGGCCACGAGATCGGCGCCCGGGGCACGCTGCTCGGATTCGATGACGGCGATCGCTTCGGCCGCCGCGGTCGGGGACAGCATTGCGGCTCCGTCGAAGAGGCCTCGGGCAGACCACACGGAGGCCGGAATTCGGGCGATCGCCCGCCCCAGGTCTGTCACAGTGATCGAAGCGTTTTCAAGCGCCCCGGTCTCAGTGCCCGCCTCGTCCTCAGATTCTGCAACCTCGATCGCGCCGAGTGCCACAAGATTCTCCACGGCCAGGCGGTACGGGCCGACGGGCATCGGATCCGGCAGCAGATTCGTGTCGCCGCCCCACACGGCGAGGGTCAGGACCGCCGAGGTGAGATCGGAGGTCGTGATTTCCGCAGGCGTGTGCTCGGGCAGACTCGCCCAATCCGTTTCGGACAGGCAACGATAGACCGTGCCCGGGCCCAACCGTGAGGCACGACCGGCCCGCTGAGTTCCCGAAGCCTTGGACTCACGGGTCGTGACCAGTCCCGACATTTCACGGCGAGTGTCCAGCCGCGGGCCTCTGGCCAGTCCCGAATCGACGACGATGCTCACTCCGGGAACCGTCAGAGCCGACTCTGCGACCGACGTCGACACGATCACACGACGATGGCCGACCTCGGCGGGATGGGGTCGTAGGATCGCATCTTGGTCCTTGGCAGGAGTGCGCCCGAGCAGAGTGTGAACCTGTGTTCGGGCATCGGTGTGAAGTGATCGGGTGATCCGTGAGGCGATCTCCTCAACTTCCCGCGCACCGGGGGCGAATACGAGGACGTCGCCCCTCGTGTGCCTCGTCAGGGCATCGACGGTAGTTCGCGCCACGTGATCGAGGAAGTCCCAGCTCACCCCGCGTGCATCCAGAGGCCGCTGCTGTCCCGGTGCCCACCTGACGTCGAGGGGGTGAACCTCGGCGGCGACCGAGAGCAGCACGGCAGGCTCGTCGACACCGTCAGCACTGTCGCCCGAGCCCAAGCACCTCGCCCACATCCTGGCGTCAAGGGTGGCCGACATCACGACGAGGCCGAGGTCGTCACGCAGATCGATGAGCTCCCGGCACAGTGCGAAGGTCAGATCGGTGTCGAGCTGTCGTTCGTGGACCTCATCAAGGATGACCGCTGAGACGCCTGTCAACTCGGGATCGCGCAAGAGCCGACCCAGCAGCACTCCCGTGGTCACGAACTCGATCCTCGTATGCGCCGAGGTCCGCGACTCGCCGCGAACCGTGAACCCGATGTCCTCGCCGAGGCGGGTCCCCGTCAGCGTCGCCAGCCGCCTGGCCGCTGCTCGGGCCGCCATGCGTCGCGGCTGGGTGACGATGACACGGCCCGGTGTCTGGGCCGGTGGTGCGTGCCGGGCCAGATGCTCGGCGATGAGCGGCGGCACCAAGGTGGTCTTGCCGGTTCCGGGAGGGGCCTCGACGACCAGGCGGGGGAAGCCGCCGATGTCAGAGTTCTGCAGCTGGTCGATGAGCACAGTCGCCGGCAGGCCCGCGGCAATTCGCGACAGGGCGAATGTGTAGGGGACGTCGGGGGACTGATGATGGTTCGAGCCACTCGATGACTGCACAGACTGCGAACGCTGCGCAGCCTTCGGGGATTGCGGTGGGAGCATGCTTCCAGTGTCTCAGCTGCGCAGCAATTGGGCCGCCCTCTCTCCGATGACGACCGTGGGCGCGTGGGTGTGGCCGCGAATGATCTCCGGCATGACAGAAGCATCGGCGATTCGCAGTCGGTCGACGCCGCGGACTCGCAGCTGCGGGTCGACGACCGAGGCAGCATCAGTTCCCATCCGGGCTGTGGAGGTTGGATGGTAGAGGGTGTGAGAATTCTGTTCCAGAAGGACGGAGAGCAGTTCGTCTGCCGGCAGACGTTCTGCGCCGAGAGGTGAGAGGTGGTGACCGTTCGTCACCCCGGTCATCGACGGGGTGGCGAAGATGTCGGAAGCCATTCTCAGCGCCCGCAGCATTGTGGCTCGGTCAGCACCATTGGGATCGGAGAGGTATCCGGCATCGACGATGACCTTGTCGAGTGGGTTGGGTGATGCGAGGCTGATGGAACCGCGACTTTCCGGTTGCAGCAGAATCGGCCCCAATGAGACTCCGTGGGCGGGTATTCCGTTGAGACCTTCCTGCACATAGGCGACCGGGGCGAAGATCATCTCGACGTCCGGCAGTTCGAGTGCGTCGTCGGTGCGAACGAAACCATAGGCTTCGGCGATGTCCGAGGTCAGCATCCCTTTTCGCCGAGTGAGGTAATTGATGACGTTGCCGATTTTCGTCGCGTCCTTGAGCGTGCCGCCCGCCACCTCGAGGCAGATCAGACTCGTCAGGTGGTCGCGCATGTTCCGACCGACTTCAGGGGCGTCGACGAGGACGTGGATCCCGTGCCGACTCAACTAGGTGGGATCTCCGATGCCCGAGTGCATAAGGGTCTGCGGAGTATTCACGGCCCCACCGCTGAGAACGATCTCTTTGCGAGCAGCTGCTTCGAAGCGCTGATCGCCGACGAGGTAGGACACTCCGGTGGCGGTCTGTCGATCGAAGTTGACTCTCTCCACGTGAGCTCCGGTGCGTATGGTGAGATTGGCACGGGACTTCGCCGGTTCCAGATACGCCTGTGCTGTGTTGTGCCGTGCCCCTTTGAGCTGAGTCACCCGGGTTTGGGTGAAACCATCGGGTTGGGCTGAGTTGGCCTCTTCGACCCGGTGCCCGGCCTCCGTGACAGCGTGGAGGAAGGTCGACGTCAGCGGTCGGGGGTCTCGCTGTTCGGCGACGCTGATGTTCGTCGACCCGAACAGGGGAGCCAGCGCCTGCCACCCCCACTCCGGTCCCGCCAGCCTCGCCCAGTTCTCGTAGTCGGCGGCGAAGCCGGGCACCCACATCATCGCGTTCAGCGATGACGATCCACCCAGAACCTTGCCTCACGGCCAGTAGACAGTGCGACCGTCCAAACCCGGCTGCGGGATCGTCTCGTAGTTCCAGTCGATGGGCGACTTGAACAACTGGGAGAACGCTGCCGGGATCGAGATCTTTGAGTCGTTGTCTGCACCTCCGGCTTCGAGCAGCAGGACAGAGGTGTTGGGGTCTTCGGACAGGCGCGATGCGACGACGGCTCCCGCCGATCCTGCACCGACGATGATGTAGTCGAACTGATCACTCATGAGTGATCCTCCTTCGTCCACGCAGTGCGTGGTGTCTGATGGGTACGGTGATCAGGCTTGGAACGCGGCCAGGAAGATCCCCGGCAGTTTCGCCCAACTGGGTGCTGCAGCGAATTCGGTCAGGGCACGCCCAGTGCGTGCGGCACTGCGTGAGGTGACGAACCACGGTGGTTTGGGAAACAGTGAGAACTCGCCACCGATGACCGATCGCGGGAACGGTCGGAACGGCCCCGAGACCACAGTGCGTTCTGTATGGGGAATGAGCAGACCGTTGTGCACGACACCGATTCCGCTCTGCACATCGTCGAGTGTGTGTCCGGGGAAGGCGCCCCAGGTGGCGGTCGACGTGAGGAAGGCCAGACCTGTCCATGCGTTGATTCCGATCGACCCATAGCGCAGTCGCTCGATCTCGGTGTCGAGGTTCGAACCCAGCAGTTGCCTTTCGCTGGGTGCGATGATGATATTGGCGCCCAAGGTGCCTGCCAGTCTGTCATTGGCATAGTCAACGGCTTTGCGCAGGAATTCCGCCGTGTGCGCCCCTGTATCAGGAGCCGCAGAGCCGGCGTGGATGGGTTTGATGCCGAGTACATTGGCGAAGTACTCGGTGGTCTCGACCTCGGCATCGTCGCTGATGGTCACGAGTAGGCGCTGGCCGTTCGAGAACGAGTCGACCTGGTCGTGGTCGGACATGGCCTGCCGCAGCCGACTCTGGCCGCCAGGGTACCAGGGGGCGCGGTTCTCGATTCGGTCCAAGACGTTCGCGAGTGTGTGCAGAAATTCCTCGCGCTGTGGCCAATCGGCATCAACGACGACAATTTGGGCCGCAATGCAGTTGTGACCTGCATTGTGCAGACGCATAGTGGCGATGTGCTCGGCTTGATAGGTCATATCCGCCTGGGTCCAGCGGCCGGGCACCACGATGACTGGAGAGACTCCGCCGAGTTCGCTGGTGATGGGTTTGGTCAGTTTCGGACCCGAGTCCTGGGCTGTGTGGGCGCCCTCGGACCCCCACACGATCCGGTCATGGGTGATGGCGCTGCCGGTGATGTGGATATGAGCGATATCGGGATGTTCGCAGAGGTATTCACCAACTGCGGCACCGCCTTGGACAACGCGGAGCAGGTTCGCCTCGATGAGTGGGCCGAGGGCCTCCCGATAAACCGACAGCAGCGGTGCCAACGTAGGATTGATCTTGAGGATGCTCGCCCGGTTGTGCGCGACAAGTTCGGTGAGCACATCCAGGGGCCCGATCGACGTGATGTTACCCGCTCCCAGCACGAGGCTGACCCCGCCTGCCGTTCCGAGTCGCTTTGCCCCCAGCCCGGCCTCGGACCTCACAGTCTCGGCGGTGACTCCCGGCAGGGTCCACACTTCTGCAGAGAAACCATGGAACAAGATGGCCTCCCGCAGATGAGTGGGCAGGACCTTCCAGCCCAACCTCCCGCCAGCGATCTCGCGGGTGCCGATTCCATCAACAGGAGAGCGACCCCGGGCCAGCGCACGGACAGACGCAGCAACGGTGGAGAATCCCGCCAGTGCGGCATAGGGGCCCGAGATCCACTCTTCGCCGGTCAACTGCGAATCGGGGTGGAGACCCTTGATATTCGTGGCGGTCCGAGTCCAGCGAGCGACGTTGCGAGCTATCGATTCGTGCGTGCGCTCCAGCAGCTGGGCCCGTTGCGATAGAGAAAGGTTCGCCCATTGCTGGATTCCCGAGTCCAGTGACGCGATCGCGGTGTCCAGCCGGTCACTGTCGAGTGGGTACGCGGGTGGCTGCGTGGGTTCGGTTGGGGATGGTGAAGTGTCAACGGTCATGGTGCCTGCTCCTCGTTGAGCTTGGTCATCGGAAGGACTCATCTCAATGCGCCCGTCTCGCCTACGTCGGTGAAGTCATCGTATCGGTGACCGCGTGACGGTCCATATGGGCGCCGACCCTAAACCTAGACGAAAACATTGTGCGTGAGCACAATCGATGAGTATTCTCATGATGTGAGCATCAATGTTGACACTCGTGACACGGCGCTGGCCTCGACGCTCGACGTCGACCGTCTTTCGCACGCGATCGCCGATGACATCCTCTCGGGGGACCATGCCTATATCGAGAGGAGCATTCCGCGGCAGGGTCTCGTCGACATCGTCGCCGATAATCTGCGATCTCTTCTGACCGCGCTCAGCATCGGAGACCTGGACCTGGCCCCGGCCCGGCGTGCCGGTCGGATCAAAGCCGAATACGGGGTCGAACTCTCCGGTGTCCTCCATGCCTACCGATTGGCGGGACTTCGATTGTGGCGGGCGATAGAGGAATCCTCTGGTTCCGACGATTCGGGCAAGAACACTCTGTTTACGTTGGGCTCCGAGCTGTGGTCGGCCCTTGACGAGCTCTCCACAGTCGCCGCGGAGGCACATCGTGAGGTGACCGTGGCCCGTGAGCGCTGGGCACAGCAGTCACGGTTCGCCGCCGTCGTCGACCTGCTCTCCCCGATGGTGGCTTCCGAACGCCGCGAAGCTGCTGCCCGTCTGCTTCAGGTCGATGATGGCATGCGCTTCTTCGTCCTCGTGATGGACGAGCACAGTCCCGCTCTTGAGATTCTCGGTGCTCGTGCGCACTGGGCCGAGTTCAACGGTGGGCGAGTGTGCCTGTTGGTGCAGCGGGAGGGCGATGACTTCGTTGTGCCCTCCAACGGTGCTCGGATAGGTGTGAGCGAGGAATTCCGGTCATTGGGGCACGCAGTCGAAGCGGAACGCCAGGCGCGTATAGCCCTGCGCTGCATGGGTTCTGCAACCGAAGGAATCGGCCACTACGGGCAGTCTCTGACCGATATGCTCATCGCGTCACAGCCCGCAGAAGCCGAAGTTCTGGTGAGGCGGACCTTCGCCGAGGTGGGGGCTCTCAGCTCTGACAGTCGTGACTTGCTGCTTGAGACCTTTGAGACATGGATTGAGTGCGGCGGTTCGCTCTCGACAGCCGGTGAGCTGCTCCACTGCCATCGCAACACGGTCAACTATCGTCTGCGCAGGCTTGAGACCCTGACCGCTCGATTGACAGCGGATCCCGTCGATCTCACCGTATTGACTATGGCGCTGAGGGCGATTCGACTGCTCGGATGGCCGGAGAATCGCTGACATCACACAGGGGCTTCGGAGCTGCAGACCTCCTGCGACACCCGAGGGTGCAATCCGTGTCGAGCCGCTTCAGCGAGCCCTTCGTGCCCACCCGATGGCGATCTCCGATCGACGATTCAGAAGATGAGCGAATGTGCCTGCCGCCCGGCCACGCAGGCTCCTGTGTGATCACCCGCCCATACTGACTAGACTGGGGCACATGCGTATTGCCAGATTTGTGCACCAGGATGAACCCAAATACGGAGTCGTCGAAGGCGACGTGCCGCAGATTGAGGACGGCACGTGGGACACGTCCGGTCTCAGCCTCGCCGTTCTTGACCAGGACCCGTTCTTCGCTCCAGCCCAGTCGACGGGCGAAAGGCTGAAATTCGACGATGTTCGTCTTGTCAGCCCGATCCTGCCGCGGTCGAAGGTCATCGGCGTCGGACGCAACTTCGCCGATCATGCCGCCGAACTCGGCAATGAGGTGCCCGTCAGCCCACTGACATTCTTCAAACCCAACACCTCGGTGATCGGTCCCGGAGATCCGATCCGATTGCCCGCCATCAGCGAATACGTGTCCTACGAGGCTGAGCTGGCCGTGATCATCGGCCGCGTCGCCAAGGGTGTGAAGGCAGAGAACGCCTATGACCACGTCCTCGGCTACACCGGCGGCAACGATGTGACCATGCGTGACATCCAGAAGTCGGACAAGCAGTGGTCACGGGCGAAGGGCTTCGATACCTCCTGCCCACTGGGACCCTGGATCGAAACGGAACTCGATGTCGACAACCTCGGCATCCGCTCCTGGGTCGACGGGGATCTGAAGCAGGACGGCAACACCGCCGATTTCATCTTCGATATCCCGACCCTCATCGAACACCTGAGCGAGACCATCACCTTGCTGCCCGGTGACGTCATCCTCACCGGCACTCCCGCCGGTGTGGGGCAGATCGTGTCCGGCAACCGTGTCGACATCGCGATCGACGGGCTCGGAGTCCTCAGCAACATGGTCATGGACGCCTGAGACCGGCACCACGCAGCATCCCACCCCGTCACACAACTCCCAGCATTCAAGACTTGCAGCACCCAAGACTCGCAGCACCAAAGACCGAAGGATCACAGTGAGCGTCAAAGTTCGTTTCTGCCCATCACCCACCGGCACCCCGCACGTCGGTATGGTCCGCACCGCCCTGTTCAACTGGGCGTATGCGAAGCACACCGGCGGAAAATTCGTTTTCCGCATCGAGGACACCGACGCCGCCCGTGACACCGAGGAGAGCTTCGGCCAGGTGCTGGAGGCCATGAAGTGGCTCGGTCTGGACTGGGACGAGGGCATCGACGTGGGCGGACCTGACGGACCCTACCGCCAGTCCCAGCGCGGCGACATCTACGCGGGCGTGATCGAGAAGCTCAAGGCCGCCGGACACATCTACGAGTCCTACTCGACCAACGAAGAGGTCGAGGCCCGGCACAAGGCCGCAGGCCGCGACCCCAAGCTCGGCTACGACGGGTACGACCGTGACCTCACCCCCGAGCAGATCGCCGGATTCAGGGCCGAAGGACGCGAACCTGTCTGGCGTGTGCGCATGCCCTCCGAAGACGTCACCTTCACCGACCTGGTCCGCGGAGAGATCACCTTCCGCGCCGGAACCATCCCGGATTACGTCGTCGTCCGCGCGAACGGTCAGCCGCTGTACACCCTGGTCAATCCCGTCGACGACGCCCTCATGGGCATCACCCACGTGCTGCGCGGTGAGGACCTGCTGTCCTCGACCCCGCGTCAGGTCGTGCTCTACGAAGCACTCAAGGACATCGGTGTTGCGGCCGCGACCCCCGAATTCGGTCACCTGCCGTACGTGATGGGCGATGGCAACAAGAAACTGTCCAAGCGCGACCCGGCATCCAACCTGTTCGTCCACCGCGAGAACGGCTTCATCCCCGAAGGCATCATCAACTACCTGGCCCTGCTCGGCTGGTCCATCGGACCGGACCGAGATGTGTTCAGCGTCAAGGAGTTCGTCGAGGCCTTCGACATCCACGATGTTCTGCCCAACCCCGCCCGCTTCGATGTGAAGAAGGCGACGTCGATCAACGCCGACCACATCCGACTCCTCGACGTCACCGACTTCCGTGACCGCCTGGTGCCCTATCTCCAGGCCGCCGAGGTGCTCCCGGAGAAGCCATCGGAGGCTCAGCTGGCGATCCTCAACCAGGCGGCTCCGCTCGTGCAGACGAGGATGAACCTCCTCGGCGAAGCGCCTGACCTGCTCGCGTTCCTGTTCACCCCCGATGCCGAGCTGACCATGGCAGAGGACGGTTTGAAGACCCTGAAGGATTCGGCTCCCGAGGTGCTCGCGGCCTCGATCGAGGTTCTCGAAGGTGTCGAGGACTGGACGACGGACACTCTGCACGAAGCGCTGCAGGCCAAACTGGTCACCGAGATGGAGATCAAGCCTCGATTGGCCTTCGGCCCGCTGCGAGTGGCCGTGTCCGGACGCAAGGTGTCACCGCCTCTGTTCGAGTCCCTGGAGATCCTCGGCAAGGACTCGTCACTGACTCGCCTGCGGGCGCTGGCGGCCCAGCTGTGATGGTGCTCAACCAGGCGAGCTGGACACGTGGAGGACTTCATCTGAGGGACGTGACCTTCGAGGCCCCGTTCGACCACTTCGGTGGGGGAGCGGGAACCATCGAGGTCTTCGCCCGAATCACCGCGACCGAAGCGGACAGCACTAAACCGTTTCTCGTGTTCCTGCAGGGCGGGCCGGGTGTCGAAGCGCCCAGACCCACCACCCCTGTTGGCCAGTCCACCTGGTTGGCGCGAGCACTCGAGGACTTCCAGGTCGTCATGCTCGACCAGCGAGGAACCGGGAAATCGAGCCCCATCGGCTCAGTGAACGGACGCATCACAGGCCTCGACGGAGTCGGTGAGGCCCCCGCAGAGATTGCTGCGGCATTGAGCCACTACCGTGCCGATTCGATCGTCGAGGACGCTGAGGTTCTGCGCCGAGGGTTGGGTGTTGACACCTGGTCGCTGCTCGGTCAGTCGTTCGGAGGATTCACCGCCCTGCGGTATGTGTCGGCGCATTCGGAATCGCTGAGCGAGGTCTACTTCACCGGCGGTCTGCCCGCGATCGGCACCGATCCTGCCACCGTGTACGCCACGACGTGGGAGGGCATGAAGCGGAAGTCGGAGCAGTTCTACCGAGCGTTTCCCGGCGACCGAGACAAGCTCGCCCGCCTCGTCGACCTCGCCGAAGCCGATGGCGGCATCGCGCTTCCCGGCGGGGCACGGGCCACAACGGAACGCATCCGTCTCCTCGGGCACTTCCTCGGAGCCTCCGACGGCCCCGAGGAACTGCACTATCTGCTGGACATGGACCCCGCCTCGGCGGCCTTCCGTCACGACCTGTCTGCCGCACTGCCGTTTTCGGGACGAAATCCGCTCTACGCAGTGGTCCACGAGTCCTGCTGGGCCGACGGCGGCATCACCAACTGGGCCGCTCGTCGGGCAATGCCCGCGGACGTCGAAGCCGATCCGACCCTGTTGGCCGGTGAACATGCCGGACCCGAGTCACTGGCCGAAGACCCGGAGCTTGCCCCCTTCGCCGAGGTGGCGCAGCTTGTGGCAGCACACGAATGGCCTCGACTCTACGATGCTGATGCGCTGCGGGCCTCAACCGTGCGCGGCGGCGCAGCGGTGTACTTCGAGGACGCCTATGTCCCTCCGGAATACTCGTTGGCCACAGCGGACCTCCTCGACGGTGTGAAGCCGTGGGTGACGAACGAGTACGAGCACAACGGTCTGCGCGCTGACGGCTACCGGGTCCTCGATCACCTCATCTGCCTGGCACGGGAGTGAACGATCACCTCATCTGCCTGGCACGGGAGTGAACTCGGTGGCGCGGGAAGCAAATCGGTGGCGCGGGAAGCAAATCGGCGGCGCGGGAGACAATGTTAAGAAGGTCACACCGCAAATAGCCTTCATGGATTTGGAGCTGGGCGGGGGATTTGTGTAGAGTTATATCTCGTTGCTCAGGGAAATTCCTTCGGGGATGTGCCTGAATAACATTGGGGTATGGTGTAATTGGCAGCACGAGTGTTTCTGGTACATTTAGTCTAGGTTCAAGTCCTGGTACCCCAGCGAACAGCATCGGGAGTATGACTCCGAGCTGTTTATTGGCCCCCGTCGTCTAGTGGCCTAGGACGCTGCCCTCTCAAGGCGGAAACGGCAGTTCGAACCTGCTCGGGGGTACGGTTGAGTCCCGCATCGAGGAATCGGTGTGGGGCTCGCTCTAATTCACGGGTGTTCTCCCCGGACGCGTTGGCCGCTCCGAGTCACGCTGACCCCGAGATGGTTCTTCGGTCCCGAGGCACTTGGTCTGTTCCGAGGTGTTTCAGAAACAGCTCGCTCTGAGTCTCAGAGCTCGACTTCAAAGCCGATCCCTGAAACTCAGAGCGAATACTGACGCCGTGCCGGCCGTGCTCTACACCGAGCGTGCTTCACACCGGCCGTGCTCTACACCGAGCGTGTGGCTGACCGCGGTCAGCGTCCCAGGGAGTTCGCGATCTGCCTCGTGTTCTCCGCAGTCTTGACGTTGGCCACGATGAGTTCGAGGGCCAGCCGGACGAAGAGCACCCACAGGGCAGGGAGGATCCAGCCGAAGATGATCGCCAGCAGCAGCGGCCACGGGCTGAAGCTCGGGCCATTGCTCAGATAGCTGGTAGCGGCCCCGGCTGCGGCGCCCGTGATGATTCCGCCGACGATCGATCCCAGCCAGGACAGTGCAGCCACGACGATGGCGATGATGTAGATGAAGCCAGCCCACTTGACCGCAATGAAGTTGTCGAAGCGGAAGTCGAAGAGCGACTTGAAGAAGCCGCTGCCGCCGTGGGGGTTCTGCTGCGATGCAGGTTGCTGGAAATTGCCTACCGGGGCGTGCTGGGAGCCGGCGTAGTTGCCCTGATTGTACGCAGCGTAGTCAGCGCCCTGATAGTGCTGACCCTGCTGGGCTGGCTGCCCGAACTGTCCGTACTGATCTTGAGGATTGTACTGATCCTGAGGATTGTACTGACCACCATGGTTGTACTGTCCGCCTTGATCGAACTGGTTCTGCTGGTTGTACAGTTCGGGCTGCCCGAACTGATTCTGCTGTTCGTTGTACTGCTCGGCCTGGCTGAACTGTGAGCCCTGGCCGTACTGTCCAGATCCGGCAGGTCCAGATCCGGCAGGTGACGATGTGCCATCGACCTGTTCGCCGACAGATGGGTCCTGCTGCTGGCTGAATTCCGGGCTGGCTTGGTGAGAGTCAGGATTAGCCTGATCGGCCGGGATATTCTGATGGTTCTCTGCATCCGCACCGGAGTGCGGGTTCTGTGGTGTCGACATAATCTTCCTTCGCACGAGTTGAATCCGATAGTCGCAACCTATCAGGGCACGATGTTTTTGCTCCAGAGCTCTCAACGCAGGGCGATGGCCCATTCCGCGCTGAGTTCACCGCGGGGGCCGATGGCATTGTGGCCAGAGCCAGAGCCAGAGCCAGAGCCAGAGCCAGTGGCAAAGGCCGTGGGTGGACACGTCATCGGTTCGATGGCGATGGCTCGACGTCGGTGGCCCTGGTCGAGTTCGTCGCCGGTGCAGATCCGCCAGGCCCGGCAGTTCTCATCCATTCCGATGATGACCGTCCTGTCGTCGGCACCTCTCAACCGCACCCGCGACCACCCATCGCCACCGCGCTGCGGGGTCCCGAAGGCATCATCGAGGACTGTGGGGCCAAGACTGCGCAGCGCGCGGAAGTCTTTGCAGAGGAGACAGGACGCTTCGTCGGATCCGTGATCGGCGGGGACGAACGATCCTGTGTCGAAATGTCTGATCGCCTGGGGGATGAGCCTGGCATCGGTCTCGAACCAGGTTTCTGCCGGAACGAGGAGTTGTGCCTGATCGACGCGTTCGGCGCCTGGATAGATCCAGGGACGAAAGCCGAACCCGAAGGGAGCAGGCTCCTGCCCGTTGTTTCGTGCCGAAGCCTGAACCAGCAGCTCACCACTGCTGGCGCTTTCTTCCTCGTTGTCATGGTCGATGAGTGAATATGTCACCTCGATGGACAGCGTGAAGGGGTATCCCGGTGAGTCGGTGAGCTCTGTCCTCAGTCTCACCGAGGCATCATCGCGTTCGGTCACCGCCCAGCGGGTCTCTTCCATGAGCCCATGCAGAGCGGTGCCGCGAGAGGCTTCGGTGATCGGCAGCTGATGGGAACGGCCGTTGCAGTCATAGCGTCCATCGGCGACCCGATTCGGCCAGGGTGCCAGCACAGCACCGTCGAAGGCGGACATCTGGATGACGACTGGACGATCACCGACGGTGTAGTTGAGCAGTGCCGCTCCAGTTGTGGAGACGACCGCGCTGTCATCGCCCAGGGCGAGCTCAATGAGATCGGTCATGCGGCTCCTGCGCAATTGGTGGGCAGATATTCTCTGTGTCCCAGAATTCTACGCGTGATCAGCAGGTGAAAGGGGAGCGAGGGTGCCCGCAGCCGCCAGTGTTCGGTTGCCGGCGCTGCGCTGAAATCAGCCCCTGTTGAGGGCTTCGGACAGCGTGCGCGCTGCGTCGATGATGGACTTCGCGTGCAGGCGGCCGGGCTGACGCGTCAGGCGGTCCACGGGGCCGGAGATCGATACGGCGGCCACGACGCGATTGCTGGGCCCGCGCACTGGCGCTGAGACGGAGGCGACGCCTCGTTCACGTTCGGCGATGGACTGGGCCCAGCCTCGGCGGCGGACACCGGAGAGCATGGTTGCGGAGAAGCGGGCACCGCGCAGGCCCGTGTGCAGACGGTCGGGCTCCTCCCAGGCCAGGAGGACCTGGGCGGCGGAACCCGCGCGCATGCTCAGGGTGGCGCCGATCGGCACCGAGTCACGCAGGCCCACAGGGCGTTCGGCGGCGGCCACGCACAGGCGCAGGTCACCCTGGCGGCGGAACAGCTGAGCGGACTCACCGGTCTGGTCGCGCAGCTGACCGAGGACCGGTCCGGCCGCGGCGAGCAGACGGTCCTCACCGGCGGCCGAAGAGAGTTCGGCCAGGCGTGGGCCGAGGACGAAGCGACCCTGCAGGTCACGACCGACGATGCGATGGAATTCGAGCGCAACGGCCAGGCGGTGGGCAGTGGGCCGGGCGAGTCCGGTCAGTGAGACCAGTTCGGCCAGTGATGCGGGTCCGGCCTCGAGGGCGGAGAGAACCATTGCGGCCTTGTCGATGACTCCGACGCCGCTACCATTGCTTGTCATAGGCACCATTGTGCCCGTCTCAGTGGGCGAGATGCAAGTTCGAAATACGATACGGGCGAGTAGGTTTCCTGTACGCACTCGTTGAGCGCATATTGCGCGCTCGTCGAGCGGTCATATCGAATGTCACCCACGCCCGAACACGGGCCGTCACAGCAGTAAGCATGTACAGGCAGTCTCTGTACCAGCGGGAGGAACCATGCCACGCACTTTGGCCGAGAAGGTCTGGGCCGATCACGTCGTATCCCTGGGCGAAGACGGTGCGCCCGACCTCATCTACATCGACCTCCACCTCGTCCACGAGGTCACCAGCCCGCAGGCATTCGACGGTCTCCGACTCGCCGGGCGCCCGGTGCGCCGCCCCGATCTGACGATCGCCACGGAGGATCACAACACTCCGACCTGGGACATCGACAAGCCCATCGCGGAGCCCACCTCTGCCACGCAGATCGAAACGCTGCGGCAGAATACGCGGGAATTCGGGATCCGTCTGCACAGCCTCGGCGATGCCGATCAAGGAATCGTCCACGTCGTGGGCCCACAGCTGGGCCTGACCCAGCCGGGCACCACCGTCGTCTGCGGCGACTCGCACACCTCCACCCACGGGGCCTTCGGTGCGTTGGCGCTGGGCATCGGCACTTCCGAGGTCGAGCACGTGCTCGCCACCCAGACCCTGAGCCTCAAGGCATTCAAGACGATGTCGATCACCGTCGACGGCGACCTGCCCGAAGGCTCGAGCGCCAAGGACATCATTCTCGCCATCATCGCGAAGATCGGCACCGGCGGCGGTCAGGGCTACGTGCTCGAGTACCGCGGCTCGGCGATCCGGGCGCTGTCGATGGAAGCGCGGATGACCATCTGCAATATGTCGATCGAGGCGGGAGCCCGCGCCGGCATGGTCGCCCCGGACGAAACCACCTTCGAGTACGTCAAGGGTCGTCCGCACGCACCCGAGGGTGACGACTGGGACGGCGCCCTCGAATACTGGAAGACCCTGTACACCGACGCGGATGCGACCTTCGACCATGAGGTCGTCCTCGAAGCCAAGGACATCGAACCGTTCGTGACCTGGGGAACCAACCCGGGTCAGGGGCTGCCGCTGTCAGCGGCCGTGCCCTCACCCGATGACTTCGCCGATGAGAACGACAAGGCATCTGCTGCCAACGCGCTGGCCTACATGGGACTGACACCGGGCACACCGCTGCGTGAGATCGAAGTCGACACCGTGTTCCTGGGATCCTGCACAAATTCGCGCATCGAGGACCTGCGTGCCGCCGCCGAGGTGGTCCAGGGTCGGAAGAAGGCCGAGAACGTCCGCTTCATGGTCGTCCCCGGCTCGGCGAAGGTCCGCCTGCAGGCCGAGGAGGAAGGCCTCGACCGGGTCTTCAAGGACTTCGGGGGAGAGTGGCGCTTCGCCGGCTGCTCGATGTGCTTGGGCATGAACCCGGACCAGCTGGCCGACGGCGAACGCTGTGCCTCGACCTCGAACCGCAACTTCGAGGGCCGACAGGGCAAGGGCGGACGCACCCACCTCGTGTCTCCACTCGTGGCCGCGGCCACAGCCGTGCGCGGAACGTTGTCCTCGCCCGGTGACGTCAAGGATCTGCCCCGCGACGCCGAACCGGTGGCGTGGACTGAAGATAAGCCCACCTTGACACTGACACCCACCCCCACCTCGGCGAACGCGTAAGGACTGACAACCGATGGAAGCATTCAGCACCCACACCGGCATCGGCGTCCCGCTGCGCCGAGCCAACATCGACACCGACCAGATCATCCCGGCGAAATTCCTCAAGCGTGTCACCCGCACCGGGTTCGAAGACGCCCTGTTCTACCGGTGGCGGACCGCGGAGGACTTCGTCCTCAACGACCCCGACTTCTCGGCCGGCTCCGTCCTCGTAGCCGGACCTGACTTCGGCACCGGCTCCTCGCGTGAACACGCGGTGTGGGCATTGAAGGACTACGGTTTCCGTGTCATCCTCTCCTCCCGCTTCGGCGACATCTTCCGCGGCAACTCCGGCAAAGAGGGCCTGTTGGCGGCTCAGCTGGAACAGGACGACATCGAACTGATCTGGAAGATCCTGGAGAACCACCCGGGCACCCCGATCACCGTCGACCTGAACGAGAAGACCGTGACCTGCGATTCGGTGACCGTGACGTTCCAGATCGATGACTACACGCGCTGGCGCCTGCTCGAAGGCCATGACGACATCAGCCTGACCCTGGCCAAGGAATCCGAGATCTCTGAGTTCGAGTCCCGGCGCGCGGCATTCAAACCGACGACCCTGCCCGCGAAGGTCTGAGCGAGCCGATCCGCGGCTCTCGCGGGAGTCCGTGCTGACTCTGAGGTCGGAGCTCGCGCCGTCTCTGAGTTGGAGGGACGTCTGCGCTAGTCTTGGACGAGTCCGGACTAGTCTGGGCCACGCCCGGATCCCACCGGGTGCAAGTGTGACGCAGGGAGGAACATGCTCGAAGTTCGCGGCGGTAATCCGTTAGGTGGAACCGTCCAGGTCAGAGGCGCCAAGAACCTGGTTCCCAAGGCTATGGTCGCCTCATTGCTGGCAGAGACGCCCTCCGTGCTGCGCGGCGTGCCGCAGATCAGGGACGTTGAGATCGTCACCGGTCTCCTCGAGCTCCATGGTGTCCGTGTCACACCTGGCACCGATGGGCAGCGCTCCGACGGTGAACTGCATCTGGACCCTTCCGATATGGCACAGGGGTCGATCGTCGACATCGACGCGCATGCTGGATCCTCGCGGATCCCGATCCTCTTCTGCGGACCTCTCCTGCACAGCCTGGGTCAGGCGTTCATTCCGGATCTGGGCGGATGCCACATCGGTGACCGCCCCATCAACTTCCACCTCGACGTCCTGCGACAGTTCGGCGCCGAGGTCGACAAGACCTCCGGCGGCATCATGCTCACTACCCGTGGGCGCCTGCAGGGCACCAAGGTCGAACTTCCCTTTCCCTCCGTCGGCGCCACCGAACAGGTGCTGCTGACCGCGGTGAGGGCCGAGGGCGTGACCGAATTGCGCAATGCGGCCATCGAACCCGAGATCATGGATCTCATCGCCCTGCTGCAGAAGATGGGCGCCATCATCACCGTCGACACCGACCGCGTGGTGCGCATCGAAGGTGTGGAGACTCTGCGCGGCTTCATCCACCGGGCGCTGCCCGACCGCAATGAGACCGCCTCCTGGGCCTCGGCCGCGCTGGCCACCGGGGGAGACATCTTCGTCGAAGGCGCCTCCCAGCCCGAGCTCATCACCTTCCTCAACGTCTTCCGCCGCATCGGCGGTGAATTCGAGGTCGAGGAGACTGGGATCCGCTTCCGCCACCCCGGCGGCAAGCTCACGTCCTTCGCCCTGGAGACCGATGTTCACCCGGGCTTCATGACCGACTGGCAGCAACCGCTCGTCGTCGCCATGACCCAGGCCGAGGGCCTGTCGATCATCCACGAAACCGTGTACGAGAACCGCTTCGGCTTCACCCACGCGCTCGGGGAGATGGGTGCCCAGATCCAGCTCTACCGCGAATGCCTCGGCGGTACACCCTGCCGCTTCGGACGCCGCAACTACCAGCACTCGGCCGTGGTCTCCGGGCCCACCGAACTCACGGGAACACGTATCGACGTGCCCGACCTGCGCGGTGGGTTCAGCCACCTCATCGCAGCCCTGGCCGCACGCGGAACCAGCCAGGTCCACGGCATCGAACTCATCAACCGCGGATACGAGAACTTCCTCGACAAGCTCATCGGTCTCGGCGCCGAGGTGGCCGCATGAGTGACGAGGACGTGCTGGTCTCCTTCGAACCCTCCGCGGTCCGGTCCCAGCGCCGAGTCGCCTTCGTCGTGGCCTCGACCGCCTATGGGCTCTACCGGCTGACCTCGAAGATCAAGGTCGACAATGCCGAGATCCTGCCGCCTCGGACGCCGCGAATGCGGCGCATGCGAGGGATGCCGGAGACGCGGGGCACCGGTGCCATCATCGCCGCTTACCATGCCAGCCACCTCGACCCGATCCTCGTCGGGCTCGCCCTGTGGCGCAACGGGCACCTGCCGCACTTCCTCGCCAAATCAGGTCTGTTCTCAGGTGCCCTCGGCGCCGTCCTCCGTGGACTGGGCCAGATCCCGGTTCTGCGCTCCTCCACACAGGCCGGTGACTCCCTCGAATACGCGAAGGAGGCTCTGGCCAAGGGCGAATGCGTCGTCATCTATCCGGAGGGAACGCTGACGAAGGACACGGAACTGTGGCCACAGCACTTCAAGACCGGCACCGCCAGGCTCGCACTCGAAACCGGTGCCCCGATCATCCCCGCCGCGCACTGGGGACTTCAGGAGATCTTCCCGCAAGGGGCGAAGGTGCCCAAGTTCCGACCTCTGCGACACACCTCGGTGGTCCGATTCGGTGACCCAATCGACTACGAGGACCTGTGGGCCCACCGCGAGGAGAAGAAGTCCAAGACGGTGCTCACCCACCGCCTGACGAACACCATTGCAGCGATGGTCGGCGAGCTCTCGAACCGTGAGCTGCCCGAGAGATTCCACAACGAGGAGGTCGGCGAATGAGCGTCAAGAAGACCGCAGTGCTGGGAGCCGGATCATGGGGGACGACCTATGCCGCCGTCGTCGCCGATGCCGGATTCCCCGTCACCCTCTGGGCTCGCCGGTCCGAGGTCGCCGAGGAGATCACCACCTCACACACGAATGAACGGTACCTGGGTGACCGTGCCCTGCCCGAGCTGCTGAGTGCCACCGCTGACGACATCGCCGCCGTCACCGACGCCGAGGTGATCATCCTCGCCGTTCCCGCACAGACCCTGCGGGAGAACCTGAGCCGATGGAAGCCGCATCTGCGTCCAGGGGTGAAGCTCGTGAGCCTGATGAAGGGCATCGAGGTCGACACGGGCAAGCGCATGTCCGAGGTCATCGCCGAGGTCGCCGAGGTGGATTCCACCCAGATCGCGGTCGTCTCCGGCCCGAACCTGGCCCGTGAGATCGCCGATCGTCAGCCCACCGCCACCGTCGTGGCTTCAGAGAGCATCGAGACGGCCGAAGTGGTCGCCCAGATCAGCGCGAACGGATACTTCCGGCCCTATACGAACACCGATGTCGTCGGCGTCGAGATGGGTGGTGCCGTCAAGAACGTCATCGCACTGGCGGTCGGCATCGCCGACGGGCAGAAGCTCGGCGACAACTCGAAGGCCTCGATCATCACCCGCGGCCTGGCCGAGACCTCCCGTCTGGCTGCTGCCATGGGCGCCGCGCCGCACACCCTCTCGGGCCTGGCCGGACTCGGCGACCTCGTCGCCACCTGTGCCTCACCACTGTCGCGGAACAGGACATTCGGGCGTCACCTAGGCGAGGGTATGAGCCTCGCCGACGTCATCGCCCACACCTCGCAGACCGCTGAGGGAGTGAAGTCGGCTCCTGCCATCCTCGCCCTGGGGCGCAAGTACGAGGTCGACCTGCCGATCACGGAAGCGGTATGCGCGGTCCTCGGCGGACGGCTGCGGGTTGACGAACTCGCCGGTTTGCTGTTGTCTCGGAAGCGTAAGCACGAGGGACCATCGGCCTGACCGCCTCGGCGGCCCGGGGCCTTTGAAGATCCGAGGAATCCTCAGCAACGTCCACTGCATCATTTCGTACGACAAGGAGCAGACATGAGCATCAACTCGCCGTTCTACAACCTTTCCGACGTCCCAACATTCACTCTCACCAGCACGGATATCGAGAACGGAGCCGAACTGAGCGGGCCTCAGCTCTCGGGCGCGATGGGCGTCGAAGGTGGCCAGGACACCTCACCGCAGCTGTCATGGTCGGGATTCCCCGAGGAGACCAAGGCCTTCGCCGTGACCTGTTATGACCCGGACGCGCCCACTGGCTCCGGCTTCTGGCACTGGGTCGTCACCGACCTCGACGCGTCGACAACCAGTCTGCCCGCCAACGCCGGTGACCCCTCGGCGGACCTGCTGCCCGCCGGTAGCGTGACGCTGCGCAACGACGCGGGCGAACCGCGCTTCGTCGGTGCCGCACCACCCCAGGGGCACGGATCACACCGGTACTTCTTCATCGTCACGGCATTGGCGGAGCCGCTGGGCCTCGACGAATCCGCGTCACCGGCCTTCGCCGGGTTCAACATGTTCTTCAAGGGCATCGCCCGCGCATGGCTGGAATGCACCTTCGAGCTCAAGTGAGCTAGAGTTTTCCAGTCCGTACAATCGGTCACGCGCGCTAACGACCAAGGATCTCCATGCCTGAATCTGATCACCGGCCACTCGTCGCAGTCCTCTTCGGCGGACGATCGAGCGAACACGCCGTCAGCTGCGTCACTGCTGCCGGGGTCATCCGGGCCATCGACGATGACGCCTACCGTGTTCTGCCCATCGGCATCACGAAGGCCGGTGTGTGGCGCATCGTCGAAGACTGGTCGACGATGGCCTTCGACCCGGCGAATATGCCCGAGGTCGCTGACAACGGAACCGAGATCATCCCGCCGATCTCAGCTCAGGGCTCGCCCCTGCTGCACAGGGACGCCGAGGGCCACTACACCGAACTCGGATCCGTCGACGTCTACTTTCCTCTCCTGCACGGCCAGTACGGGGAAGACGGCACCCTGCAGGGCCTGTTCGAACTCAGCGACACGGCCTTCGTCGGCTCCGGGGTCTTCGCCTCGGCGGCGAGCATGGACAAGCACTACACGAAGTCCCTCATGGCCCACGCCCAAATTCCGACATGCCCCTGGGAGCTCGTGACCGAAACCATGTGGGAGGCCGACCGGGCCGATGCTGAGGCTCGGATCACCGGCTTGGGGCTGCCTGTGTTCGTCAAACCGGCACGGGCAGGATCGTCGATGGGAGTCAGCCGCGTCGATTCCGTCGCAGGGCTGGATCAGGCGCTGCGCTCTGCCTTCGACCATGATTCCAAGGTCATCGTCGAACCACGGGTCGTCGGTCGTGAGATCGAGTGCGCGGTCCTCGGCTCCGTTCACGACCGTGAGGTTCGGGTCTCGTTCCCCGGAGAGATCGAAGTCTCCGGCGAGCACTCGTTCTATGACTTCGAAGCCAAATACCTCGACCTCGCCGATGCGCAGCTGACCTGCCCGGCCCGCGTCGATGAGAAGACGACGGCGCGGATCCAGGAGCTCTCGGCCCAGGTGTTCCGGCTCTTCGACTGCACGGGGCTCTCGCGTGTCGATACCTTCGTCACGGATTCCGGTGAGGTCCTCATCAACGAGATCAACACACTCCCGGGATTCACCCCCACCTCGGCGTACCCGTTCATGTGGTCGAACTCCGGCATCGAGTATCCGGCGCTCATCTCAGAGCTCATCACCATCGCACTGGTCGATCACGCCCGCACCCACTGATCATGTAGCCAGTGAGCCACTCAGTCGCTGAGCCACTCAGTCGCTGACCCGCTGAGGGGCCAGCTGTGACAGGTTTCCTCGGAGGTTGCTGGTGCTGCCGACGATGCTTGTGTCTGATCGCCTCAGCCGAATAACTCTGTAGGCAGGCCTTATATGGCACTTTTCTCATCGAGCGGACTGCTTAGCGTCGAGGGGGCACGTTATAGCCTGATCCCTCGACGCCAAGTAGTCCGGTCAATGCTGAGTGGTCTCGTTGGGGTCTGAGTGGTCTCGTTGGGCGCTGGCGGCCGTTCTTGCTTGCCGCGAAGAATTCAGTTGAATATGCTCGTCCCTGCCTGAACTGCCTGAACTGCCTGAGCTGCCTGAACTGGTGTTGCTCCTTGGCAGAAGCACTTGTCGGAGTGCTTTGAGTTGTGTCGGCCCTCAGCCGAACTCGGCGAGGGCTGCCCTGATCTTCGCGAACTCACTCGTGCGGAAGAGGTCTGCCCAAACGAGGTTGAAGACTCGGTACCCGGCGTTGAGCAGCTTCATATGTCGTTCATGGTTTGCAGAACTCGCCTGGTCTGGCCCCGCGGCATTGAGATAGTACTTTCCCACGCCGTGGACCTCGACGATCAGCGGATGCTTGTCATGTCGGAAGTCATTGCGAGCGATCCACGTTCCGAAGCGGTCGTAGGCATCCATCTGGGGAGTCATCCCGGTGATGTTGAACCGAAAGAACTTCACGGCGCACAGCGCTTCCCCCGATGACTCGTGAGCCGGGCTGGACAAGTCGATGGCCTGGGTCGCTCGTCTGCAGCCACGTGTGCCCGATCGGATACTCTCACGCAGTGACTCGCAAGATGTGAGTCCTCGACGCAGCGCCTCAGAGATGAAGGGCACCGAGACTTCAAGTGGATAGTCGTTGGCAAGGTCGAGGAGTGTTCTGGCGATGGTGGTCACGGGCAGATCGCCGATAGCCGCCATTTCTTCGCAGCTCAGTGCACGGTCACGGGTTCGCAGGGTCTTCTTCACGCGGTGAAATCCGGGCCGGACCACCTCGGCGGACTCAGTTGCCGGAAACGGAGGGTCCAGACCGTGGATCAGTGCTGCGGACACATGAGAGAAGACCGCTCCCGACGGAAGTTCGTCAGCATACGAGCGGATCAGCACTTTGAGCCATTCTGAGTTGTCTCGAATGTCTCCATACCGTCGCGGGTAGTCCGTCGCAGTGGCGTCGTGCAGAAGGTGGAGCGGTTGATGGTCAGTCGTGGCGCAGGGTGAATACAGAACGAAGTGCCCGCGCCGAATCCGGCGCAGACAACAGCTCAGTGCACCCTGAATGCCCATCTCCGTGAACCCGAGGTCATGGAGCTCCTTGGATCTGAAGACAGAGACCATAGCCTCATTATGAAGCCAAAGATGATCTAAATGCAATGAACACTATCAAAACGCATCAAGTGGAGGTTGCAGTCACATGACCCAGTGGTCGCCACTCACAGTCCACAAGCACAGGTGACTCTGCCGAAGGGACTGCTTATCATCGAGCGGCCACTGTATAGCGTCGCCCGTCGATGCTAAGTGGGCCGCTCGCTGCGCAGCGGACTTGCTCAGCGGACCCCAGTGGGCTCGCTCAGTGGGCCTGCGCAGCGGGCCCCAGCGGACTTGCTCAGTGGGTCTGCTCAGCTGTCGAGGTCCTCGGCTCCCACGCACTTGGCCTCAGGCTTGATCGCGGTCAATGCCGGCGAGATCGCTGCGAGCACATTGTTGCCCGATTCGGCTTTGCGGTTGACGAGGACTTCGACTGCCGGGGTGCGGCCGTAGCTGGTGAACACCCAGGTGTCTTCCTCCTCGGAGGCCTTCGAGATCCAGTCGACGCTGCTCACGCTCACGCACTGATCGGTGGTCGGTCCGGGTGGGGTGACGCCGCAGCGGACGACTGCGATGTTGGGATCTCCCCACGCTTTCGTGCCTTGGGAGGATGTCGTGCGTGACTTCTCGCCTGCGATCTCATCGGGCATGCGGAGCATGATGTCGGCGCATTTGGGATTCTGTGCGTCCTGGGCGGGGTCGACGACGACAGTTCGCTCGCACCCGGCTAGGCTCACACCCGCTGCCACGGTGACAACGGCTGCGAGGGCTATGGCGCGCGCCTTCCGAGGCGAGGGGTCAGGCGAGGGTCGAGGCGACGGGCGGAGGCGACGAGATCTCATGCAACTACCGTATCTCCCGATAACCTTGAGTCATGACCCGACTGTCCGAACTTGGCGAATCACACGTGCTCGAACGCATCCTCTCTCACAATCGCAGCGGTTCGCAGGTGATCATCGGACCCGGAGATGATGCTGCGGTGACCGCGGTGGACGGCAATCTGGTGTCCACGGCCGACATGTTGGTGGAGAACGAGGACTTCACCCGCGCCTGGCTCGACTGGTCTCGGCTCGGGACCAAAGCCGCCGCACAGAACCTCTCCGATGTGTGCGTCATGGGCGCCAAGCCGCATGGGCTGCTTGTGTCACTGGCGGTGCCGGACTCGACGAAGATCGAGGATCTCGAAGCTCTCTTCGCAGGCATCGTCGCCGAGGCGGCACGTGCCGGCGAGGAACTGGGCTGCGAAGTCCCGGTCATCGGCGGAGACCTCTCGTCCTCGGGCCTCATCGTCATCGCGATCACCGCGTTGGGCACCGTCGGCGATCACGCAGCGATCACCCGCTCGGGGGCGCAGCCGGGAGACTCGATCTACCTGGCCGGAACCATCGGACGCGCGGCAGCCGGATTGGATCTCCTCTTCGCCGGTGTCGACGGCGACGCTGAAGTCGCCCGCAATGATCCTCAACTCGGTGAGAGCCTCACGGAACTCATCACCACCCAACTGGCCCCACAGCCGGACTATGCGGCTGTCCTGCAGATGAGGGAAGCCTCGGCGATGATCGATGTCTCCGATGGGCTCAGTACAGATCTGGGACGGGTAGCGGCGGCCTCGGGAGTCCACGCCGGCATCGACCGTGCCTCGCTCCAAGACCTCATCGATCCGCTGCTGCCTGCAGCACAGCACCTGGTGGGCAACATCGAGGGGGTCGAACCGGACGAAGGGACCGCCGGGGCTGCGTCAGAGGCAGAGGAGTTGGCGTTGTCCTGGGTGCTGAATGGGGGAGAGGACCATGGCTTCGTCGCGTCGTCGGGCCAGTTCGACACACCTCCGGTAGGCTGGCGGAGAATCGGAGAGATGAGAGTCGGCAGCGGGGTCAGTCTCGACGGCGTACCGGTGCCGACGAGCGGCTTCGGCCATTTCGGGAAGTGACATGAGCGGACCCAATCAAGCCATCGGCCTCAACGGGCGTCTGGCCGCCAGGTGGGCTCGGCGGGCCGTTGATCGCCTGCGCAAGGAACGCGTCGAGATAGACGAGCTCAACGTCTTCCCAGTCCCGGACGGCGACACCGGCACGAACATGTACCACACGCTGCGCAGCGCCTACCTGGCCGTCGAAGAACTCACCGGACCCGTCACCCTGCCCCACGTCGTCGCCGCGCTCGCCGAGGGAGCAGGTCGTGGTGCTCGCGGAAACTCCGGACTCATCCTCGCCGTCGCGCTCCAAGGTGTCGCCGATGCCTTGGACGGCGTGACCGTGGCGACGCCCGAAGCCATGGCCGCAGCCCTCGAACTCGCCTCCGCAAGGGCCCGGCAGTCCGTGGCCCGGCCTGTCGACGGCACCATGCTCACGGTCCTCGACGCCATGGCCACCGAGGCGCGGGAGAAGGCCGCCGACGGGGCGAACCTCATCGAACTTATCTCTGCAGTGCGCATGCGCTCCCGGTCGGCACTGCGCGAGACCACCGGACAGCTGCCTGTGCTCCGCGAAGCCGAGGTTGTCGACGCCGGCTCGACGGGCATCGTCGAACTCTTCGACCTCCTCTACGCCACGGTCACCGGCCGGACCCCGCAGGATTCGATGCTCGTCGAGGTCACCAGGTCACCGCGGATCGTCCATCAGGCCAGTGCCGATGAGCTCGAGATCGTGGCAATACTGGCCACGAACCCGGCTTCGACCCTCGCCGAGGCGCTCGATGCCCTCGGTGGAACATCGATCGTCATCAATGGCACCAAGGTCCACGTCCATGTCGCTGACGAGGCCACCGCCGTGACCGTCCTTGACCACCTCGCCGACTACGGCATCGCCCGCCTGGACATGGAAGACCTGCGTCTGCATGAGGAAGAGGGCGAGACCCACCTCGTGGCCATCGCCTCGGGCACCGGACTGCTCATGCACTGCGCGCTCAATGGGGCGACGGCACTGACACCGGATGCCGGTGACACGGTGCGAATGACCAAGGACATCATCGCCGAAGAGGAACGCGAAGTCCTCGTCGTCCCCAGCTCCACCACCGTCCTCAAATCGTTGGGGCAGGTCACCGGGGCACAAGTGCTCCGCTCCCGCAATGTCGCCACCTTGTTGTCGGCACTCGCTGTCTACGACCCATTCGCCCCGGCGGGGGAGATCGTCGCCGATATGACCGAAGCCGCGGCCGGAACCCGCGTGGGCACCATCGTCTCGGCCGAGCAGTTGGCGCTCAATCCTCCTACCGGCGCACTTCCGGTCATCGATGATTCGAGAAGCTCCCACCCTTCACAGTTCTACCGCGTCTTCATCGATGGGAAGGTCAAGACCCAGAGCACCGAACTGACGACCCTGGTCGAGAAGCTCGCCGACCGGCTGCTGGGCGCCGGAGGAGAGCTTCTGACCGTCGTTCATGGTCCCGGCTGCGCCCCCGATGTCCTCTCGCACCTGCGGGACTGGATCCGCAAATCCCACTCCCAGGTGAGATTCCAGGACATCGACTCGAGGGACCGGGCAACACTGCTCATCATGGGAGTCGAATGAGCGCCCGCCTCGACGACTACTTCACCGCACGAGACCGGGGTGCCCTGAAGAAGCGGGGGATCACCTCGGTGGCGGACCTCTTCCGCTTCTTCCCGCGCAGATTCCTCGTCCCGGGGGAGAAGACGCCCCTGGGTGGGCTCCCTTTGGGAGAGACCGCGATCCTCCAGGCCGAGGTCATCTCCGTGGACACCCGGCGCATGCAGAAGCGTCGCGGGACCATCACCGACGTGATCGTCCACGACGGACAGCAGTCGATGAAGATCGCCTTCTTCAATCAGCGCTGGCTGGACAATCAGCTGGTGCCCGGACTCACCGTCGTCTTCGCAGGCAAGGTCGAGGAATACCGTGGGCAGCTGACCTTGAACTCGCCCACCTGGCTCAACCGGGACGAACACGATGAGAAGTGGACCCCGGAGGACCTCAACTCCCCGTTCCCCGTCTACTCACGGGTCAAAGGCATCGCACAGACGCGCCTGTGGAAGGCCATCAAGGTCCTCCTCGACGTTGCTGACCCGGCAGAGTTCGACGACCCGCTGCCGAGCGCTATGCGCGAGAACCTCGACCTGCCAGACCTGCGCACCGCATTCAACGATATGCATCGACCGAGGTCAGCAGCGGCGACGGAGAAGGCCAAACAGCGTTGGAAATGGGAAGAGGCGCTCGCCCTGCAAGCGGAATTCGTCTCCCGCAAGGCCGACTACGAGCAGCTCGAGGCCACCCCTCTGCTCAATGTCGGAGCCCGAAGCCAACGGTTCGATGAGAGTCTGCCCTTCTACCTCACCGCCTCTCAGCTGCGGGTCGGAGAAGAGATCGAAGCAGACATGGGCAGGCGTTCGGCGATGCACCGCCTGCTCCACGGCGACGTCGGCTCCGGCAAGACCGTCGTGGCCCTGCGGGCGATGCTCACTGCCGTCGATTCGCAGGCGCAGGCCGCGATGCTCGCTCCCACAGAGGTGCTCGCGACTCAGCATTTCCGCTCCATCGAGAGCCTCCTCGGCGATCAGATGGCGCTGAGCCCTCTGCTCTCAGGTGATGATCAGGTGCGGGTGGCGCTGATGACGGGGTCGATGCCGGCCCGAGAACGCAAACAACTCGCACTCGACCTCGCCACCGGTCAGATCGACATCGTCGTCGGCACGCATGCCCTGATGTCGGATACGACGATGTTCGACAAACTGGGCCTCATCGTCGTCGACGAGCAGCATCGCTTCGGCGTCGAACAGCGTGAGGCACTGCGGGCGAAAGCCGGACTCAAGGTCCCGCACACCCTCGTGATGTCTGCGACGCCGATCCCGCGGACCGTGGCGATGACGGTCTTCGCCGATCTCGACGTCTCCACCCTCGACGAGATGCCCGCCGGCACCAAGGACATCACCACCCACGCGGTGTCATTGGGGGACCACCCTCGGTGGTTGGGCCGCGTCCTCCAGCTCATCGACAATGCGGCCGAGGACGATCGAGGCGTCTTCGTGGTCTTCCCACGCATCGACCCCTCCGACATCGAAGATCCCGAAACGGGCGAGGTGATCGGCAGCAGAGAGGGAATTGAGGACCTGAGGGACAAGCTCCGGGCCGCCGACGAGCTCCGATCCCGTTCGATCGAGCTGCTCCATGGACGGATGTCGCCGGCGGAGAAGGACCGGACGATGGCCGCGTTCGTCTCCGGTGAGACCGACATCCTGGTCTCCACGACAGTCGTCGAGGTGGGAGTCGACGTGCCCCGAGCGACCATGATGGTCATCTTCGAGGCGGAGCGTTTCGGTGTCGCTCAGCTCCACCAGCTGCGCGGACGCGTCGGGCGAGACGGCAGTGCGGCACTGTGCTTCCTGCTCACCCAGGTGTCCGAGTCCGATGAGAGCTTCGAGCGACTGAGCGAAGTTGCAGGTACTCTCGACGGCTTTGCTCTGGCCGAGTATGATCTCGGCACTCGGGGAGAGGGTGATGTGCTCGGCGCCTCACAGTGGGGAGGATCGTCGCTGAAGCACCTGTCGATTCTGCGCGATGCCCCGATCGTCGAAGAGGCGAGAACCATCGCAGAGAAGATCATCGCCGTCGACCCCGAGCTGGGTTCGCTGCCGGCTCTGCGAACCTTCATCAACAGAGTCCTGCCTGCCGAATCGGCTCACTTCATCGAGGCGAGCTGAGATGAGTGACGGTGGCTTGAGACCGCACTACGAATGGAAGGACGAGCAATGAGAATCATCGCTGGTGCGTTCAAAGGATCCAGACTCGTCGCACCGGGTGGGTCGAATACCCGCCCGACCTCGGACAGGGTCAAGGAATCCCTCTTCTCCATGCTCGACGGGTATGGGGTGCTCAAAGCGGCGAACGTCCTCGATCTCTTCGCCGGCTCCGGCGGACTCGGCTTCGAGGCCATGTCACGCGGCGCGGCCGAAGTCGATTTCGTTGATTCGGCCAGTGCTTCGGCCCGAGCCGTCGAGGCGAATGCCCAGAAGCTCGGAATCGACCACTCGACCCGGATCCACTCCTCGGACGTCGTATCGTTCCTCAGCTCTCAGCATGGTCCCCGACAGCATGCTTCGCTGCAGCGGCAACCCGAAGACCATATGGGGGGATCGGCCCACGGTGGCGGGCTCGACGAGGTTCAGGACGGTCAGGTGCTGGAGACTCGAACCGTTCGCGATGAGGATGAGGGCCGCATCTTCGACCTGGTGTTCATGGATCCGCCCTACCCGCTGGGGGAGGACGCCGTGACCCAGATCCTGGGCAGGCTCTCCAGGCTCCTCGACATGGAATCCATCGTCGTCGTCGAGCGAGCATCACGAGCGCCTGAGCCGACGATGCCAGCTGCCCTTGAGGTCTTTCGCTCGAAGAGCTTCGGTGAGACCGCACTGTACTTCGTCCAGCTCAGGGCCACGTCTGACGAGGCATCGGAGGTTGCTGGGGTTGCTGGCGGAGTGGATGCGGCGACAGCCGACGAGTCGGCGTGAGCTCTCGACGTCCCTGGTATCGCACGCCCTGGGTATTCGCAGCCTGCGGGGTGGCTCTGCTGCTCTTCTGGTTCGCACTCAAATGGCTGACGAGTCAGTCGGACACTGCTGCCGGCGCAGATAGGAACGAGGCGGGTGCGAGCGCCGTAGACCCGGTGAGGCGATCCGATGTCTTCTGGGCCGGGCCCGCAGACATCGTGTTCTGGGTGGCCATGGTGCTCATCGCCATTGCAGTGATCGTGAGGATCTGGCGGCTCATTCGCCGCATCCGCAGCTGAAGCTCGCCGGAACAGCAAAGGCCCACCGGAGTCGCACACCGGTGGGCCATCGCAGTGTTCGTGAGGCTACTGCACGCTGGAGAGGAACGAGCGCGTCCGCTCGTGCTGCGGGTTGTTGAAGAGCTGATCCGGTGGGCCTTCTTCGAGGACCTGGCCGCCGTCGAACATCATCACCCGGTGTGAGACCTCACGGGCGAACTGCATCTCGTGGGTGACCAGAAGCATCGTGATGTCTGTCGTATCCGCGATGTCACGGAGGACTTCGAGCACGTCGCCGACGAGTTCCGGGTCGAGCGCGGAGGTGACCTCGTCGAGGAGGAGTATCTCCGGGCTCATCGCCAACGCTCGTGCGATCGCGACACGCTGCTGCTGACCACCCGAGAGGCGCGAGGGATGCTCATCGGCCTTCTCACCGAGACCCACCTTATCCAAGAGGGCCTTCGCTTCCTTGACTGCCTCACTCTTGGCTTTCCCGAGCACATGGATGGGAGCCTCGATGATGTTCTCCAGCACCGTCATATTGGGGAAGAGGTTGAACTGCTGGAAGACCATACCGATCCGCGTCGTCATGGCACGAGTCGTCTTCGAGGGAAGCTCGACCCGTTTGCCGTTCTTCTCCGTGTGGGTCAGCGGTTTCCCGTCGACGAAGATGTAACCGCCGGTCAGCTCCTCCAAGGTCATGACCAGGCGGAGGATCGTGGTCTTTCCGGAACCGCTGGGCCCGATGAGGGTCACGCGTTCGCCGGGAGCCACGGTGAAGTTGAGGTCCTTGAGGACTGTCGTCTTCCCGAACCGCTTCTCCACGTCCTTGAACTCGATCGCCGGTGTGCCCGAAGTCGAGGGATTCGCAGTCGGAGTTGATGAGGTGTTCTCAGTAGGTGGCAAGGCGTCGGTCCAATCTCTGGATGAGCAATGAGGTCGGGTAGCTGGCGACCAGGAATATGAGCCCGGCCAAGGTGAAGGCTTCCGTATAGGCGAATTTGGCCGCACCGAACTGTTGGGCAGAGGTCACGAGCTCAACGACGGAGATCGCGAACAGGAACGGGGTGTCCTTGAACATCGCGACCGCGTAGTTGCCCAACGACGGGACCGTTGCCCGCAGCGCCTGTGGCAGGACGACGGCGGTGAACTTGCGCATGGGTGGCAGCGACAGTGCCGTCGCGGCTTCGTGCTGGCCAGGCGGCACCGAGTCGATGCCGGCACGGTAGCTTTCGGACATGTACGTCGAATAGTGGATGCCGATGACAATGAAGCCGACGACGAGCGCTGGAATGTTCACCAGGCCGGGGATTCCGGCGAAGATGAAGTAGACGAATATCAGCTGCATGATCAGAGGCGTGTTGCGAACGAATGCAACGAGGAGCCTGACGAGCCAGTTGATCCAGCGTGGCAGGGTCTTGACCGCTACAGCGATGAGGAGGCCGAGGACCGTGGCGATGAGCGTGCCGATGACGGTGGCGATGAGGGTGTTGACGAAGCCTCGCAAGAGGATCGGCAGTGCCTCGAACGCGAATTCCCAATTCCAGATCATAGTGGGCCTCCGTTTCCGAGTGTGCCGGAGTTCGCGCCGCCGCCGGCAGCATTGTGGGAGGCCAGGCGGTCTTGGCGAACCGACTCGCGCGCGTCTCGTCGTGCCGCGCGCCGATCAGCCCGCGAGTTGGGGCGCTTGCGGCCCAGTCGCGCTGTGGCCCTGCGTTCGAGGAAATTCATGAACTCCTGCAGCAGCCAGGCGATGACGAAGTAGATGATGAGTCCGATCGTGAACGAGAAGTACGTGTCGTTCGTCGACTGCCGCAGCTGCCCGATCTTCTCTGTGAGGTCCTGCAGGGTGATGAAGGAGACCACCGCTGTGCCCTTGAGCAGCTGGATGAGCAGGGTCGCCAGTGACGGGATCATCAGCGCCCAACCCTGAGGGAAGATGACGCGAATCATCCTTCGAG
Source organism: Brevibacterium sp. CBA3109 (assembly GCF_040256645.1). Classification (NCBI taxonomy): domain Bacteria; kingdom Bacillati; phylum Actinomycetota; class Actinomycetes; order Micrococcales; family Brevibacteriaceae; genus Brevibacterium; species Brevibacterium koreense. The sequence continues at coordinate 2,390,686 of NZ_CP158281.1, read as the reverse complement.
TGGGGGAGAGGCTGAGTGCGATCGCGCCCTCCCACTGACCCTTGTCGACGGTCTTGATCGAGGAACGGACCACCTCGGCGGAATAGGCGCCGTAGTTGAGCGCCAGCGCGCCGATGCCGCAGGCCATGGAGTTGAGATCGACTCCGAGGAGGGGGAAGACGTAGAACAGCCAGAACAGCTGCACGAGCAGGGAAGTGCCGCGGAAGAACTCGACAATGATCCGTGCCGGGATGCGCAGCCAAGCGTGGGGCGAGGTCATTGCCAGTCCGAGTGCGATGGCGATGATGACCGCGCCGATCGCACCCCCGACCGTGAGGATGAGCGTTGCCTGAATTCCCTCCCACAGCTGTGGGAGGAAATTCAGCAACGTCGTGAAATTATCCATCATGATTTCTTAGAGCCTGCGCGGAGACTAGGACTGTGCTCCGGGCAGATCGCCCTTGCACAGCTGATCGGTCGTGATCGACCCGTCCGGGCGCTCTTCCTTCGTGAAGCCGTAGTCGCCGACGACGTCGAGGTATTTGTCCTCGTCGCTGACGATCTTCTCGAGCTCCTTGTTCCACGAATCGCGGAGTTCGGTGTCATCGGTGCGGAACACTGTGGCTCCGGCACCGACCTGTGGCACTCCGTCGACTTCCTGAACGAAGGAATCGCTGACCTCGACTCCGGCATCCGGATTGTTCTTCGCCATCCAGTTGAGCGAGATTCCGGTGAGGGCGAAGACGTCTGCGCGGCCCGTGGTGACAGCATCCATGCCGTCCTGTGGGGTGCCGACTTCCTGCGTCTTGATGCCCAGCTCCTTGGCGTAGACAGTGGTCTCAATCGCGCCGCTCATGGTCGCAAGCTTGAGCCCCTTGTCCTTGACGTCCTGCATGTCCTTCATGCCGTCCTGCTTGCCCTCTTTGGTCATCAGAGCAGTGGTGTACATGAATTCGGGATTGCCGAAGGCAGCCTGTTCGCAGCGATCAGGGAGGATCGACATGCCGGCGGAGATCGCGCCGAAACGGTCGGCATTGAGGCCAGGGATCAGTGAGCCGAATTCGGTGTTGACACCTTCGATGTCGTCGACCCCGAGCTCCTTGAATATCTTCTTGGCCATGGCGACGGAGGCTCCCTGGAGCTCACCGTCCTTTTCGAAGCTGTACGGTGCCTCACCCGCGAAGCCGACCGATATCTTGCCGGCATCGATGGCCTTCTGGAGTGTGCTGTTGTCCGAATCGGAATCGGAGTCGCTTCCACCGCAAGCCCCCAGAGTGAGTGTCAGAGCGATGATCGAGGTCGCGGCGGCTAGCCCCTTGATGGCTTTCATAGCTGTCCCTTTCTTAGTACGTCGACACATCTTCGTGGCATGCGTCTCAAGGACACTATTCAATACTTTTGCTGTCCGGATGTCACACTGTCAGACAACGTTATATGATCGTGATATGTCTCAACCCCCGACTTCGGAGCTGCCGGTCCTGCGCAAGGTCATCCGGTCCTCGACGATCGACCTCATCGCCGACCAGATCAGGAACGCCGTCTACAGCGGCTCTCTGGCCCCCGGTCAGTCCATCAACGAGGTGCGCACAGCAGAACTCCTCGTCGTCTCCCGGCCCTCACTGCGGGAGGCACTGCAGCGCCTCGTCAGCGAGGGAGTGATGACCCACGCGCCCGGCCGCGGTGTCTGGGTCAAGCGGATGACGTCTGACGACATCGACGACGTCTATGCGGTTCGAGAAGCCATCGAGGCACAGGCTGTGAAGATCGTCATTCGGGCGGGCAAGCCGGTTGCCCGCATCCACCAGGCGCTGGCCAAGCTTGAGCACGCGATCGAGGAGAACACCGCGCGGGCCATCGGTGACGCTGATCTCGACTTCCATCACTCGATCGTCGCCTGTTCCGGTTCGGTCCGGCTCTCCGACCTGATGAAGGTCTCGATGGTCCACACTCGGCTGCTCTCGCTCTCCGACCCGCGCGGATACGAGGTCAGGTGCGACCTCATCGAGACGCACCGAGAGCTCAATGAGGCGATCGTGGCCGGTGACGAGCCCCTCTCCCTGGCGATCGTGGGCAAGGTCATGACCGGAGCCGCCTCTCGACTGCACAATCCTCTGACGGAGCCCGAGGCTGTCATCGTCAGGGCCGGCGATCACGACGGGCCGGTTGATGACCAGTGGTCGCAGCTGCGGGATACGATGAAGGCATGAAGGTTGTCTGCCCCGGATCCTATGACCCGATCACCATGGGTCATCTCGACGTCATCGCTCGCAGTGCACGTTTGTTCGACGAAGTGGTCGTGGCAGTCGTTCACAATCCCAAGAAGTCCGGTCGCTTCGACCCAGAGGCGCGTGCCGATCTCATCCGCCGCTGCCTGGACGAGGACGAGCGGACCCGAGGAGCAGAGAACGTCACTATCGACACGGTCGCCGGGGGGCTCCTCGTCGACTACTGCACCTCGATCGGCGCCCCTGCGGTGGTCAAGGGGCTGCGCTCAGGCACGGATTTCGCCTACGAGCTTCCGATGGCGCTGATGAACAAGCACCTGAGTGAGCTCGAGACGATCTTCGTGCCCGGCAACCCCGAGTACGAGCACGTCTCCTCCTCGCTCATCAAGGAAGTCCACGCAGGAGGGGGAGACATCACGGGTCTGGTGCCGAGTGCGGTGCTGACCGCGCTGAACGCAGCGCACTGAGGCATGCCTCTTCCTGCTTCCTCACCCCGGGGATGGTTCCTCGGTCTGATCTTCCACACCGTGATCGCGCACGCGACGTACAACGGCGTGCGCGTCCTCATCTCCTACCGGACTCTGGAATTGGGCGGCAGCGGTGTCGTCCTCGGGCTCATGACCGCCTGCTACTCGCTCGTCCCGCTGCTGACTGCACTCCTCATTGGTCGGCTCGTCGACCGCGGCTATGCCACCGCTGTGCTGTGGACGGGAACCATGCTGTCGATCGTGCCCGTCGGGCTCGCTGCGATCGCGCCCAACCTGGGCGTGCTCCTCATTGCCACCATGTGCCTGGGGCTGGGACAGCTGCTGACCACCGTTGCGTCGCAGGCCCTGATCCCGCAGAGCTTCCCCGCCTCGGCGCTGACGGCGAAGTTCGGCTACCTCACCCTCGGCGTCTCGATCGGGCAGACTATCGGTCTGCCCGTGGCCGGTGCCATCGCCGGCGCGACGGATGGTGCGCCGGCGATCGTCAACGCGCTGTGGTTCATGACCGCGGTCTCTGCGCTGACGCTGGTCGCGGCAGCCATCGTCATGCTCCGCGGACGGACCCCTCACGTCTCCCGCGCCGAGGCGGCCAAGGACGCCCGTACGCCCTGGTCTCTGCTCTCAATTCGGGGAATGAAGCCCGCGATCCTTGCCTCCATGACCACGCTGGCCGCGGTCGACCTGATGACGGCCTATCTGCCGCTCATCGGTCAGCAGAACGGACTGTCGGTGACGACTGTGACCTGGCTGCTGACCCTGCGCACACTGGCCTCGGTGATCTCGCGACTCATCATCGGTGTTCTCACACGCAAATGGCACAATCTTTCGCTGCTGTGGACCGCCTCGGCGACGGCCGGCGTCTGCATTGTTCTGATCCCGGTCTTCACCCAGCCGTGGATGCTGGCGATCCTGCTGCTCCTGGCGGGATTCTGCTTCGGACTCACCCAGCCGCTGACGATGACCTGGGTCTCGACCTTGTCGGACCCGGCCAACCGGGCCGCAGTTCTGTCGATCCGCCTTGCCGGCAATCGACTCAGCCAGGTGGCGATCCCCTCGGTGGCAGCCCTGCTCACCTTGATCGCACCGTCGGGCATCGTCTTCACGATCTCCGGGGCATTGCTGTTGGCCGCCGGCGGGGTGACGCTGCGCAATCAGCACGAGAAGTGGTGACCGGGAACACCCGCGCATCCTCGGGGGCTCGATTGGCAATGACCGTCGATGATGACTAGAATGGTGACTCGCGTGTGAACGCAGGAGTAAGCATCCTCAATCACGAAAAGGAGGAGTGAGCATGAAGAAACAGTCTGAGTTCGTCTACGATCTCAGGTCGATGGGATTGCTCGGTCACCCTGGTGAATGGGAACGGGTGAACACCACCCTGTCTGCTCCGGCGGATCTCAAGATCGAAGTGATCGGGGTCGCAGAAGGTTCACCATTGACACTCGAGCTGATGTTCGAAAGCGTGTCGGAGGGAATCTACGTGTCGGGCACAGTCTCGGCCACGGCCCGCGGTGAAGATGTGAGGACTCTCGACGAAATCGAGTTGCCTATAGATGTCGACATCCAGGAGATGTATGTCTATGAGCAGGCCGATGGCGACGAGGATTCCTACCTCATCAACCGCGATCAGCTCGACCTCGAGCCCGTGATCAGAGACGCTGTTGTCATGGCTCTGCCCTTCAGTCCCTCACAGGACCGGAGCGAAGAGTTCAGCTTCACCCTGGGTGAGGACCTTGAGGTCGACGACAGTGAATCGGATTCGCCGTTCGCATCATTGAAGAGTTTGTTGGATGAGAAGAAAGAGAGCTAGACGTGGCTGTTCCAAAGCGTAAATTGTCGCGCAGCAACACCCGCCACCGTCGTTCGCAGTGGAAGGCACAGGCTCCTAGCCTGGTCAAGACTGTGGAGAACGGTCGCGTTGTGTACTCGCGCCCTCACCAGGCCAAAGTTGTCGAAGACGCAGCCGGCACCCCGCTGTTCCTTGAATACAAGGGACGCAAGGTCGCTGACGTCTGACCTGTGGACACTGACACCACAGCAGAACTGCAGAAGAGTCTCGGGATCGATATTGATCCCGAGACTTTTCGTCTCGCCTTAACCCACCGCTCCTTCGCCTTCGAAGCAGGTGGGATCCCCACGAACGAGCGCCTCGAATTCCTCGGTGACTCCGTCCTGGGTCTCGTGGCCACCGAGTCGCTGTACTACGACAACCCGGATCTGGCCGAAGGATCACTGGCCAAGATGCGCTCCGCCGTGGTCAACACCCGAGCACTGGCGTCCATCGCGCGCAAACACCAGATCGGACCTCACATCCTTCTGGGCAAGGGCGAAGAGCTCACCGGTGGTCGCAACAAGGACTCGATCCTCGCCGACACCGTCGAAGCCCTCATCGGCGCGACCTTCGTCGCACGCGGACGCGAAGAGGCCTTCGCCTTCGTCCACAGCCTCATCGACGGGATGCTGAGCGACGCCGTGAATCTCGGTGCCGGGATGGACTACAAGACCACCCTGCAGGAAGCAGCGGCCGACCTGGATCTGGGGGCCGTGAGCTACGAGATCGTCTCCTCGGGACCCGACCATGCCATGGTCTTCACCGCCACCGCGCTGCTGGGCGCCAACGGTTGGGGCAGCGGCGACGGTTCCTCGAAGAAGAACGCCGAAGCAGCAGCCGCGGAAGTCGCCGTTAAGGCCATCCGCACCATCTACCCGGACTACACGCGCTGAATAGTCTCATGCTGAGGTGTTTCTGATGCCCGAGCTTCCAGAGGTCGAAAGTGTGCGCCTCGGCGTCCATGAATGGACTGCCGGGGCCACGATTACCGGCGCCGAGGTGATCGACCCCCGAATACTCGGCACGACGTCCCAGCGTCGCATCGACGCTTCCGCAGCCGACGGGTTCGTCGCCGCCGTGACAGGTAGGCGCATCATCGGTGCCGAACGTCGCGGGAAATTCATGTGGCTGACGCTGGGGGAGACCCCTGCATTGGATCAACTTGGCGGTCATGAGGCGCCCGACCTCAGTCTTCTTATTCACCTGGGCATGAGCGGGCAACTGCGCGTACATCAACCCTGTGACGAGATCCATCGCCATACGCGTGCGATCCTGAGGCTTCAGCGCGGCGGGGCGCAATCGGGCCCGGCTCACGAACCCTACGAACTGCGGTTCATCGACCAGCGGATCTTCGGCCATCTGGGCGTACAGCCATTGATCCATGCCTCCGGGCGACTGGTGCCCGCCTCGGCGAATCACATCGCCGCTGATCCCTTGGAAGCGGCATTCGAACCGGGTCTCACCATCACTGCGCTGGCGAAGAAGCGGACGGCGCTGAAGTCCGCGCTGCTCGACCAGACCCTGATCAGCGGCATCGGCAACATCTATGCCGACGAGGCACTCTTCCGGGCCGGCATCCACCCGCTGGCGATTCCCGCCCGCACACGTCAGTCGCGCTTGGCCGCCGTCCTCGAGTCAGCGACGCGGGTCATGAGCGATGCCCTTCAGGCCGGGGGAACGAGCTTCGACGCGCTCTATGTCAACGTCAACGGTGAATCGGGCTATTTCGACCGGGCACTGCTCGTTTACGGACGTGGACGCCAGGAATGCGTGCGCTGCGGGACCGAGATTGAAAAGATGACGATCGGCGGCCGCACCAGTCACTTCTGCCCGAACTGCCAGAAGCCGCCGCGCTATCGCTGAGGGACTGCACACCCTTCACGAGGTTGTCTGCGGTCGAGAGATCGAGGTGAGGGCTATGCCCGGGCAAAGCAGAGGGCCCCGTCGCGAACGACGAGGCCCTTCCCTTGCTCCCCCGGCTGGGCTCGAACCAGCGACCCTTCGATTAACAGTCGAATGCTCTGCCAACTGAGCTACGGAGGAACGGCGCTTAAATCAGCGCACGAGGAGACACTCTATCAAAAGAATCGAGACTTGCAGGTACGCACCCGAGATATGCTGGGTGGACAATGCATCTCAAAAGCCTGACCCTGCGAGGATTCAAGTCCTTTGCCTCGGCGACGACTCTCAGATTCGAGCCGGGCATCACCTGCGTTGTCGGCCCCAACGGCTCCGGCAAGTCCAACGTCGTCGACGCGCTGTCCTGGGTGATGGGAGAACAGGGTGCGAAGAATCTGCGCGGCGGCAAGATGGACGACGTCATCTTCGCCGGAACCTCGAAACGACAGGCATTGGGCCGCGCCGAGGTGGCCCTGACCATCGACAACACCGACGGAGCCATTCCCGTCGACTACACCGAGGTCACGATCTCCCGCACACTCTTCCGCACAGGGGGAAGCGAATACGCCGTGAATGGGACACCGGCGCGTCTCCTCGACATCCAGGAACTGCTCAACGACTCGGGCCTGGGCAAGGAGATGCACGTCATCGTGGGGCAGGGGCGTCTCGATGCGATTCTGCACGCCGACCCGATCGAACGCCGCAGTTTCATCGAAGAGGCCGCCGGCGTCCTCAAGCACCGCAGACGCAAGGACAAGGCGGTCCGCAAACTCACGGGTCTGCAGACGAACCTTGATCGTCTGTCGGATCTGCGGACCGAACTCAACCGACAGCTGGGCCCCTTGGGGCGTCAGGCCGAGGCCGCGCAGAAGGCCGCCACAGTCCAAGCCACACTGCGCGATTCCACGGCCAGGCTTCTGGCCGATGACACCGTGCGCCTGCAGGCCTCGTTGGCCTCCACCTCCAGCACTGGGAGCGATGACGGCGGTGATCGCATCGGCGACCTCGAACATCGCCGGGCTCGCACAGAGCAGCGGCTGCAGGAGATTGAGACCCGGCTGGCCGCGCTCGATGCCGAGCTTGAGGACCTGCGCACGGCTGAATCCCGAACCCAGACCCAGATCGTGCGTGCCAAAGGGATCGCCCAGCGCGCCGACGACAAGCGCTCACACCTGCTCTCCGAGGTTGCGAGCCTGGGCCGACGAGACACGAAGTCGCCGGAAGAGCTGAGGTCCCAAGCGGAGCACCACAAGGCCGAGCTTCGCACGGCGGAGGAAGCGGTGGAGGAGTCCGCGACAGCACTGGATCACAGCCAGATGCGCAAAGAAGAACTCGCTCTGGCGCTGAAGAAGGCCGAAGACGAGGTCAAAGCGACTCAGCTGGCCATCACAGAGGCGATCAAGAACAGGTCGGCACTGCAGTCGAAGAGTTCCCAGGCGCGTGAGCGCATCAGCGACCTCACCTCCCGAATCGAATCCAACCGGGCAGAGATCGCCACCGCCTCCACCCGCATCGCCGAACGCAGCGAGGAACTGAGCACCGCTGAGGCTGCCATCGAGGGAGTAGAGGCAGGAGAGAGCGAACTCGACACGAAATACGAATCCGCCAGGGATGCCCAGACCACGCTGGAGACCGAACTCGAAGGGCTCCGTGCGCAGAAGGCGCAGACCGCCTCCGAACTGGCTTCGGCAGAGGCTCGGGCGGAGGCGCTGTCTCTCGGTACCGCCTTGGAAGCCGACCTCGAAGACATCGTCAACGCCGATCTGCCGGGTGTCGGCTCCGCCGTGACTGAACGGCTGAGCGTGGCCAACGGGTTCGAAATGGCCGTGGCGGCAGCCCTGTCGAACACGGTCTCCGGTGTGCTCGTCGACTCCGCTCAGGTGGCACTGACCGTCCTCGACCACCTCGGCGAAGACACCAATGTCCACCTCACGATCCCTGCAGGGGCGAGGGCCGGTGCGAGCACAGCCGCCGGTGCAGGCCAGGGGAAGGGCGCGAATCAGGCGAGTGGAGCAGACTCTGAGACACAGGCACTGCCCAGGCTGAGTGGGACTGGCGATGGCGAACCGTTCGTGCGGTGGCTGACCGACGTGGTCAGCAGCGATGTCCCGGAACTGACCGAACTTCTCAACTCTGCACTGGTCTCGGTCGTGTGCGTCGACGACGCTGCCGGCGGGCTGTCCATCATCGACTCCCATCCCGAACTCACGGTGGTCACCCTCGGCGGTGAGATCCTCACCGCGACACGGGTCAGCAGGGCCCGCACAGCCTCGGGCACCCGCCTGGCCTCACAGACCGCGCTTGAGGAGACCCGCTCGGCTATCACCGAACTGGATAAGACCCGCACCCGAATCGAGGCGGACATCGCCCAGATCGAGGCGAAGCTGGCCGCGGCGAAGACAGCGGCGGCCGCAGCCCTCGAGGAACTGCACTCCTCGGACGCGGCGATCATGGCTGCAGGGGAAGAGGTCTCGCGAATCACGGGCGACATCACCACCGCCCAGACCCGCCTGCAACGGGCCAAGGACAACGAGGTGGAGCTCGCGACACGACTGGAGTCTGCCGAACGCGAGGCCCGCACGGCCGAAGCTGCACTCGCCGGGGCAGACGACGTCGAAGAGGTCGTCGACACCTCCGACCGGGATGAGCTGAGCCGGCAGGTGTCCCAGTCCTCTGAAGACGTCATCGAAACCAGGATCAGCCACAAGGCGGCCACTGACCGGGCACGGTTCCTCTCAGACCGGGTTGACTCCCTGCTTCGCCAGGCGGCGGCAGAGGAGACCGCGCGCGAGCAGACCCAGCGGACGATCTCACGTAAGAACAGGTCAGCCGCTTCGGCGCTGCTCATCGTCGACACTGCAGGCAACGCGGCGTCGGCTGCGGAGACGACGGTGACCGAACTCGGCTCCCAGATTCAGGTCCTCGTCGACGAGCGCGGGCAGCTGCGGGAGGAGAAGGGCCACCTCGGCGAGGAGCTGGGCACCACGCGCACAGAACTGCAGCGGCTCAAGGACGCTGCAGCCGAAGCCGAACTCGCACAGGAGCGGTTCCGACTAAAACTCGAAGAGATCGAGAACCGGGCAGGGGAGGAGACCGGACTCGGACTCGAACGACTGGTCGAGCTCTACGGTCCTCATCTTCCGGTCCCTGCCTTCGACGAAGGCGAGGAGGAGCGCCCCTATGTGCGGGCCGAGGTTGAGAAGCGGCACAAGCAGGCAACCGCTGCCCTCAAGCGCATCGGCACGGTCAATCCTCTGGCACTCGAGGAGTACGAAGCGCTCAAGGAAAGACACCAGTTCCTTGAGAAGCAGATCACCGACATCGAGTCCTCGAGGAAGGACCTGATGACACTCGTCGATGAGGTCGACCGGCACGTCGAACGGGTCTTCGCCGAGGCCTATGCGGACACCGCGCGGGAGTTCGAAGACATCTTCTCCCGCCTGTTCCCCGGCGGTGAGGGCTCTCTGAGCCTGACCGATCCCAACGACATGCTGACGACCGGCGTCGACGTCCACGCCCGGCCTGCAGGCAAGAAGGTCAAACGGCTGTCCCTGCTCTCCGGCGGTGAGAGGTCACTGGTCGCCGTTGCCATGCTGGTGGCGATCTTCAAAGCCCGGCCCAGTCCGTTCTACGTCATGGACGAGGTCGAGGCTGCACTCGACGATCTCAACCTGTCCCGCCTGCTGACCGTGTTCGAGGAGCTGCAGGACTCGTCTCAGCTCATCGTCATCACCCACCAGAAGCGAACAATGGAGATCGCCGACGCGCTCTACGGGGTGACGATGCACGGAGATGGTGTGTCCAAGGTCATTTCGCAGCGGATCCCATGAGCGGCAACCGTGGGCGAAAGGCCGATTCGGCAGAGTTGCCCAGGGGAGTCCCAGGGAATTCTCCAGCAGGCACACGACCCCTGAGCGCAAATGTCGTAGGTGCAGACGATAGACTTGAGGACAGGGAAGCATTGTCGAAAAGCTTGAGGAGCGGGACGTCCATGGCCGAGTCGGCGCAATCACGAGGTGACTCGCGAGCATGAATGCAGTACTCGTCGTCATCGTCGGACTCGCCGTATCGTTCGCCCTGGCCCTCATCGTCGTACTCCTCGTCGCACTGCCGGGGCTGAGGGCTGAAGGTCGCCTGAAGTACTCTTCCGATGTGCAGCGGTTTCGACTGCCGGGGCAATGGACCGGATACGACGATGAGGTCCACGAATTCTTCGGACATGATGACGGCACCTCCCATCTGGCGACTCGGGAACAGGCTGCCGTCACCGCGATCCGGGACCATTCCTATGTCCTCAGGCCGCAGCCGCGCCGGCACGCCGCGCCCTCACTGCTGACAGTGAGGCCGCGCACCCGTCATTGGAAGATCCCTGAATCCGGCACAGGGTGGAGAACCACAGCCGGTCTGCTCTTCGGCAGCCGAGGTTCCTGACCGGAGTACACGACACCATCACACGCGCCCCGAGACAGCGGGGTGCTCGGGTGCGGGCCAAAGGAACGCGACAACGGTCTCGAGCCGATGCGCGCAACACGACCGGCACAGCACCCTTGACCGGCGGTCGCCGCGTGAGAGCGTGGGGCCAGCGAAGGTAAACAAAGGAGGATGCACGTCATGGATCAGCCGATCGTATTGCTCATCGTCGCAGCCATCGTCTTCATTCTGGTCGTCGGGCTGGGCTTCACCCTGCGCGTCAACGCCAAGAGGAAGGGGCTGCGCGACAAACGCAGCATCGACGCCGATGTCACCGGCGAGCTCAAGATCGACGACATCTCGGAGGCTGTCGCCAAGGAGAAGGACGCCACCCGTGGCTCCGAAGTTCCCACCGAACCTGCGAACCGACTCGTTCGCCTGCGTGAGCGCCTCGCAAAGTCCAACTCCGGCCTCGGGCGCGGACTGCTCAGCCTCCTGTCTCGTGAGACCCTCGACGAATCGACGTGGGAGGAGATCGAAGACACTCTCATCCTCGCCGATGTCGGAGTCGATCCGACCACTGAACTCGTCGACAGACTGCGCGAACGCGTCAAGGTCCTCGGTACCCGTGAGCCAGAAGAGGTCAGGGGGCTGCTCCGCGAGGAACTCATCAAACTCGTCGATCCCTCCATGGATCGTGAACTGGCCACCACAGGCACCGGCGGCGATCCGGCCGTGATGCTCGTCGTCGGAGTCAACGGCGCCGGCAAGACGACGACCGTGGGCAAGATCGCCCGTGTGCTCGTCGCTGAAGACCAGAGTGTGCTGTTGGGCGCTGCCGACACGTTCCGCGCCGCCGCCGCCGAACAGCTGTCCACCTGGGGCGGCCGTGTCGGTGTGGAAACCGTCCGTGGCGAGGAGGGGGCCGACCCCGCTTCTGTGGCCTACTCGGCCGTCGAGCGCGGCAAGGAAGACGGCACTGACGTCGTGCTCATCGACACCGCCGGACGCCTGCAGAACAAGATCGGCCTGATGGACGAACTCGGCAAGGTCAAGCGTGTGGCCACACGCCCCCTGGGTGAGGGGCACGAGATCGACGAGGTGCTCCTGGTCCTCGACGCCACGACTGGGCAGAACGGAATGCAGCAGGCCAAGGTCTTCGCCGAGGCGGTCAACATCACCGGCATCGTGCTGACCAAGCTCGACGGCACTGCCAAGGGCGGAATCGTCGTCGCCGTCCAACGCGAGCTCGGAGTTCCTGTCAAGCTCATCGGCCTCGGTGAGGGTGCCGACGATCTGGCTCCGTTCACCGCCGAAGGATTCGTCGACGCGCTCCTCGACTGAATCCGTCTCGTCGACGCGCTCCTCGACTGAATCCGTCTCCTCGCGGAACAACCTAGTATTTCCGCGGGGAATGCCGCAGTATTTCAATGTGAGAGCGCCTGTGTCATATGCTGGAAACATGATCGACTCACTGGTGTGACATTCGTCATGGACACTGTCGCTGTTCGGTTCTAATCGGAGCCGTCAGAGACGTGAAAGAGACGACATGGAACTCGACGCAGTGAATGTTTGGATGATGGTCGCGGCCGGTCTGGTCCTGCTCATGACCCCCGGTGTGGCCTTCTTCTACGGCGGCATGACCCGAATCACCTCGAGCATCAACATGATGATGATGGTGTTCTCGGCAATGGCGATGGGCGGGCTCGTCTGGGTCCTCTTCGGATACGGACTGAGCTCCGGAGACTCCGTGCTGGGGATCTTCGGCAATCCGCTGTCCCAGATCGGCCTCTCCGACACAGTCGCCCACGAACCCGAAGCTCTCATCTCCATCGGCTACGGATCCACCTTCGCGATGATCGCGATCGCACTCATTGCCGGTGCTGTCGCTGATCGGGCGAAGTTCTCCACCTGGCTGGTCTTCGCGGGGCTGTGGGTCTCCTTGGTGTACTGCCCTCTGGCCTTCATGGTCTGGGGCGACGGGCTGCTCAGCGAGTCGGGTGTGATCGGCAGCGCCTTCGGGCCCGCAATCGACTTCGCCGGCGGAACTGTCGTACATATCAACGCGGGAATCTCCGCTCTCGTGCTCGTCGTCGTCATGGGCCGCCGAGCCCGCTATTCGACACCGCACAAACCCCACAACATTCCGATCACAGTTCTCGGTGCGGCGCTGCTGTGGTTCGGCTGGTTCGGATTCAACGGGGGAGCCGCCTCGACGATCGAACAGGCCGGACTGATCTGGGTCAACACCCTGGCCGCCCCTGCCGCCGGAATGATCACCTGGATCGCAATCGAGCGGATCCGGGCGACTCGACCCAGCAGCATCGGCAGCGTCTCCGGCGCGATCGCCGGTCTCGTGGCCATCACCCCCGCCTGTGCGAACGTCGAACCGTACGCAGCGATCATCATCGGAATTGCGGCGGGCGCAGGAGCCGTGATCGCTGTGGAGGCGAAGAACCGCCTCCGCTACGACGATGCTCTCGACGTCGTCGGCGTCCACCTCGTCGCCGGTGTCATCGGCACTGTGATGATCGGACTCTTCGCGGTCCCGAGTGCGGACTCGGCCGCCGGCCTCTTCCACGGTGGAGGACTCGGGCTCCTCGTGTCGCAGATCGTGGCCACGGTCGTGGCCCTGATCTACGCCGGAGGCGTGACCCTGGTGATCGCTCTGGTCCTGCGGAAGACCATGGGGCTGCGCATCGATCCCAAAGACGAGCTGGCGGGCATCGATGCCTTCGAACACGCGGAGCAGGCCTACTCGTTCCGCTGAATCCCGAAACCTCCCGCCAGGGGGCCGGCCGGTCTCTCCGGCCGCCTCGGTGAGGGGAAGTGGGTGAGCGTACTCACCGATCGCCTCGGTGGGGTGGAAGCAGCCACTCCACCGAGGCGATCGGTCATCTGAGGCCCATCGGCAGGTTCTGGGATGAGACGGTTGTGGGCGCATTCCCAGCTGCGTCGGTTTCAGTCGGACACTGGTGAGTTGTTAGGCTAAGGAGTCGACCAATTATCGTGAAGAAGGCTTGTACGTGTTTAATTCTCTTTCCGACAGGCTCACCGCGACGTTCAAGAACTTGCGCGGCAAGGGCCGGCTGTCCGAAGCCGATGTGGATGCCACCATCCGCGAGATCCGGCGCGCACTGCTGGACGCCGATGTCGCCCTGCCAGTCGTCCGTGCATTCACCGGACGCATTCGCGATAGGGCGCTGTCCGAAGAGGTCTCGGGTGCACTGAACCCGGGCCAACAGGTCGTCAAGGTCGTCAATGATGAACTGGTCGGCATCCTCGGCGGTGAGACCCGTCGCCTGAACTATGCGAAACGCCCACCCACTGTCATCATGCTCGCTGGCCTGCAGGGTGCAGGTAAGACCACGTTGGCCGGAAAACTTGCCTACTGGCTGAAGTCCGAAGGCCACCGCCCGATGCTCGTCGCGGCGGACTTGCAGCGTCCGAACGCAGTGAATCAGCTCGAAATCGTCGGAGAGCGTGCAGGCGCCTTCGTCTATGCACCAGAACCCGGCAATGGCGTCGGCGACCCGGTGCAGGTGGCCACCGACTCCCTCGAGGTCGCTAAGTCGAAGCTCCACGATGTCGTCATCGTCGACACCGCCGGTCGTCTCGGCATCGACGAAGAGCTCATGGCGCAGGCCGCTGACATCCGCACGGCTGTCAACCCCGATGAGGTTCTGTTCGTCATCGACGCGATGATCGGTCAGGACGCGGTGAAGACCGCTCAGGCGTTCCTCGAAGGCGTTGACTTCACCGGTGTCGTGCTCTCGAAGCTCGATGGTGACTCACGTGGTGGTGCCGCGCTGTCCGTCGCCGAGGTGACCGGAAAGCCCATCATGTTCGCATCGACCGGTGAGTCGATGAAGGAGTTCGAACAGTTCCATCCCGACCGGATGGCTGACCGAATCCTCGACATGGGTGACATCCTCACCCTCATCGAACAGGCTGAGAAGAACTTCGATGAGAAGGAGACTGCGAAGCTCCAGAAGAAGGTCGAAGCCGGTGAGGACTTCGATCTCAACGACTTCCTGACTCAGATGTCGGGCCTGAAGAAGATGGGCTCGATGAAGAAGATGCTGGGCATGATGCCCGGCATGAGCCAGTACAAGGATCAGCTGGAGAACTTCGACGAACGCGAAGTCGACCGCGTCGAAGCCATTGTGAGATCGATGACTCCGGCGGAACGCACCAACCCGAAGATCCTCAACGGATCACGCCGGGCGCGCATCGCCAAGGGAGCCGGCACCACTGTGACCGCGGTCAACCAGCTGATGGAACGATTCACTCAGGCGCAGAAGATGATGCGCGGAATGACTCGTGGCGGCGGTATGCCCGGAATGGGTGGAGGCGGCGGCATGCCGGGCATGGGCGGTATGCCTGGAATGGGCTCAATGCCCGGCGGCGGCGCGAACCGCAAGAAGAAGGCCGTGACCAAGAAGAAGGGCCGCAAGGGCGGTCAGTCGGGCAACCCCGCCAAGCGGGCACAGCAGGCTCAGGCACTGGAGGACAAGAAGTCCGGCAAGACGAAGGACCCAGTCGGCTCGGCCTTCGGTGGAGTCGATCTCGACGGTGAAGACGAGTTCGATATGAAGAATCTGCCGAAGGGCTTCGGCGGGATGTTCCCAGGTGGAAAGTAGTAGGGCTTTCTGGCACAATTGAGTCTTGTACTTTTGCTTCCGACGTGGGCCCTCTCTTCCGCGTTGAGGCGATAGTCCAGGTCACAGACTCCGCTAGGTCAACCCCACGATTCTTCTGGAATCTCTGTGCAACAAAAAGACAAAAGGAGACACCACTAAAGTGGCAGTCAAAATTCGCTTGACCCGCATGGGCAAAATCCGTGCACCGCACTACCGCGTCGTCGTGGCCGATTCGCGCACACGTCGCGATGGTAAGGCCATCGAACAGATCGGCATCTACCATCCGACCCGCAACCCTTCGGTCATCGAGATCGACTCAGAGCGTGCGCAGCACTGGCTCTCCGTCGGTGCTCAGCCGACCGATCAGGTTCGCACCCTGCTGAAGCTCACCGGCGACTGGCAGAAGCACACCGGCATCGGCGAAGCAGTGAACACTGTGAAGCCGCAGCCGGAGAAGGAAGCCTACGTGGCTCCCACTGCCGGATCGGTGATCAAGGAGGCTATCACTCCTAAGGGCTCGGACAAGGCTGCTGAGCCTGCTGAGGAAGCAGCTCCTGCTGCTTCCGAAGAGAGCGCTGAAGCCTGACATGTTGGCTGATTCGCTCGAACACCTGGTCCGCGGCATCGTCGATCATCCAGACGATGTTGCTGTTCGATCCCGCTCGTCACAGCGCGGGACCACGCTCGAGGTTCGGGTTCACCCGGAAGACCTCGGTCGTGTCATCGGTCGCGCTGGAAGAACCGCAAAGGCTCTGCGCACCGTGATCAACTCTCTTGCCGGCCGTGAGTCGGTGCGAGTGGACCTCATCGAGGCGTAACACCTTCATCAGGAATGGGGGACGCGGCGTGTCATCGCCGCGTCCCCCTTTCCTGTATTCACTGATCTGCCTGTATTCACTGTTCTGTTGGTGACGAAGGACGCTGTCATCCGGATGCGGCGCAGATATAACCGAATCAGCCGACTAAACTGTGTGCTTGACGAGAATGCGCACCCGCATCTTCACTTTCACACGGATCGTCACACGCACGAGCCTGAGCACTTTCATGAACACGAGGAGCAGTATGGACACGGTGATCGCCCGGTTGGGCAAACCGCACGGCATCAAAGGCGAATTCACCGTCGAGGTGCGCACCGACAGGCCGGACGAACGGCTCGTGCCTGGTCAGACGTACTCCACCGATCCCGACATCGGTGAGCTGACGCTGACGTCGGCGAGATGGCACCGGGACCGTCTGCTGCTGACCTTCGACGAAGTCCCCGATCGGAATCGGGCTGAGGAGATCCGCAACACCCTCATCCTCAGCGACCAGGAGGAAGATGGCGAGGTTGAGGACGACGCCTGGTACCTCGAAGACCTCATCGGGCTTCGAGTCCTCGAGGGTGAGACACGCGTCGGCGAGATCGTCGACGTCACGAACGGCACCGCCCAGGACCTGCTCCATATGAAGCACGTCGACGGTCACCAGGCGCTCATTCCCTTCGTCACTGAGATTGTGCCCGAGGTCGACGTTGAAGCCGGGTGGATCAGAGTCACGCCTCCGGCTGGTCTCTTCGACGTCTCGTGAGCCCAGGCATGAAGATTGACGTCGTCTCCATCTTTCCGGAGTACCTCGCTGGGCTTCAGCTCTCCCTCATCGGCAAGGCCGTCGATCAGGGGCTGCTTCACATGAACGTCCACGACCTGCGCGACTTCACCTTCGACCGGCACAACACCGTCGATGACTCACCCTACGGTGGGGGCGCTGGAATGGTGATGAAGGCCGAGCCCTGGGCGTTGGCGCTCGAGCACATCCTTGGCGGGGAATCTCTCGGGACGACCGTTGACGAGCAGACGGTGACTGGAAACTCTGTCGACGCGGAATCCGACGCAGCCGTGAAGCCGATTCTCATCGTGCCCAGTCCCGCTGGACCCGTGTTCAATCAGCGCATCGCCGAGGAGCTCTCTGGTGCCGAGCACCTCATATTCGCGTGCGGGCGATACGAAGGGATCGACCAGCGGGTCATCGACTGGTCAGCCGACCATTTCGACCTGCGGCCCATGAGTATCGGAGACTATGTGCTCAACGGGGGAGAGGTTGCCTCAATGGTGATGATCGAAGCAGTCAGTCGCCTCATTCCCGGAGTCATCGGCAACCCCGAGTCGCTGACAGAGGAGAGCCACGAGGACGGACTCCTCGAATATCCGATCTATACGAAGCCCTCCAGCTGGAGAGACCGGGAGGTGCCCGAGATTCTGCTCAGTGGAAACCACGGCGCGATCGCACGGTGGAGGAGGGATCGGAGGCTCGAACGCACAGCCGAGGTCAGGCCCGATCTGCTTGCAGAACTCCCCAGTCTCGACAAGCATGACCGTGCCGTTGTGGAACGGTTTGAGTCCCGAGATGAATCCATGAAAGAATAGATCGTCGCGTTTGTTGGCATCCACCTGCTTCAGGGGGATGGATGCCCAAGACCGTTCTCCGATGACGACATCGGAGAATTTCGGGGAGTGATCCCGACAGACGATCCAATCACCGGTGAAACCGGTCCGATATGCGTGTCCTCGACCTGAAGCTGGGGACACATGGAGAAACACAATGCAGAAGCTTGATGTTGTTGATGCAGCCTCGTTGAAGACTGACGTTCCTGAGTTCCGTCCAGGCGACACCCTCAACGTTCACGTGCGCGTGATCGAAGGATCGCGTTCGCGTATCCAGGTGTTCAAGGGAATCGTCATTCGTCGCCAGGGCGACGGAATCCGCGAGACCTTCACCGCTCGTAAGATCAGCTTCGGCGTCGGCGTCGAGCGCACCTTCCCAGTGCACTCGCCCATCGTCGAGAAGCTCGAAGTCCTCGCCCGCGGTGACGTTCGTCGCGCCAAGCTGTACTACCTGCGCGAACTGCGCGGCAAGGCTGCACGCATCCGCGAAAAGGCCTGATTATTGCCTGGCACTGTGGGCAATGATCACGCTGTGCCGAAGAATCAAGAAGACGCGACCTTCGGGTCGCGTTTTCTGTATTCGGGCCGCATCTGGAAGATCGTCGCTGTGATCGCGATCCTCATCATCGTCATCGGCGGGTCGGTTCGCGGGTTCGTCATCCAACGGTTCACAATCCCCAGCGCATCGATGGAACCGACTCTGGACGTCGGCGATGACATCACAGTGTGGCGCCCCGACGCGCTGCGTTCACACATTCAGCGCGGAGACATCGTCGTCTTCGACGGTCGTGGCTCCTTCGTCGACGATGCCCTGCCGACCCCGCTGCAGAAGGTGGGATCATGGGTTGGGCTCGGAAGCCGAGACGTCTACTACGTCAAACGCGTTATCGCGGTCGGCGGAGACACACTCCAATGCTGCGACGCGCAGGGACGGCTGTTACTCAACGACGAACCCCTGAACGAGGACTACGCGCCACACCCTGCCTCAGCCATCGAATTCTCGATCGAAATTCCAGCCGACACTATGTGGGTGATGGGTGACAACAGGAACAACTCCGCAGACTCGCGCGCACTGATGGGTAAACCCGGGGGCGGATTCATCCCCTTCGACCGTGTCATCGGACCCGTCATCGGGCATGGTTCCTCGGTCGACTGACCGGTCGACTGACCGGTCGACTGACCGGAAGACCGAGATGATCGCTGCCTGAAAGGCGCCGCGACAGGGTGCTGGTACGCTCATTCCAGTCCCTCCGCGGAACCTGTGGCCCGATGCGAAAGCGAACGAATGTCAACCGAATCAGAAGCTTCCCCGCCTTCAGCCTCGAAGAGGTTCCTCCGCGGCCTGCTCGAGACCGCAGCGATCATTCTCGTCGCCATTCTCATCTCCACCGCACTCAAGACCTGGGTCGTCCGCTCGTTCTACATCCCTTCGGGATCGATGATGGAGACCCTGCAGATTGATGACAGGGTCCTTGTCAACCAGCTTGCGCCCCGGTTCGGACCAGCCAATCGCGGGGACATCATCGTCTTCGACGACCCCGACCATTGGCTGAGCCCTGAAGAGGTCTCGGAATATGAGCCCAACCCTCTCCTCGAATTCGTTGGACTGGCTCCCGCTGATGGGGGCAATCAGTTGATCAAACGTGTCATCGGCGTCGGCGGCGACACCGTCGAATGCTGCGACGCGCAGGGACGCATCCTCGTCAACGGCGAACCCATCGATGAGACATACCTCGACGATGGCACTGCTCCCTCAGAGATGGAATTCGATGTCACCGTCCCAGAGGGCCACTACTGGGTGATGGGGGACAACCGCAGCAACTCCGCAGACTCCAGGTACCACGTCGACACACAGCCCTATGTGTCCGAAGACAACGTGGTGGGCACGGTCTTCCTCATCAACTGGCCCTTCAAACACTTCAGCTGGCGGTCCACCCCGAAGGCGGTCTTCGCCGACGTCCCCAATCCCGAGGGAATCACCGGCAGCTGATGGCACAGATTGGATTGCACGACCTCAGCCTGGAACGCGCCCTGCTTGCAGAAGGCTACGAATTCGTCATCGGCATCGACGAGGTCGGCCGTGGGGCACTGGCAGGACCGGTCAGCGTGGGCGCAGCGCTCTTCGACCTCAGAGTCCTCACCGCCGCCGAGGTGCCCGAGGGCATTCATGATTCGAAGCAGCTGAGTGCGCTGTCCCGGCAAACCGCGACCGATCGTGTCAATGGATGGGCGCGCGCCACAGCAGTGGGGTCGACGACGCCGAGTGAACTCGACGAACTCGGGATGACCATGGCTCTGAACCTGGCCGGCCGTCGGGCACTGTCTGACCTGCTGATGGCTCTCGTCGGCTCGGCGGTCTTTCCGCCTTCGACGATGGTGCTCCTCGACGGCAAACATGATTGGCTTTCTGCACCACTCACGCTCGACTGCCTGGGGATATTCGGGCCCGCAGCAGACCTGGATCTGCCCCAGGTGCGGACCGTGATCAAAGGTGACGGCAGTGTTCCGGTCATCGCCGCGGCAAGTATTGTGGCAAAAGTGCACCGTGACGAGGCGATGATCGTACTCGCGAAGGCGCACCCCCAGTATGGTTGGGAGTCGAATGTCGGGTACGGAACCATCAGACACCGTCGGGGCATCGCCGACTTCGGCCCCAGCATTCACCACCGGAGAAGCTTCCGCCTGCAAACGACGCACGATGCGAAGGAGGGATCGTCATGAGCACTGATGATCTGGACGATTACGAAGCTCAACTGGAGCTGCAGCTCTACAAGGAGTATCGCGATGTCGTGGGACTCTTCGCCTACGTGGTGGAGACAGAACGACGTTTCTACTTGGCCAACCACGTTGATCTCAAGGCCCACAACGACGCCGGAGACGTCTATTTCGAACTGACGCTGCGCGACGCCTGGGTGTGGGACAGTTACCGGTCGGCGCGTTTCATCAAGACGGTGCACGTGCTGACCTTCAAAGACGTCAATATCGAGGAGATCGCCAAGAGCGATCTGGAACCGCCGACATCAATCAGGAACTGACCGCAGATCAGGGGCTGTCAGCCGGGCAGCGGTTGACTGCAAGCAGGGGTTGACTGTGAGCAGAGGGTGACTGTGAGCAGAGGGTGAACAGCGAGAGTTTCTGTTTCACGAGAACCACTCACCCGCTCTTTACCTGTGGACCGGGCCCCGACTTGCACGTATTCGGCCTGTGGACGACGAAGCGCCGTCCACAGGCTGATCTTCTGCTCTTGTCATGTCTGCAGTGCCGGTGGTGGTCTGTCTGTCATGGGACCAACATCTGGCAAACGGAGCACAATGACCCAGGGAATGCGTCAGCGCTCCCTGGGGCAGACAGGGGAGGACCTGGCCGCAGACTTCCTGCAACGGCAGGGAATGGTCATCATCGAACGCAACTTCAGATGCCCACGGGGAGAGATCGACATCATCGCGCGAGACGGTGACACCATCGTCTTCGTCGAGGTGAAGACCCGCAGAACCCTGGCGTTGGGATCTCCGCTCGAGGCCGTGACCAGGGCGAAACTGAAGCGGATCAGAATGCTGTCGGGAATCTGGCTGCGCGGGCAGAGCGACTTCTTCGCCGCCATCCGCGTCGATGCCCTCGGCATCGTCATGGAACCCGAACCTGACTATTCTCATCGCTGCAACCTGCAGGTCGACTCGTGAGCGAAGAAGCGAAGCTCAACGTGATCGGACGTTCCTCCGCCGTCGCACTCTGGGGCCTAACAGGCAAGATCGTGTCCATCGAAGCCTGCGTCAGCGCTGGCCTGCCAGGCATCGACATCGTCGGTCTGCCCGATGCCTCCGTGAGCGAATCCCGGAAACGACTTCGCGCCGCACTCGCGTATCTGGGGATCCCCGTTGCCACTCAGCATCTGACGATCAACCTCACTCCTGGCACCGTGCCGAAGATCGGTACGGGATTCGACCTGGGAATCGCCGTAGCCGTGCTCAAAGCTCAAGGCATCATCACCGAAACGGACACAGAATCGATCATCCACTGCGGCGAACTCGGCCTCGACGGGCGCATCCGCCCCGTCAACGGGGTGCTGCCGAGCCTCCACAGCGGTCTCCAGGCCGGCTTCGAACGATTCGTCGTGCCGGTGGGCAACAGTCGGGAAGCTGCACTGCTGGGTGGAGCCAAGGTCACAACCATCAACTCGTTGGCCGAACTGATCAACATCTATGGCGGAGCACTCAGCGTCCCGATGCTGCCACCGGTCTTCGACTCCGACACTGCCAACCTGGAAACTTCCGAACGCCACGACCTCGCCGAAGTTCAAGGGCAGGCTGAGGCGCGATTCGGACTCGAAGTCGCGGCAGCCGGTGGACACAATCTGCTGATGCGAGGCACACCGGGGGCAGGGAAGACGCTGCTGGCACAGTGCCTGCCGGGGATACTTCCACCATTGGACGACCCGCAAGCCGTCGAAGTAGCAGCCGTGCGTTCACTGCGGGGAGAGCTGCACAGCGGTGCAGGACTTGACCATCGGCCCCCGTTCGAGGCGCCCCACCACCGCAGCACCGCCTCGGCGCTCGTCGGCGGCCGCAGGCCGGGGTCGATAGGAATTCTCAGCAGAGCTCATCGTGGCGTCTTGTTCTTGGACGAAGCGCCCGAGTTCTCGCGGGATGTTCTCGAAGCACTGCGACAGCCGATGGAGGCTCGACAGGTCCACATCCACCGGGCTTGGGGCTCGATGGTTCTTCCGGCATCGTTCCAACTGGTGATGGCGGCGAACCCATGCCCCTGCGGAGCTGGAATGCGCGGAGCCGAATCCACCTGCCGATGCACGCCGATGGACAAACGTCGCTACCGCAACAGACTCTCCGGACCCCTGCTGGACCGAGTCGACCTGCAACTCGAACTGTTCCCCGTCTCACCGGCCGACATTCGCCTCGGCGGGGTACAGGAGGACAGTGCACCCGTCGCCGAGCGGGTCAGACGCGCCCGACAGCGGCAGGCCGAGCGATACGTCGACTGTGAGTGGACGCTGAACTCCAACGCACCCGGGGCCTGGCTGCGTGAGCACTTCTCCCTGAGTCCGAACAGTCTGCGCGACCTGGACCGCGCGCTCGACACCGGAAGGATCACCATGCGCGGATACGACCGAGTGCTGAGGGTGGCAACGACCCTGGCTGACCTTGAGGGGGCAGCCGCGCCCACGCCCGACAAGATCACGACGGCGCTGGCGCTGAGGACACAGGACTCATGAACGACGTCGGCAGTGGAGACATTCGGGCGGCTGTGGCTGCCCTGCTGAGGATCGGAGAACCCGGGGACGGGCTGCTCACGGGTCTCGTTGACGAGATTGGTCCTATTGCAGTGCTCGAACTGATCCGGGCAGTGGCAGCAGGAACGTCATCAGCAGCCGAGGCCGCCGACAGCCTGTCGTCGATCGTGACTGCGGTCGCCGGCAGTGGGCAGCTTGGAGAGGCATTCGACCGGTGGGCCGTGCGTGGTGCGGATGCACAAGGACACCGTGACCTCGAAGCAGTGCACAGACTGGGCGGGCGACTCGTCATCCCCAGCGACGACGAATGGCCGACTGCCCTGAGAGACCTCGGAACAGCGGCACCACTGGGACTGTGGATCCGAGGCACCGTGGCGCTGAACGCAGCACTGCAGCGGGCGGTCGCCATCGTCGGAGCGCGAGCGGCCAGCAACTACGGCACCAAATGTGCCTCCGATCTTGCCTGGGACCTGGCCGCGAGGGGGCTGACCATCGTCTCCGGTGGAGCCTTCGGGATCGATGCGGCAGCCCACCGGGCAGCCATCGCCCGTGAAGGCACCACGATCGCGTTCATGGCTGGGGGAGTCGACCGTTTCTATCCGGCTGCGAACACCGAGCTATTCCACCAAGTGCTCGAGTGTGGTGCGATCGTGTCCGAAACCGCTCCCGGGATGACGCCTATGCGGCACCGCTTCCTGCTTCGCAACCGCCTGATCGCCGCCTCATCCCAGGTCACTGTCATCGTCGAAGCCGGCTGGCGCAGCGGAGCCCTCAACACCGCCCGACACGCTCTCGAGCTTTCGCGTGAAGTCGCGGCCTTCCCCGGATCCGTGTATTCGGCTTCGTCGACGGGAACCCACAGACTCATCCGACACCATGAAGCGCAGCTGGTGACCAGCTGCGAGGACGTCATCGCGCTCACCGGTGGTGTGGAACCGGCGCTGTTCAACGATGGGAGCCTCCCCTCCGAAGACCCTCGCCTGCCCTCCGAAGACCCGAACCGCTCATCACCCGATCCGACCGATGACCTGGCCGAACGAGAGAAGATCTGCCTCAATGTGCTCTCAGCGACCAAGGCATTGGCTGTCGGAACCGTGGCAGCACGGGCCGGACTGACGGTGCCGAACACTCTCTCCGCGCTCGCCGTCCTCGAACTTGCCGGAATGAGCGTCCGCCGCGAATCCGGGTGGGTCAAGATGCGCAGACAGGTGTGAGTCTTCGCTCAAGATCCATCGCGAGGCTCAGACGATCGCGTAACCTGGGGTTGTGACCCTTCCGAGAACCATCGCCGAGGTGGTGTCCGGCTATGCCGACCACTTGAGATCGCGTGACGTCTCCGCCCACACATCGCGGGCCTACATCTCCGATGTCACAGACTTCTTTGCCCATGCGGCCCACTCTCCAGCTGCCCGCACCCGGTCCCGCACCGCTGAGCCAGTGGTGGATGACATCGATCTCAACGACCTGCGTTCGTGGCTCATCGCCCTCGACGACGCCGGAGCGGCGAAGTCGACCGTGGCCCGGAAGATCGCAGCTGTGAAGTCCTTCTTCGCCTACTGCGTGAACCACCAGGGGCTGACGAACAATCCGGCGGCACGGCTGCGGACTCCCAAGAAGGACTCTCGTCTTCCCACCGTGCTCAAACCCCAACAGGCCGCCGATCTCGTGTCCCGAGAGCGTACTGCTCATACCGAGGCTGAGCGCAGCGATCCCATCGAAGCAGCCAAATGGGCCAGGGACGCAGCCATCCTGGAGATGCTCTATGCCACAGCAGTGCGCGTATCAGAGCTGACCGGGCTGAACCGCAGCGACGTTGACCATCAGCGTTCGATGATCACTGTGCTGGGCAAGGGCAACAAGGAACGACGCGTCCCCTTCGGAACACCCGCCCAATCGGCGTTGCAGCAGTGGCTGAACCTGCGGGAGACGTTCGTCTCGAAGAGCAGCGGCGATGCGCTCTTCCTCGGTGTCAGAGGCGCTCGCATCGGAGCCAGGCAGGTGAGGGAACTCGTTCATCGGTACGGGTCAGATGACCCCAGCGCACCTGATATCGGCCCGCACGGACTCCGGCACTCGGCGGCTACACACATGCTCGACGGGGGAGCGGACCTGCGGCAGATCCAGGAGCTTCTGGGGCACTCGACTATGAGCAGCACGCAGATCTACACCCACGTCTCGATGCAGCGATTGCAGGAGACCTATCGGCAGGCACACCCCCGGGCCTGAACTCACCTCGCTGAGAGTCGTCTTGCCTCCACCTTCTGGTCAGGTTGTTCGTGGGACCAGCAGTGTCATCACCTTCGGAATTCCCAGTGCCACGGTTCAGGCAGTGAACCGGACTGGCGGGCCCAGCCTGGATGGATCCATCCGAACTTCGGTGCATTAGCGCGCATCCACTGGTGCTCGGCGCTGCCGAACGAGTTGATTCCACCGCCGAGGTCAACTGCCAGTGCCCAACCGTGATTCGAGGTTCCGGGCCTCGCTGCCATACGACCCTTGCGTCTTTTCAGGATGACCTGGGTGTCGTAGTCACGGTAGGCATCAGTCACGGAGATCGGAGTCGGGAATCTGGCTTCGTATGCGTGGGACATCCGGTCGAACGCCGCTTGGGCATCGCAGCGCAGCATCTGTCCGGGTGCCGACTTCACCGCGCACATTGCTGCGGCGGGAATTCGGCCATTGCGATGCCCGCCCCAGGCACCTGCCCCTGATCTCGTGGAATCGCCGGTGTGTTCATGTGCGGGCTTGCGAGACAGAGGCAAGAGGATCGACTGTTCCTGCCCGAAGAAGTCTGCCGGGTCGGTGTACTTCTTCACTCCCTCGGACTTCCAAATGCCGATATGCAGGCACGATTTTTCGCAGTGCCCGCCCTGGGCAACTGTTCCGATCTCAACACCGGCAGGGAACGCCTCACCCGTCTCCAGTGTCGACTCCGCTGGCTGGAAGGAGATGACGTATCCGGATTCCGTCTCGATGCTCATAGTCGGGGTGCTGGCCACGGAGCCTCGGAAGCGAATGGTCCCTGCAGCAGGTGCACGCACCGGTTCACCGCTGACCGTGAGCACATCGATGCCACGGTGTCCCTTCAACCATGCCTCCGTGGGCGGATCGAAGGCCTCGACGATCTCCATTGCGGGGACAGGCGAGACCCACGTCGGCCGCGCTTTGAACGCAGGTTCGGCGGATGCCATCGAGAACGGTGCCCCCACCTCGGTGAGGGTGAAGGTCAAGACCATCAGGCTCACTGCCACAATGAGACACACCCGCCGAGACACCGGCGAAGATGGAGTCCAGATGGAACGGACGGTGTTTCGAGAATCGGCGAAGAGGTCCATGAACCCATGGAAGCCCGGTCGGATCCGGATGTCAGGCGTGCGAACAGTGCCTGTGGACGGCCCGCTGACGTGCACAGGCGATACGAACACGAGTGGTGCGGGGATCCACAGGAAACGACGCGTGAGTGACTGCGTGAGAGTGCCTGATCAGACAGGTGCGCAGCTTCTGAACTCGAAGGGCCAGTCGCAGATACGGCGCCCAAGAACCCACACGGGACAGCGATATCCACACATGAGCGGACACGAGTCGAAAGAGCTCACCACCGCAGAACAGTCGAAAAACTGTCCGGGGTGTGATGCAGCCCATTTCGCAGGAGCCTGATCGATTGGAAATGGCTTGGGAATCGGGGATAGACTGGCCCCAGCAGAAGCGTGTCTTCTGACTACGCGTATTCGATTTCTTCTCCATCCCATGGTGCAAATAGCCTGCGAGGGCGAATTTGTGGGGCGGATGAACCGAATACCAGGAATCAACCGAAAAGGTCACTGTTGCCGACGGCTCAACGCCGTCCGGAGAACACTGACGTAAAAGCGCCTGCGGGCGCGAAAGAAAGGAGGGCGTCGGCATGGCCGTCGTCACCATCCGCCAGCTGCTCGACAGCGGCGTTCACTTTGGACACCAGACCCGTCGTTGGAACCCGAAGATGAAGCGCTTCATCTTCACTGAGCGCAACGGCATCTACATCATCGACCTGCAGAAGTCGCTGGGATACATCGACACTGCATTCGAGTTCGTCAAGGAAACCGTGACCCACGGTGGCTCGATCCTCTTCGTCGGCACCAAGAAGCAGGCGCAGGAATCGATCGCCGAACAGGCCAAGCGCGTGGGACAGCCCTACGTCAACCAGCGCTGGCTCGGCGGTATGCTCACCAACTTCCAGACCATCTCGCTGCGCCTGCGCCGCCTGAAGGAACTCGAAGAGATCGACTTCGACGACGTTGCAGGTTCCTCGCACACCAAGAAGGAACTGCTCATTCTCCGTCGTGAGAAGGACAAGCTGGAGAAGACTCTCGGCGGTATCCGCGACATGCAGCGGACCCCTTCGGCTGTCTGGATCGTTGACACCAAGAAGGAACACCTCGCTGTCGACGAAGCGCGCAAACTGGGCATCCCGGTCATCGCGATCCTCGACACCAACTGCGACCCTGACGACGTCAACTACCCGATCCCGGGCAACGACGACGCCATCCGCTCGGTGTCCCTGCTCACCCGCGTGATCGCCGACGCAGTGGCAGAGGGCCTCATCGCCCGCCACTCCTCGGACGACAAAGGCGGCGAGAAGAACGTCTCCGCTGTCGAACCGATGCCTGAGTGGGAGCGCGAGCTGCTCGAGGGCAATGCTCCGGCTTCCGAGGAAGCTGCAGCTCCAGCCGCTGACGCTGCTGCGAAGCCGGCCGCTGAAGAAGCCGCCGCTGACGCTGCTGAAGAGGCGACCGACGAGCCCCCAGCTGAGGCTGCTGCCGAGGCCGCTGACAAGGCGACCGAAGCACCCGCCGCAGAAGCTGCCGCAGACTCCACCGAGTCGACAGAGTCCTGATTTCCTTTAACTCCACCAACTTTTAGGAGAAAGAATGGCAAACTACACTGCCGCTGATATCAAGGCATTGCGCGAGAAGACCGGCGCCGGAATGATGGATGTCAAGAAAGCTCTTGACGAAGCAGACGGCGATCAGGCGAAAGCCATCGAGGTCCTCCGTGTGAAGGGCCTCAAGGGCGCCACCAAGCGTGAAGGTCGCTCGACCTCCGATGGTCTCGTGGCTACGCACGTCGAGGGCGGCGTCGGAACGATGATCGAGCTCAACTCGGAGACCGACTTCGTTGCGAAGTCCGATCCCTTCGTCGCACTCGCTGACGAGGTTCTGGGCCTGGCCGTGTCCAGCAACGCCGATTCGGCCGAAGCTGTTCTCGAGTCCACGAAGGACGGCAAGCCCGTTTCGGAGTTCATCACCGAAAGCGGTGCGACTCTGGGCGAGAAGGTTGCCCTTCGTCGCGTCGGACGTCTCGAAGGCGCAAGCGTCGAGTCCTACCTGCACCGCACGAACAAGGACCTGCCCCCTCAGGTGGGCGTCCTGCTCGCGTACGAAGGTGACGACGCAACCGTCGCACACGATGTCGCAGTGCACATCGCAGCGATGAGCCCGAAGTACTTCTCCCGTGAAGAGGTCCCCGCTGACCTCGTGGAGAACGAACGTCGCATCGCTGAGGACATAGCGAAGAACGAAGGCAAGCCTGAGCAGGCTGTGCCCAAGATCATCGAAGGCCGCGTGAACGGCTTCTTCAAGGAGAACTGCCTGCTGGACCAGGGATTCGCCAAGGATCCCAAGCAGTCCGTGAGCAAGGTCCTCGAAGCTGCCGGTGTCAAAGCCACCGGATTCCTGCGCTTCCGCGTCGGAGCCTGAAGCACCATTGACCGCCGGGTGCGTCTTCATCGACGCGCACGGCAGTCGTCCCGCTTGAGAGTGAACTCATAAGCGGCTGACGGGGTCGGACCATTCGGTCCGGCCCCGTTTTCGCTACACTGACACCGACGACACATCCGGGCTTCAACCTGCCCAGACGGAAGAAGGACTAAATGACATCCACCCCGGTTCACGAATCCAGCTACGCCAGCAGACCCGTCCGCACCCATCGCCGCCGTGTGCTCCTCAAACTCTCGGGCGAGGTGTTCGGCGGAGGAAAGATCGGAGTCGATCCCGATGTCGTCGCCGCTGTAGCCAAAGAAGTAGCCCCCACCGTCGACGAGGTGGAAGTCAGCATCGTCGTCGGCGGCGGAAACTTCTTCCGTGGAGCAGAGCTGTCCCAGCGAGGAATGGATCGTACCCGTGCCGACTACATGGGCATGCTCGGAACAGTGA
This sequence comes from Brevibacterium sp. CBA3109, assembly GCF_040256645.1. NCBI lineage: Bacteria > Bacillati > Actinomycetota > Actinomycetes > Micrococcales > Brevibacteriaceae > Brevibacterium > Brevibacterium koreense. The sequence continues at coordinate 2,361,355 of NZ_CP158281.1, read as the reverse complement.
TGAACTGCCTCGCGCTGCAGGACTTCCTCGAACAGCTGGGCGTCGACACCCGGGTGCAGACTGCGATCCCGATGTCCCAGGTGGCCGAGTCCTACATTCCGCGCCGGGCCATGCGCCACATGGAGAAGAACAGGGTTGTCATCTTCGGTGCAGGGGCCGGACTGCCGTACTTCTCCACCGATACCGTCGCCGCGCAGCGTGCGCTGGAAATCCACGCCGACGAAGTCCTCATCGCCAAAAACGGAGTTGACGGTGTCTACACCGCCGACCCGAACATCGACCCCACAGCGGAGAAGATCCGCGAGATCACCTATCAGGAGGCGCTGCAGAAGGGCCTCAAAGTCGTCGACGCAACCGCCTTCTCCCTGTGCATGGACAATAAACTTCCGATGCACGTCTTCGGCATGGAAGGTGAAGGCAATCTGCGCAAAGCGATCGTCGGAGACAAGATCGGCACCGTAGTCAAATAGCCCACGTGGTGCATGGCCCCGGGCACGCAGCGCCTCGAAACATCTTCGCAGACGAAGTCCAGGACTCTCCCTGGACCAATCGGTTGCGGCATTCGGCAGCTATGACCCATAGAATGAACCCAAAGCTCCCATCGACGAAAAGAGTGAGTCGTGATTGAAGAAACGCTGGCCGAGGCCAGAGAGAAAATGGACAAAGCCGTGGAATTCACGCAGGAGGACTTCTCGTCCATCCGCACCGGCCGCGCCAATCCCGCACTGTTCGCTGCCATCGAGATCGAATACTACGGTGCACCGACGCCTCTTCAGCAACTGGCCTCGTTCCAGACCCCGGAAGCCCGTACGATCCTTGTGACTCCCTATGATCGTGGTGCGCTGGGTGACATTGAGACCGCTCTGCGCAATTCGGACATCGGCGCCAACCCAGCCAACGACGGCAACGTCATCCGCGTCGTGCTCCCGGAACTCACCGAGGAGCGCCGCAAGGAATACGTGAAGATCGTCAAGAGCAAGGCTGAAGACGGCAAAGTGTCGATCCGCAACATTCGTCGTCACGCCAAAGAGACCCTCGAACGCATCAAAAAGGACGGCGACGCCGGTGAAGACGACGTCGCACGTGGAATCTCCGAACTCGACGACCTGACGAAGCGCAAGGTCGACAGCGTCGACAAGCTGCTGAACCAGAAGGAAGCTGAGCTCCTCGAGGTCTGATGATTTCGTTGACCGGTCCAGGCAGTCCTGCATCGGATCCGGCTCCCCTTGGGGAGTCGGATCCGGTTCCGCATGCATCAAGCCTTGAGACCCCATACCCGAAGCGCAGAGAACTGCGCAACTCCGGTAAGGACTACTCGCCGGAAGATCTGGAGACGAACCCGGCTGCGGAGACCGGGCAGGACGTCCCCGAGGTGGCACAGAAGGACTACGGCAGGGCCGGACGAAATCTGCCCGCTGCGATCGGCATCGGGCTGCTCATCGGCGGAGTCGTCCTGGCCTCGCTCATCGTCTACCCGATCTCCTTCCTCTTCATCATTCTCATCGCAATCGTCGCCGCGATGTGGGAATTGGCCAACGCGCTGTCTCGATCGGGATCACTCGTGTCGCGGATACCGACCATGGTGTCGGCCGCCTGCATGGTGGTGGCGACTTTCGTCGGCGGCCGCGAAGCACTGTGGGTGACCTTCGCCGCCAGCGCCGGCGCCGTCATGCTCTTCACCATGGTCGAGCGACGTAAGAACGCGGTCAAAGATGTCTCGCTGTCTCTCTTCGCACTGACCTATGTCGGTCTCATGGCCTGCTTCGTCGTGTACCTGCTGACCCAACCCGACGGCAATCTCTACGTCATCCTGTTCCTCGCCAGCGTGGTCGCCTCGGACACCGGCGGCTACGTCTTCGGCGTCCTTTGGGGCAAACATCCGATCGCACCGAGAATCTCCCCGAAGAAGTCGTGGGAAGGCTACATCGGCTCGGTGGTCTTCGCCGCCGCGGTCGCCACCATCCTCGCTCTGACTCTCTTCGACGCCCCGTTCTGGACCGGATTGGTCTTCGGTGCCGTCATCCCGGCCTTCGCCACCCTCGGCGACTTCAGCGAATCGATGATCAAACGCGATCTCGACCTCAAAGACATGGGAACACTGCTGCCTGGACATGGTGGCGTCATGGACCGACTCGATTCGATCCTGCCCACCGCCCCGGTGGCCCTGGTGATGTTCTCGGTCCTTCCCGGCTACCTCTGATCCGCACCGGCCCGGCCGTCAACAGGCCCGGCCGTCAATAGGCGTGGCGGCACACACACCCCAAGAGATTTGCTCTCATGAGACAATGGTCGTGTGAGTTCTCAAGCAGGCAACAGGCAGACCCGTCCCATCGTCGAACACGCAGACGGGACGACATCGAAGACGCCGACGCGTGACGGTCGTCCGCTGCTCAATTTCAAATCTCCGCGAGCCAGTCAGCCGAAGCAGCATCTGGCCGACATGACGATGGACGAACGCATCGAAGCGGTCAAGGAGATGGGACTGCCAGCCTTCCGCGCCAAGCAGATCTCGACCCACTACTTCTCGCACTACCAGACCGATGTCGAGTCCATGACGGACCTGCCCAAGGATCTGCGTGCGGACCTGCAGGAACGATTCTTCCCCCACCTTCTGACCGAGGTTCGTCGCCTGCGGACCGCGAACGGCGACACGATCAAATTCCTGTGGCGCCTCTACGACGGTGCACTCGTCGAATCGGTGCTCATGCGCTATCGCAACCGCGTCACACTGTGTGTCTCCAGCCAGTGCGGCTGCGGAATGAACTGTCCCTTCTGTGCGACGGGACAGCAGGGCTTGACACGCAACATGTCCGCCGCGGAGATCGTCGAACAGGTCATCCGCGCCAACCAGGTCATCGCCGCGGGCGAGCTCGCACCGGCACCCTCGGGCGATATGCCAGCGGAAGGTGAGACTGCTCTCGGCGCCGAATCCGATGAAGACCAGGGTGAGACATCCGAGGCCACGGTCGATGAATCGGAAGCCACCGCCTCGGCGACGGGACCCGAACGCGTCTCCAATATCGTGTTCATGGGAATGGGCGAACCCCTGGCCAACTACAAGCGGGTGATGAACGCGGTGCGCCGGTTCGTCGAGCCTGGTCCGCAGGGACTGGGAATGTCGGCCCGTCGGATCACCATCTCCACGGTCGGCCTGGTCCCAGGCATCAACAAGCTGGCGGCCGAGGAGATTCCGGTCACCTTCGCCCTCAGTCTCCACGCACCCGATGATGAACTGCGCGACGAGATGATCCCGGTCAACACCCGCTGGAAGGCTGATGAAGCCATCGATGCCGCGTACAACTACTACCAGGTGACAGGACGTCGGGTGAGCATCGAATACGCGCTCATCAAGGACATGAACGATCACCCCTGGCGTGCGGAGCTGCTGGCGAAGAAGCTCAACGCTCGTGGTCGCGGCTGGGTCCACGTCAATCCGATCCCGCTCAACCCGACGCCCGGCTCCGTGTGGACCGCGTCCGAGCCTGAGGTGGCGGACGAATTCGTGCGCAGGCTCGTTGACCAGGGGATCCCCACGACGATCCGCGATACGCGCGGTTCGGACATCGATGGGGCCTGCGGACAGCTTGCTGCCGCTGACTGAGAAGTCGCGAACACGCATTTTCCGCGTCCGCCATTTATCATGGTGGATAAGACACTTACGCACGATTCGCTTCTGGAGGCTACATGGCGGACACGACTTTCCCCCGAATGTCCGGATGGAAGAACGGCTACGACCCGAAACAAGTCGACAGCTTCTTCAAACGTGCGCGCGAATCCTTCGAACGCCCCACCCCGCAGCCCGGTGACCTCGACTCCCGAGCGGTGCGCACAGTCGGGTTCGATCTGGTGCGCAAGGGATACCACGTCGCCGTCGTCGATGCCGCACTCGACCGCCTTGAAGACGCCTTCGCCAAACAGGCACGCGACCGCCTCATCGCACAGTCGGGCCAAGATGCCTGGGTATCCGAACTGACCCGTGTGGCCTCGTCCCTACGGGGACGCCTGGTCCGCGAACCCGGTGAGCACTTCGACAATCCGGCCCCGGGAGTCATCGGCTACGACATCGATCAGGTTGATGACATGTGCGAGAAGGTCAACGCCTACTTCACGCAGGGTGTGGCGATGAGCGTCGACCAGGTCCGCCGTGTCCTGTTCAAGACGGCCAAGGGCACCAAGGCCTACGACGAGGACCAGGTGGATGCCTTCATCGACCGCGTCGTCGAAGTGATGGCCTCCGTTGACTGACTTCCACTACTTCGAAGCACCCACAGACACTTTCGCCGGAACACTCAACCCGGTGTTCGAGCTGCTCGATTTCCCGATCGTCATGGGCGGCGCGGATGACATCGTCCTGACCGGACCGACCCCGGAGACACCACTGGTCGATGGCCGCGAGGTCACCGACCCGCGGCTGGTCAAGGCGCTGTCGAAGCCCGTGGAACTCGATCGCGCCGAGGTGCTGGACCGAAGCGCGAAACTCGGCGGAATCCTCCGCGCCATGGGGGTCGTGGGCACTGAGAGCGAACGAGTCGTCATCGCCGAGGATGTTCCACCGATCTCTCGGGCGCTGAGCATCCTCGGTGCCGTCCGCATCGGAGCCAGCGTCGACGTGCGCTCCGGCGCCGCGTCCACCCTGGATACGTCGTCAGCGAAGTCTTCCTCTGCTCAGGCCGGAGCCGAAGGCATCACCACGGTGATCGTCCACACGATCGACGCGCCTCCGATCGAATCGGGGCGGGCATCGGTCAAGGTCATCCGTTCCCAGTTCGAGGGTGTCGGCATCACCGTCGCAGGCGAGACTGCGAACATCGACCAAGCGATGAGGGACTCTCGAGTCGAACCAGCCGCAGTGGCCGCGCTGAGACCGGACCGGCCGCTGATCGTCATAGACGAGAAGTTGCTCGACGCGCAGTCGAGCCTGGAATGGCTGTCCCAGGAGATCCTCGCTGAGGTCTGAGGCCTCCGATCCAGAAGAGACTGAGCTGTTGAGCGCTGCCTCGGTGGCGGCCCACCTGCGCCACGCAGGGTGCGTCTTCGCCGAAGACGAAGCCCGGATTCTGATTCAAGCCGCGCAGGAATCCTCTTCCGACACGGCAGACCGCGACGCCACCCTGACCGGACTCACGGCTCGGCGCGTGGCGGGCGAACCCCTCGAACAGGTCGTCGGCTGGGTCGAATTCTCAGGTCAGCGGCTCGCCGTGGCTCCAAGCGTGTTCGTACCCCGGCAGCGAACCATGCTGTTGGCGAAACAATCGGTCCGTGCCGTCAGAGAAGCGGGGGTCGGAGCACGCTTCCTCGAAGCATTCTGCGGCGTGGGGCCTGTAGCCGCCTCAGTATTGCGGGCGTTTCCTGACGCTGAGATCCACATCGGTGATCGGGACGAATCGACCCTTGACTGTGCGCGGAGAAATATTGGTCCACGTGGCGAATATCATCTGCTCAACTGCTTGGACGGTCTGCCGCAGCACCTGGCGGGCAGCTTCGACGTCATCTCAGCAGTTCCGCCCTACGTTCCCGACGCTGCGGCGATGTTTCTGCCCAGGGAGGCACGGGACCACGAGACGTCGGCGGCCCTGTTCGGAGGAGCCGACGGCCTGGACCTGGTCCGGCGCCTCATCGGAGAATCACGTCAGTGGTTGTCTCCAGGCGGCGTTGTGCTGATCGAATGCGGGATCGAACAGCAGCACACCGCCGTCGAATTCGCCGCGACCGCGGGATTCTCGGCCAGCATCGTCCTTGGTGATGACGAGCAGACCACGGTGCTGAAGCTGCGGTGACCAGGGTCAGCCGGCAACGCGCCGTCGACTGACCGCCGCGCCCGCACAACGACGACAACCGCTTGCCATCGCGCGAGCACGGCATTTGTGCTCTACATTCACACTTCTGGCAAGCGGTTGCTATGCGGCGGCCGGAGCGCACCGAGGACGTGGAGGCGCCGCCGGCACTGCACGCTTGTCGACCGGCGCCGCACGCCAGTCGATCAGTTCGCGAAGGCGTTGATTCCCGTCAGGCTGCGACCGAGTGTGAGCTGATGGACCTCGTGGGTGCCTTCGTAGGTGAGCACGGTCTCGAGGTTGACGGCATGGCGCAGTGGCGGGTATTCACTGGTGATGCCCGAACCGCCGAACAGCGCGCGCAGGTCCCGACACACGTTCATCGCTGTGTCGACGTTGACCATCTTGCCCAGGCTGATCTGCTCGGGACGCACACCGTTCTCCGAGTCCTTGAGCTTCCCCAGATGGGCGGCGAGCAGTGTGATCTGCGAGTACTGGCCGAAGGCCTTCGCGAGCTTCTGCTGGCTGATCTGGAACGAGGAGAGCGGACGGTCGAACTGAACGCGGGTGCCGGTGTAGTCCAGCGCAGACTGGAGGGCGTCGCGTGCTGCGCCGGTGACTCCGAAGACGATTCCGTAGCGGGCTTCGGACAGGCAGGACAACGGTCCCTTCAGACCCTTGGCCTCAGGCAGCATGGCATCTTCGGGCAGGCGCACGTTGTCGAGGACGATCTCGCCGGTGATCGAGGCGCGGAGGGAGATCTTGCGGTGGATCTCGGGAGTCTGGACGCCCTCGGTGTCGCTGGGGACGACGAATCCTCGGACAACGGGCTTGCCCTTGGAGTCGGTCTCCTCGGTCTTGGCCCAGACGACCATGACATCGGAGACGGGGGAGTTCGTGATCCACATCTTCGCGCCGTTGAGGATCCAATCGGACCCGTCCTTCTTCGCTGTCGTCTTCATACCCGACGGGTCAGAGCCGACATCCGGTTCGGTCAGACCGAAGCAGCCGATGGCCTTGCCTGCCGCCATCTTCGGCAGCCATTCTTCCTTCTGCGCCTCGGAGCCGAAGTGGTGGATGGCGAACATGGCCAGTGATCCCTGGACCGACACGAGCGAGCGCAGACCCGAGTCCACGGCTTCGAGCTCACGGCAGGCCAGACCGTACTGGGTGGCGGTGGATCCGCCGCAGCCGTAACCGTCGAGGTGCATGCCGAGGAGCCCGAGCTCGCCGAGTCCCTCCGCGAGTTCCCGGGCAGGGATCGTGGCGTCGAGGAAGTAGTCGCCGATCTTGTCGCGGACGTTCTCATCAAGCCATTTCTTCACGATGGATGCGAACTCGAGGTCATCTTCCTCGAAGACCGAATCCAATCCCAGAATGTCGTCGGGGCTCAGCGTTGCACTCATAAAAACCTCTCTCGCCATTGATTCGCATTGCATATCTCACGTCGCCGTTGACACCGATGTCGAGTCATTTCTCAGAGAACTTTGGCATTATCGGTAGGCGTGAGCAAACGTAGAATCATTGTAGTCGGCTCGACCGGTTCGGTCGGCACCCAGGCCCTCGATGTCCTGGCGGAGAATGCGGCGGATTTCGAAGTATTCGGCCTCGCTGCTGGAACCCAGCTCGATGCGCTGGTCGTCCAGGCCCTCGATTTCTCGGTCCCCGTCATCGGCCTCACCCACCCACCTGAGGGTGGTCCGAGTGAGATCCGGCAGCGTCTGGAGCAGGCCGCCGGCGAACGGGGGATCAGTGATCCCGTCCGTGAGATCCACGTGGGCCCCGATGCCGCCGAGGTGGTCGCTGGGCACACGTGTGACATCGTCCTCAACGCCGTCACCGGAGCCGCCGGTCTCGGTGCGACCCTGGCAGCGCTCGACCGCGGTACCGATGTCGCGCTGGCGAACAAGGAGTCGCTCATCATCGGCGGCTCGATCGTCCTCGATGCCGCGGCCCGCACCGGAGCCGCCCTGATCCCCGTCGACAGTGAGCACTCTGCGATCGCCCAGGCACTGCGCTCGGGCACACACGGTGAGGTGAGCAAGCTCGTCATCACAGCCTCTGGTGGGCCCTTCCGCGGCATGACTCGTGATGCGCTGCGTCGTGTCACGCCGGCTCAGGCACTCAAACATCCCACCTGGTCGATGGGGTCGATGATCACCATCAACTCGGCGACCCTGGTCAACAAGGGCCTCGAAGTCATCGAGGCCCATCTGCTCTTCGACATCGACTTCGACCACATCGAAGTCGTCGTCCATCCACAGTCCCAGATCCATTCGATGGTGGAGTTCAACGACGCTTCCACCCTCGCGCAGATCTCCCCACCGGATATGCGCCTGCCCATCGCCTACGCCCTGGGCACACAGGCAGACGGTCAGACCCGTCGGCTGGCATCCGGGGCGGTGGCGAACAACTGGGGACAGCCGATGCACTGGTCGTTCGAACCCGTCAACCACATCGCCTTCCCAGCGCTGGGTCTGGCCGTTGAAGCAGGACGGAAGCGGAAGAGCTTCCCCGCGGTGTTCAACGCCGCCAACGAGGTCCTCGTCGAAGCCTTCGTCAACGGTGAGATCCCATTCACCGGAATCGACAAGGGAATCGAACGGGCGCTGCAGGCCCACGAACCTGCGGCCGAGCACACGGTCGACACCGTCCTTGCCGCCGACGCCTGGGCCAGGGAGTTCGCCCGCCGGGACTTGGCAGCACAGGGCAAGACCCTCGGCGGCTCCTGATATGACAGTCGTGCTCTACATCGTCGGGATCGTCCTGTTCCTGATCGGGATCTCGATCTCGATCGGACTGCACGAGCTCGGCCATCTGACTCCGGCGAAGAGGTTCGGGGTCAAGGTCACCCATTACATGGTCGGCTTCGGCCCGACGGTGTTCTCCTTCCGCCGCGGTGAGACGGAATACGGAATCAAGGCACTGCCCTTGGGCGGGTTCATCGCCATGCCGGGAATGTATCCTCCGCTGACTGCGACGACACGCCGGGCCGACACAGCCTCAGGCGGCGATGCCCTCCACGCTGAAGACGCGGTCGGGGACGATCACCTCGGCGATGGCACCGCCGAGGGAAACACCGGCGCCGACGTCGTGACCGAGGCCCCTCGCCCGCGGAAGCAGCGGCGCGGTCGCCTGTTCGAGAACACGATGGCCGATGCCCGGGATTTCTCGAACCAGGAGATCGAACCGGGGGAGGAACACCGGACGTTCTACGCCCTGAATGTGCCCAAACGACTCGTCGTGATGTTCTCCGGTCCTCTGGTCAACCTTGTTCTCGGGATCATCATCATGGCGATCTCACTCATCGGCATCGGGATCATGGCACCGACGACCACGGTGCAGACGGTCGTCGAATGTGCGGTACCGGCTTCCGAAGCGGCGCAGCGTCCCGCAGACCAGAAGAAGAGCTGCCAGGACGATGATCCGCTCACTCCCGCGTGGGAAGCCGGGATCAAACCAGGCGATGACATCACCTCGGTGGCCGGAGTCTCCACCGACAGCTGGGACGAACTCTCCGGCGTCATCAAGCAGCATGCCGGTGAGCGAGTCGACGTGGAGTTCACCCGCGATGGTCGCTCTCAGTCCGTCAATGTCCCGATCATCGCGCATGAGAGCGTCCGCGTCGACGACAGCGGACGGCCCGTGATGAATGCCGATGGCACACCACAAACGGTCACGGAGGGCTTCTTCGGCGTTGGGCCCGTCCAAGAGCGTCAGCCGCTGCCGCTGAACGAGTTCCCCGGCGCGGTCTGGGAGCAGGTCAGTGGCGTCTTCCACGCGATCGTGACCCTGCCGGTCAAGCTCATCGACATCGCCGAGGTGGCCACCGGTTCGAAGGAACGCGACGCCGAGGGGCTGGTCGGCATGGTCGGAGTCGGGCGCATCGCCGGTGAGATCGTCTCAACCGATAAGTTCCAGATCATGGAGAAGGCACAGTTGGGGCTGGGCATGCTGGGATCACTCAACATCTTCCTGTTCGCCTTCAACATGATCCCGCTGCTGCCGCTCGACGGTGGACACATCGCAGTGGGCCTCTACGAAGGCGCACGGCGCCAGATCAACAAATTCCGCGGGCGCGGACGAATCGGTCCCTTCGATACGGCCCGGCTGCTGCCGCTGACTTACGTCGTCATCGGGCTGATGCTGTGCATGACGGCGCTGCTCGTCTACGTCGACCTCGTCAAACCCGTCACGCTCGACGCGATCTTCAACTCCGGGTAGGCACCCTCAGCTGCTCAGCGAGATCGTCTGCACCTCGCCGAGGTGGTCCAAGCTGACCGTGATCGTCGCCGTCTGTGTCGTGTGTGCCGTCACCGTCCCCTTCAGCGGGGTCGTCATGGTGACATCCTCATCAGTGAAGGACTGAGTGAGCTGCCGGTCGTCTTTCCACGCGTCGAAGCGCTCACGGCGTTCGGTACGGGGCTCATCCAGGTCCATGTTGACAGCGAAGAGTTCGTTCGCGACCTCCTCGTCGAAGTCGATGACCAGGTTCGCTGCGCGCAGCACAGTCTCTGACTGTTCGGGTGCGACGCGGTGGTGGGGTGCCGGCACCGCGAAGCTTGTGCGTATCAGCTGCCGATCGGGACTGGCCGTGGCGGCGGCCCAACCGGCGTCGATGGCCTCCCTGACGGTGCGTTCAGCCGGGTAGTACGTCGTATTGCCGAACACGACGATGCTCAGTCCCAGGTCCGGGAACCAACGCATGTGCGAGCCGTATCCGGGGTAGCCGCCGGAATGGCAGACGACGCGGCCGAACCGGGAGTCGAGGCGGGGCTGCAGACCGAAGCCGTAGTTGACGGATTCGGCGTGGTGCTCGCTTGTCTGGACCTCGATGAGTCGATGCGACTGCTGATTGTCACTCAGGATCCGCGGCAGTGCTCCCGGCGCATAGGCGTCGAGGCTGTCCAGGGCGTCCATATGGGCGTTCATCCAGGTCCCGATGTCGTTGACCGTGGAGATGACTCCGCCAATGGGGGAGAAGGCTCCGGGGCCGGTGAGTTCGGTCGGGTGGCCCTGGCCGTTTCGGTCGATGCGGATGCCGGGCATCAAGTCTGGGAAGTCGGCGACGTCGAAACCAGTGCGACTGAGGCCCAGAGGCTGAAGCACCTCGGCGGTGACGATGTCGATGAACGACTGCCCGGTCACGGACTCGGCGACGAGCCCGAGGAGTGCGTAACCGAGGTTGGAGTACTCGAATCCGGTGTCTGCGGGCGCGATGGGGATGGCTCCGCGTTTGAGATAGTCGATGAGTTCGGCACTCGTCATCGCCTCCACCCGATCAGCCCAGGGATCGTCCTTGGCGAATCCGGTGCCCATCGTCAGCGCCTGTCGGCAGGTGCGGTCGGCAATCGATGTGCCCCTGAGCTCGGGAACGATCTGGCCCAGCGACCTGTCAAGATCCAGGCCGTTGGCCGCGAGGCAGCCTATAGCCGCGGCGGTGAACGACTTCGTCATCGATGCGATCCGGTACGGAACGTCGCCGTGGGCAGCCGTCCCGGTCTCGCCTCGGCGAAAGACACCCCAGGCGAGTGTTCCGCCCTGCTCCGCGAGGGACTTCGCTGCAGCTTCGAGTCCGCCGATGATGGCCTGGGTATCGGGGTGGGTGAACGGCATCGAATCTCCTGGGCTCACAGACATCTCCTACGACCGGACGGCAAGTTTCCTTCACACTACCTGCGAAATGACCCTGTGGTGAGCGATCACACCGTGGTCGGAGAGCCCAGACACGGTTTGAAGTCCTACAATATGAATGACTCAAACGATCAGTCTGGTCACCAGTCGTCAATGAAGGGAATGTCTTCGTGACATCGGTCAACCTCGGAATGCCTGCCCCACCACCTCCTGTGCTCTCGCCACGACGGAAGACGAGACAGATCCAGGTCGGCAAGGTCGGCGTCGGTTCCGATTTCCCCGTCAGCGTCCAGTCGATGACGACGACTCCCACCACCGACATCAACGGGACTCTGCAGCAGATCGCCGAACTCACAGCCTCAGGCTGCGACATCGTTCGTGTGGCCTGCCCCTCACCCGATGATGCTGCTGCACTGCCGGCGATCGCGCAGAAGTCGCAGATCCCGGTCATCGCCGACATCCACTTCCAGCCGAAGTACGTCTACGCAGCGATCGACGCCGGTTGCGCCGCGGTACGCGTCAATCCCGGCAACATCCGCAAATTCGACGATCAGGTCAAAGAGATCGCGAAGGCGGCGGGGGACGCCGGAGCCTCGATCAGGATCGGTGTCAACGCCGGATCGTTGGACAAGCGGATCATGGAGAAATATGGCAAGGCCACTCCGGAGGCACTCGTCGAGTCCGCCGTGTGGGAGGCCTCGCTGTTCGAAGAACACGACTTCCACGACTTCAAGATCTCCGTCAAACACAACGACCCCGTGGTCATGGTCCGCGCCTACGAGATGCTCGCCGAGCGCGGTGACTGGCCCCTGCACCTGGGTGTGACCGAGGCTGGACCCGCATTCCAGGGCACGATCAAATCCGCCACCGCCTTCGGTGCACTGCTGTCGCAGGGCATCGGCGACACGATCCGCGTCTCACTCTCCGCACCACCTGTGGAGGAGATCAAGGTCGGCAACCAGATCCTCGAGAGCCTCAACCTCAAACCTCGCAAGCTCGAAATCGTCTCGTGCCCGTCCTGTGGACGTGCCCAGGTGGACGTCTACACGCTCGCTGACAAGGTCACTGCCGGGCTTGAAGGCATGGAAGTTCCGCTGCGAGTCGCTGTCATGGGCTGCGTCGTCAATGGTCCCGGCGAGGCCCGTGAGGCCGACCTCGGTGTGGCCAGCGGCAACGGCAAGGGTCAGATCTTCGTCAAGGGGGAGGTCATCAAGACCGTGCCCGAGGACATGATCGTCGAGACCCTCATTGAAGAAGCCAATCGCATCGCAGCGGAGTCCGACGTCCCATCCGGGGCGCCCGACGTCGTCGTCGGCTGAGATCTGACCTGTCCGAAAAGCTGCCTGGTGTGTGAGTATCTGAACAAGGAGGCTCTCTCGTGTTGAGAGTCGCTCGTCTGGGACATCAGCACACCCGTTGGCTGAAGAGCCTGCTCGCGCTCAACCCGTGTGAGAACGTCTACCTCATCGCGCTGCTCGAAGTCACGGGCACAGCGCAGATGGGCTCACCCGCCGGTTCCCTGCTGGGCGTCTTCGACGATGACCGACCGGTCGCAGCCTACTGGGTGGGCGGCAACATCATCCCCGTCGCGGCGACCCCGGGGACCAATCAGGCCCTCGCCGAGAAGCTCAACGCCGATGGCCGCTATTCCTGCTCCCTCATCGGTGCCCGTGAGATCATCCTCGATCTGCACAGCCGCCTGAACTGGGGACGTCCCCGCGGGGTCCGTGATCGGCAGCCGTTGCTGGCGATCAGTTCCGACCCCTTGGTCCAACCCGACGAGTCGGTGGATCTGGTGACGGTGGAACAGTTGCCTGCGGTGTTCTCGGCCAGTGTTGACATGTTCACCAACGAGGTGGGCTTCTCGCCGGTAGAAGGCGGCCAGTCAAGCTATATGGCTCGAGTCCGCAACATCATCAGGGGCAAGAACTGCTTTGCGCGCATCTCGGACACTCTGCCCCAAGGCGGATCGGTGGCACGCTGGCCCGCGACGGACCAACCCGAGCAGGTGCTGTTCAAAGCAGACATCGGCATCCGCGCACCGCGCATTGTTCAGGTTCAGGGCGTCTGGGTTCATCCCGATGTTCGGCAGCAGGGCCTGGGCGCTGCCGGAATGGCGGCAGTCGTGGCGCAGACTCGAGCGGCCGGGCACACCACGGTGAGCCTCTACGCCAATGATTACAACCAGGTGGCCCTACGTATGTACGCACGCGTCGGCTTCGAACAGGTCGGGACTTTCTCTACAGTCATGTACTGACCGACCTCCGGCCAGTGGCAACGCCAGCCAGTAGCCGCGCCGACAGCAGAGTTGCGCGTCGAGAGCAGGGCGCAGCGTGGAGAGCCGAGGGCAGGGAGTCTGCTCTCGAAGGTGCGATCGTCTCTCGACGCCGTCAGCGGGCTCAGAGGTCTCGACTACGTCAGCGGCCTCAGAGGTCTCTGCGATCCCGGTTCCGGGGCTTTGCCAGGTCTCCCAGAAACTTCTCCATCTCCCGGCGGTCCTTCTTCGTCGGCCGGCCCAACCCCTTGTCTCTGCGGGGGACGAAACCGCGCAGAGCAGGATCCGGTTCCGGGGTGAGATCCTCGTAGCACTGCACGGCGATCGATGCCTGCGGACGTGTGGGGACGAATCCGGTGATCTTCCAGGTGAACTCGGTGCTGGCCTTGCGCACGCGCACCTCCTGGCCGATGAAGACCTTCTGCGCCGCCTTGACACGCTGACCCTCGACCTGGACGTGGCCACCACGGCAGGCCTGAGTCGCTAAGTTCCGGGTCTTGAACATCCGGGTCGTCCACAGCCAGACGTCCACGCGAACGTGCTTGCCCGGCGAACGGTCAATCTCCACAGTCAGCCTCCCTTCCGTCAGTGTGCATCACAGTCAGCCTCTGCTGCGTCGGTGCCCACTATCCTCAGTGTCCACTATCGCCACCATCGTCAGCGCCGGCGGTCGGGGCCACGCTGCCTGCATCGCGATGCAGAGCGATCTCGGTGCGGCGGGTGAATGTCTGGGCGGGGCGGCCACGTCCCTGAGACACAGCCTGCCCGGTGGGTGCGAGCAGCGGCAGCATCGTGCGGCGGAACGTATCTGCCTGCAGATCCTCTCCCGAGACGATCTGATGCAGCTCACGCAGCTGCCGCAGCGAGAACTCGTCCGGCAACAGTCCGAACGGGTCGGGTGTGCGCTCATGCAGGGAACGCAGGCGGTGGACCGCAACCCGGACGATCTCCTGATGCTCGGCGCTGAGCTCACGCACCGAATGCACGGGCGCCAGCTTTCGCCGCCGCGCATCCTGCGGATCGGGCTCGGTCTCTGGAGAACTCGCGTCGCCGAATCCCACATCGGTCGTCGACAGCACATCGAGGTGCGCCACCGAGATCACCCACCCGCGATCATCACGATCGGGCTGGTCGAAGACATGGAGCTGGACGGGGGCGCGATCGACGAGCCGCGCCTTTTCGCGCAGGCACCGTGCAACCGCCTCGGCGAGTCGCTCCTGGGGCCGCAGAATCGATCCCGGCAGCTGCCACGCGCCGTCGCCGGAATGGGTGAGGAGCACGTGCAGACCACGTCGGGGGACTGGGCAGAGGACCGCGGTGTCGACCGCGACCGATGGCCGCGGGAACTGCGTCAGTTGTGTGGAATCAGGCATGCTCTTCGTATCGGTCAGCGAGTCGGTCGGTCAGCGATTCGGCCTGAATCGCTCAGGCACTGGTGGACGTCTGTGCCCACCAGTCTAATTCGCTTCCACCACCTGACGAATCCAACCCCGCCACGTCGCGAATCCGACCCCGCCAACTGACGAATCCAACCCCGCCACGCCGTGAATCCAACCCCGCCACCTGACGGTTCCATGATCAGAACACGGCAGATCCGGACCCAGCAGCTGCCTGATCCCGATCGTCACTCTGGTCGGTTCTGCACCGCAATTGCCGTGCGGATACTCGCGTGCGATAGTGTTCGACCTGAGTCCTGACAAGTTGAGGAGTATCACCCATGGCCCTGCGCATGTCGTCCCTGTTTGTGCGAACCCAGAAGGAGGACCCGGTCGGAGCCGAGGTCGCCAGCCACAAACTTCTGCACCGTGCGGGATACATCCGCCGATCGGCCCCGGGGATCTACACATGGCTGCCGCTGGGACTGAGTGTCCTGGGCAAGATCGAAGCCATCGTGCGCGAGGAAATGGCCCGAGCCGGATCACAGGAAGTCCACTTCCCCGGCCTGCTGCCCGCCGACCCGTACAGGAAGTCCGGACGCTGGGAGGCCTTCGGCCCCGATCTGTTCCACCTCAAGGACCGCAGAGACAACGACTACATCCTTGCCCCCACCCACGAAGAGGTCTTCACCCTCCTCGTCAAGGACCTGTACTCCTCCTA
Source organism: Brevibacterium sp. CBA3109 (assembly GCF_040256645.1). NCBI lineage: Bacteria > Bacillati > Actinomycetota > Actinomycetes > Micrococcales > Brevibacteriaceae > Brevibacterium > Brevibacterium koreense. Next base: position 2,345,575 of record NZ_CP158281.1, on the reverse strand, counting down.
CAAAGATCTCCCACTTTCGATCTACCAGGTCCAGACCAAATACCGTGACGAGGCCAGGCCCCGCGCGGGTCTGCTGCGCGGACGCGAGTTCATCATGAAGGACGCCTACTCCTTCGATATCGATGACGCCGGTCTCGACGCCTCCTACGAAGCGATGCGTGTGGCCTACCTGCGCGCCTTCGCCCGCCTCGGCCTGCCCTGCCTGCCGGTCAAGGCCACCCCCGGCGCCATGGGTGGATCGGGCACTGAGGAATTCATCTACCCCTCCGAGGTCGGTGAAGACACCTTCGTGCGCTCACCCGGCGGGTACGCCGCCAATGTTGAGGCCGTGACCTCGATCGTGCCCCAGCCGATCGACTTCTCACTCTCACCCGCAGCCCACGTCGAGGACACGCCCGAGACACCCACGATCGAGACTCTCGTCGCCGCCGCCAACGAGAACCATCCTCGCGAGGATCGGGCCTGGACCGCAGCAGACACGCTCAAGAACGTCGTCTGCGCCGTCACTCACCCCGACGGTGCCCGCGAGATCATCGTCATCGGTCTGCCCGGTGACCGTGCCGTCGACCTCGACCGCGCCGCCGGCACCGGAATGCTGGGCAACGGCGAAGTCGATCTCGAAGCGGCCACGGGCGACGACCTCGCCGCCCACCCGGAGCTCGTCAGGGGCTACATCGGACCGGGCCTCGACCTCGACAATCAGGTCCTTGGCCTCAAGGGCACCTCGAAGGTCCGCTTCCTCCTCGACCCGCGCGTCGTCGACGGCACCCGCTGGATCACCGGGGCCAACGAGCCCGGGCGGCACGTCTTCGATCTCGTCGCCGGTCGCGACTTCACCTCCGATGGCAGCATCGAAGCCGCCGAGGTGGTCCTCGGTGACCCCGCACCCGACGGTTCGGGCCCGCTCGAGTTGGCTCGTGGTGTCGAGATCGGTCAGATCTTCAAGCTCGGCCGCAAGTACGCCGAGTCTCTTGACCTCAAGGTTCTTGACCAGAACGGCAAGGCCACGACCGTGACGATGGGCTCCTACGGCCTCGGCGTCACCCGCGTCATGGCCTGCATCGCGGAGGAGTACCACAGCGAATCCGGTCTCCTCTGGCCTCAGCACCTGGCCCCGGCTGACGTGCACGTCATCGTCGCGGGCAAGGGCGAGGACATCGCCGAGGCTGCCGAGAAGCTGACAGACGAGCTCGAATCCGAGGGCGTCACCGTCCTTCTCGACGACCGTCTCAAGGTCTCACCCGGCTTCAAGTTCGCCGATGCCGAACTCATCGGCATCCCGACCGTGATCGTCGTCGGTCGCGGCCTGGCCGAGGGAGTGGTGGAAGTCCGCAACCGTCTGGCCGATGAGAAATCGGAGGTGCCCGTCGCCGAGGTGGTCGCCTCCACTGTGGCCACGATCCGCGCCGCCTACGCCACGGCGTCTGCCGCGGCAGACGCTGCAATCGCACAGACTTCTGCACGTTGAACCGACGCAGGTGATGGAGGCGCTCACCGCCGGCATCGATGTCACCCTTGGCATGCTTCTTTGGCTGTTGGCCGCGGGCGTGCTGGCTGGGTGGATCGATGCCGTTGTCGGTGGTGGCGGCCTGATCCAGCTGCCGGCCCTGCTGTTGGTGCCGGGCATGACGCCAGTCCAAGCGGTGGCGACGAACAAGGTGGGATCGATCGCGGGGACGACCGCCTCGGCGGTGACCTATCTGCGCAAGATCACCCCTGATCGATCGGCGACGATCCCCGCCGCTGCCACGGCCTTCATCGGAGCCGTGTTCGGTGCCAAACTCGCGACCCTGGTCCCTGGTGCACTCTTCACTCCGATCATCCTCGCCGCGCTCATCGGGGTCGGACTCTTCACGGTCCTCAACCCCAGCCTCGGCGCCGATGCGAGTCTGCGGTTCGGGGAGTCCTCGAAACGCCACCATGGGCTGTCATGGCTGATCGGACTCACGATCGGTGTCTACGACGGAGTGCTCGGTCCAGGCACTGGATCCTTCCTCGTCATCGCGTTCGTCACGGTCATCGGGTTCTCATTCCTCCAGGCCTCGGCCACAGCGAAGGTCATCAACTGGGCGACGAACTTCGGAGCTTTGGTCTACTTCATTCCGGACGGCCAAGTCGTCTGGGCCCTCGGCCTCGTTGTGGCAGTGGGCAATGTGCTCGGTGGAATCTTCGGCGCGCGCACGGCATTGAGGAAGGGGTCCGGCTTCGTCCGGGTCATCTTCGTCGTGGTGGTCTCCGCGATGATCCTCAAACTCGGCTACGACGTGATCTCCGGCCTCATCCGCTGACTGCTACCTGACGGCGGCCCAGCAACCTCGCGCGAGGTAGCTGGGCCGCCGTCAGGTAGTTCGAGAGGGGTCAGCCGATGGGTTTGAGAGCGTGGGCATTGACGCCGGCGACGTCTGCCCCTGACAGCGCGCGCGCCACCCACAGGGACCTCGCGGCATCGGCCAGTGCCCCGGACGATCCGCTGCGGGCGGACCTGAGGTACCAGAACATGTTCGTGACCTCCCGCGCGACGGCGGCACCCATCCCGTACTGAGGGTCCATGCCCGCGCACAGAGCGAGGTCGGTGGCGAACCCGCGCAGCCAAGCGGCTTGAGCCTGCGAATGCTGGGACGGGATCTCCACGAGACGGTTCCACAGCACCGGTGCCAGTGTGTAGGCGGTGGGCCCCGACAGCGGTTGCGGGTCGATGGCCTTCCACGTCGAGATGCCGGCGGCATCGGGGTTGCCAGCGAGGATGTTGTAGTAATGCAGATCGGCGTGGATGAGCCATTTCTCCTCAGATGCGGCAAGAGTGTGCATCCAGTTGCGTGCGAACGAGAGCAGGCGTGAATCATCTGGACCTGCCTCGGTCCAACCGTTGAGCAGACCCGCATCGGCATCGAAAGTGCTCAGCCATCCTGCGGCCACATCCTGGACACGCAGAAACTCCGAATCCGCGGGAATCTCGAGCGACCGCTGAAGGGCACCCCAGACCGGGGGCACATCAGCTAAGGGCAACACGGAGAGATTGTCCGTCGTCCGCAACCGCTCCTGCAGCGTCACCCTGAAGCTGTGATCGTCCCTGATCACCCGGACGGCGCCGTGCCCGTTCCACATCTTCAGCGCCCGCAGAGCCTGCGCATGCGCGGCTGTGTGCGCCGAGGTGGGGGCCGCGAACCGCAGCACGCCTTGATAGTTCTCCTGGGTCAGGACCGGGATGACGAGGCTCTCGCAGCCGGCCCACGGTGAGCCAGGGGCATCGTCGAAGCTCAGCTGCCACCGATCGGCGAGCTCATTGGCCATGAAGTCCAGTGCGGCGACCCAGGAGGTGGTGCGGAAGTCGCCGATGATGTCGGCAGTGGCGTTGAATAGGACCGGTGGGACCTTCACTTTCTCGCCTCCGCCTCTCCCGAGCCTCCGGAATAGGAGTAGCGCAGAACCTGTGGGCTCGCGAAGACCGTGCGTGTTCGGGCCGATTCCCACAGTCGCGCAGCGGCTCGCGGATCGGACTGCAGCCACGGCAGGAGGGCCGCTGCGAGATTGTCCTCGATGGACCCAGCCAACTCCTTGGCGGCTTCCGGGTCGGTGGGGCTGGGGTCGAGCGTCCACGCCGGAGCACCTGGATCTGCGTTCTTCTCACCCAGGTTTTCGAGCATTTCTCCTGCCAGTGAGCCCAACGACTCCAGCCGGGCCACAGCACGACTGCGCTCGCGCGACTTCGCGTCGAAATTCACGGCGAGTCGCTCATACCCATAGGACGTGGCCCTGGCTTGGTCGAGGATCGCGTTCCACATCGGGGCAGCAGTGGAATCCTCGGCCCTCGGGGACTCTGCAGCGGACGACCCCGAGGCCATTGCGGATTCCGGTTCACCGGTAGCGTCGTCGCGGCCGGACCTGCGTGAGTCCTGGATCAGAGCGTCTGCGCTGCGAATGATCTCGGAGTGCTCTGCCCCCGCAGTCAGTGCCAGGCCTGTCGCCACGTCGACCAGCACGGGGATGAGGGTCGAGCCCAGTGTCGGCAAAGCTGTGAACACGGCAGCGGAAACCGCCTCGGCGGCGGCGATATAGGTGCGGGGCTCCTCAGCCGGTGGGGACTCGGTGGCGATCTCGGTGGGTGGTGACCACACCGGACCGATGGCATCCCGGAGTTTCTGCAGGTCCTCACCTGCGGTCTCTGGGTCGTCGTCTCCTGCGGTGGTGGCGGCAAGGATTCTGGCGACGCGGTTACGCAGCTGGTTCGTCTCATCGAGAGTCGGCACGTCCGGGGGAGTATCGAGTCTCACACCGCACCCGGACAGCAGGCTCAGGCTCGCCCCGCTCGCACCGACGAGGAGAAGAGCGCGACGGCTGAGGGGAAAACGCATAGGCCAATCCTAGCGGATGCTTAACCACACCCGGGGGAGTCGCTTAGGGTTGGGCATAGGCAATCAGCAGGGGCAGAAACGACGTCTCCGCGCGGGGCACACCTCGGGTGCGGGACGAGGACTGGAGGACACATGGATGAGGACGTGGCGCATATCGAGGAACTCCTGAGGGAGCCGCTGAAGACCTCCGGGTTCTACCTGGAATCGGTGAAGGCCGTCGCTGCCGGCCAACGGCGGGCGCTGACGGTTGTCGTCGACCTCGACGAGTCCAGTACGGAACCGATGTCGATGGACAAAATCGCCGAGTCCAGCCGACTTGTCGGTGACACCCTCGACGAGGTCGAGATCTTCCGCGACAAGCCCTATCAGCTCGAGGTCACGAGTCCGGGTGCGACAAGGAAGCTCGAGTCCCCGCGGCACTTCAAGCGAGTGCTCGGCCGTCGGCTCGAAATCAGCACGAAGAAGGGCAATTTCAAGCTCGATCTCGATGATGTGGGCGAGAACTCAATTTCCGGAATGGATCCCGCCAGCCATGAGAAGCGGACAGTCTCGCTGCGCGACATCGTCAAAGCGCAGGTCGAACTCAAGTTTCGGTGAGCGCAATCTGAGATAGAATGTCACGCCTGCATAAATGAAGACCGACAATTCAATGCTCGAGGGAGCCGGAGAGGATATAGGCCATGGATATCGACCTCAGTGTTCTGCGCATTATCGAGCGAGAGCGGGAGATTCCGCTCGACACTCTGATCGAACTGATCGAACAAGCGCTCTTCCTTGCCTATCAGAAGACCGAGGGTGCGTGGCCAGACTCCCGCGCCGAACTGGACAAGGCCTCAGGCGAAGTCCGCATCCTTGCGGTCGAGTTCGACAACGATGACAATCCGATCGGCGAATTCGACGACACTCCCACCGGCTTCGGACGCATTGCTGCGCAGACGGCTCGCCAGGTCATCTACCAGCGTCTGCGCGACGTCGAAGACGAATCGGTGCTCGGCAGCTTCAAGGGCCGCGAGGGTGAGATCGTCTCCGGCACGATCCAGCAGGGCAGGGATCCGCAGATGGTGCAGGTCGACCTCGGCGATGTTGAAGCAGTCCTGCCTCCGCACGAACAGGTTCCCGGTGAGTCCTACCGCCACGGAAGACGCCTCCGCGTCTACATCGCCGACGTCCACAAGGGCCCCAGAGGAACATCCGTCACCGTCTCGCGCACGCACCCGAACCTCGTGCGCAGGCTCTTCGCGCACGAAGCACCGGAGATCGCAGACGGCACCGTCGAGATCGTCTCCCTGGCTCGTGAGGCCGGCCACCGAACCAAACTGGCAGTGCGCGCCACGAAACCCGGTGTGAATGCGAAGGGGTCATGCATCGGCGAGCTCGGCTCCCGCGTGCGGGCCGTGATGAACGAATTGGGCCAGGAGAAGATCGACATCATCGACTACAGCGATGACCCGGCCAAGTTCATCGGCCATGCACTCTCACCCGCGAAGACGACGAAGGTCGACATCCTCGATCCTGACCTGCAGGAATCACGCGCCATCGTGCCTAAGGACCAGCTCTCCCTGGCCATCGGCAAGGAAGGGCAGAACGCGCGCCTGGCGGCCAAGCTCACCGGCTGGAAGATCGACATCGTCCCTGGCGAGTAGGCATCGGGCGTGACCTGAACCACTCGGGGCGTGGCGCTGGTGGGGATGGAAGTGCTGTAGAATTATGTACTGTGATTGTAGGCGCGGCACCCCGAAGGACGTGCATCGCCTGCAGGCAAAAGGCAGACCGGGGCGAACTCACACGATTCGTGATTCGACCCGATCGGCATCCAGCGATCGTCCATGACGTGTCAGCGACACTTCCGGGACGAGGAGCCTGGGTGCACCCGGACGCCACATGCCTGAAGAAGGCATTGACGGCCGCATCCTTCGCTCGAGCCTTTCGAACGAAGGTCACCGCCTCGGACCTGCCGAGGATGGATACCGAACCCAAGAAGAGCGGGTAGCCCGAATGGATAACAAGTTGTGAGTGTCGTGCGATGACACCGCTATCGGAATTCGAGAGAGCAGTGAAATGAGAACTGCTCTTCATTGATGAGGTTCTTTCCTGACCGGGAAAGAACCCGGACAGGAGAACTGTGGCAAAGCCCCGTGTTCATGAGCTCGCGAAAGAGCTCGGCACTACAAGTAAGAACGTCCTCGAGAAGCTCCAGGGCCTAGGCGAATTCGTTCGCTCCGCCTCCTCGACCCTCGAGGCACCCGTTGTGCGGAAGGTGAAGGAAGCATTCGCCGATTCCGCTCCGGACACCTCCAGTGCAGACAAGGCATCCGGCGCATCCGCTGATTCGAAGCCGGCCGCCAAGCCGGGCGCAAAGCCCGCGGCGAAGCCCGGTGCTCCCAAGCCCTGTGCAAAGCCTGCGGACAAGCCAGCAGCCAAGCCCGGTGCCAAGGCAGCCTCGGCGCCGACCGAAGCAGCTGAATCCACACCCTCAGACACGACACCCGCAGCCAAGTCAACCGCGGCGAAGCCGGGCGCTAAGCCTGCTGCAGATGCCAAGCCTGCTGCAGATGCCAAGCCTGCTGACACTGACGCGTCCGCCGCTGAGGCCGCAGCAGACTCATCTGCCGAGGAAGCCAAGCCCGCAGCGCGTTCGAACGCGCCGAAGCCAGGTGCTGCTCCCAAACCGGCCGCTGCTCCCAAGCCGGGTTCGGCGCCAAAGCCGGGCTCTGCTCCGAAGCCGGGCGGTCGCTCGCCGGCCCGTCCCGGAAACAACCCCTTCGCTCCAGCGCAGGGCATGCCCAAAGCAGCAGGACGCGGTGCACCCAAGTCCGGTAATCGCCCCGCTGGCCAGGGCAGCCAGGGTGGTCAGGGCGGTCCAGGAGCGCGTCCGGGCAACAACCCGTTCGCGAATTCGCAAGGGATGCCGAAGCCAGGTCAGAAGCCGCCTCGTGCATCCGGCGAAGAGGGCGCCGCAGGTCCACGTCCGGCGCCACGTCCGGGCGCACCTCGCCCCAACCCATCGATGATGAAGAACTCTGCGCTGAACAAGCCGGCCCCAGGCCGCGGTCGCGGCGGAGGACGCGGTAACGCGCCCGCCGGCGGACCAGGCGCAGCACCGGGAGCAGCTCCTGGAGGCGCACCCGCAGGTCGTCGCGGACCCGGAGGCGGCCCTGGTGGTCGTGGCTCAGGTCGCGGTCGCGGAAGCACTCAGGGTGCATTCGGCCGTGGTGGCGGTCCCCGTCAGAAGGGACGCAAGTCGAAGCGGGCCAAGCGCGCCGAGTTCGAACAGATGCAGACACCGTCGGTCGGTGGCGTCTCTGTTCCACGCGGCAACGGCACCACTCCGCTGCGTCTGCGTCGCGGATCCTCTCTGGCTGATTTCGCCGAGAAGATCAACACAGATCCGACGAACCTCGTGACGGTGCTTTTCCACCTCGGCGAGATGGCGACGATCACGCAGTCTTTGGACGAGGGCACTTTCGAGGTCCTCGGTGACGAGCTCGGCTACAAGATCGAGATCGTCTCACCTGAGGACGAGGACCGTGAGCTGCTGGGGACCTTCGGCCTCGACCTTGACGCGGAAGCCGCGGACGAGGACGACGAGGATCTCGCAGCACGTCCACCGGTCGTCACCGTCATGGGTCACGTCGACCACGGTAAGACCAAGCTTCTCGACGCCATTCGCTCGGCGAATGTGGCGGCCCGCGAAGCCGGCGGAATCACACAGCACATCGGTGCCTACCAGGCCGAGGTTGAACATGAAGGCCTCGATCGCAAGATCACCTTCCTCGATACCCCAGGTCACGAGGCGTTCACCGCTATGCGTGCCCGTGGTGCGAAGTCGACCGACCTTGCGATCCTCGTGGTCGCGGCCGATGACGGCGTGATGCCGCAGACAGTTGAAGCACTCAACCACGCGCAGGCCGCGAATGTGCCGATCGTGGTCGCAGTGAACAAGACCGATAAGGAAGGCGCTAACCCTTCCAAGGTGATGCAGCAGCTGACTGAGTACAACCTGGTAGCCGAGGAATACGGCGGCGAGACCATGTTCGTGCCGATCTCCGCGCTCAAGCGTGAGGGCATCGACCAGCTGCTGGAATCCGTGCTGCTGACCACCGATGCTGCGCTGGACCTCCGGGCCAACCCGGACAAGTCCGCTCGCGGCATCGCGATCGAAGCCAAGCTGGACAAGGGCCGTGGCGCGGTTGCGACCGTGCTCGTCGAATCCGGGACTCTGCGTCAGGGAGATGCCATCGTGTGTGGCACCGCCTACGGACGTGTGCGTGCGATGTTCGATGAGAACGGCAACCTCGTCGAGGAAGCGGGACCATCTCGTCCCGTCCAGGTGCTGGGTCTGTCCTCTGTGCCGCGCGCCGGTGACACGTTCATCTCCACAGATGATGACCGCACCGCACGCCAGATCGCGGAGAAGCGTGACGCCATCGAGCGCAATGCCGCTCAGGCTCGCGGTCGCAAGCGCATCAGCCTCGAGGACTTCACTAAGGCACTCGCCGAGGGCAAGGTCGACATGCTCAACCTCATCCTCAAGGGCGACGTGTCCGGTGCTGTCGAAGCACTGGAGGATTCGCTGCTCAAGATCGATGTGGGCGACGACGTCGACCTGCGAATCATCCACCGCGGTGTGGGTGCGATCACGGAGAACGACATCAACTTGGCGACGGTCGACAACGCGATCGTCCTCGGCTTCAATGTCCGTCCGGAAGCGAAGGCTCGCGACCTGGCCGAACGCGAAGGCGTCGACGTCAGGTACTACTCGGTCATCTACCAGGCGATCGACGACATCGAGAGCTCGCTCAAGGGCATGCTCAAGCCGGAGTACGAAGAGGTCCAGACAGGCACCGCGGAGATCCGCGAAGTCTTCCGGTCCTCCAAGTTCGGCAACATCGCCGGCTCCATTGTTCGCGATGGTCACATCACCAGGAACGCGTCTGCTCGCGTCACCCGTGATGGCGTGGTCGTCGGGGACAAGGTCAAGATCGAGTCCCTGCGTCGCTTCAAGGACGATGCCACAGAGGTCCGCGAAGGATTCGAGTGCGGTATCGGCCTGGGCAGCTTCAACGATCTGCGAACCGGTGACATCATCGAGACCGTCGAGATGCGCGAGAAGCCTCGCGACTGATCAGCGCATCGCTTTCCCATACCGGGTTCTGAACGGGGAGTGTGCGAGCGGGTGGCATGAGTCCACCCGCCTGCACACGGCCCGGGCAGGACCCGGTCTGCGGTTTGCGGGCCTCCGCACGGTTCCGCGCTGGGCACTGTTCCGCAGAGAGCACTCCTCCGCACTGGCGTTCCTGGTGATGAGAGAATGTGGCGGAGAAGTTCCCGCATGGACGCAGCTCCACCCCAGATACAGCAACAACCCCAGATACTCACGTGGCAGTTCCAGCCGAACTCGGTCACTGTCACAGCTCAGACTAAGAAGGAAGACACCATGGCAGATTCAACTCGGGCGCGTAAGATCGCCGACCAGATCAAGGTCATCGTCGCCAGCACGATAGAACGCAGACTCAAAGATCCCCGTCTCGGTTTCGTCACGGTCACCGATGTGCGCGTGACCGGAGATCTGCAGCACGCATCGATCTTCTACACGGTATTCGGCGACGGACAGGACCTCGAAGCCACCGGCAAGGCACTGGAGTCAGCGAAGGGCTTCATCCGGTCAGAGGTCGGCAAAGGCCTCACGATCCGACTGACTCCCAGCCTCGAATTCATTGCCGATGCCGTGCCGGAAGCTGCCGCCCACCTGGACGGCCTTCTCGCTCAAGCCGCAGCCGATGACGCCCGGGTGGCCGGACTGGCCCAGGACGCTGAACCTGCCGGTGATGAAGATCCGTACAAGAAGACCGACGACCAAGACTGACTCGTCACACCGCCGCGACAGAGCACAAACGCGGCAGTGGCGCGCGTCGGGTCCCGTTGCCGCGATCGCGATGTCAGTCACTCTCAGGAAAAAACATCACGTAACAGTTTTGTTATCTTTCACTTCTGGTTTAGACTTTTTCCGGTAACGAAATGATTACGACTCTGTTAAGGGATTTCTGTATTGGGTAAGCACTCTTCGCCAAAGCCTAGCTTTGCCAAGCAGCTGGTCCGGGATCTGACCCCCGCCAGCAAGCGCTCTGCCGGTCGGCACTCCTCGGATGCGCCGTCGACTGCCACCTCGGTGCTGGCAACCGTCAGGCAGCGTCCCGTCGTTGCCGCGATCGCGGTTCCGGCCGCAGCCACCGCTGCCGTTGTCGGCTCCACCGTGGTCATGGGCCCGCCTGAGGCCGGCAATGTCACGACGGAGGCCGCTGACACCTCTGTCCAGCACCAGAAGTCGAGCCCCTCGGCTGTCAGTCAGGATGAGATCGACGCCCAGCGGCAGAAGGCCGGCGAAGAGTACCTCAAGGACGTCAAGGACGATCCCAAGTACAAGAACAAGACCTCGAAGACGAAACTCGACGTCAAGGCTCCCAAGCCCAAGCCATCCCCGACGTCGGAGAAGGCCGATAGGGAGTCCAGCAGTGCGCAGTCCTCCGACAAGAAGTCGTCGGGCTCCGATGAGAAGCCTTCGGACTCAGATGAGAAGTCCTCCAAGGGCGGGGCCACGCCCGGCGGTGTATCCAACGCTCCCTGCTCGGTCTCGTCCTCGATCGAATCCGGTCTGCAGGCCAACGCGGTCAACGGCTACCGTGCCGTGTGTGCGAAGTTCCCCGAAGTCAAGACCTACGGTGGCCGTCGGCCGGGCTCCGGCAGCTCCGACCACTACACCGGCGGGGCCGTCGACATCATGATCACCGGCGCCTCCGGCGACCGCATCGCCGAGTACCTGATCCAGAATCGCGGCGCTCTCAACGTCAAGTACGTGATCTGGAAACAGCGCATCTGGAACCCGGGCAGCGGTTGGTCCAGCATGGCAGACCGCGGTTCACCCACGGACAATCACTTCGACCACGTGCACGTATCGTTCAACTGATCGCATCTGTGACGTGAGCGATACCTCGCCGCAGGGTGTCCTTGTCTGCGACAAGCCCCAAGGCCTGACTTCCCACGGCGTCGTCTCTCGGATTCGGCGCTGGTACGGCACCCGCAAGGTCGGGCATGCCGGAACCCTCGACCCGATGGCCACGGGTGTGCTCGTGCTCGGACTGGGTCGCGGGACCAAGCTTCTGGGCTACATCACCGGCGTGTCCAAGACCTATCTGGCCACGGTCCGCCTCGGCTCGGCCACGCCGACCGATGACGCGGACTCCGAGCCAGATCTCTTCGCCGAGCCTGTGGCGCTGTCGGCAGTCACCGATGATGGGATCGCCCAAGGCGTCTCAGCGCTGACGGGCTCTATCGACCAGGTTCCCAGCGCGGTCTCCGCGATCAAGGTCAACGGCCAACGCTCTTATGCCCGCGTGCGTGCGGGCGAAGACGTTGAGCTCAAGGCGCGCAGAGTCGAGATCTCGAACTTCACCATCCTCGATACGCGGTACTCCGTTTCTCAGGGCCACATCGATGTCGACGTCGAAGTCGACTGCTCTTCGGGAACCTATGTTCGTGCTCTGGCGCGAGATCTCGGCAGCAGCCTCGGCGTCCATGGTCATCTCACCGCTCTGCGGCGCACTCGTGTGGGCGCCTTCGGCCTTGATGATGCCGTGACGATCCCCGATGATCTCGATACCGAAGCACCTGCTCTGACTTCTCTCGCCGAGGTGGCCCGGACCCTGCTTCCGACCGTGCACGTGGACTCCGGGCAGGCCACAGCGCTGATGCAGGGCAAGACGGTCAGCACCGATCGGAGCCCGGATCAGGGCAATGAGGTCGCCGTGATCGTCGGCGACGAGCTCGTATCGATCGCCGAGGTGCGAGCTGGGGGAGTGCTGAAGTCCCAGACGGCCTTCGCGATCGACCTCGCCTGACACTACAAGTTACTTGCTTGTATTCGATAGATACAACTGAAAAGGTTGTATATCACGGTGGGGTTTGGTGTACTTGAGTCATGTACGTCATGACCATCGATCAGCGGGGATCTCGTGACCGCACCGATGAGGTGCCCGGACTGCTCGACATCCTGGCTCGTGTTGAGACACGACGGGGCTTCGAGCGCACGATCGGCGATGAGGTGCAGGGCGTCCTCGACTCACCCGACCAGGTGACTCTGGCCGTGCGTCTGCTGGCTGCGCAGACTGGTTGGCACATCGGAATCGGAGTCGGCTCGGTCGACACTCCGTTGCCGGCCTCCACTGTCGAAGGCAGGGGAGAGGCCTTCTATGCGGCCAGGCGCGCGGTCGAAGCCGCGAAGGGTGCGCCCGCTCATCTTGTCGTGGATCCGGCGACAGACCACTCGCGTCTGGCCGAAAGCGCGCTGCGCCTGATGGTCTGGACGTTCGAGAACATTCGGGTCCAAGCTCGTCGCTACATCGACCGCAGGCTCGACCACCCCGAATCCACTCAGCACGACATCGCTGAACACTTCGATGTCTCCCAGCAGGCTGTGTCACGGGTGCTCTCTCCCGGCGGTGTGGAACTCATCGAGGGGGCCTGCGCGCTGTCGACCTTTCACCTCGCCCATGCTGGAGAGGCCCGGGACAGCGACTCTCAGGCAGGTGACCATGTGGTTTGATGTTCTCGTCGCAGTCCTCGCGGCGATCGTGGCCGCAGCGGGTGGTTACCCGCTCGTTCCGTTGTTTCTGCGCATGACCCACGACGGGCCCGGCTCGAAGCCGGGTCGCACCGGCAGTGAGGACATCGAGGTCTTGCAGGGCGGAATGTGGATCGGCATCGTCGAGCGCGCACTCGTGGCCGGAGCCATCGTGCTGGGGCGGCCCGAGCTCATGGCCGTCGTCGTCGCGGTCAAAGGACTCGGACGCTTCGCGGAGATCAAATCCTCTGCCGCCGCAGGCGAGCGATTCATCATCGGAACGTTCGTCTCCATCGCGATCGCATCCTTGACCGGTGTGATCGGCTGGGCCGTCATCTCCTGAGGCGTGCGTGGGTTAGCACGTGGGAACATCTCTGCGATAACCTGATTCGGTGCACGGAAGGAGCAAGCGTCGAGTGGAGCTTTATCACGGACTGAATGAGGTCGGGGCCGATGATGTCGGCACCGTCGTGACCCTGGGCAACTTCGACGGGGTCCACCGCGGTCATCAAACCGTTCTCCGAGCCGTAGCAGCTCTGGCCGCTAAGCGATCTCTGCGCTCCGTGGCCATGACCTTCGATCCGCATCCGCGCACGGTCCACCGCCCGGATGAGCCCACGTTGATGATCACGAGCACCGATCAGAAGGCCGGCTTCATCGCGGACACGGGCATCGACGCCCTGTTCGTCCAGCACTATGACCTCGACTTCGCGGCCCAGACTGCTGAGGAGTTCGTCCGTACCTACTTCGTTGAGGCACTGCACTGCGAGATCGTCGTCGTCGGTGATGATGTGCGATTCGGCAAAGACAACGAGGGCACCATCGAGACTCTGCGCCACCTCGGCGAGAACTACGGATTCCGGACCGAGACGATCGAAGAGGTCGGACGTGGGGGACGGTACTCCTCCTCGCGGATCCGTGAGCAGATCGTCGGCGGGGACGTCGCCGAGGCTGCTGATCAGCTGGGTCGCTACCACCGGGTTGAAGGGACTGTCGTCCACGGCGACGCCCGCGGTCGCGACCTCGGATTCCCGACCGCGAACCTGTCCGAGGATGCTGCAGGCCTCATTCCCGCCGATGGCGTCTATGCCGGATGGGCGACGTTCTCGGGTGAGGACCAGGCTTACCCTGCAGCCATCTCAGTGGGTACGAACCCCACGTTCGAAGGTTGTGTCCGACGGGTCGAGGCGCATGTGCTCGATAAGGAATTCGGCGAATTCGACGTCTACGGCAGGCACATGACTCTCGAGTTCGTGTCACGGATTCGTGGACAGGTGACATTCACCGGCATGGACGAACTCGTCGTGAAGATGCACGAGGATATTGCCGATGTGCGCGAGGTGCTCCACACCTGATAAACTGAACTCTGCCGTTTTCACCGGCCGCGGTTCGATAGTGCTGAGACTGACAGGTCTGAGCGCCGCGCAACGATCACAAGGAGAAGTCCATGGCTCTCAGTACTGCTGAAAAGCAAGAAGTCATCAAGGAATATGCAACTCACGAGGGCGACACCGGTTCTCCCGAGGTTCAGGTTGCGCTGCTGACTCGCCGGATCACCGAGCTCACCGAGCACTTCAAGGATCACAAGCACGACCATCACTCGCGTCGTGGCCTGCTGCTCCTCGTCGGTCAGCGTCGCCGGATGCTCAAGTACTTGCAGCGCGTCGAGATCGAGCGCTACCGTTCGCTCATCAAGCGCCTGGGCCTGCGTCGCTGAGACCAGCCCCCTCATGTTGAGCACGACTCGGACGAGCTGACACAGGCTCGAACGAGACACCTCAGACGATATGAAGCGTCCTGCATCATGCAGGGCGCTTCTTCGTATTCTGCTGCCGACCGCCCCTCTCACCGAGCGCACCGCCTTCAGGCTAGACCTCGTTCAGCCCCGACCTCGTTCAGCCCCGACCTCGTTCAGCCCCGACCTCGTTCCGACCGGCGATTTCTCCTCGGCATGCCCGGGTGGTACGCGTCTCGATGGCCCAAGGGGGCAACTGCGGTAGACTTCAAAGTGGACAATCATGCCATGGACGTTTCGGTCCTCGGTAGTGGCCTCCGGAAGAACGGGCAGATACCTGCCGGTTCCGTGGGCCCCGATCGATGACCGGCTTGGATCCATGGGATGTCCAAGTCAATATCCACCGGATTGACGCGGGCTTTCCGCCTTCGGGCTTCGAAGGTGTCCGCGCGCCGGTTACGAACAAGGAGAATACGTGGGACTCAACCCTGAATCCGCCGTAGCGCACATTGACAATGGCAGCTACGGTTCACACACCATCCGCTTCGAAACAGGACG
Organism: Brevibacterium sp. CBA3109; assembly: GCF_040256645.1. Classification (NCBI taxonomy): domain Bacteria; kingdom Bacillati; phylum Actinomycetota; class Actinomycetes; order Micrococcales; family Brevibacteriaceae; genus Brevibacterium; species Brevibacterium koreense. Next base: position 2,330,313 of record NZ_CP158281.1, on the reverse strand, counting down.
GCTCGCACAGCAGGCCGCCGGTTCGGCCGTCGCCTACCTCGACGACGAAACCATGCTCTTCTCGGCCACCTCGGCCGGCAAGCACCCCCGTGAGGGCTTCGACTTCTTCCCTCTGACCGTCGACGTCGAAGAACGCATGTACGCCGCGGGTCGCATCCCCGGTTCGTTCTTCCGCCGTGAGGGACGTCCCTCGACCGACGCGGTCCTCACCTGCCGACTCATCGACCGCCCGCTGCGCCCCTCCTTCGTGAAGGGACTGCGCAACGAGGTCCAGGTAGTCGTCACTGTGATGTCGATCCACCCTGACCACATCTACGACGCCCTGGCCATCAACGCGGCCTCGATGTCGACCCAGCTCTCCGGGCTGCCCTTCTCCGGTCCCATCGGTGCCGTGCGCATCGCACTCATCGACGATCAGTGGGTCGCCTTCCCGAACCACTCCCAGCTCGACGACGCCGTCTTCAATATGGTCGTTGCCGGCCGTGTCGTCGGTGACGACGTTGCGATCATGATGGTCGAGGCAGAAGCCACGGACAACGCCATGGACCGGATCAAGACCGGTGCCACTGCGCCGACCGAAGAGGTCGTGGCCGAAGGACTCGAAGCCGCCAAACCCTTCATCAGCGAACTCTGCCGTGCGCAGCAGGAGTTGGCCGACAGCGCTGCCAAGCCCACCGTCGAATTCCCAGTCTTCCGCGACTACCAGGACGACGTCTACGAGGCTGTGCGCGAGCTCGCCGAAGCCAAGCAGACTGAGAACTTCCAGATCGCTGACAAGCAGGAACGTGAAGCAGCAGGAGAAGTTCTGCTGTCTGAACTCTTCGATAAGCTCGGTGAGCGCTTCGCGGGTCGCGAGAAGGAAATCGCCGGTGCCCTCAACGCCCTGACCAAGCAGGTCGTGCGCAAGCGCATCCTCACCGAGCAGATCCGCATCGACGGTCGCGGACTCAAGGACATCCGTCCGCTGACTGCAGAGACCAACGTGATCCCACGGGCTCACGGCTCAGCCATCTTCGAGCGCGGAGAGACCCAGATCCTCGGTGTCACCACGCTGAACATGCTCAAGCTCGAACAGCACATCGACTCGCTGTCACCTGTGACTACGAAGCGCTACATGCACCACTACAACTTCCCGCCCTACTCGGTCGGAGAGACCGGCCGTGTGGGCAGCCCGAAGCGTCGCGAGATCGGACACGGTGCACTGGCTGAACGTGCGCTCGTGCCGGTTCTGCCCAAGCGCGAGGACTTCCCCTACGCCATCCGTGAGGTCTCAGAGGCACTCGGGTCCAACGGCTCGACCTCAATGGGCTCGGTCTGCGCCTCGACTCTGGCCATGCTCTCGGCCGGTGTGCCGCTGCAGGCTCCTGTCGCAGGCATCGCCATGGGCCTCGTCTCCGACGTCATCTCCACCGACACCGGTGACCAGACCGCATACGCGGCACTGACCGACATCCTCGGTGCCGAAGACGCCTTCGGCGACATGGACTTCAAGGTCGCCGGTACGCGCGACTTCATCACCGCGATCCAGCTCGACACCAAGCTCGACGGCCTTCCCGCCTCGGTCCTCGGTGCCGCGCTCAAGCAGGCTTATGAAGCACGCATGGTCATCCTCGATGTCATCGCCGAGGCCATCGACGCTCCGGCAGAGATGGCTCCGACTGCTCCACGCATCATCTCGGTGAACATCCCCGTCGACAAGATCGGCGAGGTCATCGGACCCAAGGGCAAGATGATCAACCAGATGCAGGAAGACACCGGCGCTGATATCAGCATCGAAGATGACGGAACCGTTCTCATCGGTGCCACCGACGGACAGTCCGCTGAGGCCGCCCGCTCGATGATCAACGCCATTGCCAACCCGCAGGTGCCCGAGGTCGGCGAACGCTACCTCGGAACGGTCGTGAAGACGATGAGCTTCGGCGCATTCGTCTCCCTGACACCGGGCAAGGACGGTCTGCTGCACATCTCTGAGCTGCGCAAGCTCAACGATGGCAAGCGCGTCGAGGACGTCGAAGACGTCGTCGGAGTCGGCCAGAAGGTCCAGGTCGAGATCACGAAGATCGACGACCGCGGCAAGCTGTCGCTCTCGCCTGTCGGCGACGATGACGAAGAAGCAGAAGAGGAATCAGACAACTGATACTCAAGGATTCTCACACCGGGGAGGGCAGCCGAATCGATCGGTCTGTCCTCCCCGGTGGTTTGACAGTGACCACTGAACACATGCCCGGACTGGCGTCGGAGACCATCGGCATCTGGGTCGCGGCAGGTTCGCGCGACGAATCGAGAGAGACCGCCGGATCGACCCATTTCCTCGAGCACATGCTCTTCAAGGGAACGCCCACGAAGGATGCGAAGACGATCGCAGCGGCCTTCGACCGGACAGGAGGAGACTCCAACGCCATCACGGCCAAGGAACTCACCTGCTACTACTCTCGCTGCTTGGTCACGGACCTGTCGGACATCACCGCTCTGCTCGTCGACATGGTCTCGAACTCGAACCTGGACGCCGAGGAGTTCGAGCGCGAACGCGGAGTCATCATCGAAGAGTTGGCGATGTCCGCCGACGATCCCGGTGATGTCCTGTTCGACGACTTCGACGAGCTCATCTTCGGTGATCATCCGTTGGCGCGTCCTGTCGGCGCGACGAAGAACCAGATCCGCGTGCTGGGACATCACACACTCCTCGAACACCATTCGACGACCTATGTCCCCCCGCGTCTGGTCATCGCCGCAGCCGGCGGTGCCACCCACGACGAGGTCCTGGGCATGGTGGAAGACGCATTGGCTCAGGCCGGCGTCGGCTCCGAGGTCGGTTCTCACCCTTGGGACATCAGTTCCGCGACTGCAGGCGCTGGGCATGGCCGCGGCGCACGCGAGGTGCCGACGTTCCAATCGGGTCGCTCACACACGGTCAAAGACACTGAACAGCTGGGAATCCTGCTCGGCTGCGAAGGCCTTGAAGAGGGGCATCCGGATCGCTTCGTCTATTCGGTGCTGCTGACGATGCTCGGTGGAGGCATGTCCTCACGACTCTTCCAGAGTGTGCGTGAAGACCGCGGTCTGGCCTACGCCGTCAATTGTGTGGCAAGCCAGTTCACCGACTTCGGCACGTTCGGCATCTACGCCGGATGCACACCGGAGAACGGGCAAGCCGTCGTCGACCTGGCACTGGCTGAATGGGATCGTTTGGCAACTGAGACACCAACGCGCTCGGAGCTGGACGCGATCGTCTCCCAGCTCTCGGGGTCGATGGTTCTCGGGCTCGAATCCTCGGCCGCGCGCATGAATCGCCTGGCCAGATCCGAGATCTTCGGCATCTCCCTCGAATCTCCTCTCGACCTCATCGAACGCGTCCGGTCGGTCACCGCCGAGCAGGTATCGACGATGGCAGGAGACCTCATGAGTCGCCCGAAGTCGCTGTCCCTCGTGGGCCCGCAGGCCGACGTCGCACTGCCCTGAGGCTGAGATGACGCTGCCCCGGCGTTGCTCTGGGGCAATGGTCGCGGGCTCGGCAGAGTCAGCATCTAGAATGGCTGTACAACAAGAATCTTGTTGTACAGCCATTTCTGTCTGTGTGGGGGAGAGGTTCATGCCCAGGAAGAGCGCATCGGTCCGTCGGGAAGAGATCCTGGCCGCGACCGTGGAGGAGATCGAGAGCACCGGCCTGCGCACCCTGCGAGTCGCCGATGTCGCCGCCCGGCTGGGGCTGAGTCCGAGCCTGGTCATCTACCACTTCGTGACGAAGGAGGCGCTCGTCGCCGCAGCCTTTGCACATGCCGGGGAGAACGACCTCTATCGCGCGCGTCGACTGGCAGCGGCGCGGAAGCCGGCGCGGGAGAGGTTGAGAGATGTCGTCCGGTGGTACATGCCGGCCGGGTCGACGAGAAGCTGGAAGATCTGGATCGACGGCTGGTCGGCCGGTCTCTTCGACGCGGATGTGAAGTCGACGTTCGCGGCCCTTGATCGAGAATGGAAGACGATTCTGGCGGGCCTCATCGTCGACGGGCTCGAGTCGCGGGAGTTCCTCTGCCGCAACGCGGACGAGGCTCGAGGCGACGACGCGGACGAGGTTCGAGGCGACGGCCCGGAAGGGGTTCGGTCCGATGACGTGGAGGATGAGGCCGGCGCCGCAGTCGCCAGGGCGGCCGAGGACTGTGCGACGAGGATCCTCGCCTACCTGGATGGGTTGGCGGTCCAACTCATCTTCAACCCCGATTCCGTGTCCACGACGACTCTGTCCCACTGGGTCGAGACGTTCGTCGCACGTGAACTGGAATGAACCTTGCCCAGTTCCTGAGCCGGTCTTGACGGACCTGCCCTCGGACGGTCAGAATGAGAGTCTGATCTCTACTGAATGGCTATTCAGTTAAACCCTTGGGAGCGATATGTTCATGGACATCACCTGGCAGGACCCGGTCACCAGAACACACGGGTTCGTCGTCATCGACACGCTGGTGAGGGGAACGGCCTCGGGCGGACTGCGAATGCGTCAGGGGTGCACACTCGACGAGGTTCGGGGTCTGGCTCAGGGGATGACGCGCAAGGAAGCGATTCATCTGCGACCGGGCCGGCGCTACGTTCCCGTCGGCGGTGCGAAGGGCGGCATCGACTTCGACCCACGCGCCCCCGGGGCCACAGACGTCCTCGAACGGTTCCTCGTCGCCATGAACCCGATCATGCGTGCCTATTGGGCCCTCGGTGAGGACCTGGGCGTGCGCCAGAACGATATCGACGACATCCTTGCCAAACGTGGACTCGGGAGCGGACTGGCAGCCGTTCAGAAGCTGCTGACGGACCCGACGGCGGCCGAAGCGCGGGCTGAGATGGCCTTCTCCACGATCGTTGATGGTCTGGCTCAAGACGAACTCGTCGGTGGACTCGGGGTGGCCACCTCGGCGATCGCAGCGCTCGAAGCCGACGGGCGCGAACCGGCAACCGCGGCCGCAGTGATCCAAGGATTCGGATCGATGGGCGGGGCGAGCGCCCGATTCCTCGCCGAGGCGGGGGTGCGCATCGTCGGCATCGCCGATGCCGACGGGTTCGTGTCCAACCCGGCGGGCCTCGACGTTGAGGCCCTGCTGGCGACGCGGGATCCCTTCGGCGGCATCGACCGGGGCGCACTGCGTCCCGAAGATCTGGACAGTGATCGCGGAGACTGGCTGGCCGCTGACTGCGATGTTCTGGTTCCCGCCGCCGTCAGCTATGCGATCACGAGCGAGAACTGTGGGCAGATCAACGCCAAGTACATCGTCGAGGCCGCGAACATGCCGGTGCTGCCCGAAGCCGAAGCCGAACTCGCAGCGCGTGGGGTCATCGTCGTTCCCGACTTCCTCGCCAACTCGGCCACCAATGCGTGGTGGTGGTGGGTGACCTTCGGCGACATCGACGGCAGCTGGGAGTCCAGCCGCGACATCATCTCGGAGACGCTTGGCACCCTCACAACTGAGGTGCTGGCGACGGCGAAGGCCGAGAACATCAGTCCCCGTGCAGCAGCGCAGGCCAAAGTTGACGACAACCTCGTCGTCCTGTCCTCGAACGACCCCGCAAGGTAGCAGAACAGTGAAGCAATTCTTCGATCCCGCCAGCGTCGCTATCCTCGGGGCCTCGAACGACCCGTCCAAATGGGGGTTCTGGCTCTCCGCCGGTGCCCTGAAGGGGGCAGACAGGCGCCGGGTCCATCTCATCAACTCCCGCGTCGCCTCGATTCAGGCACAGCCGACCTATCCGACGCTCAGCGACCTGCCGGAGACTCCGGAGCTCCTGGTCATCTCGATTCCGGGAGCCGCGGTCCCGGCCGTCGTCGACGAAGCGCTGACGGCCGGAGTCAGGGCGTTCCTCATCATCTCCGCGCGGGTGCCCCACGCAGCAGACTTAGCGCAGCGAATCGTCTCCGCCGGAGCTCGCCTGATCGGCCCCTCGTCACTGGGGCTGGTGGATTCGAGCAACGACCTGCTTCTGGCCTGGGGCAACTTCACCCCGGGGTCACTGGCCGTCGTGACACAGAGCGGCCAACTGGGCACGGAGATCGCCACACTCTCGGCACGCAGCGGTCTCGGGATCTCACGATTCGCCTCGATCGGAGGTCAATCGGACGTGCGAGCCGCAGAGATCCTGAGGACCCTCGTCGATGATCCCGACACCACGCAGGTCGTGCTCTACCTCGAATCCTTCACCGGCGGTGCGGCACTCGTCGCGGCCATGCAGGCCCTTCGTGCGGCGGGCAAACCCACGATGATCCTCACCACGGGCCAGTCGAACGCGGGTGCCAGGCTTGCGAAATCGCATACGGGATCGCTCACCTCGGCGATCGACACCGTCGACGCTGCCTGTCGCGCAGCCGGTGCGATTCGCCTGTCCACCCCTGGCGAAGCGGTCGAACTCGCTGGCTTCTTCGCCACTTCCTGGCTGCCTGCGGCCAGACGGATCGCGATTATCTCCGACTCCGGTGGGCAGGGCGCCATCGCTGCCGACAGGGCCGTCAGTCACGGCCTGGGCGTGGAGGTCCTCGAGGCCACGACTCGTCAGCAGGTGAAGCAGCACCTTCCGGAAGCCGCGCACATCGACAATCCCATCGACCTCGATGGGGCGGGGGAGGCGGACCTGGGAGTCTATTCCCGTCTCGTCGACGCGCTCCTGGGCGATGACACGATCGACGCCGTGGTCCTCAGCGGATACTTCGGCTGCTACGGCGAGGATATTCCCGATCTGCTCGAGGCGGAGCTGGCCGAGGTCCAACAGTTGGGCCGGACAGTCCACACCCACCGCAAACCCCTCGTCGTCCACTCGATGAGTGCCGATTCTTCGGCGGTCGCGGCGCTGTGGGAGAACTCGATTCCCGCATACGCCTCAATCGAATCGGCCATGCGGGTCATCGCCGGGGCAGGTTTCTACGCCTCCCACTCGGGGCGCATCACCGAGGCTCTGGAACAGTCGGGACCGGTCACTCCCTGGGGGACTGGCTACGGGGCTGCCCGGGACACGATTATGGCCGCAGGGGTGCCGGTGCCGCGGGCAACGATCTTCAGCCGCGGCACCGGGCTCGCCGAGGCGATGGCGGACTCACCTCTGACACCACCGTTCGTGCTCAAGGCCGGCTGGCCCGCGCACAAGACCGAAGTCGGAGCTATCGCCTTGGGGCTGGGCGACACCGCCGCACTCGAGACCGCCTATGCGGAGATGGCCAGCCGCCTCGGCGATGGCGAATACATCGTCGAGGAGATGGACACTCGCGGTGAGGTAGTCGAAATCCTCGTCGGCGGCAGACAGGACGAGAACTTCGGCCCCATCGTGATGGTGGGAGCAGGAGGAACCGAGACCGAACTCTACGGCGACACCTGGCTCGAGCTGGCACCGGTCTCGCACGCTGAAGCACTCGACATGGTCTCAAGGCTCACGTGTTACCGGCTGCTCACCGGGTGGCGGGGCAGGCCCGCCGCGGATCTGGACGGATTGGCCGAGGTCATCGTCTCCGTGTCCCGCCTGATCGCGGCCAACAATGAGATCCAGGAGATCGAGATCAACCCGGTGCGCGTGACGCCCGAAGGAGCACTTGCGGTGGACGCCCTCGTCGTCACGAACCGCGACGAGGATGATAGCGACGAGGATGACAGCGACGAGGACGACAGCAACGGCAACAGCAACGGCAACGGCGACAAGGAGTCACCATGACAGAAGAGACGTCACAGATCACCGGTGGTGCACACCTGGCTCGTGCGCTGAGCGCTGAGGGCATCACGCGGGTCTTCGGGATCCCCGGGACACACAACCTCGAGATCTTCGCGCAGCTGGCGGCCCACGGCATCGAGATCGTCTCGCCGCGGCACGAACAGGGAGCCGGATTCATGGCTGATGGCGCAGCCCGCGTCACCGGCGAGGTCCAGGTCGTCGTCACGACCACCGGACCGGCGGTGCTCAACGCCCTCACCGCGCTGCTGCAGTCATTCACCGACTCGGTTCCGGTTCTGCTCGTCAGTCCCGGAATGCCGCTGACCCACCCCGGTCGCGGCAACGGTCTCCTCCACGAGGTGCGCAACCAGAGTCAGGCTCTTGCAGCAGTCCTGGGCGACAGCCACCGAGTGACAAGCCCGGGTGAGGTCTCCTTGGCGGTCGGACAGGCGCTGTCGACGATGCGATCGAGTCGCACGCGGCCGGCATTCATCGAGATCCCACTCGACCTCATCGAGACCTCCGGGCCCGGGTGGCTCCATCCGGCGGTGACCCGGCCGCTTGCGGCACCCGAGGCGGATGCGATCACCTCCGCCGCCGAGGCGCTGGCGGGATCTCAGCGTCCGCTCCTCATCGTCGGGGCAGGGGCCCGTGACGCCGGGACCGAGGTCGAAGAGCTCTCCGACGTGCTCGGAGCCGGCATCGTTCTGTCCTCGAACGCCAAGGGAGCAATCGACGACGAGTTCGCGAACAGCCTCGGCGCCATCGGGGTCCTGGAGCAGCTGCCTGATCTGCTCACCGCGGCCGATGCCGTCGTGGCGATCGGCACAGAGCTGGCGCCAAGCGACTTCTGGCCCGAGCCGCTGCCGCTGCCGGACACCGTGGTCCGCATCGACATCGATGAGGTGCAGATGCTGCGCAATGCCCGTGTCACTCATCCGATCCCGGCACAGGCCAAGGCGTCGACGATCGCGCTGGCGCAGGAGCTGCGAAAGATCAGGCCCTCGCAGCAAACCGAATCGGCAACCGCATGGCTGCGCGGCTGGCAGAAGACGATCACCGCGGCAGCCGCGGATGACGGGGCACCGTGGGCGCAGCTCAGCGCCGCGCTCAACGACTTCACCGTCTCGGGCGCTGCCCCCGTCATCGTGGCCGCGGACTCGACGATGTGCTGCTACTACGGTGTGCAGACCGGGTGGAAGGCTCGCCGCGGCGACCACTTCCTCTATCCGGCCGGCGCCGGGACGCTGGGCTATGGCCTGCCGGCAGGGATCGGCGCGAAGCTCGCTGTGCCTGCGGCGCGGGTCGTGGCGATCGAAGGCGACGGCGGTGCGATGTTCACGATCGCCGAACTCGCCGCCGCGGTGCAGGCACAGGTGTCGATGTCGCTCATCATCGTCGACAACGGCGGCTATGGGGAGATCAGAAACGAAATGGCCGACCGCGGCGACACCCCGGCCGGCGTGGCACTGCTGGGACCGGATTTCCCCGCGTTGGCGACATCGCTGGGCGCACTCGGCCTCCACGTCGACACGCAGGACCAACTGCTGAGCGCGCTGAAAGAGGCCGAGGACTGCGCCGGCCCGACCCTCATCCATCTCACCGAGAACTCCCGTGCAGCTGCGGACATGCTGGGCTCCTCCCGGCCATCTCAGCTGCCCGAACACACCGCTCCGATCGATCAGAAGGACTTGACATGAGCTACACGCCCTGGCCGCTGTCCGATGAACAGAACGACATCATCGAGCTGTGTCGATCGTTTGCGAAGGACCGGATCCGTCCCGCCGGTCGCGGCGTCGACGAAGCGGACACCGAATCGCCTGTCGAACTGTTCCGCGAAGCCGCACGCGTGGGCATCACGGACTTCATGATCCCCGAGGAATATGGGGGAGGCGGCTTCACCGACGTCTTCACCCAATGCCTCGTCCAGGAGCAGCTGTGCTTCGGCGACCCCGGCATCGGCAACTTCGTGTGCTCGAACGGCTTCTTCGCCGACCCGATCATGGCCCTGGGCACCGCAGAACAGAAGGAGACCTGGCTGCGCCCGCTGACCGGAACCTCCCCGCAATTCACTGCTTTGGCGACGACGGAGCCCGGGTCCGGGTCCGACTCCGCCTCCATCATCACCCGGGCCGACAAGGTCGACGGGGGATACCGTCTCAACGGGCAGAAGGCCTGGATCTCCAATGCTGGACTGGCCGACTCCTACGTCGTCTTCGCCAAGACAGATACCTCGCAGCGATCGCGCGGTGTCAGCGCCTTCCTCATCCCGCGCGAGACCGAAGGGATGGAATTCGGGGCGCCGATGAAGAAGATGGGACAGCGGGCGATCGTGTGCAGGGAGGTCTTCTTCTCCGATGCATTCGTTCCCGCCCATAACCTCCTCGGTGAGGAGGGACAGGGCTTCTACGGCCTCATGCGCACCTTCGACATCTCTCGTGTGGTCCTCGGTGCCGCGGCCCTGGGTACAGCCAGAGCCGCCTACGAATACGCCCGTGACTATGCACGGGAGCGGACCCAGTTCGGCAAGCCGATCATCGACCACCAGGCCGTGGCATTCCGGCTCGCCGACATGTCCGCACGCATCGACGCGGCCTGGCTCCAGGTTCTCAATGCGGCCCGGATGATCGACGCGGGTGAGGCTGTGCCGCGGGAGAAGGTCACCGCCTCGGCGGCGATGGCGAAGCTGAATGCCTCGGAGACTGCGATGTTCTGCACCTGGGCGGGAGTCCAGACCCTGGGCGGATGGGGCTATTCGCGTGAGCACCCGGTCGAGCAGTGGATGCGCGATGCGAAGCTTGAGGAGATCGAGGAAGGCACCTCCGACATCATGCGTCTGCTCATCTCGCGCAATCTCTCATGAGCTGACGCAGGCTTTTCTGAGGTCACCTGGCTCGATCTGGAATAGTCCTCACTATTACCGTGTTGTTCGAGATGACACCCTGCTATAGGGTCGAAATGAAGCCGCCGACTTGGGCGGACATCAATTCTCTTCAGGAGGAATTTCATGGCTGAGCAGTACGTCCTTCCGGAACTGCCCTACGACTACTCCGCACTTGAGCCGCACATCTCGGCTCGCATCATGGAGCTGCACCACGACAAGCACCACGCAACCTACGTCAAGGGTGCCAACACTGCTGTCGAACAGCTGGCCGAAGCCCGCGAGAGCGGCAACCTCGCCAGCGTGCCGAAGCTGACCCGCGATCTCGCGTTCAACCTCGGTGGACACGTCAACCACTCGATCTTCTGGAACAACATGTCTCCAGACGGTGGAGACAAGCCCGTCGGTGAGCTCGCAGCAGCCATCGACGACCAGTTCGGCTCCTTCGATAAGTTCCGTGAGCACTTCACCACGGCAGCCACTACGATCCAGGGCTCCGGCTGGGCCGTGCTCGTCTACGATCAGCTCGGTGGAAACCTCTTCATCGAACAGCTCAAGGATCAGCAGTCGGACATCCAGCTCGGCGGAACCCCGGTTCTCCAGCTCGATATGTGGGAGCATGCCTTCTACCTCGACTACCAGAACGTCAAGCCTGACTACGTCAAGGCCTGGTGGAACATCGTGAACTGGGCAGATGCAGGCGCCCGCTTCGACCGCGCCGTGACTCAGACCAAGGGACTCCTGCTCGGCTGATAGCCGTACAGACCCCAAAACGGCGGCTCCGACCCATAGTGGCGGGGCCGCCGTTGTCGTGTCCCCGCGTGCGGTCAAGGAAATCAGCAACCTGGCGGGCGCGCAGCAACCTGGCGCCAGGTTGCTGCGCGCCCGCCAGGTTGCTCAGAGTGGCGATACTCTGAGCATATGGCCGAATTCCTCAGACGGTGGCGCCGCGATGATGCGGACTCTCTCAGCGACATCTATGCCCGAGCCGACGCAGATCTTCTCAGCAACATTCCCGACGATCGCTCGCTTGCTGGCGCCCACATGGATCGACTGGATTCGTGCCGCTGAGGGTGAGGGGGCGGCGGTGGCTTTCGCGATCATGCGCGGTGACCCGACAACAGCAGGCAATGTCCCCGTCGGCAACGTCATGGCAACAGCCATCGATCCGCATCATTCGACCGCCTGGATCTCCTATTGGCTCGACTCGACCGTTCGCGGTCACGGTCTGGCCGCAGCCGGACTGCGCAGTCTCGTCGACCACCTCCACGATGAGCTTGACGTCTATCGCCTCGAATTGGGATACCGCATAAACAATCCTGCATCGGGCGGAGTTGCCAAGAGCGCCGGATTCTTAGTCGAGGGCAGAGAACGCGAACGCCTGCTCTACGACGGGTTCCGGTTCGACACCGAGGCGTGTGCCCGACTGAGCGGGGATCAACGAGCCCCGGGTCCTCGACTGCCGATTCTGACGACTGCCGAACACGTCACCGGATGACGGGCGCGGCAACGGGAGTCGTTAGACTGGCTTGCGGAGATCGTCGAGCAAGGAGTTACGAAGTTATGAATGCGATTCGGGTAGCCGTCATCGGAGCACAGGGCCGCATGGGCGCCCAAGCTGTCGACGCCATCACCGAGGCCGAAGGCCTCGAACTCGTCGCGACCCTGGGCAGCAGCGACTCCCTGGAGAGCCTGCTCGAGAAGAACGTCGACGTTGCGGTCGAACTCACGGTTCCCGCCTCGACCGAAACGAACGTGGCCTTCCTCGTCGACCACGACATCGACACCGTGGTCGGTACGACCGGCTGGGATGCTGACAAACTCTCCGGACTCAAAGAACTCCTTGCCGAGCATTCGGACACGGCCGTGCTCATCGCCCCGAACTTCTCGATCGGCGCAGTCTTGGCGATGCGCTTCGCTGAGCTGGCTGCACCCTACTTCGACTCCGCCGAGGTGGTCGAGATCCACCACCCGCGCAAGCTCGATGCGCCATCGGGAACGGCCAACTACACCGCGCAGCGGATCGCCGCTGCCCGGAATGACGCGGGCCTGGCCCCGGTTCCCGACGCCACCGAAATCGATCCGCACGGTGCCCGCGGCGCCGTCGTCGACGGTATCCACGTGCACGCGATTCGCCAACAGGGCATGACGGCCTCGGAGGAGATCCACTTCGGCTCCAGCGGCGAAGCCCTGACGATCCGAACGGACTCACACTCCACCTCGGCGTTCATGCCGGGAATCGTCACCGCGGTGCGGTCGATCTCCGACTACACCGGTCTGGTGCACGGCCTCGAGAACATGCTCGACCTCTGATGTCCAAAGGCAAAATCGGCGCGATCGTCGTCTCCATACTGCTCGTCTTCTACTTCGTCCTGATGGGACAGCGGGCGTGGATTTTGGTCAGTGAACCCGATCTCGTCCCCCGTCTGATGGGCATCGCCCTCTTCGTCCTTCCACTCGTCGGCGCCTGGACTCTGGTCGTGGAGCTGATGTTCGGTGCACGGACCGAGAAGTTGGCGCGCATCCTCAAGTCTGAGGGCGGTCTTCCCGTCGATGATCTGCCGCGAACTCCGGGTGGGCGAATCATCCGGGAATCCGCTGACGAGGCTTTCGGCCAATACCAGTCCGAGGCCGAAGCTGCACCCGAGGACTGGCGCTCATGGTTCCGTCTCTCCTGTGCCTACGATGCGTGCGGGGACCGCAAGCGCGCCCGTTCAACGATGCGCAAGTCGGTCAATATGTATCGGGCGGGCGCGAAGCAGACTTCCTAGTCGACTCCGACTCCGACTCCGACTCCGACTCCGACTCTGACTCTGACTCGGCACCGGCCTCGGCCCCGGGCATGGGTTCTGACGGCTCCAGCCCAGGTTCTGGAACAGGCGACGCGGACCGGATGATAGCTGCGACGCCCGCTTCAAGTGGGCCGTGCGCATCGATCGCCAGCTTCCACATCAACGCAAACCCGATGAACACGAGAGCATGCAGACCGAACTCGACGGTCTGCGGTGTCATAGCCTGACCGCCGAGCATCGGGTTGGCGTCGATCCAGCGCCGAGTGATTTCGAGCAGGACGACGTGGGCCGAGTACACGCTCAAGGGCATTGAGCCGGGAGCCGTCAGCGGCGCCAACACCCAGGTTTGTCGCCCCAGGAGCATGGCCAGTGACTGGCAGGTGACGATGGTCATCAGCGCGGTCCCGGCCGTGGCGAGCAGGTCGAAGGGCGTGGATGAGTGCGGGCCCGCGATCGCCAGCCACCACCACGAGGTCGTCGGCGTCACCCCATAGCTGCCCGTGAACAGCGCCGCATTGAGATCGGTTCCGTACAGCTGGGAGACCCGGACCAGTCCAGGGCCTCCTCCGGCGACGTTGATGAGCAGCCAGGAGACTCCCTTGCCGACGAGGAACAGCCCGAGTCCGGCGGCGAAGAGAGACATGAGGTGCTTGCCGATATCGATCTTCGCGACCGCCATCCCCAGCAGGATGTAGGACAGCCACTGCAGCACCGGATAGTAGCCGGTCAGCACCAGGTCATGGAGCATGGTCAGCGGGCTCGCCAGGTCGAACCATGACATGGAGGAGTACATCGGTTCCAACCCGAACTCGCTGCGGATGAGCATCGAGAGCACGGGGCTGAGGATCATCCACACAACGGCGATGATGAAGAGAGTGCGAGCGCGCAGGCGCAGGAACAGCATTGCAATCGCGAACATGACCTCGTAGTTGACGAGGATGACAGCCAGCAGTGACGATACCGACCCCAGACAGAGGCCGATGATGACGATCGCTCCCGCGCGGATGAGCACGCTGGGCACGGCATCGCGCAGACGCCCGGAACCTGCCATCCGCGACCGTGTCGAGAGGACAAGGGAGCAGCCGGCGAGGACCGCGAACAGCGCCGAGGCGCGACCTGCGAACACGGCGGCCCAGGTCGGGAGGCCCGCAGGGTCGGACAGCGCGAAGATGTGCGTGACCATCATTGCGAACAGGGCGATCCCGCGCGCGGCATCGAGTCCGATGAGACGGCCGGCGGGGCTCAGGCGTTGCCGGACCGTTGAGCCGGATGTCGTCGCCGAGGTGGGGGAGCGGTGAGTGCTCATGCCTCGATTCTCACATGATCGGGTCCGCCCCCGGTTGTTCTGTCCCGAGCAGTGGGGCCTTCCGCTGTTAATAATATCGTGATATGAATTATGCGTCAGGCCGCACCCGCATGGATCAAGGATGATCATGTCTCAACTGTTCCCCCACCTCTTCGAGCCCATCACACTGGGCCGGCGGTCCATTCGCAACCGCATCGTGTCCTCGGGCCACGACACCGTCCTCGACGAGAACGGGATGATCGGCGATGACCTCATCGCCTACCACGAGGCACGAGCCGAAGGCGGCTGCGGACTCATCGTCCTCCAGGTCTCCGGGGTCCACGAGACCGCCCGCTACACCAACCATGTGCTCATGGCCACCGATGATTCCTCGGTGCCCGGATACCGGGCCGTCGCCGAGGCGGTCCACCGTCACGGTGCCACCATCTTCGCCCAGCTCTTCCATCCCGGCCGTGAAGTCATGGACGGCGAGGCCGGCATGGCGCCGCGCGCCGTGGCTCCCAGCGACGAACCGCAGGAGAGGTTCAAGGTGGTCCCCGAGGCGCTGAGCACCTCCATGATCAAGGAGATCATCGCCGGGTATGCGAGCGCTGCGAAGCGCATCGCCGGCAGCGGCATCGACGGGGTCGAGATCGTGGCCAGCCACGGTTACCTGCCGATCCAGTTCTTCAACCCGCGAGTGAACACGCGCACCGACGAATACGGCGGCAGCCCGGCCAATCGTCGCCGCTTCCTCGCCGAGGTCGTCGCCGGGGTCCGTGCCGCAGTGGGCTCAGACATCGTGGTTGGCTTAAGGATCTCGGGGGAGGAGAAGACAGAGGACGGCCTGGTCGCCACCGAGGTTCTCGACCTCATCGCGGCCCTCGACGAGATGAAGACAGGCAATAGTGTCGAAGGCACAGACGGTGTGGACTGCCTCGACTACTTCTCGATCACGGCCGGAGACTCCTCGACTCTCCAGGGTGCGGTGCACATCGTCCCCTCGATGCAGATCGACCCGGCCTACGCGGCGAGCCTGTCCGAACAGGTCAAGAAGATCACCGACCGGCCGGTGATGGTCGCCGGACGGATCAACCAGCCCCACGAAGCGGAGAAAGCCATCGCCGAGGGCCGTACCGACATGGCGATCATGACTCGGGCGATGATCTGCGACCCAGCGATCGCCAACAAGGCAGACCGCGACGCCGTGGACGAGATCCGAGCCTGCATCGGCTGCAACCAGGCCTGCATCGGTCACTTCCAGATGGGTGTGCCCATCTCCTGCATCCAGTACCCCGAATCGGGCAGAGAGCTGACATTCCTGCCCCGGCCACGGGTGAGGGCCCGACGTCGTGTGCTCGTCATCGGGGGAGGGCCCGCCGGACTCAAGGCGGCAGCAGTGGCAGCCGAACAGGGTGATGACGTCGTACTCTGCGAACGCGAGCCCCACCTCGGCGGGGCCGTGCTGCTGGCACAGGAGCTGCCCTATCGATCTGAATTCGGGGGAGCGGCAACGAACCTCAGCGCCGAGGCCAGGCGCGCGGGAGTCGACCTCCGCACCTCGACTCCGGTGACCCAGCAGGTCCTTGACGATGTGGCACCCGATCACGTGATCGTCGCGACGGGTGCGAAGCAGCGCATGCCGCACCTCGAGGTCGACGATGAGGCACTCGTCATCGGTGCCCGCGACTATCTGCGCACCCCGCCGAGCCTGCCTGCCGGCCGTGTGCTTGTGAGCGACTGGAAAGGCGATTGGATCGGCCTGGGCATCGCTCTGCGCCTGGCCGAGGCTCGGGTGCCGGTGACCTTGGCGACCGCCGCGAACTTCGCCGGAGCCGCGATCCAGCAGTACACACGCACACTGCTCATGTCCCAGGCCCTGCGGGCAGGAGTCGACTTCGTCAACGATGCCCGCCTGGTCGGAGTCGACGCGACGACAGGCTACCTGCAGTCGACGCTGTGCGAGATCGTCCACGAGGTCGACGGTGTCGCCGCTACCATCGTCTCCGGTGCGCCGCAATCCGTGGTCCCCGATCTCGACTTCGGGTCCGCCAGTGTTCGCACCATCGGCGATGCCGTGGCACCGCGAACCGTGGAGGAAGCCGTCTTTGAGGGCCTGCAGGCCGCAAGCAGTCTGGCTGCAGTCTCTTGAGCGACGTAAGGGTGGCAGCAGCGTGAGCCCGCGTCCCCAGTATTCCGCGGTCGAGGTCGCGGCCAGGCGCGGGATCATCCTCGAATCCGCCCTTGACCAGATCGCGAAGCGCGGCCCGGAAGCAGTGCGGATGAGGGACATCGCCGAGGCGGCGGGATTCTCCGTGGGCACAGTGCAGTACTATTTCGGCTCGCGTGAGGATCTGCTCGTCCGCGCGTTCTCAGCCCACACCAGCTCGGTGGTCGAAGCTATCGCGGGTCTGACTCAGGAGCAGGGGACAGCGTGGGAGAGGCTGCAGTCAAGTCTGCGGGCCGTCCCGATGATCGGTGACCTGCAACGACGCTCACAGGTATGGATCGAACTCGTCGCCGCCTCGTCGCGCAATGACTATCTGGCGGAGTCGGTCGAGGCAGTCTTCGACACATGGAGCGCCCACTTCCGGGCGCTCATCGAGATCGGCATCGACGACGGTAGCTTCTTACCGCATGCCGATGTGGATCTCATCGTCGACACCCTCATCGCAGCGATCGACGGCTTCGACCTTGCGGCGGCCACCGGTCGCAGTTCCACCACGTCCGATCGGATCGCTGCCTCCCTTGAGCTCACCGCTGGGAGTCTGCTGGGTGTCGCTGACATCGCCGCAGGCCACGCCGCCGACATCGCCGCAGGCAAGGCAGAGGCCAGGTTCCGGTCCGTGTGATCTGTCTCTCGTGGCCTCAACGCCAAGGATCACCCCAGATGAACGCCTCGCAACCCGCCGATGAGCGGCATGCAGCGACGGGTGGCAGGCGGTGATGGCAAAACGCACCCGTGGCGCGCGGACGGCCGCTGCCGCAGTCGTTGGCTCTGCGCGGTATCCTTTTCGTATGGCGATTCTCGGTGACAGCGCAGCAGCCGCTGCAATTGATGCGTTCGGTACTGTCGGCACGGCGATGGTGACGCCGTTCAAGGACGACGGAACCATTGATTATCCTGCCGTGGAGAAGGTGGCGAACCACCTCGTCGACCTGGGCAACAATATGCTCGTCGTGTCCGGGACCACCGGCGAATCACCGACGACGACCGACGATGAGAAGATCGAGCTGCTCAAGGTCGTCCGCGGTGCCATCGGCACTCGCGCGAAGATCATTGCAGGCACCGGCAACAACGTCACCTCACACACCATTGATCTGTCCAAGCGCTCGGCAGCCGCGGGTGCGGACGGCATCCTCATCGTCACGCCCTACTACTCGAAGCCGACACAGCCGGCCATCGCCGCCCACATGCGCGCGGCCGCAGACTCCACTGATCTTCCCGTCATGCTCTACGACATCCCGGGACGATCGGGCGTGCCCATCAGAACGGAGACCCTCCTCGGGTTGGCCGATCACCCCAACATCCTCGCGGTCAAAGACGCCAAGGGTGACCTCTTCGCCTCGGCGCAGGTGATGAACCGCAGCTCCCTCGTCTACTACTCGGGCGAGGACTCGCTCAACCTGCCGCTGCTGGCCCTCGGCGCCCTGGGCGTCGTGTCAGTGGCGGGCCATGTCTGCACAGCGCGGTTCGCGGACATGGTGCAAGCTGTGGCGAACAATGACCTCACCACCGCTCGCGCAATCTCCCTGGCAACCGGGGACATGGTCGACGCGCTCATGAATCACATGCCGGGAGTCATCTCGGCGAAGGCCGCATTGCAGGCCCAAGGAGTACTTGACAACCGCGGTACGCGAATGCCGCTGCTCCCAGCAGATGACGAGCAGATGGCCCTCGTGACCGCCCAATTGACCAGGAGTGGTTACCTCAGTGAATAATGCATTGACTCAAGAATTGAAGCTTCCGCCGAAGATGGACCCAGAAGCGGTCCGCATCGTCGCGCTCGGCGGCCTCGGCGAAGTCGGCCGCAACATGACCGTGTTCGAGTACCACGGCAAGCTGCTCATCGTCGACTGCGGCGTCCTCTTCCCAGAAGAGGACCAGCCCGGCGTCGACCTCATCCTTCCCGATTTCTCCTACCTCGACGATCGTCTCGATGACATCATCGGCCTCGTGCTGACCCACGGGCACGAGGACCACATCGGAGCCGTGCCTTACCTGCTGCGTCGCAAGGCCGATATCCCGATCCTCGGTTCGAAGCTGACGATCGCTCTCATCGAAGCCAAGCTCAAGGAACACCGGATCAAGCCGATCACGCGTGTGGTCAAGGAAGACGACCTCGATCAGCTCGGTCCCTTCGACCTCGAGTTCGTTGCCGTCAACCACTCGATTCCCGATGCTCTCGCGGTCTTCATCCGCACCGGGGCGGGCAACATCCTCCACACCGGCGACTTCAAGATGGACCAGCTTCCCCTCGACGGCCGGATCACGGACCTGCGCGCCTTCGCCCGCCTCGGCGAGGAAGGCGTCGACCTGTTCATGACGGACTCGACGAACGCCGAGGTCCCCGGGTTCACCGCCCTGGAGAAGGACATCGGACCGGTTCTCGAGAACCTCTTCGGTCACGCCGAGCGCCGCATCATCGTCGCCTCGTTCTCCTCGCACATCCACCGTGTCCAGCAGGTGCTCAACGCCGCCGACGCACACGGCCGCAAGGTCGCACTCGTCGGCCGGTCGATGGTGCGCAACATGAAGATCGCCGAGGATCTCGGGTACCTCAAGGTCCCGCGCGGTGCTCTCATCGACATCAAAGAGGTCGACAAGCTCCCCGACGACCAGGTCGTGCTCATGTGCACCGGTTCTCAGGGTGAGCCGATGGCTGCGCTCTCGCGCATGGCCAACCGCTCACACCGCGTCGAGGTGGGCGACGGCGACACCGTCATCCTCGCCTCCTCGCTCATCCCCGGCAACGAGAACTCCGTGTTCAAGGTCATCAACGGGCTGATGAAGCTGGGCGCCAACGTCATCTCCAAGGCAGACGCCAAGGTCCATGTGTCCGGACACGCCTCCGGCGGCGAACTGCTCTACTGCTACAACATCGTCAAGCCCCGCGGCGTCATGCCCGTCCACGGCGAATGGCGACACATGCTCGCCAACGCCAGACACGCCGAGGCGACCGGAGTGAATCCGGACAACATCGTCCTCGCCGACGACGGCTGGGTGGTCGACCTCAAGGACGGCCACGCCGAGGTTGTGGGTGCAGTGGACTGCAACTTCGTCTTCGTCGACGGCTCCTCGGTCGGCGAGATCACCGAAGCGGACCTCAAGGACCGTCTCGTGCTCTCCGGCGAAGGCTTCGTCACGATCTTCATGGCCGTCAACAGCCAGTCCAAGTCCCTCATCGCCGGACCTGAGATCCATGCCCGTGGTGTGGCCGAATCCGATTCCGTCTTCGACTCGATCATGCCGAAGGTCACGAAGGCCGTCGAGGATGCCCTCAAGGACGGCAACGCGGACCAGTATCAGCTGCAGCAGGTCGTGCGCCGCACTGTGGGGCGCTGGGCGTCCTCGAAGCTGCGTCGCAAGCCGATGATCGTCCCCATGGTCGTCATCGTCTGAGTTCGTTCGACAGGGTTCGTTCTTCAGAGTTCGTTCTTCAGAGTTCGTTCGACGAAGTCTGTATAGTTCGCCCGCGGTGCACCCTTGCAGGAGGGCCCACCGCGGGCGAACTGCATCTCTGGGGTCTCTGGACCGACATCCCGATCAACGCGCACTCGGACGTCAGGCGCGCCGATCAACGTAGAGCTCGCTTTTACCGTCCCCAGCGGCGATGAAAGCGGGCTTCGCGTTGATCGAGGGAGGCGAACTCGCCTGAGCTGTGCACAGATGCTGCGGGCTCGGTCCTCGAGGGCCTTCGCGACTACGACGTGATGGGCCGGTCGGCAGTCGTGCCGGCAACGACGAGCGGCTTGCCCGGCGATCGGGAGGCGACGACGACTGCCACGAGGAGACCGACGATGACCGCGGAGAAGACCACGGTGCCGGCATTCATCCCGATGCCGTTGATGCCGATGAAGGCCAGGGCGCCGGCAGCCAGCGAGTACACGAGCATCGGGATCGAAGTGCGCCGGATGAGCTCGCCCTCGCGCCCGACGAGGCCGACGGTCGCCGAAGCGGCCACGACGTTGTGGACGGCGACCATGTTCCCGGCCGCGCCGCCCACGGCCTGCGCGGCGACCACCGTCTCCGGGCTCGAGGCACCGATGGCCACTCCGGTGGAGAACTGGAACTGCGAGAACATGACGTTCGAGACCGTGTTGGAGCCGGCGACGAAGGCACCCAGGGCACCGACGAACGGGGCGAGGAGGGGCCAGGCGTCTCCGACGGTGCTCGCGGCCGCCTCGGCGAGGGTGACCGGCATCGAATCGAGGCCGGCATTGTTGTAGTCGGCTCCGGAGTTGATGAATACGCGAACGAGCGGCAGTGAGCACAGCAGCGCTACCGCGGCACTGGCGATCTGGGAGCCGGCGATCTGCCACGACCCGAGGATCTGCTTCCCGCTCATCCGGTGGATGAGGTAGGTGAGCGCGCAGGCGAGGACGAAGATGGCGCCGGGGGAGTAGAGCAGATCGAGGTTCTGATTGATCGGAGTGCCGAAGATCCCCTCGACCTTGATGACGGCAGGACCGGTGAGGAACTCCTTGACGGCGGGAATGTTGCGCGTGAGGAGCAGGCAGATGACGACGATGAGGTAGGGCGACCAGGCTCTGACCAGAGACATCCTCTTCGTCAGGTGTGCCTTCTCCTTGTTGGGGTCGACCGTGCCCATCCAGTGCGCGGGCCAGTTCTCACGCGGCGCGAAGTCCCAGATCTTCTTCGGCATGAGGAAGCCGAGCTTGCTCGTCGTGACGACGATGGCCAAGCCGATGAGACCGCCCAGCAGGGCGGGGAACTCGGGTCCGAGCAGTTTGGCCACGATGAGGTAGGGCACGACCATGGCCAGCGCCGAGAAGATGGCGAAGGGCGCCACGGCAAGACCATCGGCGAATCGTCTGTTCGCGCCGAAGAATCCGGTCATCAGGCAGGCGAGCAGCAGTGGGATCAGGATTCCGCAGATGGCATGGATGAGTGCGACCTGAGTGGCCGTGTGGGCGATGAATTCGGATTGGTTGAGCCCGAGCTGAGCGGCGCGTTCCGCGACGCCGGTGGACATGGTCCCATCCTCCTTGGCCAGACCCTCACCGATGCCCACGAGCATAGGAGTGCCGACGGCGCCGAAGCTCACGGGAGTCGACTGGATGATGAGTCCGGCGAGGACCGCTGCGATCGCAGGGAAGCCGAGTGCGAGCAGGAGTGGGGCGACGACGGCGGCGGGTGTGCCGAAACCGGCTGCGCCTTCGATGAAGGAGCCGAAGAGCCAGGCGATGATGATGACCTGGATGCGTCGGTCGGGCGAGATCGAGATGAAGCCGGCCCGAATGGTCTCGATGGCGCCCGAGCGAGTGACCGTAGCCAACAGGAGCAGAGCACCGAAGACGATCCAGAGCAGGCCGATCGCCACCAGCAGGCCCTGAACGATGGAGGCGCCGATCGTCACCCACTCGATCTGCCAGGCGAAGTTGGCGACGAGAGCGGCCGCCACCAGACCGATCGGCATCGCGTATTTGGCAGGCCAGCGAAAGCCGATGAGCAGGATTCCCGCCAAGAGGATGGGTGTGAGCGCAAGCAGCGCGGCTACAGCGAGGTTGTCCATCGTGATTCCGATCCGCAGCGTCGTTGCCGCTTGGTCGAGGAGCGCGAGTCCCACGCCTGCCACCAGGGGGTGGGCAGTCACCGGCTCGACTCCGCAAACGAAGTACCTGGCCTCATCGTCGTTGGTCGGCTGTGGAATCGTCAAGGGCTTGGACAGTCTCACCTCGAGGGAAGCGTTTGACGAGATGTGCATCACCTCCTATTCTTTTCGGTGTGTGAACAATAGATTTCACGATGTGAAAGTTTCGCAGGCTAAACCCCGTTGCCAGCGACAAGCGATGCACTAGTGAATGTGCCGACTAAGGAGAACGACCGATGACTGCTCATATTGAGAATCTGGACATTCCAGCAGGCATGGAGATCACCGGCGAACTGCCGGACGGGGCAGAGAAGGTGCTCACCCCGAAGGCCCTCGAACTCATCGTCGAGCTGAACCGGAAGTTCAACGGGGACCGCCTCGAACGGCTGGAGGCCCGCAAGGAGCGCCAGGCTCAGATTGCCGCCGGTGCCGACCTCGACTTCCTCCCCGAGACCGCCGAGATCCGCAATGATCCCAGCTGGCAGGTCGCACCGCCGGCACCGGGCCTCGAGGACCGGCGCGTGGAGATGACCGGGCCGACGTACAAGAAGATGACGATCAATGCCCTGAACTCCGGGGCCAAGGTCTGGCTGGCCGACCAGGAGGATGCGAACACCCCGGAATGGGGCTCGGTCATCGGCGGACAGGTCAACCTGCTTGACTCGTTGAACCGTGAGATCGACTTCACCTCACCCGAGGGCAAGTCCTACACCCTGGCTCCCGACGAGGAGCTGCCGACCATCGTCGTCCGCCCCCGCGGCTGGCACATGCCGGAGAAGCACATCCTCGTCGACGGTGAAGAGACCTCGGGTTCCCTCGTGGACTTCGCGCTCTACTTCGCCACCGCCGGGCAGCTCCAGATCGAGAAGGGCAAGGGTCCCTACTTCTACCTGCCGAAGATGGAGTCCCACCTCGAGGCGCGCCTGTGGAACCAGGTCTTCGACCATGCCGAGGACTCTTTCGACCTGGCGCGGGGCACCATCCGTGCCACCGTGCTCATCGAAACCTACCCAGCGGCCTTCGAGATGGAGGAGATCCTCTACGAACTGCGCGAGCACTCCTCGGGACTCAACGCCGGCCGCTGGGACTACATCTTCTCCGTGATCAAGAACTTCCGCGCCCGCGGCTCCGACTTCCTGCTGCCCGACCGCTCGGATGTCACGATGACGGTGCCGTTCATGCGCGCCTACACCGAGCTCCTCGTGCACACCTGCCACAAGCGCGGCGCACACGCGATCGGAGGCATGTCCGCTTTCGTTCCCTCGAAGGATCCTGACGAGAACGAAGCCGCCTTCAACAAGGTCCGCGAGGACAAGTCCCGCGAGGCCGGCAAGGGCTTCGACGGCTCCTGGGTGGCTCACCCCGGCATGGTCGCCCTGTGCAAGGAGGTCTTCACCGAGACGCTGGGAGACAACGCGAACCAGATTGAGAACAAGCGCGATGACGTCTCCGTGTCCGCCGCTGAGCTCCTCGACGTCAAGTCGACCCCGGGGTCGATGACAGAGAAGGGTCTGCGGACCAATGTCTCAGTGGGCATCCAGTACCTGCGCGCCTGGCTCGAAGGCAACGGTGCTGTGGCCATCAACGGACTCATGGAGGACGCCGCGACCGCGGAGATCTCACGCTCCCAGGTCTGGCAGTGGATGGACGCCGGAGTCGAACTCGACACCGGAGTCACCGTCACCGCTGACTTCGTGCGCCAGGTCGTGACCGAAGAGGTTGCGAAGCTCCCGGGCGAGGAGTCGGACTGGAAGGATGCCACTGACACGTTCCTGTCCGTGGCCGTCGCCGATGAGTACGTTGACTTCCTGACACTGCCGGCCTACGCGCGCATGCCCTGAGCCTGCTCAGTCCTGAGCCTGCATGGTCCTGAGTCTGCACGGTTCAGGAGTCTCACCACGTAAGAACGCCGTCGAAAATGTGCCAGGGAGCACATTTTCGGCGGCGTTCTTCGCTAAGCTCGACTTCATTGACGCAAGGAGGCGGAAGTGGGCATGAGCAGAATCGACTCGGTTCTCACACGGATCGAACCGCATTTGCCACCAAAGGCGATCGTCATCGACGAGAACGAACGCAAAACGTATGAGTGCGATGGTCTGGCCGTGCACAGGACCGTGCCCGCGCTGGTCATCCGTGTCACCTCCACCGCCGAGGTGGCCCTGACCGTGCGTGCCTGCCATGAGTTCGACGTCCCCTTCGTCGCCCGCGGTTCGGGCACCGGGCTCTCCGGTGGGGCCCAACCGCACGCAGAGGGTGTGCTCATCGTCATGTCGACGATGAGGGACATCCTCGACATCGACCCGCTGGCCCAGCGCGCGATCGTGCAGCCAGGGGTCATCAACCTCACGCTGTCCACCGAGGCCAACCCGCACGGCTACTACTTCGCCCCGGACCCCTCGAGTCAGAGCGTGTGCTCGATCGGCGGGAATGTCGCTGAGAACTCCGGCGGTGCCCACTGCCTGAAATACGGTTTCACCACCAATCACGTCACCGGTCTCACTCTCGTCACCGCCCAGGGTGACATCGTCGAGATCGGGGGGCAGGCTCCCGAATACCCGGGCTATGACCTCCTCGGCGTGCTCTGCGGATCCGAGGGGACTCTTGGCATCGTCACCGAGGTGACGGTGCGGCTGACCCGACTGCCTGAAGCGGTGGAGACGCTGCTCATCGGGTTCGAGTCGACCGATGCGGCGGGGGAGGCGGTCAGTGACATCATCTCTGCGGGAATCATGCCCGCCGCCATCGAGATGATGGACGCGCTGGCCATCGAGGCCGCAGAGAAGGCCGTGGCGTGTAACTATCCCGACGGTGCCGGTGCCGTCCTCGTCGTCGAACTCGATGGGCCGGCCATTGACGTCGATCTCGAGCGGGAGACGGTCATCGCCCGGGCGAAGGACCACGGTGCTGGTGAGGTGCGCGTCGCCGTCGACGATGTCGAACGCGGTCTGATCTGGAAGGGCCGGAAATCAGCCTTCGCGGCGGTCGGCCGGATCAGCCCCGACTACATCGTCCAGGACGGAGTGATCCCACGCTCCAGACTCGGGCCCGTGCTGGCTTCGATCTCCATGATCGCGGAGGAATGCGGTGTACGAGTCGCCAACGTCTTCCACGCCGGAGACGGCAATCTGCATCCGCTTGTGCTCTTCGACGGCAGCGTCGAGGGCCAGACCGAATTGGCGGAGACCGCTTCGGGTCGGATCCTTGACCTGTGCCTGAGTGAAGGCGGTTCGATCACCGGGGAGCATGGGGTCGGATCCGACAAAGCCAAATTCATGCCGCGAATGTTCACGCATGAGGACTTGGACACGATGCAGGTTCTGCGCTGCGCGTTCGACCCGGACTATCTGTCCAACCCGGGAAAGATCTTCCCGACACCACGGCTGTGCGGGGAACCGCCTCGGCGAACATCGGGGGAGCACCCACTCCAAGCAGCCGGAAAGGCGGAGCTGTTTTGACGCAGGAACTCCCCAGGATCGCCCGACCCGACAGTGTCGAGGAACTCTCCGAACTCGTCTCCCGCGCGCATCGCGACTCACGCACCATCGCCGTCTACGGTGGTGGGACCGCGCTCGATGATCACCCGCCGGGGCACACCCCTGGCCTCCTCATCGACATGGGCGGTCTCAACCAGGTCACCGAACACTCTCCCGGCGACCTCATCGTCGTGGCCGAGGCAGGAACCACGATCTCCGAACTGAACCGAGTCGCCGACACCGGAGACCAGGAGCTCCTCCCGGACTTTCCTGCCGACCGCACCGACTCCGGCTCAACCTTGGGCGGAGCCATCGCCACCCGCGCCGTGGGCCCACGGCGCATCGGCCGCCTGCCGCTGCGTGAAGTCGTCCTCGGGGTCACCGTCGTCCTCGCCGACGGCACGATCGCGAAGGCCGGAGGCAAGGTCGTGAAGAACGTCGCGGGCTACGACCTCGCCAAGCTCATGACCGGGTCCTGGGGGACGTTGGGGATCATCACCAGCGCCGCACTCCGGCTGTACCCGAAACCCCAGGCCCAGGGATTCGTCGAGATCCCGGGCGCCGATTCCGCCCTCGGGGCCATCGGCTCCCAGGTGGCTCCGGCCGCCGTCGAGATCGACCGTTCACCGGGTGAGCAGGCGTCGACCGTGGTCATGGTCGACGGACTCCCCGAGTCCGTTGAGTCCCGCACCGACACCATCGTCGACACCTTCCCCGGGGCCGCGCACAGTGTCCGACCCAGCTGGTGGTCACGGCGAGCCCAGGCACCGGTGACCATCCGGGCCGCAGTCTCACCGGCACTGGTCCCGCAGCTGGTCTCGGAAGTCGAGCACCTCGAAGACGCCATCGGCTACCCGATCCAACTGCGCGGGTCCGCCATGGGCGTCTTCGACCTCGGCATCGGTGCCCTTGACTCGGATCCCACGATTGCGACCCGAGTGGTTCTCGAACACCTGCGCTCATGGGGCCAGAAGCAGCTGAGCGCGACCGTTCTGTGTGCCCCCGCCTCGGTGTGGGGCGACGTCGATGCCTGGGGTGAGATCCCCGGGTTCGGCCTCATGGCCACCATCAAGGACCGGTTCGATCCGGACGGTCTGCTCTCACCCGGACGTGGAATAGGAGGACTGTGATGTCATGCGATTGCGGTGGCGCAGGAGGCTGCCAGGGCGGCGGAACGCCAAGCGAAGGGACCGGGCCGACGCCGCTGGAGGCGACGATGGCCACCGCGGGTCAGGCCACGATGGAAATGGCGCCGCCGACCATTGACCATTCGGCCTTCGATGTCTTCAACCCACCGGATCCGAGTCTCATCGCTGACTGCGTCCATTGCGGCTTCTGCCTTCCCGCCTGCCCCACCTACCAGCTGTGGGGAAATGAGGAGGACTCACCGCGCGGACGCATCTACCTCATGCAGGAGGGTCTGGAGAACGGGCCGATGAGCGCATCCATGGTCGAACACTTCGACGCCTGCCTGGGCTGCATGGCCTGCGTCACTGCCTGCCCGTCGGGAGTTCAGTACGACAAGCTCATCGAAGCCACCCGCGGACAGGTCGAGCGCAACGGAAAAGCGCATCGCAGCCGCGCCGAGGTGGCGCTGCGGGCCGCGATCTTCCAACTGTTCCCGTACCCGGGCCGTCTGGCCATCCTGCTGGCACCGCTCAAGGCCTACCAGCGGACGGGACTGTCCTCGCTCATCCGCAAGTCCAAGATCCTCGAGAAGCTCTCACCGACCCTGGCCACGATGGAGGCCATCGCACCGCCGGTGACCAAGCGAGTCACCATTCCAGCGTCGAACCCGCCTCGCAGCGCCGAAGGCGACAGCCTGCCGGTCAGGTCGCGAGTGGGGATGCTGCTGGGATGTGTGCAGCGAACCTTCTACCCCCAGGTCAACGCCGCGACGGTGCGCGTGCTCAATATGGAGGGCTGCGAGGTCGTGGTGCCCCAGTCGCAGGGATGCTGCGGTGCACTGTCGGTCCACGCCGGGCGCAGCGAGGAGGGTGAGGACTTCGCACGAAAGATCGTGGACACTTTCACCGTCGCCGAGGTCGACTATCTGGTCGTCAACTCCGCCGGCTGCGGATCGACGATGAAGGAGTACGCCGACATCCTTTCCGATGATCCCGCCTATGCCCAGCGGGCAAAGGTGCTGGCGGACAAGGTCAGAGACGTGACCGAGATCCTCGTCGAACTCGGACCCAGTGCTCCTCGACATCCGGTGGCCAACGGTGGGCTGCGTGTGGCCTACCACGACGCCTGCCACCTCTCCCATGCTCAAGGAGTGCGCAATCCGCCACGGGAACTGCTGGGTCAGATCCCCGGGGTCAAGCTGGCTGCGATCAAGGACGCCGACACCTGCTGCGGCTCGGCCGGCATCTACAATCTGGTGCGCCCGGAGGCAGCCCGCGAGCTGGGGGACAAGAAGGCCACGAACATTGCCGCCACCGGAGCCGACATCGTCGTCACCGGCAACCCCGGTTGTCTGCTGCAGGTCACTGATGCACTCCGCAGGCGGGGAGAGGCGACCCTGCCGAGCGCACACACGATCGAACTCCTCGATGCCTCACTCACCGGTGCGGGTGCCGAGCTGCTGCTGGCCAGGTAAGGTTGCGGCAGAAGGTGTCGTGGCCCATGCCCGACGTCATTGCCGCCTCGGCACCTTTTGCGCATTTCGCTCATGCCTGGATAGTGTGAGCCGGTGCCACGCCCGACCCGATCGTTCTCCCGCCGTGTGCTGCTCAGTCAGCTCGCGGTCATCGTGGTGACTCTGGCGCTGGTGACTGGAGTCTTCGCCTGGATGGGTGCCCGCTCGGTCACCGAGGTCACCGAGACCAAGGCACTGGCGACAGCACGGACGCTGGCGATCGATCCTGAGGTGAGGAAGGGCGCCACCCAGGCCTCGGCCGAACCGGCGGGGGAAGCCGACGGTGCGATCACCTCTGCGCTGCTCGAGATCACCGGCAACCTGCGCAGCTCCTCGGGCATTGAGTTCGCGGTCATCACCGACGACCGGGGCATCCGACTGACCCACCCGAACCGGGACAACATCGGCAGACGGGTGTCCACCTCCCCGGATGAGGCACTGGCAGGCAGAGAGTCCGTGACGCATGAGAGAGGCACTCTGGGAGAGACGGTGCGCGCCAAGGTGCCGATCTATTCCACTTCTGATGACGAGACCGTCGTCGGGGAGGTCTCCGTGGGCATCCACGCTTCGGTGCTCGACGCGGACCTGCGACGTGAATTCCTTGTCCTCGGCTCTGTCGCCGTCTTCGCCCTGGTCATCGGTGTGATCGCCTCACTCGCGCTGGGACGCAGGCTGCGCCGCGAGACCTTGGGTGTGGGTCCCGAGGAGCTGGCGGAGATGGCACGTGATCAGGGTGCGGTCCTCCGCGGCCTCGACGACGGTGTTCTGGCCTTCAGCTCCGTCGGAGTCCCGACCCTAAGCAACTCCACGGCGGAGCAGCTGCTGGGGATCGCCCATGTCGACACGGGCAAGGACACGACGGTCTCGGTGCCGGATGACACCTCGACCAGCTCACGCTCGGATGTGCCCGAGGTGATCCGCAGCATGATGCTTCAGGCGCCCGACCGCGGTGCCCTGCGGCGGCGAGTCAACGTCGGCGATCGGATCCTGTTGGCCACCGCTGTTCGTGTGAGTCGTGATGGAGTCTCGGTCGGTGGGGTCCTCACCCTGCGCGACGAGACCCAGGTGCTGACCATGGCACGTCAGCTCGAATCGGTGACGTCGATGGCGCGTGCCCTGCGCACGCAGCGCCACGAATTCGCCAACCGTCTGCACACGGTTCTAGGCCTCGTCGACACGGGGGCCACCGACGAGGCACGGAACTACCTGACCACAATTCTGCGGACCGGACCGATCGCGACGCCAGTCGAAGGCATCGAGGTGATCACCGACCCGTACCTTCGTGCACTGCTCGAAGCGAAGGGGACCACCGCCGCCGAGGTGGGTGTGGCCCTTGCCGTCACCCCGGATTCCCTGGTGCTGGGCCGGGTGAAGGAGCCCGAGGACGTCACCCTCATCCTCGGCAACCTCATCGACAATGCGGTGCGTGCAGTCGTGACGAATGCAAGCGGCAGCGGTGCTGAGAGTGCCGCTCGGACCGACGAGGTGTTCGGCAGAGTCGAGGTGACGCTGCTGGGTTCGGGCCCGGAGCTGCATGCCGTTGTCACAGACTCCGGTGGGGGAGTGGAGGATGAGGATGCGCCGTCCATCTTCGACGAGGGGATCAGCAGCGCCGATGGCCTCGATCCGGAGCATGGCCACGGCCCGGAGCATGGCCACGGCATCGGCCTGGCTCTGTGCCGAAGGACTGCACGGCGACACGGCGGCAGGGTGTGGCTGCTGGCAGGTCACGATCCTCAGCTCGGCGGTGCCGGCTTCGCCATGCGCCTGCCCGATGTGCTCAGCGACGACGCGGACGACAAGGAGAGATGATGGTCAACGTTCTGGTTCTCGACGACGACTTCTATGTGGGGCAGATCCACTGCCGGTACGTCAACGAGGTTGCGGGATTCCACGCTCTGGAACCGGTCAGAGATCTCCGCACCGCACGCACGATCATCGCCGAAGAAGACGTGGATCTGCTGTTGGTCGACTACGTTCTGCCCGAAGGCAATGGTGTTGACCTGATTCGTGAGAGTGAAGTCGATGCCATCGTGCTTTCGGCGGTGGCTGATCCCGACGTGGTGCGCTCGGCTCTGCGGGCGGGAGCGATGACCTATATTCTCAAACCCTTCGCTGCGAAGGAGCTGCAGGACTTCCTTCGGCGCTATGCCCGCTTCCGGCGTTACTGGGAACGCGAGAAGGTGAGCCAACCGGAACTCGAACGTCAGCTGCGCAGTCTGCATGACGTCTCCTCGCCCGGGAGCGCCCCGGCCCGGGGATCGGGCTCGTCGACCAGCGGTCGGATCCTTGAGGCGCTTCAAGATGCGGATCGTGCGCTGACGGCCACGGAGGTCTCCGATGTCGTCGGCGCCTCCCGCGCGACAGCTCAGCGCCACCTGGCAAGGCTGGCCGAGTCCCGAGCCGTCACCGTCTCACTCCAGTACGGAAGCACCGGTCGACCCGAACACCTCTATGGGGTGGGGTGAGCCCACGATGCTCGTGGTGGTCTCAGGTATTGGTTGCCGATCTCACCATTGTATTCAGCCCGACACGCCCTCGTGAACTGGCCCTCGCCGGTCCGTTCGGCGCGCCGAACCCTGCGGATTTACTGGGCAGGAGCGCAAAATCACCCTAAGATGAGAAGCATGGCGACCAGAACGACTTCCCCCGCTTCTGGTACCGGAAAAGGCTCAGCGCGCAAAACTGCTGGTCGGACCGGGCAAGCGGGGACCAAGGACCCCGGGACAAACGTTGTCACCGGTGCGTGGAGGGGAGTGTCCCACATGGCCGGAAACCGTGCGCGAAAGATCCTCAGTGACGAACCGAGTGATTCACCGACTAAGAGAGACGGCACTGCCTTCTTCCTGATCGGTCTCTCCATCGTCATTGCGGCCTTCGAATGGTGGAACATTCCCGGTGCGATCAGCGAAGGCGTCCGAGGCGTCGTCGAAGGCACCTTCGGCCGCGTGGCCCTGGCCCTGCCGGTGATCTTCACCGGCTATGCGATCCGACTGTTCCTCAAAGGTGACGACAACAGAGGCAACAACCGGATCCTCATCGGCATCATCTTCTTGCTTCTTTCCGCCTCGAGTCTGGCCCACATCGCCGCAGGCAACCCAACATTCACCAACTCCAGTGAGGCCATGGCCAACGGAGGCGGCGCGCTCGGATTCGTCATCTCCTCGCCCCTCGTCGTGGCGACCACCAACTATGTGGCGGTGCCGCTGCTGATCCTGCTCGGGCTCTTCTCGATCCTGGTCATCACCGCGACACCAGTGCGATCGATTCCCGAACGTCTGACAGCGCTCTACCTGCGTCTGACCGGGGGAGCGCGCCCGGAGAAGTCCGCCGAGGTGGACGCCGACGGCAACCCGACCGACCTGGTCGCCGACAATGCGCGCACCTCCACCCTCAAGCCCGTCATGGGGACCAAGCGTCGGAGCCGGAAGAAGAAGACCGAGATCTCCGATGCCGATGCACCGATCTCGGCCGACGATGACACTGCGACCAAGGCCTACGACAAGGCCTACATCCACGAAGACGACGTCAGCGACGAAGACGCTGACACCACGGTCATCGAGCGACCGCAGTTCAAGCCCGGTGAACGTCGACCGACGAAGGCCGAGCGGGAAACTGCCGCGCTGAAGAAGACCATCGGCATGGACGATGACGCTGCCACGGTGGCGAACAAGACCACGCCAGGCGACACCTCGGCGTCGGTGCCGGTGACGAGCAACCCAGCGCCCCCACCCACGGAGCAGCTGCCCGAACGCGTCGAACAGCTCACCTTGGCCGGTGACGTCACCTATACACTGCCGAACTCGGACTACCTCGTGCCCGGCCCCCCGGCGAAGGAGCGATCAGAGGCCAACGACCGTGTCGTCGAAGCACTGCGCGACGTACTCGACCAGTTCAAGATCGACGCCCAGGTCACCGGTTTCTCGCGTGGTCCTACGGTCACTCGCTACGAAGTGGAGCTGGGTTCGGGCACGAAGGTCGAGAAGGTCACGGCGCTGTCGAAGAACATCGCCTACGCGGTGGCCAGCGCCGATGTCCGCATCCTCTCGCCGATCCCCGGCAAGAAGGCGATCGGCATCGAGATCCCGAACTCCGACCGTGAGAACGTGTCCCTCGGCGATGTGCTGCGGTCGAAGGCCGCTCGCAAGACCGAGCACTCCCTGGTCATGGGCGTGGGCAAGGACGTCGAAGGCGGATTCGTCGTCGCCGACCTGTCGAAGATGCCCCACCTGCTGGTCGCCGGTGCCACCGGTGCCGGTAAGTCGAGCTTCGTGAACTCCATGATCACCTCGATCATGATGCGCGCGACCCCCGACGAGGTGCGCATGATCCTCGTCGACCCGAAGCGCGTGGAGCTCACGATCTACGAGGGCATCCCGCACCTCATCACTCCGATCATCACGAACCCGAAGAAGGCCGCCGAGGCCCTCGAATGGGTTGTGCGCGAAATGGACGCCCGCTACGACGACCTCGCGAACTACGGGTTCAAGCACATCAACGAGTTCAACAAGGCCGTCCGCGAGGGGCGGGTCCAAGTTCCCGCAGGCTCGGAGCGCGTGCTCCAGCCCTACCCGTACCTGCTGGTCGTCGTCGACGAGCTTGCCGATCTGATGATGGTCGCCCCACGCGACGTCGAGGCCTCGATCCAGCGCATCACCCAGCTGGCACGCGCGGCCGGCATCCACCTGGTCCTGGCCACGCAGCGACCCAGCGTCGACGTCGTCACGGGTCTGATCAAGGCCAACGTGCCCTCACGTCTGGCATTCGCCACCTCATCCCTGGCCGACTCCCGAGTCGTGCTCGACCAGCCGGGTGCAGAGAAGCTCATCGGACAGGGTGACGCACTGTTCCTGCCCATGGGTGCTGCCAAACCGATGCGTGTTCAGGGTGCCTGGGTCAACGAGTCGGAGATCGAGAAGGTCGTTGAGCACGTCAAGGGACAGCTCAAGCCCAACTACCGTCAAGACGTTGCGGTCGAGAAGCCGACGAAGCAGATCGACGAGGAGATCGGCGACGATCTGGAGCTGCTGCTCCAGGCAGCTGAACAGGTCGTGACCACACAGTTCGGTTCGACGTCGATGCTGCAGCGCAAGCTGCGCGTCGGCTTCGCCAAGGCCGGGCGCCTCATGGATCTCATGGAGTCACGCGGAATCGTCGGACCCTCCGAGGGGTCGAAGGCCCGCGACGTCCTCGTCCGGCCCGAGGATCTGCCGGGAACACTGGCGATCATCAAGGGTGAGACGCCCCCGGGCGAGGAACCGAACCCGGATACAGGCGGAGACGGCGGTTCGGACGGCGACGGCTCCGGCTACGGCGCGAGCAGCCGAACACATGGTGCGAGCGGACATTCGGCGGCCGCAGACTATGACGAGGAATTCGAAGACTTCGGAGACTCGGGGGTGAGCCCACCGGCGTCGTCATCAGGTTCCGGGGCCAACGACCGTTACGCGACGGGAGTCGGGCATGCCGGCGACCTGCATGTCGGCGACGTCGACCCCGAGACGGGGTTGGAAGTCGTCGAGACCAGCGGTGAGGACGCTTGGTCACTCACAGGTCGCTGAAACGAGCGGTCAGCTCCACACCATTCACATGTCACTCCGATAGGGTTGGTCTGTGAATGATCGACCAGAGAACAGCGCCCCGGGACACCCACCGGCAGAGCCCAGCCCGTGGAATGTTCCCAATGCCCTGACCGTGCTGCGGATCCTGCTCGTACCCGTCTTCCTCGTCCTTCTCCTGGCCGACGGAGGCCAGGACATGAGCATGCGATGGTGGGCGCTGGTCGTCTTCCTGCTGGCGATGGCCACGGACAAGATCGACGGAGATCTGGCACGCAAATACAACCTCATCACGAACTTCGGGAAGATCGCCGACCCGATCGCCGACAAATCTCTCATGGCGGCGGCACTTATCGGCCTGGCCGCGATCGCGGAGATTCCCTGGTGGGTTCCCATCATCATCCTCATCCGGGAACTGGGCATCACCGTGCTGCGCTTCTTCATGATCCGCATCGCCGTCATGCCCGCGTCCAGAGGCGGCAAGATCAAAACGGTGCTCCAGACCGTCGCCATCGGACTCTTCCTCCTGCTGCGCCCCGTGGCGCATATCGTTCCCGAGAGCGTGACATTCGCCTTGGTGATCCTGGCCTGGCTGGTCATGGTCGCGGCGATCGTCGTGACCGTCGTGACTGGAATCGACTACTGTCTCCAAGCCGCGAAACTCGCCAAAGACTCGCGTGGGGGCAACGCGGCTGCAGGCGATGATCCCGCCGGTACGAACCCGAAGTGAGCCTGTGAACGACACCGAGCTGTTCTCCCGAAGTCAGCACCTCATCGCCACTTGTACCCAGGTGGGACTCTCGGTCGCTGCGGCGGAATCGTTGACCGGCGGCCGTTTCGTGGCCACGCTCGTCGACGTCCCGGGCGCCTCCGCTGTGGTGCGCGGCGGACTCATCACGTATGCCACCGACCTCAAGGCGAGTCTGGCCGGGGTCGACGCCGATCAACTCGAAGACACAGGCCCCATTGATGAGGTTGTCGCCGCGCAGATGGCAGCCGGCGCGGCCAGAGAGTGTGTCGCCGACATCGGTGTCGCCTGCACTGGTGTAGCCGGGCCCGAACCGCAGGATGGCAAGCCGGTCGGGCTCGTCTACACTGCCATCGCCTTCGCCGGAAAGGCACAGGTCAGCGAGCATCATTTCGCCGGGGGCCGAGACACGGTTCGCAGCCTGACAGTTGCGGCCATGGTGGCAGATCTCGATGACTTCGTCACGCAATTGGCGTTCGGGCCGGTGGCGGACGCCCACGACTGATCATGATCGCTCAGTCGTGGAATAAGTTCAGCCTCGGCGCAGTTGAACAGGTAATGGCACTTGGACGAATATGCACCAGTACCTTCGAATGGACTGGCAAAACTATCAGGTCACGCACCCAGGTTGGCGCTTGGCAGCGACCGGGCTGTAAAGTCGAGTACATCATCAAGACTGCTCGCGGAGACAAGGGGAGGGACGCACAATGTTACTGAGAGTTGAAATCGGTGACGCACTGCGTTCCGTTCGTCGGCGCCAGGGGCGGACCCTGCGCGATGTCTCCACAGGAGCCAGCGTATCGCTGGGGTACCTCAGCGAGATCGAACGCGGACAGAAGGAAGCCTCCTCGGAGCTCCTCTCCGCGATCTGTGAAGCTCTCGACCTGCCGTTGTCGGCTCTGCTGTCATCGGTCTCCGGTCGTTTCGCACTCGAAGAGGGCGTCGAAATCCCCGACACCATTCCACAGGAACTCTCCGATACGATCCTCGGTCGCCCCGGCGGATACCCGGTGCCACGACTGGCAGCCAAACCGTAATGCGTCACACCCTCTACTGGGTCCTGATGAATGAGGAATTCGGGGAGGCTCGTGCTGCATCGCTGCACACCGACCTTGCGCTCAGCAGCCTGGGCTCCCGAACCGCCGAAGAGGCCTTCCGCGCAGGCATCGAACCCCGCGACATCTGGATTGCAGTCTGTGATGCCTCGGGCGTGCCCGAATCACACCGGTTGGGTAAAGAAAAACCGCGCTCACGTCCCTTCTAGGGCAGTCCTTCCCGGATTGTCTGTCGTCTCAGACATCCTGCCTCGTGCTGACTCACTGCCTGGCCCCTGTCGTTGCGAGATCGCAGCTGCGGCACTGGAGCCATTGCTGATGGCGGATCGCTTGCACGAGGCAATCACTCGAACGCACAGGGATCGTCTTCCATGCGGGGGAGAGGCCTCGGATACAAAATAGTGCGACACGCTCCGACATATAGAACACTTGTTCCCATGTCGGTTATGCTGGTAACGAATCACGGGACCTGTGACCATGAGTGGCTGATTATCCACGGGGGAATTCGTTCCTCTGTTGTTATGTCAGTGCCACCTTCTAGCCTTGGTCTCAACGGGAAACGAAATTTTTAGGAGAGACCATGGCTCGTACACCGAAGAACCTGCAGATCCCAACCGGCGGAGATAAGTCGAAGGCGCTTGACGCCGCGCTGGGCCAGATCGACCGCAACTACGGCAAGGGCGCGATCATGCGTCTGGGTGAAGGGGTCCGTGAACCGATCGCCTGCATTCCCACCGGTTCCATCGCACTCGACATCGCTTTGGGCATCGGCGGCCTCCCGCGCGGTCGTGTCGTCGAGATCTACGGCCCGGAATCCTCGGGTAAGACCACAGTGGCACTGCACGCTGTCGCCAATGCACAGAAGACGGGCGGAATCGCGGCATTCATCGATGCTGAGCACGCCCTTGACCCGGAATACGCGAAGAAGCTCGGCGTCGACACCGACCAGCTGCTCGTGTCTCAGCCGGACACCGGTGAGCAGGCGCTTGAGATCGCCGACATGCTCATCCGCTCCGGAGCACTCGACGTCATCGTCATCGACTCCGTTGCGGCACTCGTGCCGAAGGCCGAGATCGAAGGCGAGATGGGTGACAGCCACGTCGGTCTCCAGGCACGACTGATGTCGCAGGCACTGCGCAAGATCGCGGGTGCACTGTCCCAGTCGAAGACCACCGCAATCTTCATCAACCAGCTGCGTGAGAAGGTCGGTGTCTTCTTCGGCTCACCAGAGACCACCTCCGGTGGTAAGGCTCTGAAGTTCTACGCCTCCGTGCGCATCGATGTGCGACGCATCGAGACTCTGAAAGAGGGCCAGGACGCGGTGGGCAACAGAACCCGCGCCAAGATCGTCAAGAACAAAATCGCTCCACCATTCAAACAGGCCGAATTCGACATCATCTACGGTCAAGGGATCTCCCGTGAAGGCAGCCTCATCGATATGGGTGTGGAGAACGGAATCGTCCGCAAATCCGGGTCCTGGTTCACCTACGACGGTGATCAGCTCGGTCAGGGCAAAGAGAATGTTCGCAACTTCCTGCGCGACAATCCGGGACTTGCTGAGGAGATCGAACTCAAGATCAAACACAAGATGGGGCTGATCAAGGTCGACGGGCCCGAACCTGAGGCCGAGGCGGGGGCCGACCAGGCTGAAGGCACTGCAGCAGAGAGCGCGAAATCGGATGACGTCGAAGTCTCCTGACCCGATCGATCGCGACAGCGATCTCGCCGAGCCGAGGCCCCGCGGGGGCGACTCGGCGAGATCATCTGCGCCGACCACGAAGCTGGCCAAACTGCGCGAGGCCATCACCGAGATCGACCAACGTCATGCCGAGGGGCAGTCCGAGTACTTCGGCGAAGCCACCTTGGTTCCGGAATCTTCGGTGGCCCCGGATCTCGCATCATCGACGGATGTTCCCTCGTTCGCTGACGCGCTGTCGTTCGACGACGAAGGTGATGGGCCGGAAGACTTCGATGCTTCCTATGCGAAGGCGAAGAAGACGGCCATGAACATGCTGGCCATGCGCGATCATGCCAGCGGCGAACTGCGGGACAAACTGCTCAAGCGCGACTTTCTGCCCGAAGCAGTCGACGAACTCATTGCCAAACTGCAGAAGTCCCGGCTTCTTGATGACGAGGAATTCGCTCACCGCTACGTGCGCGCTCACAGGGAGCGAAGAAAACTGTCTCGAACCGCTCTCAAACGAGAACTGAGCAAGAAGGGGTTGGCCGCCGAGATCGTCTCCGGCGCCGTCGAAGGCGTGGACGGGGAAGATGACCTCGCCCGTCAGGTTGCCGAGAAGAAGGCCGCATCGACGCGCGGACTCGACTACGAAGTCCGCGAACGTCGAATCCTGGGGATGCTCGCCCGACGCGGATTCGCGTCCTCGGTCTGTCTCAAGGTGACACGCGAAGTCCTCGTCGAGGACTGAGCATCGCCGATGACAGACAACGGCTACAATAGTTGCGCCATGACTGAACTGATTGATGCACCTGCCGCCACCGAGAAATCACCGCGCAGCTACGAGGTGAAGACCTACGGCTGTCAGATGAATGTCCACGATTCCGAACGACTCTCCGGACTTCTCGACGATGCGGGCTATGTTCCTGCAAACACCGATGACCAAGCCGACGTCATTGTCTTCAACACCTGCGCGGTGCGGGAGAATGCGGACAATCGCCTCTACGGAAACCTCGGTCAACTGGCCCACGTCAAGGAACGCAACCCCGGTTTCCAGATCGCAGTCGGCGGCTGCATGGCACAGAAGGATCGAGACACGATCGTCAAGAAGGCCCCATGGGTCGACGTGGTCTTCGGCACCCACAACATGGGATCGCTGCCAGCGCTGCTCGAGCGAGCCCGACACAACCAGGAAGCCCAGGTCGAGATTCTTGAGAGTCTCGACGTCTTCCCGTCGACCCTGCCCAGCCGACGCGAGTCGCAGCATTCCGGGTGGGTGTCGATCTCGGTCGGATGCAACAACTCCTGCACGTTCTGCATCGTGCCCAGCCTGCGCGGCAAGGAGAAGGACCGCAGGCCCGGCGACATCTTGGCAGAAGTCGAGGCACTCGTCGCCGACGGAGTCGTCGAAGTCACGCTTCTGGGCCAGAACGTGAACTCCTATGGCGCAGAATTCAGAGACAAGGGCGCATTCGCGAAACTGCTGCGGGCCGTGGGCAAGGTGGAGGGCATCGAGCGTGTCCGTTTCACCAGTCCACATCCTGCCTCATTCTCCGACGATGTGATCGATGCTATGGCAGAGACACCGACTGTGATGCCTCAGCTTCACATGCCCCTGCAGTCCGGGTCCGACTCGATTCTCAAATCGATGCGCCGCTCCTACCGCACCAGCAGATTCATGCGCATCCTCGACTCCGTACGCGAGAAGATCCCGCACGCAGCGATCACCACCGACATCATCGTCGGTTTCCCCGGGGAGACCGAAGAGGACTTCCTGGGAACCATGGACATCGTCCGACGCGCGCGTTTCTCGCAGGCCTTCACCTTCCAATACTCGATACGACCCGGCACTCCCGCCGCCACGATGGACGATCAGGTACCCAAGCACATCGTGCAGGAACGCTTCGAGCGGTTGACTGCCCTCCAGGATGAAATCTCCTGGGAGGAGAACACTGCACAGATCGGGCGAGAGGTCGAAGTGCTCGTCACGACCAGACCGCACGATGACTCCCCACGACTCAGCGGCCGTGCCGCGGACAACAGACTCGTCCACGTCGGCATCCCCGAAAGAGCGGACATGCCGCGTCCGGGTGACTTCGTCACTGCGACCGTGACCGAGGCTAAGCCCTACTTCCTCCTGGCCGATTCGGGCTACGCAGTTCGTCCCTCATCAGCAGGCGATGCCTATGATCGTGCTCAGGCCGAGAGCTGCGGGGCACCAACACAGGGTCAGTCGAGCGGCGCTTCCACGAATCTGGGCATGCCGACCATCCGCGCCCGCAGCTGAGATGCCCTCATTTGCGATCATCCCGGCAGCACCGATCCTGGTAGCCGACGTGGATCTGGCCGAGAGTGCGAGGATTTCGGAGTTGAGAGCTTCGATCGAATCCCAACTGGCAGCACGCGCGAACTGGGCCCTACCGGTGCGTGAGCTGTCTCCTTTGGCTGGCCTCGGCGGCTTGGGTATCGATCGCGGCATCGATACCAGTTCAGGTCAACTGCTTGAGGGCCAGGACTGGGTTGAGGCGGTGGCCGCGCTTGACGTGCTCGGGCGTGCAGCCTGCGAATCTGCCCATCCGGCCACCGGCGTGGCGCTCCTGCATGCACATGCCACCGGCGTCCAGGTCGGACCGCTGGGCAGCAGTGAGCATCTGCTGATCCCCGTCGACCTGTCTGCCGCTGCCTCCGAAGACGCACCATTGGCCCCCGTACCAGGTGCTGCAGAGGTTGATGAGCAGCTCGTCCAGGCAATCACCGCCGGCGATGCCCCGACAGTGGCCGCGACGATCGCCGTCAGCGATGATACTCACGCCGACCTCGAACTCCTCGACGCTGCGGTCACACACATGATGGCCCAGGGGATCAACGACTACTCGTTCACCACCACCTTCGATGAGACGGTTCACGAGGTGCGTTCGCTGTGCGGAGCCGGGACGTACTGAGATGAGTGTGCTGTGAGCGCAGACGCACCTGTAGTCACCATTGCCGGGGCCACAGCCACCGGCAAATCGGATCTTGCCCTGAACCTTGCCGAACACCTCGGCGGGGAGATCATCAACACCGATTCCATGCAGTTCTACCGAGGCATGGACATCGGGACCGCGAAACTGCCGGTCAGCCAGCGGCGTGGGGTCCAGCATCACCTCATCGACATACTCGATGTTCGGGAGGACGCGAACGTACAGACCTTCCAACAGCAGGCACGTGAGGCCATTGCCGATATCCGCAGCAGAGGGAAGCGACCCATCCTCGTCGGTGGATCAGGGCTGTACGTGCGAGCCGCGACCGATCGGATGGAATTCCCCGGCACCGACCCCCAGGTGCGGGCACGGCTCGAGTCCGAAGTCGATGCCGACCGCTGGGGCCGACACCGGCACCTGCAGGATCTTGACCCGGCTGCAGCTGCGAAGATCACGCCTAATGATTCACGGCGCATCGTGCGTGCCCTCGAGGTCATCGAACTGACAGGCCGGCCCTTCAGCGCTCAGCTGCCTGACTATCAGGCGATCGAACCGACCATCCACCTCGGTCTGGCAGTCGAACGAGAGGCTCTGCACAAACGGATCGCGGCTCGCGTGGGTCTCATGTGGGAGCAGGGATGGGTTGATGAGGTCCGTTGCCTGCTCGAGCGGGGGCTTGCCGAGGGCCGAACCGCATCCCGAGCAATCGGATATGCGCAGATCCAACAGTATCTGGCCGACGAGCTCGACCGCGAAGCCGCTCAGGAGCAGACGACCATCAGGACTCGCCAGTTCGCGCGCAGACAGGACACGTGGTTCCGCCGGGACCCGCGAATCGTCTGGATCGACTCAACCGCCGGAGACCATGAGGCCAACACGGCTCGCGCGCTCGAGGCCATCACAGACGGCAGGCTCCTCGAGAGCTGACACCCATTGCGGGCAAGCTGAAGCCCACACTGCGAGAACTGAATGCCGACTGTGCCGCTAGGGGATCCCACGCGGATAGGATGAGTTCATGAGCTCCTCCCATTCACCATTCGCCGATATCGCAGGCACCGCCTTCACCAAGGGTCACGGCACACAGAACGATTTCGTCCTCTTGGCCGACGACGACAGCGCCTTGGCGATGCATCCCGAAACGATCGCACTCTTGGCCGATCGCAGGTCCGGTCTGGGCTGCGACGGTGTCATCCGCATCGTACGCTCGGCCAGCAGCGGGATTCCCGGGGCGCTCGGCCAGGCCGAGGCTGGTGCCGAATGGTTCATGGACTACTACAACCACGACGGCAGTCTTTCTGAGATGTGCGGCAACGGAGTTCGGGTCTTCGCCCATGTGCTTGCGACGACCGGTCGCGTCGCGGCTGATGCGCGAGAGATCCTCATCGGCACACGTGACGGAATCAAGACCGTGCGCACTGTCCTCAACCCGGCACTGGGCATGCAGACCGGTGACGCGACAGCGGCCGCCTCGGCAGGACCGACGCCTCCCGGCTCCGCAGCTGATTCCTGGTACACGATCGACATGGGCGAATGGTCTCTCGATGACAGCGACGACGTTCTCGTTTCGACATCTGGCATCGAGGTGCCCCGCCCGGGCGTGCGCGTCGAGACTGGAAACCCTCACACTGTGGTCGCACTCGCAGAGTCGGCTGAACTTGAGAGCGCCGAACTGCGGGACGCGCCAGTCCTCGACCCGGTACCGCCACAGGGTTCGAATGTCGAATACATCGTCATGGAACCAATGCGCAGCGATGTGGCCGGGGGAGAGGGCGCACTGCGCATGCGCGTGTTCGAACGCGGCGTCGGCGAGACCCGCTCATGCGGGACAGGAGCCTGCGCCGCAGCCATTGCCGCCCACCACTGGGCCGGCCCAGCCTCGCCCCTGCAATGGCGCGTGGACGTTCCCGGTGGTCAGCTGCGCATCGGCATCACCCCGAACGAAGACGGAACGCGAGGTCGTGTCACGCTGTCGGGACCGGCCGTGCTGGTGGCCAGCGGAACGATCAGCTGAGTAGCGGCGCCTGAGCCGTAAGTCGCCCGGTGTATGAGCGTTACAGGTGCTCGAACGTGTCTCACAGCTAGCGTGTCTCACAGCTAACGTGTCTCACAGCTGACGACAGGTGCGCCGATTCGCCGGCGAGGTTGCAGGACATGGTGATCAGAATCCCGCACCTGTGGGAGTGGTGCAGACCTTGCACCGTCTGCTCTGGCAGTTTTCAACCGGTTTGGATGCCATTGAACTCTGTACCAGTCCTCAGCGCTGTCGTGGCTGACCTTTTGCCACTCTTTCGGCTGGAATGATTTGACAAATCACTGGTGACGCGGTAGCCATCTGCTATGGTAAGAGCCAGGGGATGGGGTGATCCGGTTCTTGTGCCGGAGACCCTGACCCACCTCGTCTCGCACCTTTGAGGGTGTCTCCATCAGGTTGCATGCTGGTGGCAGGTACTTCGCAGAGCAGCTCGGGATGGGTTGAGTCTTCGATGGTGCCCTTGGTGCACCGGAGGTGGTGAACGAGGCATGGCAACACAAACAGTCGTGGTCGGTGTCGATGGATCTGAGAACTCAAAGGAAGCCCTGCGGTGGGCTGTTGAATTCGCACAAAAGTATGACTCCGTCGTGGAAGCGACCGCCGTATGGCAGATTCCAGTGGCATATTCAAGCATGATCGCCTATCTCGAACCGGAACAAAAGGTCGCGAAGCGGACCAGTGAGATGTTGGCCGCAACGGTGCGTGAAGCCGTAGGTGAGGATTCCGGAGTGATCGAGAAGGTGCTTCGCGGCATTCCGGCAGAGACGCTGGTCGATCTTTCGAAGTCCGCGCAGCTGCTGGTGCTGGGCACCCGCGGTCACGGTGCCTTCGCCGGAATGCTCTTGGGCTCGGTCAGCCAGCACTGTGTGGCCCATTCCAAATGTCCCTTCGTCGTCATCCCAGACCACAAGGACAAGAAGAAGTAGGCGTGCTCTATCCCGCAACGGCAGCGGGTCAGGAAGGATAGGTTCGGAACCGGACGGATGCAGGGTTTGATATCATCGAAACTGGATCCAAGTCGTCAGTGGAGTGTGTCATAGCGTTCCCGTCGCAAAACGCATAGGTTGTAAAACACTTCAATTGCGAGACAGTAGGACGGGCCATTGAGCCGGAGTTCCGCAACCGCGAGTGAATCGTTGTGAGCTTCGATCAGTGTGAACCTAAAAGTCGGCCCGAATGGGAGCAGCGACTTAAGGAAGTCTCGTCTCACGCGACCTTCACCAGCCAGGAGATTGCCGGGCTACCGGAACCTGTACAACGGCATCTCCGATGTGCAATACGTGTTGGTGCTCCGCTGACGAGGACCATAAAGCTGAAGATGCGCGGCAGCATCAAGCTGTGTAGATGGCTGCCGTTTCAAGCCACGCAGATACTCAACCCACACAGGGGTTTCATCTGGGCAGCTCGTGTTGCCGGAGTTGTTGTCGGATCCGATCAGTACCTTGACGGTATCGGTGGCATGGACTGGAAGCTCTTCGGGTTGTTCACCGTCGCGTCCGCTGCTGGCCAAGATGTGTCTCGTAGCGCTGCTGGTCGTGGCGGAGCAGAGGCCGTCTGGGTTCCGACAGCATTGCTGCCTCGATTCGTAAGTGACGTGGTCCGCTACCGATGAATCGCGCATTTCGGTGCAGCACGTGCTCGGAGACACGCCCGTAGACGTCAGCTACAACCTGCATCCGGATGGCCACATCCAGTCCCTGGTCTTTGACCGATGGGGTGATCCAGGAAACACCGGAACGTTCGGCTGGCATCCATTCGGTGGAGAGATCACCGGTTATCGCACATTCGGTGGGTTGAACATACCCAGCTCAGGGCGACTCGGCTGGAACTTCGGTATCGATCGTTGGCCGGATCAAGAATTCTTCCGATACGAGATAACCTGGCTCCAGACGATTTGAATGACCCGGACGACTGCCTGCAAGCCAGCTGGTGACT
This sequence comes from Brevibacterium sp. CBA3109, assembly GCF_040256645.1. Classification (NCBI taxonomy): domain Bacteria; kingdom Bacillati; phylum Actinomycetota; class Actinomycetes; order Micrococcales; family Brevibacteriaceae; genus Brevibacterium; species Brevibacterium koreense. The sequence continues at coordinate 2,285,775 of NZ_CP158281.1, read as the reverse complement.
GGACGCCCATATGGGGTCACGGACTCCCATTGGCAGACAAAGCTGACGGTGTCGCGGTTGGCCCGCTCGTCGAATGTTCGCGCTCAGGCGCCTCTCACACGACACCAATTCGGTGCTTCCAAATATCTTGTGTCCATGTGAGACGAGACATTTGGGAGTCGAACCATTTTTTCTGTGCCCTTTCAACCCAGCAAGGATGCCGCATTGCCCCCATCAGACCCGACTCGGCGCCAGCATGCGCGAGTTGCGCGCCCAGCGATCAGCACCTTGGATCCCTCCAACCCAGCCCGAAACAACGATGGAATTGCTGGAAGTTGAGTCGACTCCAGGTTCTATGCCTGGGCGGCGAAGCGTGATCGCGGTCTGCCGGCACAAGGCAGCCAAACCTAAACAGCGTCCGGGTGGAAATGGTTGCTTCCAAGCGTGGCTTTCGATGGCAGACTGGAGAAATATGATTTGAAGGGGCGTTGCATTCGCTCGCCCTAACCTCACGCGGTGCGCGTGTTGAAGGAGGCTCAGCTCTATGGAGATGTTCCAGAACGTCTTTGACAGCGTCGACACTGTCTTCACATACGTTCTCGTCGCAGTTTTGATTCCCACCGGATTGTACTTCACGATTCGCACGGGTGCAGTCCAGATAAGGCTGCTTCCCGAAATGTTCCGCACGCTCACGCAGCCCGGCGGCCGGGATGCCGAAGGCAAGAAGAACATTTCACCGTTCCGAGCTTTCTCTATATCCGCAGCCTCGCGCGTAGGCACGGCGAATATCGCCGGTGTGGCACTTGCCATCTCCTTGGGCGGTCCCGGCGCGATGTTCTGGATGTGGTTGACCGCCATCGTCGGCGGGGCCACGGCGTTCGCCGAGTCCGCACTCGGTCAGCTCTACAAGGTCAAGGACGGCCCCAACTTCCGAGGAGGCCCGGCCTACTACATCACGCACGGGCTGAAGATGAAATGGCTCGGGTTGATCTTCGCTGTGATCGTTGCCATCACCTACGGCATCGTATTCAACACGGTGCAGTCCAACTCCATCGTCGATGCGGTCGGAGCATCGTTCGACATCGATGGCTCCAACAACTTCATGTTCTCCGCGATCGCCGGACTGGTCATCGCCGTCGGCGCCTACGCGATCTTCGTCGGTGGTGCCAAGCGAATCTCAAGTGTTTCCGCGTACCTTGTGCCGATCATGGCCGGACTGTACCTGATCGTGGGGATCATCGTCGTAGCGCTGAACATCGGTGCTGTCCCCGGAATGATCGGCACCATCTTCTCCGATGCCTTCAGCATGCATTCGATCGCCGGCGGATCGATCGGTTCGATCATGCTGGTGGGCGTCCAGCGCGGGTTGTTCTCCAACGAGGCAGGCATCGGCTCTGTCCCGAACGCCGCCGCGACGGCATCCGCCTCGCACCCTGCCAAACAGGGCTTCGTGCAATCCCTGGGCGTGTACTTCGACACGATCCTTGTCTGCTCGATCACTGCTTTCATCATCCTGCTCTCCAACCCCGAATACGGCAGCTCGGCCGAAGGGGTCCAGCTGACGCAGACCGCGTTGAGCGGACAACTCGGCCAGTGGGCGATCCACTTCCTCACCTTCGCGATCTTCCTCTTCGCATTTTCCTCGATTCTGGGCAATTACTACTACGGCGAGGCCAATATCGAGCATCTGACCCGCAGCAGGATGGCACTGCGTATCTATCAGGTGATCGTGATGGTCGCCGTGTTCGTCGGCGCGATAGCCGCCCTGGACATCGTCTGGACTGCCGCAAACATCTTCATGGCGATCATGGCGCTGATCAACCTGTTCGCCTTGCTGATGCTCTCTCCGCTCGTGTTCAGTCTGTTGAAGAACTATATGAATCAGCGCCGTGCTGGACAGGAGCCCATCTTCCGCCGTGACGATCTGCCCAGTTTCAAACACATCAATACAGAGGTCGAAGCATGGGACGATACGGACGAGGTCACCACGACCGCGTTCTGGGAGAATCGCGGCAAGAATGTGCGCCAAGATCCAGTGCGGGCAGACGGCGGCACCGAGGAGGATGCCGGCGGTTCGGGCAGGCCAGCACAGCAGTAGCCGGCACAGCTCGAATCAGAGCGCAGTGGAGTCGGAGACACGAAGCGAGAAGACGTGTCTGGGTCACGGGATTGAGGTCGAACTCGAGGAGGCCGCTCCTAGGGCGACCGATCCTGAGTCTGCGAACGCCTCGCAGAAGCTCGGGTTCAAGGAACTGGCTCAAATCGTGGAATTCGGAACCGAAGAATGGCTCGGCGTTCATCCCTGAGCACCTCACCGTTTGTCGACGAGTCACTGGTCCAAGCCGGTCGACGAGACCGTCAGTCGCGGTCGACGGTGAGGACCCGGTAACCCTTCGACGATCCGGTTCGCACCACGTTGAATCCCTCACCCAGAGTTTCGATGAGCCATTTTTGGAGCGAATCCGCACCGAGGTTCTTCGAGACCACGAGATCGGCGCGCCCACCAGGAGCCAGCCGTGGCAACCAGGTGGTCAGCAGGTCATGCAGGGCGTCCTTGCCCACCCGGATCGGCGGATTCGAACGGATCGCAGTGAACTGCATGTCGGACGGAATCTCGTCAGCGGTGACGGGACGAATCGAAGTCAGCCCGTGGCGTTGCGCATTCTTCCGAGTCGCATCAAGGGACCGGGAGTTGACGTCGAGCGCCCACACCCGGATATCCACCTCGGCGTCCTTGGCGCTGAGGGCTGCGTCTAAGGAGATAGGGCCCCAGCCGCACCCCAGATCAAGAATGTCGCCAGGCTCCGGCGCCGGCAGATGCCGCAGCAGGACCGCGGTTCCCAGATCCAAACGGGTGGGGGAGAAGGTCCCCGAGACGGTCTCGACCGTGACTTCACGGCCCGCGAGATCGAGAGTGAGTTCGCGTGTTTTGGCCTCGCTGCTGGGCGATTGCGTGAAATAGTGCTCTGACACCGTCACAGTCTAGACGGCTGTGGGAGAATTGAAGGACACCTCTCTCAACTGAGGGGAGACTCTCCGCGCGACACCACGGTGGCGCCGAGGGTAGAAACGAACAAAGGAATGAATGACGTCCACTGAAAAAGAGCGTCGGGACGCGATGCTCGATCGCGTTCTCGCACGAGGTGCCCAAGCTCTGGACACCAACGAATCACACGCCGACGACGCCTCGCAGTTCGATCTGGCTGAAAGAGCGGCCCTCAAACGAGTCGCTGGCCTGTCCACCGAACTCGAAGACATCACCGAAGTCGAATACCGCCAGGTTCGCCTGGAGAAGGTCGTCCTCGCAGGACTGTGGAACACGACGCAGGCCGATGCTGAGAACTCGATCCGGGAGCTCGCTGCTCTGGCAGAGACCGCCGGCTCGGAGGTCCTCGACGCGATCATCCAACGACGTGAGACCCCGGACCCCGGCACGTACCTCGGCAAGGGCAAAGCCGCCGAACTGGCCGAGATCGTCGCCTCCGTGGGTGCTGACACCGTGATCATCGACTCCGAACTCGCACCCAGCCAACGTCGCGGACTCGAAGACGTCATCAAGGTCAAGGTCGTCGACCGAGTGGCTCTCATCCTCGACATCTTCGCTCAGCATGCGAAGTCCCGCGAGGGCAAGGCCCAGGTCGAACTGGCCCAGCTCGAATACCTTCTGCCGCGTCTGCGCGGTTGGGGCGAGTCACTGTCCCGCCAGGCCGGTGGCCGAGTCGCCGGCGGTGCCGGAATCGGTTCCCGCGGTCCCGGTGAGACGAAGATCGAACTCGATCGACGTCGAATCAGGGCCAGAATGTCGAAGCTGCGCCGTCAGATCACCGCGATGGCACCGTCGAGGGACACGAAGCGCAAGAACCGCGCCCGCAATCACATCCCCTCGGTGGCGATCGTCGGCTATACCAACGCCGGCAAGTCATCACTGCTCAACCAGCTCACCGACGCCGAGGTGATGGTGCAGAATGCGCTGTTCGCGACCTTGGATCCGACTGTCAGACAGTCCCGGACCGCCGACGGCATCACCTTCACCTACACGGACACCGTCGGATTCGTCCGGAACCTTCCCCACCAATTGGTCGAAGCGTTCCGCTCGACATTGGAAGAAGCCTCGGACTCGGATCTGCTTCTGCACATCGTCGATGCCTCGCACCCGGATCCGCATGGTCAGATCCATGCCGTGCGCGAGGTGCTCAAAGACGTCGAGACAGGAGACATTCCCGAACTCCTCGTCTTCAACAAGGCCGACATCGCTGATGATGCGGTGATCACCGGACTCCACGCGGAGTACCCGGAGGCACGTTTCGTCTCTGCTGTGACCAAGGAAGGCGTCGGAGAGCTCTTCGAGACGATCGAGTCGATGCTGCCTTCGCCGAACATCGACGTCACAGTGCTCATTCCCTATGAACGCGGCGACCTCGTGTCGAAGATCTATGCCCTGGGCATGGTCGAGCATGAAGAGCACGGTGGTGAGGGAACCGCTATGCAGGCGAAGGTTTCAGCAGACCTGGCCGCGGAACTCGCAGACTTCCGACGTCCGGACTTGGTCATCGGAGAGTGAGCAGCGTCGAAGATCTGCTCGAGTCCGCCGTAGGGGCCATCGGCGGCTCGACCAGGAAGGGTCAGACGGAGATGGCCGAGGCAGTCGCCTCATCGGTGGACAAGGGCATCCATCTGTTGGTTCAGGCCGGCACCGGCACAGGAAAGTCTTTGGCGTACCTGGTTCCTGCCGCCGATTACTCCAGCCGGACGGGCAAGCGCGTCATCGTGTCGACGGCGACCTTGGCCCTGCAGACTCAGATCATCCACAGGGATCTGCCGCGACTGTTCAAAGCGGTGAAGAAGACCCTCGACCCGCTGCCGCGGGCCGCCCTGCTCAAGGGCCGGCGCAACTATGTCTGCAAACACAAACTCTCCGGCGGCTATCCCGATGAGGGCGAAGGCATGCTCTTCGACCTCGGCGCCGATGCAGAGGCCGGTCGAAAGCCGAACGACCGGTCCGGCCTGGGTGAGGAGATCCAGCGGATCCGGACGTGGGAGAAGACTACGGACACCGGCGATCGAGACGATCTGCTGCCCGGAGTCAGTGACAGGGCCTGGTCGGAGGTCTCTGTCAACGCCTTTGACTGCCTCGGTTCGAACTGCCCCCTGTACACGGAGTGCTTCGCAGAGCTGGCCCGCAATAACGCAGCCGAGGCCGACATCGTCGTGACCAACCACGCCCTGCTGGCCATCGATGCATTCGGTGAGAACACCGTGCTGCCCGAACACGATGTCATCATCATCGATGAGGCCCACGAACTCAAGGATCGGGTCACGAACGCCCTGTCCGGTCAGATCAACACCAGTATGCTCTCGGCAGCCACGAGCTCCGTGCGCAAACACACCATCGTTCAGGACGGTGTTGTCGCGCTGCTCGATTCTGCCACTGCAGCACTGGAGAGGGCCCAAAGCGGTGTCAGCGAGGGCCTGATCATGAATATGAGCGAGGCGCTGTCCCTCGCGCTGGCCCAGATTCGCGACTCCACGCGACAGATCATCAACGATATCGGCGGCAAGACCGAAGAGTCTGACGCCGGTCGACAGATGGCTAAGGCCCGCTGTCAGGAGATCTTCGACCTGGCCGAGCGCTTCTGCTCACCGGGTAAGAACGACGTCGTGTGGCTGTCTCGAAGCACCTTCCGCGAGCGCGAGACCACCAACCTCGTCGTCGCGCCGCTGAGCGTTGCCGGCACCATGCGGTCAGGAATCTTCGAAGATTCGACGGTGGTGGCCACCTCGGCGACTCTGTCACTGGGCGGCAACTTCGACGCGGTCGCAGCCTCGTTGGGGCTGTTCGGCCCCGACGCGCCCAAATGGGACAGCCTCGACGTCGGATCACCCTTCGACTACGGCAAACAGAGCATCCTCTATGTCGCCGCCCATCTCCCGCGCCCGGGGCGCAGCGGCCTGAGCGAACAGGCATTGGATGAGCTTGAAGCACTGGTCACCGCGTCAAAGGGTGGAGCGCTGGGACTGTTCTCCTCACGTGCGGCCGCGAACGCCGCAGCGGAACATCTGAGAGCGAAACTGGACGTCCCGATCCTGCTCCAAGGCGATGACGGACTGCCGTCTCTCGTCTCTCAATTCACCGCAGATGACCGTGCCTGCCTGTTCGGCACCATGTCACTGTGGCAGGGAGTGGACGTACCGGGTAGGACCAATCGTCTCGTCATCATCGACAGACTTCCGTTCCCACGACCCGATGACCCCCTGATGCAGGCGAGGTCAAGAGATGCCGACGATCGGGGAGTCAACGGGTTCATGGCCGTCAGCGCCACTCATGCCGCACTGCGCCTGGCCCAGGGCGCGGGCCGCCTCATCCGGTCGACCTCCGACAGGGGAGTCGTGGCGGTCCTCGACTCACGCCTGCGCTCGGCTCGATACGGCGGCTACCTGGTGAATTCGATGCCTACAATGTGGCCGACGACGGATGCGGCACTCGTGAAGAGCAGCCTTGGACGCCTGGCGACGACCGAGAGCTGATCGGAGCCTGAAACGCACTGTGCCCCCGACCGAGAACGGTCGGGGGCACAGTCCGTTGGAAACTGAGCGACGGGAGGCCCTGGGGGACTTGTCAGAGGCGGCGAATGACCGACACGACGAGACCCATGATCTGGGCATAGCTGCCGTCGATCGGTTCGTAGTCCTTGTTGTGGGGGAGCAGCCACTGGTGCCCGGCCTTGCGCTTGAGGGTCTTCACTGTGGCTTCCCCATCGAGCAGCGCAGCGACGATCTGACCGTTGTCTGCGGTGTGCTGCTTGCGCACGACCACCCAGTCGTCGTGACAGATGGCAGCTTCGATCATCGAGTCGCCGACGACCTTGAGCAGGAACATGTCACCCGAGCCGACGACCTGGGTCGGCAGAGAGAAGACGTCGTCGACTTCCTGCTCGGCCAGAATGGGCCCGCCTGCGGCGATGCGACCAACCACCGGCACCTGGACGGTGTTGTTGGCCAGCTCCTCGTATTTGGCGCGCTCCGCCTCTTCTTCTTCGAAGGGGTTGACCACCTCGATGGCCCGCGGACGCTTCGGGTCTCGGCGGACATAGCCGAGGCGTTCGAGCTGCGAGAGTTGGTGGGCCACGCTGGAGAGTGAGGCGAGCCCGGCAGCTTTGCCGATCTCGCGCATGCTCGGCGGGTAGCCGTTGGTGACGACCGCGCGTTCAATGGTCTCAAGGACCAGCCGCTGTCGCGGGGTCAGACGAAAATCGCCCTCACCGGTGGAGCCTTCCGGAATCGAGACATCCACGTCATCGCTGCGGGCGGCCGCGATCTCGCTGGCGACGTCCTCATTGCGGGGACGGCCCCTCCCTCGTTTGTTCTGAACCATTGCTCGTTCCCCTTCGTTCTATTCCCGCCGGCCTCACCGCTTGATCCTCACGTCGAGAATTCTCGTGTCAGTGCCGCCTGAGATGGTTCTATCAGACCAATCAACAACGCTGGTTCCCCCTCATTGTCGCATAAATGTTCGAGTTGGACTGGACATATGTTCGATTGGCATGTTGAATAGAACAGACGTTCTACCTATTACGGGTGGAATCGTACGAAGGAAAGAGGTTAATCGATGTCTGCACAGAACCAGGAACTGCGTTTCACCACTCGTGGACGCCAGGCGATGCGTCTGCTTCGGACCATGGTGTGCGCTTTCGTCATCGTCGGCGGAGCATTCTTCGTCGCCACGCAGTCGTTCTCGGCCGCAGCCGGAGCAGAGGCCGAGGACATCGGGATCGACGCCGAAGCAGTCGTCGTCGGTGAAGGAGAGTCACTGTGGGCCGTTGCTGTGGACCTCGGGCTCGACCGTGACACTCGCGATGTCGTGTCTGACATCGCCGACATCAACCATCTGTCCTCGCCTGTGGTGCACCCGGGTCAGACCTTGGATGTGCCCCAACGCTAGACTGATGCGGTGGGAAATAACGAGTCTTTGCCAGTGCGTTCTGACCTAGTCGGCCTCAAGCCCTATGGGGCTCCGCATCTGGACGTGCCGGTGCAGCTGAACGTCAACGAGAACGCCTATCCGATTCCGGATGTGGTCGTCGAAAGCATGCGATCGGCTGTTGACGGGCACTTCGCCGGACTCAATCGCTACCCCGATCGTGAGTTCGAGGAACTGCGTGAACATCTGGTCACCTATCTGCACGGAGTCAATGACCGAGCCGGTCAGACCGTTGGACTCAGCTCTGACATGATCTGGGCGGCAAACGGATCGAACGAGGTCCTCTCCCATATCGTCCAGGCATTCGGCGGGCCGGGTCGCACGGTCCTCGGATTCACTCCCAGCTACTCCATGCACCCCCTGATCACCACCGGTACCGGTGCCACCTGGCAGTCATCGGCGCGCAAGGATGACTTCACCCTTGATGCGGAAACCGTGGGCGCCGAGGTAGCCAAAACCGATCCCGACATCGTCTTCCTGTGCACACCGAACAACCCGACAGGCACATCGATCGGTCTCGACGTCATCGAAGCCGCGTATGACAATTGCTCGGGCATCGTCATCGTCGACGAGGCCTATGCCGAATTCTCCAGGCCCGCACAGGCCTCGGCGATGACGCTTCTGGCCGGTCGTCCCCGTCTGGTCGTGTCGCGGACGATGAGCAAGGCGTTCGCCTGCGCAGGACTGCGCCTGGGCTACGCGATCGCGGCACCGGAACTCATCGATGTCCTGCGCCTGGTGCGTTTGCCTTACCACCTGTCGGAAATCACCCAGGTACTTGCCTGCACCGCTCTGGAACACGCTGACGTCCTTCTGGAGAACGTGGACCGGCTCAGCGACTCTCGCGACCGAATTTCGGAGCACTTAAGAAACGTTGGATTCACCATCTATCCCAGCGATTCGAACTTCGTCCTGTTCGGCAACATCGCCTCCCCACCGGAACTGTGGCAGAAGCTGCTGGATCGCGGAATACTGATCCGTGATATCGGCATCACCCACCATGCTCGGGTCAACGCGGGCACCGAGGAGGAGACCACCGCGTTCCTCGGTGCAGTCGACGAGATTCTGGCAGAGGACCCCAGCATTCTGCTGGCATCGAACTGAGATCCCACCATTCCTACGAAAGGCCATTCATGAGGCAGGCACAACGCTCCCGTACGACCTCAGAATCTGCGGTCACCGTATCCATCGACCTCGACGGAACCGGTTCTTCCGACATCTCGACCAGTGTTCCCTTCTTCGACCACATGCTCACGGCTCTGTCGAAGCACTCCCTGATCGACATGGAGATCAAGGCCGAAGGCGATACGCACATCGACGTCCATCACACGGTTGAGGACACCTCCATCGTGCTGGGCCAAGCGCTGAGTCAGGCGCTGGGAGACAAGACCGGCATTCGCCGCTACGGGCTGGCCGCTGTCCCACTGGACGAGGCGCTGGCCCGCTGCGTCGTCGATGTGGCCGGTCGCCCCTACTTCGTGCACGAGGGAGAGCCCGAAGGTCAGCAGTACCACCTCATCGGTGGTCATTTCACGGGATCGATGACCTCGCACGCCCTTGAGTCGATTGCTTTCCATGCCGGTCTCACCGTGCACCTCGACCTCCTGCGCGGCCGAGACCCGCACCACATTGCAGAAGCCGAATTCAAAGCCTTCGCCCGCGCACTGCGCGAGGCAGTCGAACCGGATGAGCGCAATCATTCGGTACCCAGCACCAAAGGAGTCCTGTGAGCACCACCGTCATCGTGACTCCCTTCGGTGTCGCCGAGCAGCTGGCGGCTGCCTGCGTGCTGTCGAACATCAAGGGCACCATCGTCCCCATCGGAGACTTCACCGGAATCGTCTTGGCCGACACAGATGTCCAGACAGGCAACGAGGCCGCCGCAGCGATCTCGAAGCTCTCCGGTAAGCACGAAGTCCTGCTGTTGGCCCGCAGTGAGGAACAGATCGACGCCGGTCACTTCCGGCACGGAGCCCGCGAATCGGATGTGCCGGCCGGTCTGGCGCTGAAGAACCTTCCGGATGTCCTCGAGCAGCTCCTGCTCGAAATAGTGTCAGCCGACGCTGTTGAGGGCAGCATTCCCACCTCCTCCATGACGAAACTCCAGGCCAGCGCCGCCACCATGTCTCCGGGGCGGGCCGCTGTGGCTCGGACAGCGCTGCTGTGGATCGTCGTAGCGGTCCTCGCTGGGCTCGTCACTGCCTTCGGCATCACCATCGGTCTGAGCGGAAACACCATGGCCTGGCTGGTCGCTGTCTTCGGCGTGATCGTCCTCGGCTTCTCCCTGTGGAGGATCTACAGGGTCCTGACCAAGGGAGCAAAGCAATGAGCACGGTCGCTGTCCTTGACTATGGGGCGGGCAACGTCCGTTCGGCCGTTCGAGCGGTTGCCGCCGCCGGCGCAGAGGTCGTGCTCACCGCCGACCGTGCCGTCATTGATGCCGCAGACGGCCTGCTCGTCCCTGGCGTCGGTGCCTATTCGGCCGTGATGACCGGACTGAAGCGAGTCGGCGGGGACGACCTCATCCGTTCCTGGCACGAAGACCAGCGACCTCTGCTCGGCATCTGCGTCGGGCTGCAGGTGTTCTTCGCCCGCGGGGAAGAGCACGGGGAGAAGACGCAGGGAATTGGACTCTGGCCCGGAGCGGTCACGGCACTCGATGCTCCTGTCGTGCCGCACATGGGTTGGTCACAGGTCAGCCCACCGAGGACCTCACAGATGTTCGACGGTGTGGCCGAAGAGCGTTTCTACTTCGTCCATTCCTATGCGGCAACCGAAGCTCCAGAGAACACCCTCGTGACCACGGCCACCCATGGTGGCAGCTTCGTCGCGGCCGTTGAGGATGGCACCACCTGGGCAGCCCAGTTCCACCCCGAGAAGTCAGCCGATGCGGGTGCGAGGCTGCTGCGCAACTGGCTCGCCTCCTTCCCGCAGGCCGGCGAGGAACGCCACTAACATTGTCGATGCGCAGCAGTTCCATACGTTCCGGTTCCACACGTTTCGATTCCTCCAGCTCAGTCTCCAGAGCCTCTTGAGAAAGGTCACAATGACTCAAACCCCCAACAAACTCGTCCTCCTGCCGGCTGTTGACGTCGCCGATGGCAAAGCCGTCCGCCTCGTCCAGGGTGAAGCCGGGACCGAAACGGACTATGGTTCTCCCATCGACGCGGCCCACGACTTCGAAAGCCGAGGGGCGGAGTGGATCCACCTCGTCGACCTCGACGCGGCATTCGGTCGCGGATCGAACTCTGATCTGCTCAACCAGGTCGTCAAGGCCGTCGGTATCAAGGTCGAACTCTCCGGAGGCATCCGCGACACCGAGAGCCTCGAACGGGCACTCGACACTGGAGCAGAGCGGGTGAACATCGGGACTGCCGCGTTGGAGAACCCGGAATGGACCGCCGACATGATCTCGCGTTTCGGCGATCAGGTTGCCATTGGTCTCGACGTCCGGGGAACAACGCTCGCCGCCCGTGGCTGGACTCAGGACGGGGGAGATCTCTACGAGGTTCTCTCCATCCTGGAGAAGGCAGGCTGTGCCCGCTACGTCGTCACCGACGTCCGTAAGGACGGCACGCTGCAGGGGCCCAATGTGGAGCTGCTGAAGTCGATGGCGGAGAAGACTGAGAAGCCGATCGTGGCATCGGGTGGAGTCTCCAGCCTCGACGACCTGAGGAACCTGCGTGAGTTGGTGCCATTCGGTGTGGACTCGGCGATCGTGGGCAAGGCGCTCTACGCCGGAAAGTTCACCTTGGAAGAAGCTCTCGAAGTCGCTGGAGGCTGAACAAGTGACCTCGGAATCGACCGATCGATCCGATTCCGCCGGACAATCGTGGTCCGGCCGTGAACTGCGGCCGAACCCGTTCTCGGGCGATTCTGGGCTTGCTGATGCGGGCCTTCTCGAGGCACTGCACCAGGTAGGCCGGGAACCCTTGGACCCGACGCTGCACAGCAACGTCCTCTCCGCTCTGTCGCAAGCGCGACTGTATGCACCGATCATCCCGATGGCACTTGACCAGGAGGTCGGAGAGCACGGGCTGATGGTCGACAACTCCTCGGAGATGGCCATGGTCCGACTGCAGGCCGATGACGGCAGGGAGTGCACCCCCGGCTTCTGCTCGATCCCACCCTTGACGGCATGGCATCCGGACGCTCGGCCCGTGCCGATCGAATCGGAGCGGCTCGTCCTCGGCGCGATTGAGGCCGATTCGCAGCTCGTCGTCCTCGACCCTGGAGCTGAGACGTCGTTCCTGCTGCGTCGTCCCGCAATGTTCGCGTTCGTCCACGGGCAGGACTGGACTCCGTCCTGGGCCGACGCCGAGGTGGGACGACGTCTTGCCAGCATCGCCGAATCCTTCTCCTGGCTGAGTCGCCTGTCGCTGAGTCCGGGAAGCCGACAGGTCAACGTCGGGGGCCCGGAATTGGGCATCACCCTCGGCGTGGAATCAGAGGTCCCCGCGGCCGAGCTGCAGCGCTTCCAGGAAACGGTCGCCGCGGATGAGGAGCTGGTTGCGAAGATCGATTCGCTGGCCATCCGCCTGCAACCGCTGAGCTAGATGCACCGGCCACGGAGCTAGATGCACCGGCCACGGAGCTAGACCGCATTGAGGCGAGCATCTCCGAGCTCACCCCAGCATGGCGATGACGCCCTCCTGCCAGCCGGCACGATTGCCCTCCGGCTCCGACCCTCGGTGTGACGATGCTGGCGCGGCCGCGCAGTCTTGCGCGCACCAGACCAACTCTCAGGCTCCCCAAGTCACGCAGCCAAGACGTGTGTCGGCGCTCGGGCCTTGAGCGAGCGCACGAAGTTATGACACCAAGCTGTTCACCCGTCGAGAAGCCCGCGGATGTCCTCACCCGTGATCGCTGATGAGAAGCCCTCACCCTCATTGACCAGGGAGTCGAAGAGCTGTGCCTTCCTTTCCTGCAGTGCTAGCACCTTCTCCTCGATCGTCTTCTCAGACACCATCCGATAGACCATGACGTTCTTCGTCTGCCCGATTCGGTGTGCACGATCGACTGCCTGGGCTTCGACCGCAGGATTCCACCAGGGGTCGAGGAGGAAGACATAGTCGGCCTCCGTCAGTGTCAGGCCGAATCCACCGGCCTTGAGGCTGATCAGGAAGACCGGTGCGTCCCCAGTCCTGAAGTCGTCGATGACTGCGCCGCGATTCCGAGTGGAACCGTCGAGATAGCAGTAGTTGATACCGCGATGGTCCAGTTGCTCACCGACTCGGGTGAGGAACGAGGTGAACTGGCTGAAGATGATGGTGCGGTGGCCCTCGGCAACGATGTCGTCGAGGTGGGAGAAGAGTGCGCTGAGTTTGCTCGACCCGATCGCTTCATATTTCTCATCGATGAGATACGGGTCGATGGCCAACATCCGCAGGAGTGTCAGCGACCGGAAGATCGCAAAGCGGTTCCGATCCATGTCGTTGATGAGACCGAGGAGCTTCTTCCTCTCCTTCTGCAGGACCGTACTATACAGGTCCCTGTGTTTGGTGCTGAGTTCGACGCGCAGGACCTGTTCCTGCTTCGGTGGCAGGTCGGCTGCGACAAGTTCTTTGTTCCGTCGTTTCATGAACGGTCGGATCCGCCGTCGCAGCAGAGCCATCCCCTCCGGGCTCTCACCCGATTCGATGGGGGAGACGATCTCACGACGGAACTTCTCGATGTCCGGCAGCAGTCCTGGTGAGGTGATCGAGCACAGCGACCACAGGTCGGTCAGCGAGTTCTCCATCGGTGTGCCGGTGATGGCCAGACGGAACCGGGCCTGTATCGTCTTCGCCGCAGCGTGGACCTTCGCGGTCCTGTTCTTCACGAACTGTGCCTCGTCGAGGACGAAGGTGTCCCACACGACCGATCTGAAGGCCCGTGCGTCGAGGCGCAGAATCGCGTATGAGGTGATGACGAGGTCAGCATCCTCGATCTCTTCGGCCAGGGTGGTCTTCCGTTTCTTCTCTGTGGCCGAGATCGTGGCGACTCGCAGACCTGGTGCGAACTTCTCCGCCTCCGCTCGCCAGGTCGACATCACCGAGGTGGGCGCGACGACGAGGATGGGGGCGGCGTTGTTATCCGTGTTCTTGACGTGAGTGAACAGGCTCAGCGCTTGCAGCGTCTTGCCCAGGCCCATGTCGTCGGCCAGGATTCCGCCGAGCCCGCTGGACCACAGTGCCACCAGCCAACTGAATCCCTCCAGCTGATAGGGCCGCAGTGTGGCTTCGATACCCGTCGGCACGTCGAGAGCCGGAATCTCGCCGAGGTGGCTCAGTGTTTCAACCGAGCGTCTCCACGAGGCCGCGGCTGCGGATTCGTCGACGACTTCGTCGAACTCAGCCCACAGATCCATGTGATAGCGCGAGAGGCGGGGCGACTCCGGTTGCCAGTCCGCGATGACATCTGAATCGGCGAGCATTCGACGAAACTTGTCGAAGAAGGGGCCGTCGAGTGAGAAATAGGTGCCGTCGGGCAGGACCATCATCGCAGCTCCCTGCGCCAAGGTGACGAACAGGTCTGCGAAGCGTACCTGCTGTCCGTCGATCGTGACGTGGAAGCGGATGTCGAACCAATCGCTGTCCTCAGCTTCCTCTGTCGACATCGAGACCAGCGGAGCATCGGTGACTTCTCGATAGCCCGGACGATCACCGATCTCAAGCACATCGAGATGATCGATGTCGCTCAGATTCGGCAGCAGCTTGTCGACGAAGACTGCCGTTTGCAGAACGTCGAGGTCCACGGTGTCCGCACAGCGAACCTCGCTTGGCAGCGTCAGCGGCAGTGGGGTTGCGGCAACGGTGGAACTCAGCTTCACGAGCACGCGGTCTTCGTGCTCGACGCTCCGGTTGCGATCGACCAGTGCGCCACGGCGGACCGGAAACGTCTGCACCGGGTGATGGTAATGCCACTCCCACGTCAGGTGCGCACCTTGGTCCCCGTAGGTGATGGTGAGTGCGAGGTCGGGTGGTGCGAGCACAGGCAGGGTCACCGAATCGTCGGAGGAGACGACGGTGGTGGCGTAGGCGAGCTTGGGATAGAAGTCCGTGAAGAAGTCATGGGTCTGGTCATCGGTGATCGTCACCGGTTCCCAGCGACGCAGCATCTGAACCACATCGCGATCTGTCCTTGTCTCGGCAGGAGCCAGGACGAGGGAAAAGCCGCCGGTAGTCGAGATTCCGTAGAAGCCATGATCATCGATCGAGCCGCAGAAGCCCTGGTCGAACGACTCGTCATCAATGGTGACCCTGGAGCGGGCCTCGAGCCCACCTGATATCGCCACCACATCGCATTCCGTCGACCCTTCCTCACCGTGGTGAAGTGAGAGCTCGCGGCTGGTGCCGACGAGTCCGATGCCCAGTGACCTTGCCTGGTCGAAGAGATGCCAGAGCAAGGGCGAAGTGAACCAGTCGAGGACTACTGAGTCATCATTGGTGATCAGGTGCTTCGAACCGATGGCCGACAGGCCGTACAGCTGTGCGAACCAAGCCGCCTGCCCGTGAGCATATGCACGAGTGTTCGAGGTGTTGGCGATGTTGGACCACGACACGTCTCTTTTGATCCAATTGCCGCGCGCACCTTCCATCAGTGGCCTCAGAGTGACGACGAGATCGGAGCGACCGGTGAACTTCGGCCGCCTGATCGGATGGGTTTCGAAGTTCCCGAATCCCGTGCGTCGCAGCTGGCAGATCTCGAAGCCGAGGGCAAGGCGAGTCGGTGTGCTGCCGGCCAGTGTGCCACCAGGACCCGAGGCCCACACCGAACCGTCGACTCGGTCGGAGGAGAATCCGGACAGAATCGACTTCCAATCGGGCTCTCTGGATTCGTGTGACGACGCGTTGCTGCCACCGGGAACCCAGCTTCGGGGGCTCTTGCGCGCAGTGCCGCTGCGGGCGGTCCGCCAGCCGGCGTCGTCGGGGGAGAGGCGTTGGTCAGGGTCGTGCAGCGCGGTTGAACCGAATGGGGCCACCTGTCGGATCGAGACCGCCATCAGTGCCGCCACCACGTGTTTGCAGTCTCCGCCCACGGGGCAGGTGCACCGCGAAGAGAGCACAGTGAATGATTTGGCTGTGGGGCTGTGGCGTTGAAGCCGAACAGTGCTGATGTAATCGTGTGCCGCAGTCCCCGAGACATCTGCCCGCAGTGTCATGGCCTGCGGGTCCCAGCTGGCCTGCCCGACCATCCCCTTGTTGGCGTAGCTGCGCCCGCGCTCGTAGAACGTGGTGCCGAAGTAGTCCTGCAACTCCTTGGCACTCACGTACGGCAGTTCAGCGGGAGACATGGGACGATGATCTCATTCGGCACTGACACAGCAGAAGCGGCCCCCGACCATTGGTCGAGAGCCGCAGCGGATGTGGAGATTCATGATGCATGGTGCGCGACGAAATCGCCGGCACTCATAAAGGCGTCTGTCAGCGTACGGGACCGGTGTATTTCTCGCCGGGGCCCTGTCCGGGCTCATCCTGAATGGCCGAGGCTTCCCGGAACGCCAACTGGAGGCTGCGCAGGCCGTCGCGCAGA
The DNA here is from genome assembly GCF_040256645.1 of Brevibacterium sp. CBA3109. Taxonomy (NCBI): domain Bacteria; kingdom Bacillati; phylum Actinomycetota; class Actinomycetes; order Micrococcales; family Brevibacteriaceae; genus Brevibacterium; species Brevibacterium koreense. The sequence continues at coordinate 2,269,304 of NZ_CP158281.1, read as the reverse complement.
GGACGAGCATGGTGGTCGCCGATGACGGTGGCGGCTCCGGTGACCAGGCCGGCCAGGGCGGTGATGAGCTTGCGCGCTTCGTCGAGGTCCTGCAGCTCTGCTGCCGGAACATCGGGGGAGTCTTCAGCCAGGCCGCATTTGACGGCGGCGGCAGACATCAGGTGCACAGCTGCGGATGTGATGACCTCGATGGCTGGTACTTCGGCGATATCACGAGTGACATCGGCAACCGCCTCGGCGGGTACAGATTTTTCAGAACTCATGGAACCAGCTTGACATATGATTCGCCCGACGATTGCATGTTCGGCCTCGATGTGCGAAGAGTCATGAAGCGTAGTACACTGAATTGTGGTGCGAAGCGGGGTCTGACTCCCACCTTGATCGTGTGAAACGATCGGGTCCAATGATCTGATGATCGACAGCCCGGGCGCAAGCTCGAGGTCGAAGGTTTCAGGTCGAGGTGTATTCACTTGATGTGCCGCGGTGATCTCAACCGTTGCTCTGATGTGTGTGTGCAGGCTCCCTTGGCATGTGGTCAATGGGAGCCTTTTCTATTGCCACGACATCATTTGAGCGAAAAAGGAGTGAACACATCAGCGAGACGCGCATCAATGACCGGATTCGGGTTCCCGAGGTCCGGTTGGTCGGACCCAACGGTGAACAGGTCGGTATCGTTGCCATTCGCAAGGCACTCGACCTCGCTCGCGAGGCAGATCTCGACTTGGTCGAGGTTGCACCGCAGGCGAAGCCTCCCGTCGCCAAACTCATGGACTACGGGAAATTCAAATACGAATCTGCTCAGAAGGCCAGAGAAGCCCGTAAGAACCAGGCGAACACTGCGCTGAAAGAGATCCGCTTCCGTCTCAAGATCGATGAACACGACTACGAGACGAAGAAGGGGCATGTGACCCGCTTCCTGGCCGGTGGCGACAAGGTCAAGGTCATGATCATGTTCCGCGGACGTGAACAGTCCCGCCCTGAAATGGGCATCAAACTGCTCAACCGCCTGGCCGAAGATGTGTCGGACCTCGGCACCGTCGAATCCTCGCCACGGGTCGACGGACGCAACATGGTGATGGTCATTGCCCCACATAAGTCAAAATCCGACGCCAAGGCCGAGGCCCGCAAGGCATCATCAGATGCCAAGGGCAACGTCCCCGAGGTGAAGTCCCGACGTGATCGTGTCGCTGCAGAGAAGCACGCAGCGCCCGACGCGTGAGAAGTAAGTACCGATTCGCTGGAGCCTGAACGGTTTCAGCGTGTGAAGTAGTTGCCGGTGGTCGCCACCAGCAACGAAATGCAAAGGAGAACGGCTCGATGCCGAAGCAGAAGACGAACAGCAGCGCCAAGAAGCGCATGCGTGTGACGGGTACTGGCAAGATCATGCGTGAAGGCGTGAACAACCAGCACAAGTTCGAGGGCAAGTCCTCGGCCCGTAAGCGTCGCGTTGCGGAGGACCAGGTCCTCACCGGCGGAGATCGCGCCAAAGCCCGCAAGCTTCTGGGCAAGCTCAAGGGCAGGTGAGACCCACTCGGGTCTCCATCCCGGGCAGCCACTGATGTGGTTCCCATAGCTTGAACCTGACTCCGGCACTGCCGGTAGAACTAATTTTGAAGGAGTAACACGTGGCACGTGTTAAGAGAGCGGTCAACGCTCACAAGAAGCGCCGGGTCATCCTTGACCGGGCAAGCGGCTACCGGGGACAGCGTTCGCGCCTGTACCGCAAGGCCAAAGAGCAGGTCATTCACTCGCTGGTTTACAGCTACCGTGACCGTCGCGCCCGCAAGGGTGACTTCCGTCGCCTGTGGATCCAGCGCATCAACGCCGGTGCTCGCGCCAACGGCATGACGTACAACCGCTTCATCCAGGGCCTCAAGGCCGCTGACGTCGTGGTCGACCGCCGTATGCTCGCTGAGCTCGCCGTCAACGATTCAGCCACCTTCGCGCACCTGATCAAGGTCGCCAAGGAAGCTCTTCCGGCTGATGTCAACGCAGCGAAGACCGCCGCAGCCTGAGCTGCCGGTCCTCATCCTCTCAACGGCCCCGAACTTACTTGGTTCGGGGCCGTTGATTTTGTCCCAGAACCTTTCCTCCGATAGCCAGTAGTCCCTCCAGCAAGAATGCGGGTCAGCGAATTCCATGAAACTCCCAGACGCCATCTCCTCACCGAATTCGAAACGGGTCAAGAACGCGGTCAAGCTGCTCAAGCGCCACAGCCGCAAGACGATGGGCCAGTTCCTCGTCGAGGGACCCCAGGCCGTACGTGAGGCTCTGGAGCGGCACGCGGAGCTGGGCCTTCCCGGCCAGGCGCCCGGCGTTCCGGACTGGGTGGGGTCGAATGCTGATCCGCGCGGTGCGGTCACCGAACTCTTCATCACGGAAGAGGCCGCCGAGGCGCATCCGGAGTTCGTCGAGACCGTCAAAGACTGCGACATCCGGTGGAACATCATCACCGACGAGGTGCTCACCGAGCTGTCCGCAACCGTGAACTCACAGGGCGTCGTCGCCGTCTGTGAGCGCATCGACGTCGACCTGCCTTCGGTCATCGACAAGGAAGCACAGCTCATCGTCGTTCTCTCCCAGGTCCGTGACCCCGGCAACGCCGGCACGATCATCCGTCTTGCCGATGCCGCAGGGGCTGACGCAGTGGTCCTCACCTCGTCAAGCGTCGACATCTACAACGACAAGACCGTCCGCTCCACTGCTGGTTCCCTGTTCCATGTTCCCGTGGTCACCGGGGTCGGACTCGCCGAGGTGACCGAACTGGCTCGTGCCCGCGGCCTGCAGGTGCTCGCCGCCGACGCCAACGACGAGTCTCACGACATCCACCATCCTTGGGACAGCGGGCTCGATCTGACTGCTCGCACCGCCTGGGTCTTCGGCAACGAAGCCTGGGGGATGAAGACAGAAGACCTCGAACTCTGTGACTCCTCGGCGGCTGTTCCGATCTACGGCAAGGCCGAGAGCCTCAATCTGGCGACTGCTGCCAGCGTGTGCATCTACGAGAGTGCTCGCAACCAGCGGATGTGAGTCGCGCGCCTAGCGTTCAACGAATTCTGCTGCCGAACGTGATTCGACTGCGTCCGGCTTGAACCGAGCAAGTGTTCCAGATCAGAGCGACGTCTGCTAGCGTTGAAAGCAAGGTACCTGTCTATTAATGCGTGAGGCGCAGGACGGAGCGAAGCAATGCCTGGCACGAAAATTCGGCCGCAGTCGCTGTCGGAACTGCACACGAGGTGCGCGCGGGATGTGCTGAACTCTGTCCTGGTATGCATCGCGATCGCCGCACTGTTCTGGGCCATCAACTTCGGTACCAGCTCTTCGCCCTCGGTCCCGCGCCTGCTCGTCACTGCGACGATGCCAGCTATGATTTTCGGGGACCTTATTCGTTACTTCCGTGCAAAGAGGCGTTTCGACTTCGTACAGCCGTTGCCTGCTGGGGCGTCGCCGGCTTAAGCTCTCTCAGGTGGAAGTCGCTGCAGCAGTTGCGTCGTCTAACTGCCTGCGGTTATTCCACCTAGTGACAACGGGGAGAAGCAGAGTTTATGACCACACAGCAACACGAAGGATTCTTCTCGAAGACTGAGTGGAAATTCGTTGGCTTTCTTGCACTTGCGTTCGTTCTCACTCCGGTGTTCTACGGCCTGCCGTTGTTGAGTCCGCTGTTCGCTCTGTCGACCAGTCTCAGGCGCGAGCGGCGAAAAATGATGTGGCTCTGGATCGTTGCATCGATCCTGGTGCTGATGTCAATCGCCCCGTTCATTCTTAAGGCGGCTGGGCTGAGTGACTTCGTCGTCGAATAGTCGACGCAGTGACGACAATAGGGACGTGTCCTACCCAGCCGATACGGTGGAGACCATGACGACTGAAGCTCCACGCGCACCGAAGATCACGCTGACGAACTTGACGCCCGGCTACCTCGGCGACATTGGTCCGGAGGAGTTCCTCGAGGGCATGGAACTGAAAGATCTTGACCTCGCCGAGGTGGATTCCACCCAAGCCACCTACCTGGACTCATCTTTGTCCCGGGTGAACTTCGGTGACGCCGAGTCTCCCGTGAACCTCACCGGTGCACGGTTCTCCGGCAGCAGAATCGAGGACTGCCGGGCCGACACCTGGACTATGCCGCGGGGGAGTCTCGTCCACACCGAGATCTCGGGCACTCGGATCGGTGCAGGGGTGGTTCATGACAGCGTGTGGGAGAAGGTCGTTCTCAGCAACTGTCGGATCTCCTACCTCAACCTGCGCGGAGCCAAACTCACCGACGTTCAATTCCGCGACTGCGTCATCGACGAGATCGACCTCGACCGGGCCAAAGTCAACAGGGTGTCATTTCCCGGTTCGAGCGTCGGAGTGCTGCAGTGCGAGAGCGCGACTTTGGGCAATGTGGATCTGCGGGGTCTGCAGCCGCATAAGATCTCGGGTGTCCACTCGCTGCGGGGTGCCACCATCGATGAGATGCAGATGATGCTCTTCGCCGAACTCTTCGCCAGCGAACTCGGCATCACGGTCGAATGACCGCCGCCGAGGTTGGTGCAGCTGGTCAGGCGAGTCAGGAACGAGAGGAGCAGCGCTGATGTTCTACGCGCCCATGGCGGGTTACCTGATCGTGGCAGCGGTCAGCGTCGTACTGATCGTCGCTGTGCGCAAAAAGGCGATCGGCAGGAACTCTGCGATCGGCATACGCACGCGGCACACGCTGGCCTCCGCTGCAGCATGGGAGGCAGGCCAACGAGCAGGCGTGCCCTACCTCGTTGGCATCGCCGTCATCAGTATCGGCCACGCCGTGGCATTGCTGTGCGTTGAACTCTCGAATGCCACGACGGCCGGGCACATACTGGCCCTGCTCGGGTGGGTCCTCATCCTCGTCTGCGCTGTACTTGCCGTCAGAGCGGCAAATGGTGCAGCGAGATCAGTCGGCCCGTGAGGCCAATCTGACCGTTCGCCCACCCGGGCCGTTCGCCCAGCCCTACTGCGCGTCCAGCGCCGCAGCCTCCCGCTGACCCAGTTCGTCGATGAGCACTCGCTCGTTCTCCGAATAGTCCACGGGTACGACCACGAGGTGGACTCCGCCGGCGGCAAAGGCGGACTCGAGGACGTCATGCATGTCGTCGACATTCCCCAGCCGGTGCCCGGTGGCCCCGTAGGACTCGGCGTAGGCGACGAATTCGGGGTTGCCGAAGGTCAGCCCATAGTCGGGCATGCCGTCGACAGCCTGCTTCCACCGGATCATGCCGTAGGAGCTGTCTTCGAGGACGAGTACGACGAGGTCGAGGCCCAGTCGCACCGCGGTCTCCATCTCCTGGCTGTTCATCATGAACCCGCCGTCTCCGACGACTGCCATGACCCGGCGTTCCGGGTAGGTCAGCTTCGCTGCCATGGCCGAGGGGAGGCCGGCCCCCATGGTGGCAAGTGCATTGTCGAGGAGGAGTGTATTGGCCCTCGTGGTCCGGTAGTTTCGGGCGAACCAGATCTTGTACATGCCGTTGTCGAGGGCGACGACCCCGTCAACGGGCATGACCTTGCGCACCTCAGACACGATGCGCTGCGGAATGAACCGGTCGGCGTCGGACTTCTCTTCGATCTTCTCCAAGATCCCCGCCCGCATGGGCAGGAGTGCTCCGGCATTGGGCACATGGCCGACGAGCTCCACAGCGAGTCGGTCCAGGCTCGGGCCGAGGTCACCGATGGTTTCGACCTGCGGGAAGTAGACCTGCTCGACGACGGCCGCCCGGTAGCCGACGTGGACGACGGTCGGTCCGTTCTCATCCATCGTGAACGGTGGCTTCTCGGTCGTATCGTGGCCGATCGTGACGATGACGTCGGCCTTCTCGATCGCGTCATGGACGTAGTCACGGCTGGTCAGAGCTGCGGTGCCCATGTACAGATCGGACGAGCCGGACACGGTTCCTTTGCCCATCTGCGTGGTGAAGTAGGGGATGCGCACCCGGGAGACGAATCTCGACAGAGCCTCGCTGGCGTCCGAACGTGAGGCATCGGCGCCGAGCATGAGCAGCGGTCGCTTCGCGGTCCGGATCACCTGGGCGGCGGCATCGATGGCATCGTCGCTGGCCGTGGCGCGTCCATTGGTGTGCGGCTGCACGAGTTCACTCTGCTCCAGTGGCATCGCGGCGATGTCCTCCGGGAGTTCCAGGTGCACAGGACCCGGCCGTTCGGACTGGGCGACGCGGAAGGCCTCCCTGATCATGGTGGGGATCATCCTCGGCGAGGTGATCTGACGGCTGTCCTTCGTCAGCGGCTTCATCGTCGCCACGGTATTGACGATCTGGAAGCGTGCCTGCTCAGCCGTGCGGATCCCCTTCTGTCCGGTGATCATGATCACCGGCATCCCGCCGAGGTGAGCGTAGGCGGCACCGGTCGCCAAGTTGAGTGCACCCGGGCCCAGGGTGGTCAGACACACCCCCGGTTTGCCCGTCAGCCGCCCGTAGGTCGCGGCCATGAAGGCGGCGGCCTGTTCGTGGCGGGTGAGGACGAATTCGATGGTGGACTGGCGCAGAGAATCGATGAAGTCGATATTCTCCTCACCGGGGATGCCGAAGATGCGTTCGACTCCCTCGTTCTCCAGGGCCTTGACCATGACATCGGAAGCTCGCTGAGTCGTCATCCTTCGACACTACATCGTCTGACAACAGGTCTCGATGAGCCAGGTCACAGACCTGGGCGAAGTCCCCAATGCACATCATCCGGACGGGTGGCCTGGCACCGAATCACAGGCGATAGACTTATGCGCGGTAGAAGAACGGTACCTACGCAGGCATATGAAGGACTTTGATGACTGACCAGCTCGACCCTCTGGACGAGTCGGCCGTGAAGGCGGCCGTTGATGCGGCCTTGAGCGCATTCGCGGACGCACACACTCTCGACGATCTCAAGACAGCGAAGATCGACCATACCGGCGACAAGTCCCCGTTGGCTCTGGCCAACCGGGCCATCGGCGGTCTCGACAAGGCCGACAAGGCTGCCGCCGGCAAGATCGTCGGCAAGTCCCGCGGCCAGGTCAAGAAGGCACTCGACGCCCGTCAGGCCGAGCTCGAGGCCGAGCGCGACGCTGCTGTTCTCATCGAAGAGTCCATCGACGTCACTCTGCCCACGGACCGCAACCGCCTCGGCGCTCGCCATCCGCTGTCCCTCATCCAGGAACAGGCGTCCGACTACTTCATCGGCCTCGGCTGGGAAGTCGCCGAAGGCCCCGAAATCGAATCCGAGTGGCTGAACTTCGATGCCCTGAACTTCGGGCCCGACCATCCTGCTCGTCAGATGCAGGACACTTTCTTCGTCGACCCCGCCGATGCCGGACTCGTGCTGCGCACCCACACCTCACCGGTCCAGTCGCGTTCCCTCCTGCAGCGTGGTGTCCCGCTCTACGTCGTGTGCCCGGGCAAGACCTTCCGCACCGATGAACTCGATGCCACCCATACCCCGGTCTTCCACCAGATCGAAGGCATCGCCATCGACAAGGGCCTGACCATGGCCAACCTGCAGGGCACCCTCGACGGCTTCGCCCGTGAGATGTTCGGGCCCGAGTCGAAGACTCGCCTGCGCCCCAGCTTCTTCCCGTTCACCGAACCGAGCGCCGAAATGGACTTCTGGTTCCCCAACAAGGTCGGCGGTCCCGGCTGGATCGAGTGGGGCGGCTGCGGCATGGTCCACCCCAATGTGCTCAAGGCCGCCGGAATCGACCCCGAGGTCTACCAGGGCTTCGCCTTCGGCATGGGCATCGAGCGCACCCTGATGCTGCGCGAAGGAATCAACGATATGCATGACATGGTCGAGGGCGATGTGCGCTTCTCGGCTCGTTTCGGAATGAAGGCTTGATATGCGCGTCCCACTGAACTGGCTGGCCGACTACGTCGATCTCCCGGCCGATACGGATCCCCATGCCCTGGCCGCGGAATTCGCCTCGATCGGACTCGAGGAAGAGGACTTCTTCGGCCCCGAGATCACCGGCCCCCTCGTCGTCGGTCGCGTCCTTGAACTCGTTAAGGAAGAGCACTCGAACGGCAAGACCGTCAACTGGTGCCGCGTCGACGTCGGACCTGAGCACAATGAAGATCTCGATGATCCGAAGGACCCGCAGCCCGGCGAGGAACGACCCAGCCGCGGCATCATCTGCGGTGCCCACAACTTCGTCGTCGGTGACCTCGTCGTCGCCTGCCTGCCCGGAGCCGTCCTGCCCGGTGATTTCCAGATCGCTGCCCGCAAGACCTACGGACACAAGTCCGACGGCATGATCTGCTCGGCCAAGGAACTCGGCCTGGGCGAGGACCACGACGGCATCATCGTCCTGAAGAACCTCGGTCTGAGCGGTGAACCCGGCGACGACGCGATTGCCCTCCTCGGACTCGACCAGGTCACTCTCGACGTCAACGTCACCCCCGACCGCGGTTACCAGCTGTCGATGCGCGGCATCGCCCGCGAGTACGCGCAGATGAAGGGCCAGTCCTTCACCGATATCGGAAGCCCTGCCGTCGCCGAGGTGAACGCCCCCACCGACGGCGGCTTCCCTGTCGTCATCGAGGACTCCAACCCCATCGACGGCAATATCGGCTGCGACCAGTTCACCGCCGTGCAGGTCACCGGCCTGGACACGAGTGCACAGACCCCGTTCTGGATGCAGCGTCGCCTCATTGCCGCAGGCATGCGCCCCATCAGCCTCACCGTCGATGTCACGAACTACGTCATGCTCGAACTCGGCCAGCCCCTCCACGCCTATGACACGGCGCTGCTGGGCGAGGAGATCGTCGTGCGCCGCGCGCAGGCGGGGGAGAAGTTCACGACCCTCGACGATGTGGAACGGAAACTCGATCCCGAAGACCTCCTCATCACCGACCGTGGTGGCCAGGGCGGAAAGATCATCGGTCTGGCCGGTGTCATGGGTGGTGCCGACGTCGAGGTCAACTCCGAGACCACCGACATCGTCATCGAGGCCGCACACTTCGACCCGATCTCGATCGCTCGGACCGCCAGGCGGCACAAGCTCTCCTCCGAGGCCTCGCGCCACTTCGAACGCGGGGTTGACCCGAGACTCGGTCCCGTCGCCGCCCGTCGCTGCGCCGACCTGCTCGTCGAACTCGCCGGCGGCACGCTCAGCCCGGCGACCACGCAGGTGGGCCAGGCACCGGAACCCACGGTCATCGACCTCGATGTCGCTCGTGTGGGCAACCTCGTGGGCATCGACTATTCGGCAGCCGAGGTCACCGAGCAGCTGACTGCCATCGGCGCATCGGTTGCTGCCGGGGATGAAGGACGCTTGAGCGTCACCGTCCCCAGCTGGCGCACAGACATCACGGCCGACGTGGACCTCATCGAAGAAGTGGCCCGCACCAGCGGCTACGACAAGATCCCATCGATCCAGCCGGCCGCTCGGGCAGGCAATGGTCTGACCGAGGCGCAGAAGACGCGTCGTCGGATCTCGAACCTGCTCGCCGCTGACGGGTACACCGAGGTGCTGTCCTACCCGTTCACGAACTCGAAGCGTGACGATGAGATGCGACTCGACGCCGACGACATTCGTCGTCAGCACATTCGTCTCGCGAACCCGATGTCAGAGGATCTGCCGCTGATGCGGACCACCCTGCTCTCGACCCTGGTCGAACTGGTGGTGCGCAACTTTGGCCGCGGAGCCAAGGACGTCGCGCTCTTCGAAGGTGGACTCGTCTCCACCTCGGCGGGACTGCCCGCCGGACCGGGACCACGGCACCTGCCCGGATACCACCCGAGCGATGCGGAGCTGGAGAAGATCTACGCCTCCGTTCCCGCTCAGCCCTACCACTACGCGGGCATCATCGCCGGCAACGTCGAACTTCCCGGCGTCTGGGGCAAGGGGCGCAAGGCCGACGCCACGGACGTCATCGACACCGTCCGTCGCATTGCACGCACCAACGGCATCGAGGTCAGCGTCGAAGCCGACCAGATCGCACCCTGGCACCCGGGGCGGGCGGCGAAGTTCGTCCTCGCCGATGGGCAGGCTCTCGGGCATGCGGGTGAACTCCACCCGAAGGTGTGCGAGAACCTGGGGCTGCCGGCCCGGACCGTAGCCTTCGAAATCGACCTGGACGCGCTGCTAGCTCAGGACGATCTGCGGTCCTGGGACGGTGCACTCTCTACCTACCCGGTCTCCCGTCAGGATGTCGCTCTCATCGTCGATGCGGAGCTGCCCACGCAGACCCTGGCCGCGACTCTGCGCGAGGGCGCCGGTGAGGAGCTCGAGCAACTCGAGACCTTTGACCTCTACACCGGTGATCAGCTGCCCGAGGGCAAGAAGTCGCTGGCCTTCCGCCTGACCTTCCGGGCCGCCGATCGCACGCTCAAGGCAGATGACGCCTCGGCGATGCGTGAGGCTGCGACGCAGCTGGCGGCTGAGCGTCACGGCGCCGAAGTGAGAAGCTGAGGAGACGACATGATTGAGAAACTGCCCTACGGCACCAACCTGCCCACCGACTCAGGCACCGCCGAAGCGACCGCAGTGCCTGCCGAAACGATCGCCATCATCACCGGAGGAGCCCGGGGCATCGGCCGCCATCTTTCCGAGGCGTTTGCGAACGCCGGCTATCACGTGGTCGTCACGGCCACCTCGGCGGAGCGGGCGGAGAAGGCGGCAGCTGAGATCGTCGACGCCACCGGGGGAGCGGTGACCGGCCTCGGTCTCACCGTCGACGATGCCGCATCGGTGAGCGACTTCCGCGACGCAGTTCTCACGCTCGAAGGCGAAACTTCCCGCCGGTTGCAGGTGCTCGTCAACAATGCTGGTCGCATCGAGTCGACCGAGGGCCCGCTGTGGGAGGCGGACCCGCAGAGCATCAAGGACGTCGTCGCTGCGAACGTCACAGGTGTGGCGCTCATGGTCAATGTCTTCGCGCCGGTGCTCATCACCAACGCCGAGGCGACTGGTCGTCCCAGCCGCATCATCGACCTCAACTCCGGCTCAGGTGCGCAGGGAACACCGGCCTACGCGGTGTACTCGGCGTCGAAGGCCGCAGTGTTCCGCATCGCTGACTCCGTCGTCCACTTCGGACATGAGAAAGGACTGCGGATCTTCGAGATGGCACCCGGTGTCGTGGAGACAGAGATGACGAAGTCGATGCCCGTCCACGATTTCCGTGGCGAGGGCGATTGGACGAGCCCAGAGCAGGTGACTGATCTCGCGGTGGCGCTGGCCTCGGGAACGCTGGACGCGTTCACCGGCCGGTACGTCCGCGCAGGGGCCGACAGTGAAGAGTCTCTGCTCGCCGAGACAGCAGCCGACTTGGGCGAGCCCACACGGCGGCTCATCCTCGGCTGAGCACGGTAGAAACAATCAGCGGCGCGGCGAAGCTGCACCAGCGCGGTGCAGGCGGGGCGCTGCTGCCGGTTCACCGCGCCGCTGCGGGTGAAGGCTTTCTGGCGTGAGCATTCAGCTGTTGCGAGGATTCTCGATCGAACGACCGCTCAGAGATCTGACGGTGAAATCTCTGAGAGAATCCTGGACGAGAGGTCAAAGATACTGCGGCCGCAGTACATTTAAAAGGCCAGAGAATTCCCGCGACTAAGCGTGTTGTCATGTCCCATGCACAAGATTTCTCCCTGACCGATGCGGATCACAGGAAGCAGGTCAGACGAGCAGCACTGGCCAGCACCATCGGCACGACGATCGAATGGTACGACTACTTCCTCTACGGCACGGCCGCGGCCTTGGTCTTCCCACATCTGTTCTTCCCTGACGTCTCTCCGTACATCGGCACACTTGCCGCATTCGCTACCTACTTCGTCGGCTTCTTGGCCAGGCCTGTGGGGGCCGCGATCTTCGGTCACTGGGGTGATCGCATCGGTCGGAAGGTCATGCTCATCGTCACCTTGCTGATGATGGGCATTTCCACTGCCCTCATCGGTGTCCTGCCAGGCTCTGCGACCTGGTGAGATGTAGCGCCGATCATCCTCATCCTGCTGCGGATCGTTCAGGGCATCGCGGTCGGTGGCGAATGGAGCGGTTCAGTTCTGCTCTCCATGGAATGGGGCGACCAGAAGCGTCGCGGTCTGATGGCCAGCTGGCCCCAACTGGGAGTGGCAATCGGACTCATCCTCTCCACCGGTCTGATGGCGCTCTTCAACAGCCTCTTCGGCACAGAAGCCTTCGTGTCCTGGGGATTCAGGATTCCTTTCCTGCTCAGCCTCGTGCTGGTGGGTATCGGTCTCTACATTCGCCTGAAGATCATGGAAACTCCGCAGTTCACCAAGGTCATCAAGTCCAAGGAAACCAGCTCGGCTCCGCTGCTGCAGGTGCTCAGGCGATTCCCGAAGGAGATCACACTCTCGGCACTGCTGCGGATGTCAGAGCAGATGCCGTTCTACGTGGTCACAGCGTTCGTCCTGTCCTATATGACTTCGGCGGAGCCAGGCCACAATTTCAGCTACAACTTCGTCCTTATTGGCACATTGATCGCCGCTGCGATCGAATTGGTGCTGGTCCCGCTGTTCGGGCATCTCTCCGACACGATCGGGCGGAAGAAGATCTACGCCTGGGGTGCGGCCATCATGGGAGTCTGGGGCTTCATCTACTTCGCTCTCCTGGATAGCGGCATCACCTGGCTGGCGTTCGCCGCACTGTGCCTGGGGCTCATTCCCCACGCAATGCAGTACGGCCCGCAGGCCTCGATCATCGCCGAGAGCTTCCCGACGAACCTCCGGTACACGGGGGCCGGCCTGGGCTACCAGCTCTCGTCGATCGTCGCCGGCGGTCCGGCGGCGCTCATCGCCACTTGGCTCATCCACCAGTTCGGCACCGGCTATGCAGTCTCTGTGTATATTCTCGTCTCGGCAGTGATCACGCTCATCGCGTTGAAGCTCCTGGCAGACCGATCGCGCAGCGACATCACGACCGATGAGACATACGACCGAGGGGTCACTCGCTGAACCCATCGGCAAGCAGTCTCCATCGGCACCAGAGACCATCCCAGGCAAGTAGCCCGGCAGCAGCGCCTTGGCCAGATGGCGCACCCGCTCATGTCGAGGGCTAAGGTGACTTCTGATGTTGAAATTCACTGAGGTCCTCGGCAAATGCCTGACGATCACGACTGCGGCCGCGATCATCGTCATGATGGTCCACATCGTCACTCACGCGCTCATGCGCTCACTCTTCGACGCCCCGATCTATGGCACCAATGAGATCGTTGAGTACTGGTACCTGCCGATCGTGGCACTCCTGGGCATCCCGGCCGCCCAACTCCAGAAGAAACACATCACCGTCACCCTGGCCATCGAACGGGCACGTCCGGCCACAGCCTCAGTGTTCAGAGTCTTTGCGTGCATCCTCGGCGCACTCGTCTCGATCGCCTTCGCCTGGTTCGGGCTGATGAAGGCACTGGAGAACATGGCCATCGGCTCGACCGCCGACGTCTCCGATGTCATCACCTGGCCGGTCTACTTCCTCGTCCCCATCGTCTTCGTCCTCCTGGCCGCGCTCTACGTGCTTGACGCCCTCGTCATCGCCCGCACCGGGCAGACCGAGACCGACCTGGCCACCGGTGAACCGCCCGAACACGACATCGAGTACAGAGCCGACAGAAGCTCGGCAAACGGACACAACCTGTGAACGCCAATACCGACCACTCCGCCGCGGCCCTGCCCCCGGACGTCACTACAGCTGCCAATGACGCCACCAGCCCGACCACCGCCAACACCGACTCCACCAGCATCGGGCCCACCCTCTTCCCCTCCGGGTCCCGCCGGAAGCGGCCCGGCTACCTGGCACTGTCCATCGGGTTCGGGCTCGTCGCCATCTGCCTCGCAGGCCTGTTCACTAGCCCTTCGGCCGCCGTCGGGGGCGCCTGGTGCATCGCGTTGATGTTGGTGCTTCTGTTCCTGTCGGTGCCCGTGGCCATCGCCTTGTCCGTGCCCTCGCTCATCGGCGTCTACGCAGTCAGCGGCATCCCCGCGACCATGAACATCCTCTCGACGGCCCCCTTCAGTGCGGTCTCGGACTGGACGCTGAGCGTGCTGCCGATGTTCATCTTCATGGGCATGCTGCTCACCCAATCAGGGCTCTCCGGCAAGGTCTACCGGGTCGCCGACCACTGGTTTTCCTGGCTGCCCGGCGGCGTCGGCATCGGTACGACCTTCGCCGGAGCCGGACTCTCCGCAGTGACCGGTTCGACCATCGGGATGACCTACGCCCTCGGCCGAGCCGGCATCCCCGAGATGCTCAAGGCCGGCTACGACAAACGCATGGCCGTCGGGACCATCATGGTCGCGGGCATGACGGGCAACCTCATCCCACCCTCGATCCTCATGGTCATCTACGCCGGAATCGCCTCCGTGCCCGTGGGGCCCGCCCTCATGGCCGGTGCCCTACCCGGGATTCTGCTCGCCGTCTGCTTCGCTGCCTTCATCCTTGTCCTCGGCATCATCGCCCCGACACTCGTCGGCCGCGGCCAAAGCCCAGCCACTACCCGCCCCACGACAACCTGGCGCGACCGCTTCAGCTCGCTCGCCGGCGTCTGGGGTTTCCTCATCATCCTCATCGTGCTCTTCGGCGGTATGTTCTCCGGCATCTTCACCCCCACCGAGGCTGGTGCCGCGGCGGCCCTGTGCTCGGTTCTGCTGTGCCTGTGGGAGAAACGGCGTGACCTGCCGTGGCAGAAGGTCGCCCAGTCGGCGCTCGCCACCGTCTCGGCCACCTCGGCGATCTTCTTCATCATGATCGGCGCGACGATGCTCACCAGCCTGCTGGCCATCACCGGGCTCGCTCCCATCCTCACCGGATTCATCACCGGCCTGGGCCTGTCGACGGTGGGTTTCCTGCTCGTGCTCATCGTCCTCTACGTCATCATGGGCATGTTCTTCGACACCATGTCGATGATGCTGCTGACCATCCCGATCCTCCTGCCGACGCTCGAGACGATGGGGGTCAGCCCACTGTGGTTCGGGGTCTTCGTCGTCTTGCTCGGCGAGTTCGGCATGGTCACCCCACCGGTCGGCATCATCCCCTACATCGTTCACAGCATCGTCAAGGACTCCGACGTCAACCTCGGGCACTCCATCACGCTGCGTGACATCTTCGTCTCACTCCTGTGGTTCCTCCCCGTCGCAGTGGTCTTCCTCGTCCTCATGATCGCCGTGCCGGGAATGACCGAATGGCTCCCCGATTTCATCGAACGCACCAGCGGAGGAATGTTGGGCTGAGCCTCGCCGAGGTGGTCCCACCGTGTCATCGACCGCGCCGTTGCGTGGCTTCGGCACAGTGTGAGGGGAGTCATGGTGAGGGTGGGCTCATTCGGATCTATGATCGAAGGGAACTCACAGCCGCCGTTCAAAGGAGTCCCATGAATCGCATCCTCTCGGCGGCAATCCGCCCCACGAAGACCGCAGCAATGTTCGCGTCGCTGGCGTTGCTCGCCGGATGTGCCGGATCCGTCGGCGGCAGCGGTACGGACTCGGACACCGCGGCAGGCGAGGGCTTCGCTGATGACGCTTCGCAGGGCGAGATCGATGAGGCACTAGCCGACCTTGACCCGGTGACGTTGAAGTTCCAGCCCTCGTCGATGTCGGAGAAGTCGATCCTCGCGCCGAACGGGCTCGATGTGAAGAAGGCGATCGAGGAACGCTCGGGCGGGAAGATCACCGTCGACATCGTGTGGGGTCAGGCGATCGCCAGCTACGCCGACGTCGATGATGCCCTGGCCGACGGACGCGTCGACCTCGCCTTCACTCTGCCGTCATACACCCCGGCCGAATACCCGGCCTTCGACGCGATCGGCACCGCCATGTCGACGCTGCCGTCCTCGCCGGTGGCCAGTGACCTCGCGGCGAATGCGGCCGGTGTTCAAGCGGCATGGGAGACGCCGGAAGTACTTGCCGAGTTCGAGGACAAGGACCTCGTTCCGCTCATCCCAATGCTCGCCGCCGGTGGGTATTCCACAATGTGCTCGAAGCCGATGACGTCACTCGATGACTGGAAGGGCAAGCAGTTGCGTGTCGGTTCGGCAGCTGCAGGCAAGCAGGTCACCGACCTCGGAGCCACCCCTGTTTCACTGTCGTTCCCTGAGACCTATGAGGCGCTGCAGCGTGGGACCGTCGACTGCGACCTCGGGCAGCTCGCCCCGAACGTCGAGGCCGGCACGTTCGAAGTCGCCCCGAACATCGGTGTGGCCTCCGACGCGGGAATCGCGCGTTCGGCCGGTGCGATCACTGCCGGGAAGAAGTACTCGGAACTGCCTCTTGCCTACCAGCAGGTCGTCTTCGATTCGATGTCCACAACCTTCAGCACCATGATGGAGGTAGTCATCGGTGCCAAGGCGATGGCTGTTGAGCAGGCGAAGGACAACGACGGTTCGGTCGAACCCTTCGACGATGACGTACAGAAGCAGATGGCGAAGTATGCCAAGACCCTGTCGGAGAAGACCGCGAAGACGGCTGGAGTACCAGATGCCCCATCGACGCTGAATACTGCGGCGAACGATTGGCAGAAGAGCGTGTCCGAACTTGGCCTTGACGACAAGGGCGACTTCGCCAACCTCGACGAGTGGTACCCGAAGGACGTCTCCTACGATGACCTCGGCGATGAGCTCTTTGACAACGTTATGGCCGAGCACCGTCCGAAGTGAGTAGGGAACTGATGCGGGGCTTGATGGCATGAACCGCCGCTGAGGGAGGCTGATCCCACAAGAATCAAGGACGTTGTCTGTCCTCGGTATCGCTCTTATCTTCAATGCCTTTCCCTTGTGCTCATCACCAACGCCGAGGGCATCGGTTGCCTCAGTGACATCATCGATTTCCTGACTGCAACAAGTTGGGTGCCTCACCGCAGGATCAAAAGTTTCGACGTTGCGAACGAGCTCGGCGGTTTGCGGCGGAATAGCTGGCAGGAACACGAGGTCGTGTCCGTCAACTTCGTCTACGAACTCGCGTGGCGGTTGCAGTGCGGTGATGGTCACGTCCGGCTCTTCGTCAACGAGAGTGTAAGTGGGTGAGACTGAAATAGGGCGAGCCGCTACACAAGCAGAGGTCGAGGCCTTCCGATGATAGAGGTTCTCACCCAATCCTCACGAAATACCTGGACGTAGCCAGGCCTATATTCTCGACCCCCGACCTCACGATATTCTGCCGACTCGACTCCCTCGATCTGTTCTGTATCGGCCAACACATCACCGCGACCAACGCAGTCCTGGAGCGCCGATCAAACTCTCCTGATGACTGGTGCCGGCAGTGTGGTGGCTATTGTGAGGTTCGGTACTCTGTTCTGCGTGGTCTGGCACACGAGCCGTTGGGCCACCGACCGGGACTGATACAGAGGTTGGCAGCCTCCATTCCTACGAGCGCCGCTGTTTATCTTTGGACTTCCATGCAGGCGTGTTACCTTGATAATGAAATCTCTTGCCTAGCGACTTTGTCGATAATGTCCAGATGTCAACGGCCCACACTGGCATCACCTGTGGCTTAGCATTGGGCTATGGCCCGACTCTCAACGGACATGAACGATTTTGTCACGATGCTCCTACCTGGACTCTCTCGGAGTTTGGGCGAGCAGTTCAATATCTTTCGAGTGATGCACCATGGCACCCACGAAAAGCAGCTTTCGAATATTTTCGCCTGGCTGTTGGCCACCGATGCCACTCATAAGCTCGGAGATGCATTCCAGCGCGCTTTCCTCGCGAGAGTCAATGGCCAGTTACGGGACGACGCGCAGTTGCCGCCCAGTGGCTACCGCGTAATCCAGGAAGTCAACACTCTAGGGGGTGAGGACATCGCTGGCGAAACTGGCATGGATATCGCCGACATCGTTCTCTCGAGGTCTGATGCGGCGGTCGTCATTGAGAATTACGGTACCTCGGATGGACACGGCCATGACTACCAGCGGTATCTCGCCCACGGGGCCACCGACGGCAGGGCAACAGCCGTTGTTCTGCTCTGCCATCGCCACGAAGCCCACCTGCAACGAGACGGCTGGGAACAAGCCAGCATCGTGACCTATGCTGATGTTCTTTCCGACCTTCAGGCCCACGTTGAACGCGATGGGTCGTGGTGTCGGCAACATCCAGACCAGCTCTTCTTCATCCGACAGATGGTTCAATACTTCGTGAAAGGCCCAGCGGCAGTGGACGTCGACGATCAAGTTTCCTTCATCAAAGCCATATGCGAGACCGGCGAGTCTGCACGGTATGGGTATCGGCCACGGGACCGGGTAACGCGAGAGTTTGCAGAGCTAGTGGCCGAGCATGCCCGGCGACAATTCGAAGACAGCCGCACCACGCTGGCCACAGTGAAAGATGGGTTGCGGCGCTTCGCGCGGTCCGTCCTTGTGGAGCAAGTGAATGGTGCGGTCAATAAAGGGCGAATTGAGAAGGTCGTGACCAAGCTCGTCGGACAGTGGGAATGGTGCGTTGAACTGCAACGTGCTGATGCACAGCCAGCGATCTATCTTGAGTTCGGGCCCACCGCCGCCGTAAAGAACGAGCGAGTGGCAGACCCAATTCACGACCCTGACTATTCTCGGGTGTTCGTCTCGCTTCGAGACGAAGAGCGGGGCGGCACTAGTCGAATGGTGCAGACCGAGGTGAGACTTGCCGAGGTTATCGGTGGCCTTTCGCGAGAGGATGGTCGACTACGGGATGCCGTGCTGTCCTTAGAGGTATAAGGGAGCGCCGACTGACCGGCTTTGAAATAGGACTCGGGCCAGTTCCTTGGCTCCCCGATGCACTGCAAACTCTCAATCTCACGCTCGCCTGATCAACTAGGCTGGTGGCGGCGCACAACTGAGTCGGCACGCCGGCCACAGTCAGAGCGCACATCTGATCGAACGACAGAAGGGCTTGACGGGTGACGATCCTCTATTCCATCGGTTTGGGCCTCATCAACGCGCTCATCGTCGGGTTCCTCGTGCGGCGCATGATGTTCACCGGCACGGGGGCCGCCCGCAACATCATCGTCTCCCTGGCCATTGGTCTCTCCATCTGGCCGATCACCCTGCAGGCCTACCGGCTGCTGGGTGTCGCTGAAGGAGGCAGCTATCCGACGCTGGACATGAGCTTCCCGGCGATCATGATCTTCCTCCTCCTCTTCGCATGGTTCATCGTCATCCAGATGTTCGTCCTGCTCGCCATCGAACTCGTCATGCCCACCGGGTCGTTGACGTCATTGCTGCGCTCAGCGCCGAAGATTCCCACCTGGTACCGCCGGTTCAGTCGCCTGGCACAGATCCAGAAGATCCTCATCCAGTTCGGTCTCTCCCGCTACCTCAAACCGCGGATCCCCACGCTGCGGGTCTCCCTGCGAGAGATCGCATCGACAACTCGAGATGCGCTCGCGGCGGCCGGTGTCACCTTCATCAAGCTCGGACAGTTCATCGCCACCCGCGGTGACATGATTCCCCACGAATTCGTCGAAGAGTTCTCGACCCTGCAGGCCGGTGTTCCACCCGTGCCGTTCGCCGAGGTGAAGGAGCAGCTTGAGACCCAGTGGGGCAGGCCCGTCGCCGAGGTGTTTGCAGAGTTCGACGAAGTTCCCTTCGCCGCTGCTTCGGTTGCGCAGGTCCATCGCGCCGTGACCTGGGACGGCCGGGTCGTCGCCGTGAAGGTGCAACGACCGAAGATCCGCAAACAGGTGCGGGCCGACTGCGATATCGTCCTGACCTTGGCCGAACGACTCGAACGCTCCACCGACTGGGCAAGCAAGGTCGGTATTGGGAAGTTGGCCCGAAGCTTCGTCGACTCCCTCCAAGGTGAGCTCGACTATCGCGGCGAACTGGGCCATATCGAAGCTCTACGCAAGGCCGACGAGACCGGCCGTTCCACCTCGGGGACGGACTCGAAGGTGACCATTCCGCGGGTATACAAGGAGTATTCCGGCGAGTTCGTCATCGTCATGGATCTCATCGAGGGTGTTCCCCTCTCACACGCCACCGAGGTTGTCGACGGCCTTTCGGAGTTGGCCAGGAACGAGATCGCCCAGGACCTCTTCCTCATGGTCGTTCGCCAAGTGTTGGGCAAAGGAATCTTCCACGCCGACCTGCACCCGGGCAACATTGTCATCTCACCCGCTGGCAGAGCTGGTCTCGTCGACTTCGGCGCCGTGGGCCGGATCGACAAACGTGACCGACGGGCCATCGCACTGCTGCTCATGGCCTTCGATTCGCAGAACTCCCAGGCCGCGACGGCCGCAATCCTCGATCTCCTCGGCACTCCCAGCGACGTCAATCTGAGAGAGCTGCAGCGCGAGATCGGACAGATCCTGCTCAAATACGGGGATGGGATGCCAGGGTCGACCTCGGCGGCGTTGTTCGGTGAGCTCATCGACTTCGTCGTGGATTTCGGGTTCCCGATGCCGGTGTCGGTGGCGACGGCTTTCCGTGCCATCAGCACTCTGGAGGGTTCGATCACGAGGCTCAACCCCGAGCTCAATCTGCTGGCCCTGGTGACGCAGAATGGGCGCGGCCTTCTGCGCGAAGTCGGGGGACTGGGTGTCGACCGACAGGAGGCAGCACTCTACGCGGCCGCTGTGGCTCCACAGATCGCGGAGCTGCCCGGCCAACTCTCCCGGATTGCCGGGCATCTGCAGGACGGCACTCTTGATGTCGGTACAAGCGGGTTGAACATTTCAACGATCAAGAACCTGCTCAAGTCCACGGTCGAGCAGTTCATCCAGGTGATCGTGTCCACGGCTCTGATCCTGGGCGGGGTCATTCTCATGGCCGCGAATTTCGGGCCGCAGCTTGCCCCCGAACTCAAGCTCTTCACGTATTTCGGGGCATGGGTGCTGCTTGTCGGCAGCGTCATCGCCGCTCTGGTGTTGGCACCTGCGTTGCGGCAACGAATGATGTGGGAAGGGTTGGGCTAGAGACTCAAGCACTCGCCGGCCGAACATCATCAGAGGACTTCACGCTCACTGTCTGTGCGTTCTCGCTGTCATGTCCGGCCGGTGGCCTTCGCCCCCTGGATCAGTAGAGCTTCTGGGTGCCTCCGTCGGCCATGAGCGTCTGCCCGGTCATGTACTGCGCGTCGGAGGACAGGAGGAAGGCGACGATAGGAGCGACGTCGGTCTCGGGGTCTCCGAAGCGGCCCAGCGGAGTTTTGGCGACAGTTTCCTCATACTGGGCCGGCTGAGACTTGCTCCAGGCCTCGACCCCGGGAGTCAGTGCCAGTGGGGAGACCACATTGACCCGGATGCCCTCGGGAGCCCATTCGTTGGCGGTGACACGACTGATGCCGCGGATGGCTTCCTTGGCTGCCGCATACGCAGCCTGACCGACCTGCCCACTCATGGCGGCACCGGAGCCGAAATTCACCACGGAGCCTTTGGTCTTGGCCAGTTCATCATGAGCGGCTCGCATGAAATTCAATGTCGCCTGGAACCCTGTTGAGAAGGACAGCTCCCAGTCCGACTGCTCGAGTTCCAAGAACGGCTTCTGCCGTGAAGCGTGAGCATTGTTGACCAGACCATTGAGGCCTCCGAAGACGTTGAGTGCCTCGGCGACTGAGGTCGTGGCGATCTGCGCATCGGTGACATCACCGTGGACGAAGTGCGCCTTGTCGCCGAGCTCTTCGGTGAGGCGCTCGCCCGCCGCCGCGTCGATATCCACGGCCACCACTCGTCCGCCCTCCGAGATCAGACGACGAGTGATGCCCAGGCCGATGCCTGAGGCGCCGCCGGTGACGATGAAAGTCTCATTTTCCAGTTTCATGGTTGTCCTCCTTGTTCGATTTCATTCCTCGCTACCGGTCTATCAGGCGCT
This sequence comes from Brevibacterium sp. CBA3109, assembly GCF_040256645.1. Lineage (NCBI taxonomy): Bacteria > Bacillati > Actinomycetota > Actinomycetes > Micrococcales > Brevibacteriaceae > Brevibacterium > Brevibacterium koreense. The sequence continues at coordinate 2,247,583 of NZ_CP158281.1, read as the reverse complement.
TTCACGAGAGCACCTAAATCGAGGGTGTCAACACCCCGGTGCGACGGGGTCAGTACTCAGCTGGGGAGGCGAGCACAGGCAGGCCCTCTGCGGTTTCCGGTCGGCACCTTCGTTAGGATGACGGACATGACGAGCCCAGACCAGGTGACAAGACCGGCTGACACGACGCGCATCAGCGACACGGCCCTCATCTTCGAAGGCGGCGGCATGCGGGCGTCCCTGACAAGTGGAATGGTGGTCACGCTGCTGAACGCAGGCTTGGCCTTCGATTGGGTCGCCGGCATCAGCGCGGGGGCGTCGAACGCGGTGAACTATCTGTCCGGTGACGCACGTCGGGCCCGCCGGTCGTTCGTCGACTTCGCCGCCGACGAACAGTTCGGCGGTCTGCGTTACTTCGCTCGCGGACAGGGCATGTTCAACGCGGAGTACATCTATCAACAGGCTGGTGGCCCCGACCAAGCCTTGCCGTTTGATTGGGAGTCGTTCCAATCGAGTACCGGTGACATGCGGATCATTGCATTCGATGCGGTCACCGGTGATGATGTCGTGTGGTCACGAAAAGACACGCCACACATCGAAGACCTGATGATCCGTGTCCGTGCGTCCTCGACGATGCCTGGACTCATGCCCCCGGTTCACTTGGGCGGGCATGTGTACGTCGACGGGGCGATGGGTGAGGGCGGTGGAATCGCGCTGAGCCAGGCCCAGCGCGAAGGTTTTGAGAAGTTCGTCATCGTGCTCACCCAGGAGCGCTCGTACCGGAAGGTACCGCAGCGTTTCCCCGCGGTCTACCGCAGCATGTTCCGGCGGTACCCGGCGTTGGGCGAGGCGCTGCTGACTAGGTGGAAACGGTACAACGAAACACGCGAACGCATCTTCGCACTCGAAGCGGAAGGCAAGGCCCATGTCTTCGCCCCGGAGCGTATGCCGGTCGACAACGGTACCCGCGACCTCTCCCGCCTCGCCGCGGCGCACCGTATGGGGTTGTCCCAATCACGCCGTGAGTTGCCGGCGATGCGTGAGTTCCTCGGGGTCGACGGAACCTCATAAGACTGGCAGGTCCTGGTGGCCTCGGTGGTCAGGTTCATCAAGCTCGGCCACGATGCGCGACATTTCTCGGCATCAAGTAGTTTGCTGCTCAACCGCGACCAGATGCCCACCCCCGAGGTCGCGCAGTGTCACCCGTTCCGGTCCCTCGTCCTCGGGCCAGACCGGACTGGGGCTCTCACCCGCCGGGAAGAGGGCACGTTCGCGTCTCTGATCCGGCGTCCGCAATCGGAGTCGCGTGTACGAGACGCCGCGTCCATGAGACGCCGCGTCCATGAGTCGCCGCGTGCACGAGTGCTGCGGGTTCTCGAAGACCTGGCGCCGCAGTCCCATTTCCACGATCTGCCCCAGGTACATCACCGCGACCCGGTGCGCGATCCTCTCGACGACGGCCAGGTCGCGGCTGACGAAGAGATAGGACAGCTCGAACTCCTGCTGCAGCTCGAGCATCAGATTGAGCACCGTCGCACGGACGGAGACGTCCAAGGCCGATACCGGTTCATCGGCGACGATGAGGCTGGGATTGAGAGTGAGGCCCGAGCGATGCAGATGCGCTGACGCTGACCGCCGGAGAACTGATGCGGATACTTCCTCATATCGCCGACGATCTTGCCCACGGTCTTGCGAGGGTCGAGACTGGCGCACGGGTCCGAGACGATCATCGAGATGTCATTGCCTCGTATCGTGCGCATCTGCGTTTCGGGAGCTGTGTGCCGGTCGTGGCGCTCGCCAGTCTCGACTGCACTGCAGGGTTGAGCACGCGTGGGATGGAGCCGGTTACGTAGATGAGCGTGTCATCGCTGCTGCCGACGAGCGCAGACGGGCAGGTCCCGATCTGCGACTGCGCCGGCCGTGTGTGTGATTCCGAATGGTTCTGTGGGTGAACCTCATTGTTCCCTTTCCAATCGTCCAGGCAGATTCGGCCTAGTCGTCGACCTTGCCGTCGAGTGCATGGGCCAGCGTGGTCACAGCTTCCGGTGTGCCGGTATGGTCACCGGTCGCGATGAGGACCAACCGACCCACGCCGCAGTCCGGACTGCCCTCGCCTCGGAGGGGATCGTCCTCGTCATCCCCGTCCGTCGACGCGAAGGCCTCCGTTTCAAACCTCGCACCGTCGAATTGGACGAGCATCTGCTGACCGGGGTTTCGCTTATCGGACAGGATCCCCTTAACGCGGACGAAGGTCTCGGGCAGGTCGAGGACGAGCCTGCGTAATTGCGCCGAGTCGACCGCCGAGGTGGTCGTGATCGACCAGGAGCTGTGGTCGCGGATCTCGTGACCGGCACGGGGATGAGACGTGGGTGCGCTGTTGGCGAGATCCGTGGGCGAGCGCCCCGACGGGGGAGCCGCGTTCGCCCCTGGCTCGCAGGTACGCAGCGTCCGCGCGCCACCCAGGACCTGGTCACGGTTCACGATCTCGGCGTCGATGTCGGGCTGTGAGTCCAGCCACTGCACGACCTCGTCGATCTGCTCCGACCCGACCAGGTCGGTCTTCGTCAGCAGCAGTCGGTCGGCACCGCGCAGTTGGGACCTGACTGTCTCGCCCACCCATTTCCGGTTGACGTCTCGGCGGAGGGATGTGACATCGGCGCAGACGATGGATCCGCCACGTGCGAACCCGGGATGAGAGCCCCAGCGGGCGACGACCTCGGGTTGGCCGACCCCGCTGACTTCGATATAGACGGCGCTGACCGGTGGCTCGGTGTTTCGGATGCTCTCGATCGCAGCGGCCATCCCGTCCGAGAGGTCGCAGCAGATGCATCCGTTGGCGATCTCCCATGTCCGGCCGTCGCCGGTGCCGATGATCTCGGCATCGATGTTGACGGTACCGAAGTCATTGACGATGACAGCCACGCGCTCGCCGTCCTGACGGTCGAGAATCTCATTGAGCACAGTGGTCTTGCCTGCCCCGAGGTAGCCTCCGATCACTGTCAGCTCGATCATCGCTCAGCCTGCTGCAGGGAAGTGTCTGCCGGCTACGACGGATCCGTGCACGGTGATGTCGCGCAGCTCGGCGGGCTTGCATTCATAGGGGTCCCGGTCGAGGATTGCGAAATCCGCGAATTTCCCCGCTTCGAGAGAGCCGACGAGGTGATCGAGCTTGAGCATATAGGCGGCCCCGAGGGTGACCGCGTCGAGAGCCTCGGGCACGCCGATCCGCTCGTGCCGACCGAGGATCTTTCCGCTGGGGGTGGCACGCTCGGCCGCATACGATGCCGTGGCCAGCGCATCGAGAGGCGTGACGGGCGTGTCGCAGTGCAGTGAGATCGGCACACCGATGCGCAGTGCTGTGGCGGCGGCGTCCATCCGCTCGGCCCGATCCGGTCCGAGGATAAGATCGCGATGCTGGTCGCCCCAGTACCAGATGTGGTTGGAAAAGATGTTCGCGCACATGCCCAGCGCCTTCATCCGCCGATACTGAGCCGGGGTGGTCAGCTGACTGTGGGTGACCGTATGCCGGTGATCCCAGAGCGGAACCTCCTGCAGCACCTGTTCCACGGTGTCGAGATAGAGTTCGGTGGCCTCGTCGCCGTTGCAGTGGACGTGGATCGTCGCACCCGCCGAATGGTAGGCGCGGAAGGCCGTATAGAACTCCTCGGGTGAAGAGAGCCAGACGCCGTTGTCGTCATCGGGCAGATAGCCGGGGGACTGGAGCCGGGCGGTGAAGCCTTGGATGGACCCGTCGAGGAAGAGCTTGACCCCGCCGAGGTGCATCTTGTCGCTGCCGGTCGTGGCCAGCTCCGACAGTTTCTGCGCCGTGGTCGTCGGCTCGCCGCCGGCGCCCATCCCGCCGCCGAGGTGGAACAGCGACAATCGCAGGGGAAAGGCCTCGTCATCGATGACCGAGCGGTGCTCTTCGAGCACATCGGTCATGATGTAGGGATTGCCGAGGTCCGCCGAGGTGGTCACCCCGTGGTTGCAGGCGTCTGCGGCGAAGTTGCGCAGGGCGGTGGCGTTGAAAGGAGAACCCAGGAGCGACGAGGCGCTCGTGATCAGGGCCATGGCCGGTGGTTCCTGAAGTTCGCCGTTGGGCTCTCCGTCACCGCCCTTGACCACTCCCTCGACAGGGCAGTTTCGGTCGATTCCCTCGTGGGTGAGCATCGCCGAATTCACCGTGGCCAGATGTCCGCTCTGGTGGCTGACGAAGATCGGGCGGGTCGTCGAGACACTGTCGAGGTGCCGTTTGTCGAGCCGGTCTCCGGGGAAGAAGATCGGATCCAGCCCCCATGCGCTGAGGACCTCGCCGGCCTCAAGCTTGGCATCGGCCTCGCGCAGACGTTCGAGCACCTCGTCGATGCTGGTGCATCCGGGCCAGACCTTACCGGCGGGGTCCTTCCTCGGGTGGAAGCCGATGTAGGTGTTCTCCCACATCCCGCCGCTGTTGGCGTGAGCGTGGGCTTCGACCATTCCGGGGAAGATCACGGAGTCGGCATAACGGTCATCGATGTGTGAGGGCCCGTAGGCCTGGAGCTCGGAGAGCGAGCCGACGGCGCGGATCCGGGAGCCTCTCACCATGATCGCCTCGGCGGTGGGGCGTGCTGGGTCGAGAGTCCTCACTGTCTTGGCCGGATAGATGATGTTTTCGGGCGAGTTCATCGTTGAGGTCCAGCTTTCTGCGGCAATGTCGGCAGCGTCGTCGACCAGCCGCTGATCGGGGTACGGGGTGTGAAACGGCGTCGGGGCGCCGAGCCTGACTGGGCATCGGCGCCCCAACACCATCACGGAGCAGCGGTCAGCTTATACCGACGATCACACGTAGTCCTTGTACTTGTCGAGCGTGCGTACCGGTTTGCGCAGAGCGTCGCGACGGAAGGGATCCCCGAGCTCCTTGGTGCACATGACTTCGATGACGGTGGTCTTGCCCTCGTTCATCTGTGCCTCCACAGCCTTCTGCAGGGCTGGACCGACCTCGTCGAGCTGGTCGACGACGATTCCGTCGGCGCCCATCGATTCCGCCATCGCGGCGAAGCTCTCACCGTTGTCCAGCTCACCGGCGATGAAGCGACGGCCATAGAACTCCACCTGGTTCTTCTTCTCCGCTCCCCACTGCCGGTTGCGGAAGACAACGGCGGTGACCGGGATGTCGTGGCGGACTGCGGTGAGGATCTCCACCATGCTCATGGCCCAAGCACCGTCGCCGGCGTAGGCGATGGCGGGACGCTCAGGTGCGGCGCGCTTGGCTCCGATCATCGTCGGCAGGGCGTAGCCGCAGTTGCCGAAGCTCATCGGGGCGAAGAAGCTGCGGGGGCGTTCGAACCTGAGATAGCTGTGTGCGACCGAGTTGATGTTGCCGATATCGGTCGAGACCATGACATCGGCGGGCATCGCCTTCTCGAGTTCACGGAGAACTTGACGCGGATGGAGCCAATTGCCCTCTTCCTTCTCCGCCTCGTCGATGGTGTCGAGGGAGAACTCATCGCGCTCATGGGTCCACGAGTCGAGCTCGGCCTCCCAGGCCTCCTTCTCGGCACGGATGAGCTCCGCACGCTGGGCCTTCGTGGCATCACCGGCGACATCGCGATCATTGAGCCGGGCCAGGAGCTCCTCGGCGACGGCCTTGGCATCGCCGCAGATGCCGACATCGATCTTCTTGACCAGACCGAGCATCTTCTGATCGGCGTCGACCTGGATGATCTTGGCATTCGTGGGCCAGTAGTCGAATTCGTACTGGGGCAGTGTGCCGAACGGTCCGAGGCGGGTGCCGAGTGCCAGGACCACATCGGCCTGGTTGATCAGGGTCATCCCGGCCTTCGACCCCTGGTATCCCAGTGGCCCTGCCCACAGCGGATGGCTGGCAGGGAACGAGTCGTTGTGCTGATAGCTGTTGACCACCGGAGATCCCAGGCGCTCGGCCAGGGTGATGCACTCATCCACTCCGTTCGCCATCACGACGCCGCCGCCGGAGACGATGACGGGATTCTTCGCCGAGGCGAGCAGCTCGGCCGCTTCCTCCAGGCTTTCGGCCCCGCCTGCACCGCGATCGATCTTCTGCGGCTGGGGAATCTCAGAAGAGCATTCCCCGTAGAAGTAGTCGCGGGGAATATTCAGCTGGGTCGGACCCATCTCCGACTTCGCGCGGTCGAAGCAGCGGGCGGTAAATTCCGACATGCGGGTCGCGTTGCTGACATGCCCCTGGTACTTCGTGAACTCCTGGAACATCGGCAGCTGATTGGCCTCCTGGAATCCGCCCAGGCCGATCGAATTCGTCCCCGCCTCCGGGGTGACGATGACGACCGGTGAGTGCGCCCAGAAGGCGGCCGCGATGGCCGTCACGCAGTTCGAGATGCCCGGCCCGTTCTGCCCGGTGACCACGCCATGCCGGCCCGAAGCGCGGGCGTAGCCATCGGCCATGTGCGCAGCACCCTGCTCGTGGACCACGGGGATGAAGTCGATGCCGGCGGGGGCGAAGATGTCCATTGCATCCATGAACGCCGACCCCATGATGCCGAAGATGTCGGTGACGCCATTGGCAGCCATCGTTTCGACAAATGCTTCCGACGATGTGATCTTCTGTGGTTTCGCGGCATCGCTGAGTGCCGCTGTTTCGGTTCGATCGGCCAGTTCCGTCATTGCAACGTCTCCTGTTCGTCGTAGGACCACTGCTTTGTGGTCTCGGATTTGTGTTCATATCACTTCGAAAAGCGGAACATGATTGACGTTAGTGACCGGGAGTCGCTGTGTCAACGAAGTTCCGGAAAAGATTTCATTTGGTACGATAATTTGGAACAATGGAAGTCGGGCGGCGATGCCCGAACTCGATGACGATGTCCTGAGGGCTCGATGACGATGCCCGAGGGGATGGGAGGACGAGCATGCATGATGCAGCAGAACCGGCAACCGACGAGGGTCTCTCGCTTGCTGGGGAGACCCCCGCACTGAGACTGGTGTCGCTCCTCGAATTCATCTCCACTCGAGATCAGATCTTCACGCTGCAGTCACTTGTCGTGCAGACAGGCCTGCCCAAACCCACCCTGCATCGGATGCTCCAGCAGCTCGAGGGGGCAGGTCTGCTCACTCGGCACAGCGATGGACGCCACTACGGCACGGGTGCCCGACTGAGGCGGATAGCCGAGGACGTGCTGCTCAATGACTCGCGGCAGGGAGCACGGCGGATGATCCTGACGCAGCTTGCCGAGGAGGTCGGGGAGAGCTGCAATCTCACGGCTGTCTCCGGCAATGACGTCATCTACCTCGATCGCGTGGAGACCTCGCACCCACTGCGCGTGCATCTCGAAGCCGGCAGCCGCGTACCCACCCACGCCTCGGCGAGTGGGAAGATGATCACTTCGCAGTACGGAGACACCCCTCGCCGGCGGCTTCTCACCAGTTCACAGCTGCGAGCGTTCACGCCGAACACCATCACGGACCCGGATGTGCTGGAGGCAGAACTCGGTTCTGCCCGTCAGCTCGGCTATGCCCTGGACCGACAGGAGTACCTGGATGGGCTCGTCTGCTTGGCGGTCCTCATCCCCACCGACATCGGCCGCTCGAATCAGGCCTTGGCGATCCAAGCCCCCGTCATCCGCAAGTCGATCGAGGACCTCGTCGAACTCCTGCCGGTGGTCCGTGCCGCAGCGGAGCGCATGGCTGTTCTCAACGAGATCGATCGCGACGATGCGACCGCTACCTCGGCCTGAACCCCAGGCATACGCAGACACACAGACAGCGAAAGGACCGCGCATATGGCCGACGATTCACGAATTCGAGACATGTTCGGCATTGATGCAGACATGCCCGTGCCAGTTCTCGAAGGCGACAGTGACCTGGTCCCGACCATCGATGAGAACTACCGGTTCGACCCGCAGGTGACTCGAGCGGTCCTCGCAGGGTTCGCCCATGGTTCCCGAGTGCTCGTCCAGGGGCTGCACGGGACGGGGAAGTCGACACATATCGAGCAGATCGCGGCGCGTCTGAACTGGCCGCTCATGCGTGTCAACCTCGACGGGCAGATCTCACGCGCCGATCTCGTGGGCAAGGACCAGGTCGTCATCGAAGACGGTCAGCCTCGCACAGCTTTCGAAGAGGGAGTCATCCCCTATGCGCTGACCCGCCCGATGGCTCTCGTCTTCGACGAATACGATGCGGGCCGACCGGAGGTCATGTTCATCATCCAGCGCCTGCTCGAACGCGATGGGCTGTTCACCCTCACGGAGCAGAACCGGGTGATCCGTCCGCATCCGAACTTCCGCCTCTTCGCCACGGCGAACACCGTCGGCTTGGGCAACATCAACGGTCTCTACCACGGCGTCAACCGGCTCAACCAAGCCCAGCTCGACCGCTGGAACATCATCGCCTCACTCGACTACCTGGCCCCTGACGAGGAGTTCTTCGTCGTCACCGGGCAGGTGCCCGAAGCCGCGGAGACCGTCGGCGCCGACGGGGTGCGGACGATGATCGAGGTGGCGGCGCTGACGAGGAGCGGATTCGCCGCCGGCGACGTCTCCGCGCTCATGTCACCGCGCACGGTCATCTCCTGGGCTCAGAATGCTGTGATCTTCGGTGACGTCGAACTCGCCTTCAGATTCTCCTTCCTCAACCGCTGTGATCCCTCCGAGCATCCACTCGTCGCGGAGTACTACCAGCGTTGCTTCGGCGATGATCTGCGTGTCAGTCACACAGCAGCGGCGAGCTGATGACCATGCTGGAATCGGTGTCGTCCCAGGCCCGGTCCCACCGGGAGGAAGCCGCGTTGGAGAGGCGTCTGGCCTCGGTCTTCAGGGCGCTGAGCGGCGATCCCGGAGTCGACCTGTGGGCGCATCGTCCAGTGGACTCCCGGGGGACGCTGGCGATGAACGCACCACATCTCTATCCGGATTCTCGAACATCGAGTCTCGGTTCGCTGCGGGGAGCCACGGATGCCATGGCCATGCGCCGGCGATTCAGCGACCTCGATGCTCACCGAAGCCTGCTGCCCGAGTCCGGAGAGGAACGACTCCTCGTCGAGATCCTCGAACAGACTCGTTGCGAATCCCTGGCCTCGCAGGCAGGAGTCCGGGCCAACCTGTCGCTCCGCCATGCTGACTGGCGCAGCGAATATCTTCGCAGCCGACTCCATGAGACCCATCTGGGAATGCTGCTGTTCACGGTCATCCTGGTCACCCGAGCGGCACTGACCCGCGAGCCGATCACACCCGCCGAATCCGATCTCATCGAAGAGGCCCGATTCGAGCTCTCGCCCGATCTGGGCCCGTACCTGCCACGGCTGAAGGCGACACGCCATGACCAGCACACCTTCGCCGAGGTGGCCCGTGACCTGGCACGCACGATCGCCGGTCGGATCACCGACCTGGAAGATCGGGAAAGCTCGCGGACCGGAACGCGCGAACGTCGAGCGATGGCGAACCTGCCACTGGTCTTCGACGTCACTGAAGAGCTCTTCGCCCCTGCCCCGGATTCGGCGAGTGGACGCCTCCACATCGCCCAGGGATATCGTATCTGGGATCCCGGCTTCGACAAGACCTCCCACATCACCGAACTGGTCAGGGCCGAAAGCCTGCGCAGCGGCCGCCGCACGATCGCTGAGGAAGCAGCTCGACTCGCGGTGCCGCTGGCTCCGGTCGTCACCCGCCTGCACAGTGTTGTCGATGATGTCACCGATGCCCACGACGCCGTCGACGCCGATGAGGGCATTCTGGACTCCTCCCGACTGACACGGCTGCTGACGACTCCCGGAGACCCCAGAGTGTTCCGCGGCCGCTCGCAGCGAGCCGAGACGGACTGCGCCGTGACCTTCCTGCTCGACCTCTCGGGATCGATGAAACCCCATGCGTCCCGGCTCGGTGCGCTCCTCGACGTCATCGTCACCGCACTCGATCGACTGGATGTGAACACGGAGATCCTCGGTTTCACCACAAATTCGTGGAGTGGTGGCAGGGTCCGACGCGACTGGAAGAAGGCGGGGTCTCCCGGTGAACCTGGGCGCCTCAACGAGGTCCACCACATCGTCCTCAAGGCCGCAGACTCATCGTGGCGTCGAGCGCGGACCCACCTCGGCGGTCTGCTCAAGTCCTCGCTGTTTCGCGAAGGCATCGATGGCGAGGCTCTGCGTTGGGCGCTCGAGCGGCTGCGCAGCCAAAGGGCGGCGAAATCCGCTGTGGTCGTCATCAGTGACGGCTTGCCTGCCGACTCCGCGACCACCGAGGCCAATGGCGAAAGTTACCTGGCCCGTGATCTCGAGGCGACGGTGGCTCGCCTGCGACGAACCGGCGACATCGGAGTCGTCGGCGTGGGCCTCGGAGCGGATCCGAACATCATCTATCCTGTCGGCGTCGAGCTCGACGCCTCGGACGTGGGCAATGCGGCTTCGGTACGCGCACTCGTCGACGCCCTCCGCACGGTCCTCAGCCGCTGAGCACACACACGATCGGCCCGCTGCGCTCAGCAGCGGGCCGATCTCTTCGTGCGATGTGACTTTTCTCAGGCGTCTCAGTTCTCCGTTGTCAAGGTCCCTTCGCGACGCATCTGGGCGCGCTCGCTGAACCGAGTGACGGTTGGACGGATATCACCGAGAACAAGGCGATCGACCTGATGGTCGGTGAGCTTTCTGTTGTGGCGGATGCGCGAGAGGAAGAAGACGACACCGATGATGATCCACACAGCCAGGGCGATGAGCGATTCCTTGCCCAGAGCACCGGGAGAGCCCGGAATGAGCAGGAGGAGCATGAAGATGATCGCAATCACCGCACCCACACCGGACAGGACCTTCTTCGTCGTCGAGTACATGCCCGGCAGAGCCTCGGGGTCACGCGCCTCATGGGTGGGGCGGAAGATCTTGAAGGCACACAGGCAGGTGTAGAGGTAGGCGATGGTCACACCGATCGACGACATGTCGACGACCCAGGTCAGCGCCGCACGCCCGAACCAAGGACTGATGAGGCAGACGATCATCACGGCGATGATGCCGACGTAGGGAGTCTTGTGCTTGGAATGCAGACGGGCGAAGATGGGCGGAATCATCTGTGCCCGACCCATGGCCAGCAGCACACGACTGGCCGAGACGTAGAAGCCGTTGAGACCGGTGCTCACGCCCATGGTGATCGCAATGGCCAGCAGGAGGAGGCCCGATCCGCCGATGACACCGGTGACCGCGTCGGCGGTGCCCCACGCGGATCCTGAATTCGCCAGGGCCTGCCACGGCTCCGCCATCGACACCGAGACGATCATTGCCATGTAGAGAGCTGCCGCGGTGATGATTGCCAGGACGATGAGACGCAGCGCTTTGGCAGGGGAGAAGTCGAATTCCTCGGCCGCCTGCGGGACATTGTCGAAGCCGATGAAGGCCCAGGGAGCGATGGCGACGATGGCGATGATCGCGGCGACCGGGCTGACACCGTCGGGCAGTGCCGGCGACATATTGCCGAAATGCGTCGTCGGGCTGGCCACGACTGAGATGATGATCGCCGTGACGGCGATCATCATGATCACGCATGCCCAGAACTGGATGCGGCCCGACAGTGCGGTTCCCCTGATGTTCAGGACGGCGAAGACGACGAGCGCCGTGACGGAGATGAGGATCTCCGGCAGATAGACATCCCAGCCGGCGACAGTGTAGAGGTAACCCTGTTCGATGACAGAGGGCATGATTTTGCGGAACAGCAGGGCCAGAGCTGAGGCATTGAGCGCGACGATGCAGACGTAGCCGAGTGTGAGGAACCACCCGGCGAAGAACCCGTGGACGCGCCCGTAGCCGATGAGGGCGTAAGCCAGTTCACCTCCGGAGACAGGGAAGGTGCGGATGAGGAAGCCGTAGCTGACGGCGATGAGGAGCATCAGCCCGGCACCGATGGTGAACCCGAGCAGAGTTCCCAGCGGGCCTCCCATCGCCAACCAGTCGGTCGGGAGGATGAAGGCACCCCAGCCGACGGCGGAGCCGAGGGCGATGGCGAAGACCCAATGCGGTTTGAGCGTCTTCGCCATCCTTTCGGGTTGCTCGCCGTCACCAGGACCGGATGGTGTGGTCACGGCATTCGGTGTTGGGTTCTCTATTGATTTCGACATGGCACCTAACTTTCGTCACTTCTCTGTGAACGTGGGTTCAGTGGTGGGTTCTCGGACCGGCTGCTGAACCGCCGCGGCCGGGGTGAGTGCCTGCAGGCACGTGATGAGACCGACATTGACGATGTCGGATACGCTCGCCCCGCGGGAGAGGTCGTTGATCGGAGCCGCCAGACCTTGGAGCAACGGCCCGTACGCGTGGGCCCCGGCGAGGCGTTCGGCGATCTTGTACCCGATGTTGCCTGCGGCAAGGTTCGGGAAGACGAGCACATTGGCGTGTCCGGCGACTGCGGAGTCCGGAGCCTTCGTCTTCGCGACCGATTCGACGATCGCCGCATCGAACTGCAGCTCGCCGTCGACATCGAGCTCCGGGCAGGTGCTGCGGATCCGCTGTGTGGCCAGACGGACTCTGTCGATGTCTGTGTGCTGGGCAGATCCTGCTGTGGAGAAGGACAGCATCGCCACGGAGGGCGAAGCTCCGGTGATCGCGGCGAAGGTCCCAGCGGTGGCGACGGCGATCGCGGCGAGCTGTTCGTCGTCGGGCACAGGAACGACAGCACAGTCGCCGAAGCCCAGATACCGACCGTCGGTCAGCTTCATGAGGAACGACGAGCTGAGCACAGCCGAATCCGCAGCCAGCCCCACGATCGCCAAACCCGCCCGGATGACATCAGCGGTCGGGCGATCCGCGCCGGCGACTGCGGCGTCGGCGAGTCCCTCTGCCACGGCCGCAGCCGCCAGGAAGACGGTATCGTCCAACCACTGTTCGGTGAGATGGCGATGCTTTGTCTCCGCCTTGCGCCGAATGCGTTCGCCGGGAGCTCCGGCTGCGAGTGCGGCGGGATCTTCCACGCTCCATCCGTCGACTCCCGTGATGCCCAGCCTTTCGCCGCGACCCAGGACCTCATCCCGGTCACCGATGAGGACGGGACGCAGCCCCGCCTCGGCGAGGACACCGGCAGCACGAAGGATGCGCTCATCGTGGGACTCCGCGAGAACCACTGTGGGCCTCGCTCCGGGACCGGACGATTCGAGCACCCGATCGAGCAGCATCGGGTCGATTTCGACATCGGCGGGCTCGGGAAGTGCCGTGGCGATGTCCTTCTGACTGTGTGCTGCCGGTGTCTTCAACATGGTGCGATCCTCAGACTGCCGCCGACAGTGCCGAGGCGCCGACTCGCTTGTCGACGGCACCCATGACGTGATCGACCTTGTCGAGCAGATCGTCGAGGACGGCCTGGTCGGCGACCAGCGGTGGCGAGAGGACTAGCATCGTGGCCCCGCGGTTGTCCGGGCGGGTGATGAGACCGACCTCCTTCATCGCCTTCGGGATCACCTCGGTGAGCACCGACTGGGACGCTTCCGGGCTCAGCTCTGTCCCCGTTTCTCGGTCGGCCATCATCTCGATGGCGTAGAAGAACCCGGCGCCGCGGTACTCCTTGATGCACCGGTAGGAGTCGGTGATCCGGTCGAGTCCGTTCTGGAAGTAGGGCTCGAGGCTGCGGACGTTGCCTGGCACGTTCTCATCGGCCAGAGCGGTGAGGTTCGCTGTGGCCACCGCAGTCGCGACGGGATGGCCGCCCCAGGTGGCGCCGTGGGTGAACGCTCCGGCGCCGGGGGCTTCGAGCAGTGCCTCCGCCAGCGGTTTGCGGATGATAACTCCGCCGAGGGGCAGGTAGCCCGAGGTCGATCCCTTGGCGAAGGTGATGAGGTCCGGGACGACGTCGAACTTGATCGAACCGAACCATTCGCCCAGCCGTCCGAAGCCGGTGATCACTTCGTCAGCGACGAGGAGGATTCCGTGCTCGTCACAGATCTTCCGCAGCTCCTGCCAGTAGCCGGCCGGTGGGACGAGGGCACCGCGGGAGTTCTGGACGGGTTCGGCGAACAGTGCTGCGAAGGTGTCGCCGCCTTCGCGTTCGATGAGTTCTCTGATGGCCCGGATCGAGGGAAGATCGGCAGCGGTGCCGCCTTCCGGGACGTCTTCGCCAAGCGTGTTGGGCACGTGGAAGACTCCCGGCATGAGATCACCGAAGGGCTCCTTGTACGCCGGGATGCCGGTGACGGCGAGAGCACCGAGAGTGGTGCCGTGGTAGGCCATGTCCCGGGCGATGATCTTCGTGCGTTCGGGCTGGCCCTGGGTGCGGTGGTACTGGCGAGCGAACTTGACGGCCGATTCCACCGCTTCCGAACCGGAGTTGACGAAGAACACCGTGTCGAGATCGCCGGGGGCGTGGCCGGCGATGAGAGTGGCGGCATCCACGGCCGCCGGATGGGCTGAGCCCCAGTTCGTCCAGTACGCCAGTTTACTCATCTGCTCGTAGGCGGCCTTGGGGATGTCCTGTCGCCCGTGGCCGATGTTCACGCAGAACAGGCCTGCCAGACCGTCGAGGTACCGATCGCCTCGTTCGTCGATGAGGTAACTCCCGTTGCCCTCGACGATGATCGGAAGACCTTCGTCATTCCACACCTTCCCAGTGGTGAAGTGGGGGAAAAGATGCTGCTGGGCACGATTTGCATAATCCGAGATCGTCACGCGAACCCTCCATTCGGTCTTTCGGGTCGGTACGTCGAGTCGTCCCGACTCCGGCACTCCGTCTTTGGTGTGCTTGTCATCACTCTCGCGGCAATCTGGTTCCCGCTGAAGTCCCAGTCCGTTGCGAGTTATTTGGTGCCAGAGGGGTATGAGCGTTCAGGCACGGTGAAGGACTGAGGCGATGGCCTCGCCGAGGAGGCGGACTCCGGGCTCGATGGCCTCACAAGCGATGGCGGCGAAGCCGAGGCGGAAGAAATTGAGGTTGGTCTCCGGCGAGAGGAAGAAGGGGTCTCCGGGTTCGATGACGACGCCTCGGCGCAGGCATTCTTCGGCCAGTTCGCGGCAGTCGAGTTCCGGTGGAGCCTGGATCCACACGCTGACACCACCGGCCGGGAACGGCACGGTCCAGGGCAAGTGCTCCTCAAGCGCGCTGGTCAGGGTCTCCCATTTCTTTCGCAGTTGGGTTCGTCGGCGTGAGATCGTGCGGTGGAACTGTCCGGAGTCGATGAGCAGTGCCATGGCGCGCTGAGTGTGGCCCGGGACGTGGCGGATGGAATAGCGCCGATGGGTGCGCATGCGCTCGATGAGCTCGGGTTCGGCGACGATGTAGCCCAACCGCAGTCCGGGGGCGAGGAATTTGCTGAAGGAACCCAGGTAGATGACATGGTCGGAATGGGGGAGGGCTTTGAGCGCGGGGGTGGGTTTGCCCTGGTACCGGAACTCGGAGTCGTAGTCGTCTTCGATGATGAGGGAATTGGTCTGGCGCATGTGTGTCAGCAGCTGCAGTCTGCGGGACGGGTCGAGCGTGACGTTGGTGGGGCTGTGATGGCTGGGGGTGACGTAGACGATGTCGAGCTGTTCCTCGGGCGGGATCATTCCCTGGGCGTCGACGGGCAGAGGGATCAGTTGGCCGCCGACACGGGTGAAGGCGTGTTTGGCATCGACATAGCCGGGGTCTTCGACACCGACAGTGGTGTCGGGTCCGACGAGCAGTTGAGCCAGGAGGTCGAGTCCCTGTTGGGATCCTGCGGTGATGAGCACATTGTCGGCGTCGACGTGGATGCCGCGACTGGGCAGCACGCGCTGACACAGCAGTTCTGTGAGCAGCGGGTCGTCTTCGTCGATGGCGTCGCGGACCGAGAACGGCAGGTGCTCAGGGTCCATGGCGGTTCGCAGGGCCTTGACCCAGGCGAGCCGGGGGAACTCTTCCGGGTCGACTTGGCCGGCGACGAATGGGTAGGGATACGACTGCCAGTTCTTCGTCTTGGTGATCTCCGGCAGATGCCTGTCCGGGATCGGGCGGATCTTGGACTCCCAGTCGATGGGCCCGTCGGAGAGGCGAGCCCGGTCATGCGTCTTCGGTTCGTCGTTGAGCAGGTTGGTGTTGATGAAGTGTCCGCTGCGAGAGCGCGCTTCGATGAGTCCGGTGGCGACGAGCTCTTGGATTGCGGCATTGACCGTATTGCGGGAGAGTCCGAGCTCGTGGGACAGGGCGCGTGACGAGGGCAGGGCGATGTCCGGATTCATCACCCCGGAGAGGATCTGATGCTCAAGAGCTCGACGCAGCTGCCGGTAGAGCGGCTCACTCGATTCCAGCGAGATCTCAATCGGTGATCGGGCAGGAGTGCCGTGTGCGGATTCGGGAAGATCGTCGTGGGAGGTCATATAGGCATCAGCTCAGATGGAGATGTCTTTTTCGGGGGTGACATCAGGCGCGTGATAGCGGGGGATGACGACCATCGGAACCGGCAGACTGCGAAGCATCTTGTTGGCGGTCGTGCCGAGGAAGATCGACCGATTCTGGGCCAACCTGTTCGAACCGATGAGGACGATCTCGCCGTCGTCCCAGGTCAGTTTTTCGATCGCCGACTCGACGGATCGGCCGTGCGCGACATCGACCATGACCTCGGTGGCGTCTGCGACTGACTGGGAGGCGCGCAGGAGAAGCGTCTTCGCATGTTCGCGGGCAGCGTGGGTGCTCTCCGCGGCCCCGGAACGGGCGTCGAGGGCGATGAGCGAGATCAACCGCAGGGGTACGTCATGAAGAACCGAGGATTGGACCGCGACGTTGAGGGCCACCTCGGCGCCGGGGCGCATCCCCAGTGCACAGGTCAGACGTGTCAGGCGGCTGGGCGGCAGATAGCCGGAGGGCGCCAAAGCGACCGGAACCGGGGAGGAGTGCAGGAGGGCATTGGCCACCGACCCGACGGTGAATCGCCGCAGGGGGCCGTGACTGGCCGCACCGACGACGATGAGATCGCAGGGACGTGAGGTGGCCTTGTCGATCAGGCCCGCGGCCATGGAATCGGCGAAATGGATCGATGTCGTCGAATCGATGGTCTTCGGGACGAGATCATGGGCCTTCGCCATCCACTGCCGGGCTTCGGTGAGACAGAGCTTCTGGTACTCGCGTTCCGGTTTCGACCCTGCCTGTTCCGGCGGGACGCCGCGGATGACGTGGACCAGGTCGAGTTCGACGGGGTGATGCGCACGCGTGGATCGGGCAAGTGTGAGGGCGAGGGAGACGGCGTCGCGTCCACGCTTGTCCATGGTGATCCCGACGACGTATCGCATACAGTCTCCTTCGACCCGATTCGTTTCTCAGTTGGCGCAGCCTTCCCGTTGACTATAGGACAAGCGGATGACGGTGAACAAAGACTCCTGCGGATACGAGGCCCCCGCTGTCCGTGATCTCGGAAATCATCGAAATCCGCGGCGTTCCGTTCTGTTTTCTATGCGATTGTGTGTGCTGCACGCGACTGGTGCCGATCCAGATCAGGAGGTTACTGACTGTCATCGCCGGTGTCTGCGCTCGCTTCCTCCAGCAGTCTCTTCCGACGTTTGAGGTTGGCCCGGCTGACAGAGAACGCGATGAGCGCGAGCAGGGCGATCTTCGCTGTCGTCCACATCCAGTCGGGGATGTCGAAGGGCAGATGAATGTTGGGCAGCCACCCGAAGAGGAGGTCGAACAGCCAGCCGAAGAAGCCGCCGATGGCAGCCAGCAGGAATCTGAGTGGTTCGAGCACACGTGCCACCCAGTCGAACATCGGTTCGAGCAGCGGCGTGAGATGTCGAGAGAGCCACGCCTTGACCGGTTCGGTGAGGAAGGACAGGAGCGCTCCGAGTCCCAAGAGCGGGATGGCCAGACGCAGGATTGTCGTCAGTCCGGCGATGAGGGCGAATGCTGTCGGGTGTGCCGTGCGCTTGAGATCGCGTGCTTCGGATCGGCTGCCCGTCTCCGGGAGCAGCGGGACGATGTCGTCACCCGAGTGCACCTCTGCCTCACCGGCGCCGCCGAGCGCCGAGGTGGTCACATGGATCTCTTCGCGATTGACCACCTTCCCCTCGACGGTCGGCCTCCGGACGACGATGCGAACGGTGAGCCAGCCGCGCACGCGGGCTTCGACCCCGTTCGCCGCTGTCTCACTGCTGTCGGCTTCGAAAGGATGGTCGACGCCATCGATGTTCAGGGCCAGAACCTTCGTCCGCCAGGGGCAGTGGCGAACCGTGACGGCATAGCCGTGGCGTCGCGCATGGCCAGAATAGGTCGTGACAGAGTGGAGTCGTGGATGCAGCCCAGTCATTGCCCCAACTCTACAAGTCTGGTTGTCGGGAATGAGCGAGGGGGTCTCGCGGAGGAACCGAACGAAAACCGCTCCAAGTCGTACAACGCCCGAATTCTCGGCCGGTTCGTCGATGGAGTTCCCTTTCCCCAGTTGCAATCAGGAAACGTTCCAAAGAACAGAGCACGACACGTGCAGTCGCGTCAGTCTCTCCTGTTAAATTGACGCAGTATGAGCGACAACCCACATTCTCCTGGACCACAGCTGCCTCCACCTCAGCAGCAGGGCGCAGCTAAGAGATCCAAGTCCACACCAATACTGCTCGGCATCGCCGCGGTCGTGACCGTGGTTCTCATCGCGGGAGGCTCCTTCGCCTTCTTCTCCGGGTTCAATCCTTTCGGCGACCCGGAACCTGATTACGCCCAGACGCCCAGCCAGTCCGATGTCATGGATTTCAGCGGATTGAGTAAGGACATGCGCCTGCGCGGCGCACCGATGTCCCGGTCCGCCGAGGCCACTGACGCCACTCCTCAGGTTCTGCGCTTCATCGGTTCGACCGCATCGATTCTCACACGGGTGGGTGAAGGCGATGAACCGTCTTGGACGGTGTCCGTCGCGCATCAGGACATCGACACCAGCGACAAGGATCCGCTGGATGCGTCTCTCGACTCGGAGGAAATTGCAGAGTCATCCGTCGATGAGGCGAAGCTGTTGGGCACACCAGTCGCCTGCCGCCTTTCCGAGGACGCTGTGCAATGCGGAGACCGATCAGTCTCTCTCAGCGACGGATCGATGACGACCGCTGAGCGTCATACAGACGTCGATCCCGATCCTGCGTCGTCAAGCGTGCCCATCGATGTCGACGACGATGGAACTCTGGCCGGCCCGAACGGCAATGCATATGAGGATCTGAGTCTTGGCCCCGAGGCTCATGTCTCGAAGATCGCAGGTTCTCAGGCAGGGGAGACCGGACTGTGGGTGGTCTCCGATGGCCAGACCCTCGCCGCAGTCAACACCGATAGCGTCCTCTGGACGCAGAAGCTCGATCCCTCCGCCGCCGAGGTGACCGGACTCGGCGACAAGCGTGTCACTCCATCTTGGGTAGCCGTCGAGGGCACCTTGATCATCGGCGCCTCGGACGGAGTGAAAGGTCTCGACACCTCCACCGGGGACCAGCTGTGGAAAGTCTCTGCCCCAACCGAGGGTTTCATGGTCGCCGGGAGCCAGCTGCGGATCCAGCACGAGGGCGCGGTGAGCACTTTCGACTTCACGGACTCGTCGAAGGACAGCGTGGTGACTGCTGACAAGGGATTCGATGAGAACATCACGGTGCTGCCGGCACCGAAGCTCCCCTCGAAGGACGACGTCCGAAACGCGACCCTGGACGTTCCTCCTGCCTGCGCAGACTTCGCTATGCGAACGGATTCGAAGCAGGCCTTCACTGATGGCAAGACCGCAGAAGGAGAATTCAGAGAGTCGGTCGCCATGCACGACATCACACCCTCGATAGGGACGCCGAAGCCGCTGGTAGCCATCGAATTCGTCTGCTATTCGGGTGGGAACTTGGTGACGGATTCGGTCGGCGTCTACGACCAGAAGCTCGATCTTGTCACTTCGATCGAGCCGTGGAGCGGGGACTCTGACTTCCACCAGCTTGCAGACTTCAAACGGAGCATCTTCTCCACAATCGACCTGACCGGGCCTTATATGACAGCCACTCTGGACAATATCGCCGTCTACGGGGACGAAGATTACAACGCCGCTGAACGCAAAGGCGCGGCGGAACTGCGATTCGCTTGGTCGAAGGGCGGGTATGAACCTCAAGATGTTCTGTTCACAGCAGATGGAAAGTCTGTTCGGGTCCCGAAGGTCGAGGACGTCCAGAAGTTCGTTGATGCTGCCTCTAAGGGTGACGACGAAGCCGCCGGCGCTATGGCCACCGAAGAAGTGATGCAAGGGCTGAATGAGGTCATCGGTGACGAGTCATCCAGTGACCCGCTGACCTATCGCAACCTGGCCCTTCAAGACGGGGCAACGGTCGACACCTGTGAGCTGATGGGTGTCGTGTCCGAGGAGTTCGGGGATTACACCATGAGCAATGGGGTGCCTCTGATGGAGGGAATCGGTGGTTTCGGAGCTGATTCCCTCAAAGCCGGTGACGTGATCTGCGGACTGAAAGCGCAAGGCGAGACGATTGATCCGGATGACGACGGCAGCTGGTACACAGCACATCTGCTGCTCAGAGGAAATGAGGCAGGAGCGGTCAAGGTGTATTCGGTGTCTGCGTATACGGGGTGACTAGTAAATCGGCAGAAGCGATGCCGGGGCGAGGGCGAGAGCATGAATCCGGACCGAGGCGCCAGCAGTATTCGACCGCTTCTCAGCGGCGGTTTGCTGGCTCATCCCAATCGGGGGTGTAGGAGTTGGGGTCTGAAGCCGCCGGTCTCGAGCAGGCTTCGGGCGATGTAGTTGGTCAGGTTGCGGAACCCGAGTGCGGAGCCGCGCAGGTGTTCGAGCCGTCCGTTGAGCGCCTCGGTCGGCCCGTTGCTGGTGCCGGGTCGTTCGAAGAAGGCGAGCACGTCAGTGGCTCGCTTCTTCAGGGTCCGGCCCAGGGTGGTGAGCTCGGTGAGCACCTTGGGGACGCCGGCGCTGAGGTCGGTGATCAGCTTCTCCATGAGTTCGCGGCCACGTTGCCGGTCCTCGTGGCGATAGGCGGCGATCATGCGCTGGTAGACACCCCAGGTCGCCTCGACCTCGACGTGAGCGTCATCAACGAACAGCGCGCGTAGCCTGTCGCTCTGCTTGTCGGTGAGCAGGTCCGCGCCGGTGTGCAGCGTGCGCCGCGACTTGTAGAGCGGGTCGTCCCTGAACCCACGGTGCCCGTGGATCGCGAGTTGGACCCGGCGCCGGCACCTGTCGAGGGCGTCACCGGCCAGGCGCACGACGTGGAAGGGATCCATCACCGTGACCGCGTCCGGGATCTCCTCTGCAGCGGCGGTCTTGAACCCGGTGAAGCCGTCCATCGCGACCACCTCGACCGCGTCACGGAAGGCGTCGTCGCGGTCGGCGAGCCAGGTCTTGAACGCCGCCTTCGACCGGCCTTCGACCATGTCCAGCAGCCTTGCTGGGCCGGCGCCATCGCGGACCGGGGTGAGGTCGATGATCACGGTGACGTACTTGTCGCCACGCCTGGTGTGGCGCCAGACGTGCTCATCGACGCCAATGATCTTCACGCCCTCAAACCGCGTGGGGTCGTTGATCAGCAGCCGCTTGCCTTCAGCCAGGACCGCGTTGTTGGCGGTGTCCCACGCGACCCCGAGTCCCTCGGCGACACGGGCGACGGTGAGGTGTGCGACCACGATCCCTTCCAGCGCCCACCGCAGCCCGGTGCGCGAGAGCTTCGCGCGTGGCTCCGCCGCGGCGCTGATGTCTTGGCGCCACACGTGTCTGCAGTCGGCACAGCGGTAGCGGCGCACTACAACTTCCAGCACGGTCGGTCGCCAGCCCAGCGGCTCGTGGGCCAACCGCCGGATCACGGTGTCACGAGCAGCGCCTTCGCTGCCGCACCGTCGGCACCACTGATCTGGTTCCACCACGCGGCACGCGAGGACCGCACGATCCGGTTCAAGTCGTTGTCCGGTCACGCTCAGACCGAGGCCGTCGAGTCGAGCGAAGGCGGTCAGGTCAGGGCGGCCGAAGCCGGCCGGCGGGGTAGCGTCGGACACGTCGAGGTCTTTCGGATGGATGGCGTAGGAACCTCCGTCGTCGGGAGACCTCGACGTCTATCTGCGGACCGACGCGCCCGGCCGACCTACACCGTCATCTGAGAAGACCCCTGAAACGTCTTCGACGACGACGGGACCGGCGAGGAGGAGGGCGCGGTGAGCTAAAGGAATGGAGCTTGCTCGGCTTCGACGCCGCCGCAAGCTCCGGTGAAACGATCGGTACTGGTCGGTCGTCGTCGGTCACCACCGGATGGCGGCGTCCCCCACGCTCGGCGTTTGCGCAGGTCAGCGGTCCGTTCGCCCAGTGGGCGCATCAAGCGATAGACGCAAAGCCGACGTGATTAGGTCGTCGATTCGATTCCGACAGGCGGCTCCGGCGAACAGCCCCTGACCTGCGGAAACGCAGGGCAGGGGCTGTTCGGTTCTGGTGGTCGCGCGATGCGCTGGCCTCACGGCTCTGCCCGACACCGACGTCGCTCTCCTCTGCGACGGACCCTCGCCGGCTGAGCGCTTGCGGCCGGCATCCTGTCCGTGTGCCGATAGGCCTCGCACCGCTCGGCAACGCAGCGTGGCGTTGCGTCGCGACCTGGCGACGGCTCGGCGGGGCGCGATCGTCTCGTGCGTTGGCGGACTACGGGAGCTTGGACGCGAGGACGTCGGCCGCCAGGATCTCGGGTGCTGCGCTGAGGAGGTGCTGGTTGGCCATCAGGGCTGCGACGATGGCGCCGTTGGCGTGGGCGTCGCGAGCGGCCTCGTCGGGGAATGCATCGAAGATCCAGAAGGTGTCGGCGTGGGTCCTGACCGCGAACCAGACAATCGTTCCTACTTCTTCGTTGGCGAGTGCGACAGCGCCGGCGAGCAGATCGGCGACCGCGTCGTGCTGTCCATCGGCCGCGACGATCTTGGCGACGAAGGCG
This sequence comes from Brevibacterium sp. CBA3109, assembly GCF_040256645.1. Taxonomy (NCBI): domain Bacteria; kingdom Bacillati; phylum Actinomycetota; class Actinomycetes; order Micrococcales; family Brevibacteriaceae; genus Brevibacterium; species Brevibacterium koreense. The sequence goes on along the minus strand of NZ_CP158281.1, from coordinate 2,224,800 downwards.
TACGGAAGTGATGCGGGTGTGGACATGAGGGACTCTCCTTGACGTCGGGGTTCTTAGTGGGACGAGTTCAGCGTATGACGAGCGAGGGCCGGTGGGTAGTGGCGTATACGGCAGTATTGCTATTGTTTACGTCATGCGTATCGGACTTATCGCGATCGACGGCTGCTTCGGTTCGGCTATCGCGTCGATCATCGACATCGTGCGGGTGGCCGACGGAGCCCGCGGCGATGTCGACCCGCGGATCGACCCGATCAAACTCGCCATCCTCGGACCGAAACGGCGAGTGACCACGACGGCATCGATGACCCTGTCGGTGGACCACCCGCTGTCGGAGTCCGCAGAGTTCGACGTGGTCGTCGTCCCTGCGCTTGGAACCCTTACGGCCGCCGCTACCAACGACGCCCTCCAGAGCCGAGATGCTCGTTCGGTCATCGCCTCGCTCGGGCGCCTCGACGAGGCGACCACCCGGATCGCCGCGGCGTGCACCGGCGTGTTCGCTGTCGCCGAGACCGGACGGATGCATCATCGGCGGGCGACGACCAGCTGGTTCCTGGGGCCGGAGTTCCTGAAGCGCTATCCGACCGTCGCCCTCGATCTCGACACCATGGTCGTGGTCGACGGGAACCTCGTCACCGCCGGCGCCGCGTTCGCCCACATCGACCTCGCGCTCTCACTCGTGCGATCGATCAGCCCCGACCTGGCCCAACATGTCGCCAAGCTCCTCATCATCGACGAGCGCCCGTCGCAGGCAGCCTTCGTCGCCTACGAACATCTCCGGCACGAGGACCCGATCGTCGTCGAGTTCGAACGCTTCGTGCGCGCCCGCCTGGACGAACCGTTCAACGTCGCCTTCGTCGCGCAGTCGCTCGGCACCAGCCGGCGCACCCTCGAACGACGAGTCCGTGCGGCGCTCAACCTCACTCCGCTCGGCTTCGTCCAACGGCTTCGCATCGAGCGAGCTCGGCACCTCTCAGTAACCACGGACCTCACCTCCGCCGAGATCGCGCTACGGGTCGGCTACGCGAACGCCGAGACTCTGCGCTCCCTCCTGCGTAGGGAGCGACGCCGTTCCTGACCTATCGCCATGACTGTAGCCGGTGTGCTAGTGCTCGACTGGAACCAGCTCTCAGCACGTCGCGTCGACGCTCCTGCGTCGCCCCTGGACGACCCACTCGACACGCCCGCAGCACAGGCCATGTGACGTGTCCCGGCTTCCCGGACGGTCGGGGTTGGGTGGCTGTGATGTCGCTGCGTTCTCGTCGAGAGGATCAGCAGACCCGATCAGAGTCGATTGGGATAAGACGCGAAGGCGGTCAGGTCAGGGCGGCCGAAGCCGGCCGGCGGGGTAGCGTCGGACACGTCGAGGTCTTTCGGATGGATGGCGTAGGAACCTCCGTCGTCGGGAGATCTCGACGTCTATCTGCGGACCGACGCGCCCGGCCGACCTACACCCTCATCTGGGAAGAGCCGGTTTGCTCCAAACTATTGTCCAAGATCATAGAATGCGTTGAAGCAGTTCATTCGCAATTACAGCTTCCGCTTTGCGTTTGTGGATGCAGATATTCCGAGTTCACTCGGAATATCTGCATCGCTGTCGTCCTCCTCCACTGATGGGCGCAACCCCTTATGTGATCTCGTGGAAGCTGCCGGGTAGCTGGCTGTCAATGCCTAGGCGGCCTGGACGTCTTTGGCCTCGCCCAGGCTGTACGGGCGGTCCTTTGGTGCAAGTACCAATGGGCGCGTAACCTGGACGTCATAGGAGCGAGCAACATCGAGAGCCGAATGTCAGTCGACAAGCTCCCGCCCCGACGCTGCTCTCCACGCAATGTGGTCAAGAGCGCGAGGATCGACATTCATCGTCTTCGCGGTTTCTGTGATCAGCTCGACCGCCCGCTGCCCGTCAAGCTCAGTCTGTTCTCCCAGAGCGTGCGCAAGGAATCGGAGAATCATTCGGTCAGGTTTGACGGAGGGCATGCCCGCCAGGATGAGCAGATAGTTATAGGTCACACCGGAGCTTTGGCTGGGGAGCCGCTTCCATTCGCGCAGAACACCATTGTCGAGCGGGCTGTCCTTCACTTGGGAGACCAGGTCGGGAACCGTATCGATCTCGAGTTTGCTCATGAGCTCGGTCGCCTGTTCGATGATCTCAGCTTTCAACGGCGCGCCCGGCCGAGTATGAGCAGGTTTGAGATTGTGGGCGATCGACGTTGCCCACTTCCGTGCGCCACCAGCGTTCCGGATCGAGTCTGCGAGAGCTTTCGCTCCATCCCGTTCTCCACCTGACGCTTTGTATCGTTCGATCACGTTGACAACTGACGAGTAATGAGAACCCGTGGAATAGAGAGAATCGATAATACACAGCGCCAGGCTGTTCGGGTAGCCGTCCGGCGTTGTCCAAAGGTGTGGATCGCCGAGGTGGGTTTCGCAGTATTCGACCAAGGTCTTGATTTCGGTTTCGGTGACAGCCATGCTTCAATCCGTTCTCTTGGAAACTGGTTGCCGCTAACGCTACATCTGACCTCTGACATGAGGCCGCGGGGATACGCTCAACAGCGTTCCGGCTGCATCTGCCCACTCCAACGACCCCGTTTGGTGAAACCGCACCACCCTACTACTGTCGTGATCAGTGTGGTGGGGAGGAGTAACGATGCGCATCAAATTCGGGTGGAACTTCGACAGGGCGCCATGGGCGTCGGATCGCAGCACCGGCACGACGGTCGTCACAGGTCCGCTCGGCCTTCTCGGCGTCCTGCAGACCCGGCTGGGGACAACACGTCCGAGCGTCAACCGTCCGATCCGCATTGCACAGTACCGATCGCTCATGGCCGAGGCCGATCACCCTTGGTATCAACGTTCCTTCGCCGACGATCCGTGGAATACCGCCCACCATCTTCTACGACTCCGTGATGATGCCGTCGAAGCCGGCTGGCAGCCGACCCCAGACGGTGAGACCTACACCGAGCACCCACGACTCGACGCTCTGGCCGCGGTGGAACGACTAGTGCGCCTCGGACCAACCCACGACTCGAGCGCGAATCTCGCACCCGGCAGGGCCGATGATCTGCGCGAAGTTCTCACTCTCCTCCGCCAGCATGGCTCGAGCTGGCCGCTGGGCATCGACACGATCGAGTTGCAGGACCGAGCGACCGATCTCCCGAACACATGGCAGACCATCCTCGAAGTCCTGGACGCCGCAGGCGTGACGATCACCGAGGCAGCTCCAAAGTCCGGAGTGCCCGAGCTGACCATCGTCCGCGGGCCAGATGAATGGTCGACCGCCGAGGCGGCCGCGCGCTGGCTGTCCAACACCTCTGACCACGACAAGCTCTGCATCATCGCCGGAGACTCCACCAGCATCCTCGACCACGAACTCTCTCGCCGAGGCACCCCGACACTCGGCATTCCCCGCTCCTCGGCAACGAGTCCGGCCGGACAGGTCCTGCCGGTCTTCCTCAGCGCCGTTCTGCCACCTACCGATATTCGTCGCGTCGCGGAGTTCCTCAACCTCTCCTTCGGTACCCCGGACGCGGAATCACCGGCGAAGGCTCTCATTCCCCGCTCGGTCTCCACTGCGCTCCTGAGCGCGCTGACAAAAGAACCGGGAATCTCCGGTGATCCCGACTCTGCCTGGATGTCAGCACTGGGCGACCTCCAGGACCGAGCCGCCGCGGCACCTGAAACCAGAGCAAAGGCAGCAGAGACCGCACACACCATCGACAGCCTCATCCGTCTGACACCACCGGTCATCGACAACGAACTCCTCGTTCTCACAACACTCCATCCAGCGCTGAATTGGCTTGCAGATCGTCTGCGCGCACTCTCGCACCGCCCCGACGACACGGTGCCAGACAGCACGAGGGTCGAAGCCTTCATCACGGGGGCCGCCGGCCACGTCGACTCGTTCCGTGAGGCGCTGGCCCACCTGCCTGCAGAAGAACTTCGCGTCCGTGAGCTCTTCGACATCGCCGACGCCTGCGCGCCCACACCATCACACACCACCGCAGAGGCGATCGCGGCGAAGTGGACAGTGGTCTCCGATCCGTCCGAAGTTCCAGCCGACAGCGACACGATCCTCTGGTGGTCCTCTCACCGCAGCGAGGGCGATGAGACTGAAGTGTGGGATCCCGAGGAGGCCAATGCTTTATCCCTCGCCGGCGCTCGGATCTCGACCGCGACCGAAAGGGAACGCCTCCACCAAGCCGCTGCGTTGCGTGGCATTCGCACGGCGGCCACGGTGATCTGTTTCTGCCCCGATCGCATTCGCGGCCAGGAGACGTCGCTGCCTCCCTCCCTCTCCCGTTTGGCCGAGGACATCGCCGTCACCCATCCCGAACGATTCACCACCACGGGCGTTGATGCGGTCCTCGACGAGGCCTCAATCACCCGCCCGGTCTCCACACTGCATGAAACCGGAACCTGGAGACTGGGTGAGGTCGCTGCACCCCTCGACGAGGTGGCTGCACAGACCATCACCCCGCCGAGCACCGTTTCTCGTTCCCTGGACGGCGACTTCACCCATCTCCTTCCCGAAAGGCTGTCCTTCACCCAGATCGAACAGCTGCTCAGCGACCCACTGGGCTGGACACTGGAGCGCGCCCTCGGTATCAAACGCGGCTTCTCCTTCGACGTTCCGACCGGCAATCGCATGATCGGCACGTTCGTTCACGCAATCGTCGAGGAACTCGTCAGCAGGGGAGAACCGGCGGATGGGGCAGTCCCGTCAGCCCGGGAGATTACTGAGATCTTCGACCGGTTCGTTCCGCGTTTCGCCTCCGAGCTGCTCCTTCCTGGGCAGAAAGCTCGGCTCGGGACGATCCGCTCCACCGTGCTGGCCTCACTGGCAACCATGTTCACCACTGTGCAGGAACGCGGCATCACCCTCACCGGCGCTGAGACAACCTTCACCCACGTATGGGAGCTCACCGCCGATGGCGCGCCTTGGACCGTGGAGTTGGGTGGAATGCGCGACCTGGAAGGGGCAATCGACGATGCCCGCCCCGTGATCATCGATCTCAAATGGGCGAATTCGGGCAAGCGATACCGCAACATGGTTGATGACGGCGAAGCCGTGCAGCTGAGCGTCTACTCCCACACGGCCGAAGGCAGTGGCGACGGGAACCCGATGACCGCCTACTTCCTGCTCAAGCAGGGTCGTTTCGTCTCCACCGGCTCCGCTCTTGATCCGGACTACACCGGCGGATCAGGCGAGACGGATGATAGTGGGGCCAACCTCGGCGGGGACCCGACTGGCCTGTGGTCGCGCATTGAGGCTTCCGTCGAAGACGCCCTGACGAAGATCGCCACTGGACGCTTCGAATCGCTGAGTGCCGATGTCTACGCCGACTTCGGCATCAGACCGGGGGAGAAGAACACGGAACTGAGCAAAGCGATCAAGTCGATCAAAGAGGCGATAGGCGAAGAGGGCCGACTCTTCATCGACAAACCGCAGACATTCAGTGCCTTCAACCTCATCTACGGCATCGCTGGAGACCACTCATGAGCGTTCACGTCATCACCGCCTCGGCCGGTTCGGGAAAGACCTACAAACTCACCGAGGTTCTCTCTGCGCGGCTGACGGACAAACCCGCCGATGGCGGTACCCCATTGCGGGCCAGCGAGGTCATCGCAACCACCTTCACGGTTCGTGCCGCAGCGGATCTGGTTGAGAAGACACAGAAGCGGCTCCTCGACGACGGGAACATTACCGCGGCTGAGGAGATCGGCACGGCACTCATCGGGACGATCAACTCGTGCTCCGGCCGGCTCGTCACCGATTACGCGATCGATGCCGGGTATTCTCCCGAGCTGCGCGTGCTCGACGAGACCGAGCAGGCAATGGTCTTCACCGCGGCCGTTGATGACGTCATTGCCGGCGCCGAGGCGACCCACCGGGATCTTCTTCTGCGCACCGGTCACAATGGCAGCCCAGGTGAGGCCAACCAGTGGGGACACGGTCCCGTCGTGTGGTCCGATCTCGTCAAGTCCGTCGCCGCAGCCGCACGGGCAAACCACCTCGGCGAGGCAGAACTGCGAGAGTCCGCAGAAGCCTCGGCGGGGCTCTTCCTCTCGGCGCTGCCCGAGCGACGGAGTGATGGTCGACAAACCTGGCGAGACTGCTTGGCCAGCGATATCGACGAGCTCCGTGGTGCACTACGCATGGCCCAAGGCGAAGAGTCTGACCCGACAGTGGAGCCACGGGTGACGGTGGCCAAGGGAAGCATCGGCAACGTCGAAGGCAGCATCATCACCCTTGACCGTTTCCTCCGCGACCTCGACACCCACACCGAGGCTGACGATCCCTTCGCACGGATTCCCTGGTCGACGTGGGCCAAGGTCGCCGAAGCGAAATACCCGAAGGCCCCTGGCGGAAAAGAGCCGGGCAAGGTCCCCAAGCAGGTGCTCGAGCCATCGAGTGCCGCTCTTGTCACCGGTGAACTGTTGGCCAACGCTGCCTTCCGCGACGATGTCGAGGCCCTCATTCGCCTCGTCATCGACACTGCGATCGCTTCACTGAGCGCCTATGAGGAGCACAAGAACCGGCTGGGAGTCATGGACTTCGTCGACCAGGAGGTCCGTGCCCTCGACCTGCTGCGGAGGAACGATCGGGTTCGGCGTTCCGTCGCCTCCCGGTTCCGGCTGCTGGCGGTTGATGAGTTCCAGGACTCCTCGCCGATCCAGCTGGCGATCTTTATGGAACTGGCCGAACTCGTCGACGAAGTCGTCTGGGTCGGAGATCGGAAACAGGCGATTTATGGGTTCCGTGGGGCGGACCCGGAGCTGATGAACGACGTCTTCTCCGCCCTCATCGATGGAGAGACCGAACTGGGGACGGCGACGACGGAGAACCTCGGCGCGTCATGGCGGTCGACCGACCCGCCGCTGGAACTGTCGAATGCGATCTTCAGTTCGGTCTTCGCTGAACAGCCCGAGGGAGAAGTCGTCCTCAGCGTTCCGCCCCAGCGCCAGGCCCACCGAGCGATCGGTGGCCGTGAGCTTTGGGTGCCGAATACTGACAAGGGCGGGGCCACACGCTCGAACAGCAGAATGGTGCAGGCAATTGCCGAGGGTGTTGTCGACTTCCTCTCCCGCTCACCACAGTTGCCGGGCCGTGACGTCGGCGTCGGTGACATCGCTGTCCTCGTGCGCACGAACACTCAGGTCGAGAGGTTTGTCGACGAGCTCCACACGCGAGGAATCCCCGCCGTCGGTTCGACCACGGATCTGCTCGCGACTAGGGAAGGCCAGCTCGTTGCCGCCGGCCTGGCCGCCGTCGTCGATCCCGAGGACGGCGTTGCGCTCGCCGAACTCGTTACGCTGCTGGAAGATCACGAAAGCCATGACACGTGGTTCGACGACGCCGTACACATCACCGACAAGCAGCAGCGCCGGACTCAACCGGCAACCTGGTGGTCCGATCCCGCGCTCGCCGCACTGGCAGAGCTGGCAACTCATGCTTCTCAGCACACATCGGTCGAGCTGCTGCTCGCCGTCATCGATGCCCTTGACCTGCCACAGCGGATCAAGGCGTGGTCGACCCCGGAGACGAGGCTTGCCACCCTCGATGCGCTCAGCCAGATCGCCGCGGAATACGAGGACGCCTCTCACCAAACACGGATGCCGGTGACACCGGCAGGACTGCTCGAACACCTCGACGAGGCTGCACGAGCATACGAACAGACGACAGCTCATGATGCCGTGCTCGTGACTACGATGCACCAGTCGAAGGGCCTGCAGTGGCCGGTCGTCATCGTGGGAATCTCCGGTGCCAAGGATTACGGCCACCGCGAGGTCACTGTGGAGAAGGCTCCGGTCTTCGACGCCAGGCGTCCCCTCGCGAACCGATCCCTGCGGCTGTTGCCGAGAATCCTCAGCAATTACGGGCCGTTAAAGGAACGGTTGGCGCAGACCGGCACGGTACGTCGCAGCACCGAATCTGAACGCAATGAGACAGCACGCCTGCTCTACGTCGCCCTGACCCGAGCCGAATGCCACAGCATCATGGCCTTCGGTGATCCCACCGGTCAGAACAATGTGCTCGGCGCGGCAGCCGATGAGGAGCTGTTGACCTGGGATCTGCCGGAAATCGGCGATGATTCAACTCCCGCTGCCAATGAAGCAGGGGAGGTGCGGATCGCGAATCGTCGTGCAACAGGAATCGGAAGCGAGTCAGTCCATACAAGTCTGCCGATCCGAATCGGTGCATATCCAGTTTCTTCCGAAGCTCCACAAGAGACGGTGCCACCACCGCAGTCCTTCTACGCCCTTACCGATATCCCAGTGCGCCGGCTCGCACAGGAGGTTGTCGGTCCTCCTGCCCACTTCACTGCCAGCCGCGTTGGGTCAGCGGGCAGTGATGCCGAGGTGAGTGTCCTGGCGAACCTGGGGGAGCCGCTCGTCGACAAGGGCGGGAAGGACTCGGACCGCATCGGTGATGCGGTGCATGCCTATCTTGGGTTGCCGTTGGCATCCTTGCCTGAGGCGGCAGCGAGCGAGGCCGCTGAACGAATTCTCGACCGGTGGAATGCCGGCACAGTTCTCTCGGCGGAGGTACTAGTCGAGATCGGTCGACGCTGGACCGCGTGGATCGAGGCAACGTTCCCCGGCGCCGAGGTGCTCACCGAGCAGCCGATCGCCTGGCGTAACGATGGCGAACAAGTGATGGAAGGGTGGATCGACACTCTGCTGAAGCTCCCGACCGGCGAGCACGTTCTCGTCGATCACAAGAGCTATCCAGGCACCGACCCCATCGGTCATGTCCGCGAGAACTACCTCGGGCAGCTAGAGACTTATTCACGCGCGATTGGGCCACTCGTAGGACGTCCCTCCCGGGTGCTCGTGCACCTGCCGTTGTTGAGCACCGTGATCGCGGTCAGAACGTTTCTCCGGACTCGGTGAATGGAACCTAAAGAATTCGTGTCATGGTGCGGAACCGGTGAATGAGAATCAATAACAATCTGCTCGCATGAGACATCTTCACTAAGTTGGCGGGCGCGACCAGGCCGGGCCCTGCCTTTCGAATGAGATTCGTTCCAATCGAGTACTGCCGACATGCGCGTCATAGCCTTCGACGTGAGATCCAGCGACGAGGTCGTGCGATCGCGAAAAGACATGCCGCACATGGATGACCTGATGATCTGATGGCCTGTGTTCGTGCGTCCTCGCCGATTCCTGCGCTCTTGCCGCTGGCTCACTTGGATGGGCGTGTGAACGTCGATGGCGCGGTGAGCGAGGATAGTGGAACCGCACTAAGTGAGGCCCAGCGGGCAGGTTTTGAGAAGTTCGTCATCGTGCTGAGACAGGAGCACTCATACAGGAAGATGCCGCAGTGATTCCCGGCTTTCTACCGCAACTTGTACCGCCGGTATCCAGCGTTGGGGGAGGTGCTGATGACCAGCTGGGGCTTCCGCGAGGTGATCGCTTCCGGTGCTGTAGACATCATCCAGCCGGACGTCTCCCACGCAGGAGGCATCACCGAGACACGGAAGATCGCGATGATGGCCGAAGCCTACGATGTCACGCTCGCCTCCTGCCTGCAGGTCGATGCCGGCAGCTACAACGCGTTCATCCAGGAACAGAGCCTGGGCATCCACTACAACACGAGCAACGACCTGCTCGACTACGTCACCGACCCCGCGGTCTTCAACTATGAAGACGGCATGATCGACATCCCGTCCGGGCCTGGGCTGGGCATTGAGGTCAATGAGGAATACGTCATCGAACGTGCCGCTGAGGGACACCGCTGGCGCAACCCCATCTGGCGTCACAGCGACGGCTCCTTCGCGGAATGGTGAGTAGCCGGATTCGGTAAGAGAGAGGGACGTTCAAGGATGAACTCACAGACTGCAGTGACAAAGCAACGTCGTGCTGCCTCGCCGGGGCGAGCCCGGTGGTGGATCCTCGGCTGGCTGCTGGCTGCTGGCAGCGATGATGATCAACTACATGGATCGATCGTCGTTGTCGATCGCAGCCCCGCATATGATCGACGAACTGGGGCTGACCGCTGCCGACATCGGGCTGCTGGGCACGCCGTTTTCCCTGACGTACGCGTGCTTCCAGCTGCCCGGCGGATGGCTGACTGATCGACTTGGCGTAAAGCCGGTCTACGTCATTGCACTGGGCTTCTGGTCGCTGGAGACCTCAGTCATGGCATTCGGCCACCACCTGTGGCACTTCATGATTGCACGCGTCCTGCTGGGCGTCTTTGAAGCCCCGGTCTCACCCACCTCGGCGAAGATCGTCTCCGAATGGTTTCCGCCGAGAGAACGTGGAGCGGCAGTCGGAGTCTACGACTCGGGAAGCAAATGGGGCCCGGCAGTGGCACCACCGATTCTCACCTTCCTCATCCTCGGGTTCGGGTGGCGTGCCATGTTCGTCATCCTCGGCGTGCTCGGCATCATCGTGGCGGTTGGGTTTTGGGTCTTCTATCGTTCCCCGGAACACGACCGCAGGGTCTCAGCGGCTGAACTCGAACACATCCGAGCGAGAGAAGAAGACAACAACGCTCCGACAGGCCACATCCCATGGCTGCGTCTCTTCACCAAGCCACAGACCTGGGCGATGGTGCTGGGATTCGTCGCTGTGGTGTGGACCCTCAACATCTTCGTGACTTTCCTCCCGCTGATGCTGGGCGACATCTATTCCGTCGCTGACGAGGAGCTTGGGTGGTACACGGCGATCCCGTTCGCCGTCGGCGGCATCGGCGGAATCCTCGGCGGCTGGTTCACCACGAAGTACTCGAGGATGCGGGCTCATCTGGCGCCTCTTGCCTGCAAGCGGCGGATCGCTGCAGTCTACGGTGGGGCGCTCGCCATCTGTTCGATTCTCGTCGGAGTCACCACCGGCCACTTCGCTTTGCAACTGGCGGCGATGAGCCTGGCGCTGTTCTTCTGCGGAGCACTGAGTGCCGTGGGGTGGTCGATTCCCGCTGATGTCGTGACCGGAAGTCGTGTCGCATCGTTGGGGTCCATCCAGAACTTCGGCGGCTACTTCGCCGGCTCGCTCTCGCCCTGGCTCACCGGCGTGCTGGTGACGACAACGGGCTCCTACCTCATTCCATTCGTCCTCGGCGCCGTTGTTGCGGTGATCGCGGGGATCGCTTATCTGCTTCTGCTGCGTGCCCCGATTCGGGTAGACAGCGCCGCCACAGAGATCGGAGACACCAGCTCATGACGAAAATCGCTGAGCACACGGCCACGCGGCCGACACGGATGCGCTACATCATCGCGCTCCTGCTTTTCATCACCGTCGTCATCAACTACATGGACCGGGCCAACCTGTCCATCGCGATGCCGGCGTTGTCCCAGGAGTTCGATCTCACCACGGGCCAGCAGGGACTTCTGCTCTCGGCATTCGGGTGGACCTATGCCGCGATGCAGCTGCCCGGCGGGTGGCTCGTCGACCGGGTGAGGCCGCGGGTGCTCTATGCCTCCTGCCTCGTGCTGTGGTCCCTGGCCACACTGTTCATGGGTATGTCCGGCGGGTTCGTCGCTCTCATCATCCTCCGGCTCTTGGTCGGCGGGTTCGAAGCTCCGGCATACCCGATCAACAACAAGGTGGCCACGGCGTGGTTCCCGGAGCGTGAGCGCGGACGAGTCATCGCCTTCTACACCTCGGGGCAGTTCATCGGCCTGACGCTGCTCACCCCCGTGCTGTCCTGGCTGCAGACGGTGCTCACGTGGCACTGGGTGTTCATCCTCACCGGTGTCGTCGGCATCATCTGGGCTTCTATCTGGTGGTTCGTCTATCGCGAGCCGCGTGACAAGTCGGGAGCCAACCAGGCTGAGATCGATCTCATCGCCTCCGGTGGGGGACTGGTCGATGTCGAATCCGGTACGACGAAGGGGACCAAGCCGAAGCTGAAGTGGTCGGATGTGAAGGTGGTGCTCTCTAGACGGAAGCTGTGGGGCATCTACCTCGGCCAGTTCTGTCTGACTTCGACCCTGTGGTTCTTCCTCACCTGGTTCCCCACCTACCTCGTCGACTACCGCGGCATGGACTACATCGAGTCGGGCTTCATGGCATCACTTCCGTTCATCGCCGCCCTGGTCAGCGTACTGCTTTCCGGGTGGGTCTCGGACCTCATGGTCAAGAAGGGACTGACGCTGGGCACTGCCCGCAAGCTGCCGATCATCATCGGCCTGGCGCTGACAGTGTTCATGCTCGGAGCGAACTACACGGAGTCGACTGCGTTGGTCATCGTGTTCATGTCGATCGCGTTCTTCGGCAACGGGTTCGCCTCGATCACGTGGTCGTTGGTGTCTGCATTGGCGCCGGAACGGCTGCTCGGTCTGACCGGAGGCATGTTCAACTTCATCGGCAACCTCTCTTCGATCGCCACCCCGATCGTCATCGGCTTCCTCGTCACCGACATCGACTTTGCCCCAGCGTTTGTTTACATGGCTGCGATTACCATCGTGGGTGTGTTGTCGTACGTGTTCCTAGTTGGGAAGGTTGAGCGGGTGGAGGAGTGAGTGGCGGTTCGCCGCTTCGGCGGGTGCGACGAGTTCTCGCTCGCGTGAATTCGTTATTCGCCTGCAATTAGTTGGTGAGAGTCCCAGGTGGCCTAGGGACCGCTGGAGTCGTGAGGTCATCGAGCTGGGGTCATGAAGTCATCGAAGTGATGGTGAAACTCAATCCGTGAAGCGCGGCTGTCCCAAAGACATTGCAGCATGAAGAATTCGATGTAGCGAGGGAAACTTCTAAATAGCCGAAGAAGTCCGCATATTTCTGCAGGGCGGGCGTAAACCGTTGGCGCTGAGCCAGCTCTGCAGCTCGTCCTCTTTCGACCGAGTCTCCGTTTCGGTGATACCGGAAAGGGGCCGTTCGTCGATTAGTTCCCCATCCCGAAGGTAGATGACACGATCGGCGCGAGCCGCCACCACGGGATCATGGGTGACCATGATGATCGTCGTGCCATCCTCATGGACGGAGGAGATGGCGTCCATGACGTCTTCCGTCATCGAAGAGTTGAGGGCACCTGTGGGTTCATCGACGAAGAGCACCTGAGATCCCACCGACAGCGAGCGGCAGATTGAGGCTCTTTGCAACTGGTCCCCGGATGCCTCGGTGATTCCATGGTTCGCAATATGACTGATTCCGAACCTCTCCATCAGAGCATCGATGCGCCCTGGGACGCTGCGATCTTTTGTACCCGCAGCCTTGAGCGTGGGAAGCAGGATGTTGTCTCTGATGGAGAGGTTGTCCAGGAAATAGCTCTGTTGGAAGATGAAGCCCATCTGATGCAGTCGCATCTGACTCGCTTCCTTCTCGCTCAGTCCGGTGAGATCTCGTCCGGCAAGTTCGACGGAGCCCTCGGTAGGTCGATCAAGCCCGCTGAGCGCGTAGAGAGGGAACTCCAAAGTTACCAGGCTGCGCGGAAATCTGAGTTCCGCGCACACACGAGGTCAGTGCTGACATCTGCTCACGCCATCGGGACGGAAGCCAATCCACGATTGTCCGAACTGCTCGCTGTGGATGTAAAACGGAGTATTGACAAGGAGCATTTGCGGCGCCAGCTGGCGCAACTCGAGACTGAGATCAACTTTCTCACGACGTTTGAGGATGCCTCGTTTGGTTTGCAGGAGCAGTCAATACATCTGATACCCAAGTTACTTGAGGAAGCAGCTTGGATCTACGCTGATGCACTCCACCTGGCAATTCTTGTGCTGGATGAAGGCGGGGAGTCTGAAGCAAACGATCTCCGCGAGCCGAGGGCAGTTGTGGATGCGCTTCTTAATGATTCTGCGGTGAATCTAGAACCTCGGCTTCTGCCTGGCTATGACGAAAGTGACGTATCCGGAAGCTCGAGCGCGGCGCATGCTACGTGGCGCGACGCATACGAGCGACGCGAACAATTGCTTCTTGCGAGCGCAATTGTGACCGGACAGCCCCTACCTAATTCGCTGGCAGAGATTGCGGCTAGATCGCTGAAGTGGGTCAGCATCAGACGCTTTGAAGACCTGGTGACCAGAGTCGTGGTGTCTTGGGACTGACGATGCCGTGAAATTCCGGTATATCGGTTAGATCCTTGGGCATAGAAAAAGTATAGGCTACAAGCGTGCGGATCGACCCCCGGGATGATCGCATTCTTCTTAACAGGTTGGGAGCACAGGGAAATGACACTGAGGGTATCTGGAGACACCGTTCGTTGGGTAGTCCTCCTTGAGCTTTCGACTTGCGAGCGTTTAAGGCATGGAGGGACGCCCCGTAGGCTCCATTCGGAGGGTCGCTGATGTTGCAACAGACTCGGCTCACTGGGGGCGTGTGCTTTGGTGACCTCCCGCTAACTATTACCGGGCTTCAACCCGTGAATTTCTTCTTTGGCTCGAATGGCTCAGGAAAGACGACGATCAGTCGTGCTTTCGCAGGCGACGAGTCCCTCGACATTGCGCACGACTGGAATGATTCGGTTCCAATGGCGATCACAGTCTACAACCGAGACTTTGTGGACCAGGTACTGCGCGAATCAAGTCGTATCCCCGGGGTTTTCGTACTCGGAGAGTCGAGCGTGGATGCTGAGGCGAGACTCGAGGCTATCGAGAAGGATGGAGGAGAACGGCAACGGGCCCACGACAAGCTGGACCAAGCCAAACACAGTCTCACGGATGCCACGACGAAGCAGGACATCGCAAACGACGACCTCAAGAGCGCTGCGTGGACCAAGTACAAAGCTATGATCGCCGAACACGGTGCCTTGACTTCTGCCTTCACCGGCCGGGGAGGCATAGGCAATGATAGCAAGAAGCTTCTAAAAGAGTTGCTCTCAATGGACGAGCCGTCCGATGACATTACACCTCCGACGATCGATGAACTACTCGCGGATGCTGAGGCGATCTTTGCAGACGACGCCACTGCCCGCTACGAGTTGTCACAAGTTCCTTTATTCACTGCCGAAGTTCACGACGGCCATGCCCTGCTGGGTGAGAAGGTCGTGGGGAGTTCGGAGGTGTCACTTAGTGAGCTTGTGGAACGACTCGGGAACAGTGACTGGGTGTCTGAAGGCCGAGGGTATCTACGTGATGCGAACGGGCTGTGTCCATTCTGTCAGCAGGAGGCTCCTAAGGATCTCGCTGTCCAACTCGCCACGATGTTTGACGACCACTACGCCGCCCAGATCGAGAAACGCGATGCCTTCGCCTCGGCGTTCCGTGAATGGGCCGACAACGTCACGAAGGCTGAGAACGTATACGGGGAGGATGCCAAAGCCCAGTTGGATCCGGTGCGCTACCGTGACGCTAGGGCGGCCCTGAAGGTGAAAATCACCAGGAATCTGGCTGAGATCGACAAAAAAGAACGCACGCCTTCTGAAAAGGTTACCTTCTACGCGATTGATGAGCAGGTTGATGCTCTTAACTCAGTGATCGACGAGGCCAACACAAAGATTCGGGATCACAACCGTTTAGTTCAGTCGCGACGCGGCGAACGGCCCAAACTGGTCACGAGATGTTGGCGCTATCTCAGTGAAGTGCTTTTGAAAGATGAACTTGCTAAGTACCGACGCAAAGCACCAGGGCTCCAGACCGGCGTAGACGTGACTCAAGGAAGGGCGGATCGTGCAGCTAAAGAACTTCAGAGGCTCGACCAGGAAGTCCGCGACCTGCAACGATCAGTCGAGTCGTCAAAACCTGTCATCCACCAGATCAACCACCTCCTGAGAAGGTCGGGTTTCACCTCTTTCGAGATCGTCGAATCCAAAGAACTCCAAGACGGATACATGCTTTCCCGAGACGGCGTCGCACTACACGAGCGGTCCCTGAGCGAAGGGGAGAGAACGTTCATAGCATTCCTCTACTACTTCTATCGGCTCGATGGGCGAGAACCTGCCGAGGGTGCCGGCCGCACCATCGCAGTGATCGACGATCCGATCTCGAGCCTCGACAGCGACGTGCTATTTATCGTCGGTGCATTAGTGCGGAACCTCATTAACCGCGCGCTGTCTGGTCAGGATCGCATCAGTCAGGTCATACTGCTGACCCACAACGTCTACTTCCACAAGGAAATCACCCATCTTAGACACGGTGATTCTGAAGCTGGACGCGGTTATTACGTCATTCGCAAGCACCTTTCGGCGCCAAGTGATATCGAGCCCCACTCCAAAAATCCAATCACCACGGAATACCAGCGGCTCTGGGGCGAAGTTAGACGGGCCGTCGATGGCGAACAGACGAGTATCGTCGGGCTCGAAAACATCTTAAGGCGGATCTTGGAGAGCTACTTCAGGATTATGGGCAATGGCATCTGGGAGGAGGAACTGGTTCCGCTGCTGACAGCGTCTGAACGACCCGTCCTCCGTTCCCTGTTCACCTGGGTTAACGAAGGCTCACACTCCGTCTTTGAAGACGTTCACTACTCACCTGGCCCGGCTTCGCTGCAGACTTATCTCGATGTCTTCCGACGGGTATTTAGGGAGGCACGGCACGAGGCCCACTACAACATGATGCTCTACGGCAAACAAAGTCTGAACATGTCCGCCGAAGAAGCCAACACGGAGAACTCGGAGTCGTCCGATACAAACTAGCGCTGACAACGCTTGCAAGAAAGGAAAGGTGCCCCATGGCCAAGCGACTGTCCACCGGACGCAATGAGGTCGGAATGTTGTCCGATCTTAAGGAGGTAGCCGAAGAAGTCGGCCTTGAAGTTCTGGGCTTTGAGATCGAGTGGATTGTTGAGACTAACGACAAGAGCACCCGCAAGCGTCCGGACGTCGAAGTTCGACGGGCAGACGGCAATAGAGAACTTCTGGTAAGTGGCGAAGCGAAGCGGCCAGAGACGGTGAAGGGTCTCCACGCATTTGTCGAGTCCGAGGTTACAGATGCTCTGGACAAAGCCAAGCGGAAGGGCGGGCGATTTGCCTTCACCACAAACTTCCTGGAGATTGCCTTCTTCGACGTCGACGCGTACGACGGCACCGATTATCTTGCGACGGTTGCCGGGGACCGGGTAGCACTGGCGGACGAGAAGGAAACCCTTGTCGAGGATTGGTGGGCTAATCTGACGCAAATACGACGTGAGGCGTTGATGCGCCCGGGCTTGACAGACTTTTTCCGCCAACTGAATGTAGCTCGGACCCTGAATGCACCGGTAACTGTAGCCGGCAAGGACGAGGCATACTTCACAATTTTCAAATCCTCAACCGATGCCATTGTCAGTGACGCATTACCCGAGTTCATGGACCGCCTGGGCCGCATGGCACTGCCGCAGCAGGTATTTGACGAGGCCAAAGACCGCGACTTCGACCTCACCAAAACCGATGTGGCACGATATTTCGTCGCACAGGCAACGGCCGAAATTCTGACTTCTGGCCTCTTCTACGAGACGGTGCGGCCAAACTTCTCGCTGAAGCCGATCCTCAAAGGGACCAATCCAAGCACCTCTCAGGCAATGCTCAATGTTTTTCTTGAGAATCTCGACGAGGCTATGCGGATCACAGGTGACTACGAGACTATCTTCACTCTTTCCGAAGGGGCCAGGTTTGTTCTGAGCATCGAGAGTGATTCGCTTCGAGCACTGTGGCTTTCGCTTTTCTCGGTTCTCGACGGAGTCAAGTTCGCGGAGATCAACTCCGAAATTATTGGGGTCATCTTTGAAAGGCTCATTTCGACGGACCGCCGACAAGATATGGGCCAGCATTACACACAGTCCCGTCTTGCTCGGGCAATGACCCGATGGGGTGTTCAGAAGGCCAATGATCACGTCGTCGACTTTTGCGCGGGTGGTGGCACTTTCCTAGTTGAGGCTTACAACGAACTCAGACAATCGAAGACCCATGAGGAGGTGCTCAGCCAAGTCTTCGGCAACGACCTCGATTCCTTCGCCGTCCAACTGTCGACTGTCAATCTCGCTACACGCGACGTATACAAAGGGCATAACTTCCCTGCAGTCTCGAACCGCGACGCCTTTGACATCCGACCAGGAGAACCGGCAGTGGACGTGACTCCACAGAATGGAGCTCCGTATAAGCTGCCATTTCCTGACAAGTTTGACGTCATTCTTGGGAACCCTCCTTATGATGAGAAGGCAGATCGTCCAACTAGGTACCGTAGCGACCTCGCCAGCATCGCCGGAGGCGGCGGAGTAAGCGTGTTGCCTTCCAAGATGTCGGACAACGTGAATCTTGCAGCCTGGTTTATTTTGCTGGGTGCGGCTTGGCTGAGTCCAAAGGGAAGAATCGCACTGGTACTACCTGCTTCCATCCTCCAGAACGAGAAGCACATCAGTCTCCTACGTTGGGCTAGGAACAAATATGACATTTCCGTATGGCACACCGAGTCTGATGTTTGGTTCTCGGACGCCCGTGTGGCGCCCATTTCGCTCTTCATGATTCCGCGGGGACAGGCCCCGGGCGCCTTGGGTAAGTTCGAGTTCGTCAATGTCAAGGAGCCCGTGAGCGGCGAAATAATCAACGTTGCCGGTTTTCCAAGACCTGCCGAGCGGAATGTCGTTCGCGATCTCTCTAACCTCGGTGCTGAGAGCGACGCGTTGATTGAAGGAACGATACCGGATGCTCTCCGCGAATACGAAGGCGCTGCAAACGCCGTTCGCTTAGGGGCCGCTAGCGAGGTCTCCGTTTATAGCGGGAACAAGCTGGGCCACCCCTTCTACAAGATGAGGGACCGGGAGCCGACAAAGACAAGTGATCGTCGGTCACTAACTGCGTTCGACATCCAGACTACGTTGAGCAAGAAGTACCTGACCCCGTTGCTCGGTGCTCCTGGAGATGCTAAGACTGGCGAATACAACCCCAACGACATCGGCTATTGGGTGCTTAGCGCCCCGAAGACTCTACCGAAAGGCGGGCAGCTGGATAAATACATCCGTGCAGTAGAGCGTGCAGGTGCTCTCGACTCGCCAAGTGTCCGGGCGAAAGGAAAAGCTTGGTGGCATGCGGACTGGAGGCGGTCGCGAATCGCCATTGGAATCCATCCACAGTTTCAACCGCAGGTCTGGTGGTCAGACGATGAATTCGTCTCCAACAACAATTTCCACGTCATTACCGTGACTAGAGCAGTTAATCCCGCAGACCAAGAGCTCATCGCCGCCAGCCTCGCGAGTGTGTTTGGAGCGCTTTCTGCCCTGTATAGAAGCAGTGAAGTAGGCGTGGAGGGCGTTCGTTGGTTGTCAACGCGAAACCTACTGGATTGGGTAGCTCTGGATTGGACACTGGTCAGCACAACAGACAAGAAAGCAGTCCTTGAGGCCTACCGCGCTTACCGGAAGACGACCCGAGCGAAGATCTTCGAGATGACTAGCTCTGCAGTGGCTGTGTGGCGAGAGCTGAATGTGGCAGTCGCCCGTGCGGCGGGGATCACCGGTCCCGAGCAACTGGCCGATGAGGCATTTGCAGAGGCAAACTCAACCACACTTCGCCGGCGAAAGCGTGAGATGCAGGCGACCACTGGTCGAACGCGCTCGGGATCTACCGGTGCCGGCAAACTGCTCCGTGACATCACGGGTTACATAGAGGCCCATGCCGAGTTCTTACCGGTGGTGGAGGCGCTCACTGAAGGTGATGACGTCATGCGTCTGCACGTACAAGAGGCTCCCGAAGCCTTATTCGATATTGCCAATGAGTCTGAACAGATCCGCATAGGTAACGAGTTGGCCGAGATCTTGGGCGGCGGTTTCCGGGCTGCTCCAGTTTGGGAGGACGCGACTGTAGACCAACTTCGCCGAGTTGACTTTGCTGTACTGGGACAATTTGTGCAGTTGGATACTAGTGGGGACGTCATGCCGGGTTATGAGTTAATCGCGACGTCGGTCAGAGAGCAACTGCAAAAGACGTTGGGTAAGGCTGTGAAGAAGCGATTAACCTAGGACACAATCAGTCGATCCTCAAGTTGTGGGAGGAGGTTCGACGCCCTTCGGGATCACCTCTAACTATCACCCCTGGCACCTACCGAGAGTTAGTCCTCGGAAAACTGATGATGCATCTGAACAAAGGTAGGTAAGAGTTGCCTGCTGATTCCTGTCAGCTTCGGTCGAGACGCTGGTGAACACGCGGGTCCAGACGGGTTGTGATCTGGTGATTCTACTTCTCAATTCGAAAATTGCTCGTTGGAACACTGATGTCGTTAGCGCCAATACTGTACAAAGAACAGGTAGCGACGTGCCGATGCTTGGCGGTGTGAGCCGCGTAGGAATGTAGGGTGCTTTGGTTAGCGCCCGTGGAGCAATCGGGTCGAATCGATAGCATGCCGTAGGCGGCGGAGTAAGACGGACTTCATCCACGCAGCCGAGTTGTGGCGGTGGGAGGAGTTCCTGATAAACGTATGTAGGGCTCTCGTGTCTTTGCTAGTGACTTTGTACTGGCAGATTGAAATGATCACGGGGTGCTCATCGGACACGATCTTGGAGGGTACAAGTCCCAGCAGAGCACGAACATAAAACATCTGGAAGGGTGTTGTCCTTCGGTGAGCTTGACATGCTCTTTACCGAAGAGTGCTAGAGCATCGTTGACGAATTCGTGTCCGTCGGCCTCCACCCGTTTGGTCAACACCGAATGCGTCGACGAAGTCCACGATGCAAGTCAACTGGGCTCGCGCTGGGGCGCGGAACCGTGCCCCAATTGCTCATGCTGCGGCGTAAATATCTGCTTTGGCCGATGCGCCGCGATATTCGGACCTGACTTTCGCGTTCGGAGGTATCGAAGAGAAACTTCTGATTTGGTGCGAGCCCGTCGTAGGCTCAGCGGATTATCTCAAGTGACCATTCCGGATTATGCTGGGCCCAACATGGTTCACTACGTTGTGCCGCCGCAATTTCTGGTGTTCGTGAATATTGTTCGTCAAAACTGCTGAATTGTTTAAGATGCTTCTCAGCGGTTGGCGGTTGTCGCGACCAGGTTCCCATGCAATCTTCAGGTCTTCGGCCCCAGACGAATAGCAAGATCGAGCGGTTTCACCGGACTCTGGCCGACGGGTGGGCCTCCGCGAAATTCAATGACAACGACAGTGAGTATCGTCAAGTGCTACCGGCCTGGATCCATTAGTACAACCTCCACACGCCCCACAGTGCGATCGGAAACCAGCCACCCATCAGGCGATTACCCAACCTCGATGGGCAGTACAGCTTGGATCCGCCTCAGACCAGTGAGCCAGCCGAGTACCCATCTGGCAACTCCGAGCAGAGGTACTTCAACGCCTCGTCGATCAGGTCTAAGAGGTCCACAGCATCTACCGCGACGGACTTTATCTGGCCGGACGCCTCAAAGCGCAGGGTGCCGTCGCCCACGAACCCTGGATTTACGTTTTGCCTAGTTCCTTGGACACCTTTAGGGCCGGGGACGCCATCAATATTGGACGAGTCCTTGAGTCCGCGCTCGACCACCGGTAGCCAGACATCGTCATTTGGGGTGTTACGACCGCCAGCACCACGGAAGGTGACGAGTTTCATGAGGTCTGGCCGGGCGTGGCCGAGGTGTCGTTGGAAGGCCTCGATACGGATGGCGTCGGTCATCTCTTTCGCGAGAATCCACGCCTCGGCGCGTGTGTCTCGAGTTTCATCCAGAGAGAAGTCGATACCCAGTCGGAAGTTTATTTGTCGAAGGCCTTCAACCCAGCGAGCTTCAGCGATCAGGCACCGGTCCTCGTCGCCGTTGAGTGCCGCGAAGCCCTGGACCAGTGCCAGTCCGCTCGACCCCTTGGAGACGGTGGCTCTGGAGTGCCACCCGCACTTACTCAGATCGTGCTCGAGTCGGCGCGAGACCAGAATCGCGAGGAACTTTTCCTGGAGCGAGTCAAGTTTGGCAGCTCCAGTGGCGGGGCGGAAGACTGAGTCGATGATGCCGTCCCACCTACGCAACGTCTCCGCCGCTATTCGTGCAAGCAGCGCGGCAACCTGGTTGGAAGACTCCGACCAGGCGGCAAAAACGTCGGCGAGGGCGCGGAAGGTCCACCGGGGGTAGCTATCGACGAGCATTTGGTCTCCGGCCATGCCGATCATGACGAGAGCCCCGTCGGTCGAGGATTCATAACGAATCCTCTGGTTCTCCGGGAATTGGTGGGCGACCTTGACTTCTATCGCGACCTCATCGCCGTCAGACGATTCAAGCAGAAGGTCAATGGAGCCCTGTATGCGCTTTTCCCCTTTCAGCTTCGAGAACGAG
Organism: Brevibacterium sp. CBA3109; assembly: GCF_040256645.1. Classification (NCBI taxonomy): domain Bacteria; kingdom Bacillati; phylum Actinomycetota; class Actinomycetes; order Micrococcales; family Brevibacteriaceae; genus Brevibacterium; species Brevibacterium koreense. The sequence goes on along the minus strand of NZ_CP158281.1, from coordinate 2,202,698 downwards.
TGTTCGCGGTGAGCGGCGATAGGCACCATGTCAATAATGTCTCCCCACGGCATTGGATCGCGGTCGGTGAGCTCCTGGAGAAGGTCGGACACGTGGACCTCTGTTGTCAGGATCCTCTCGAATCCCCTGAGTCGACTTTCTGTGAACATGACCCTCACGATCTTCCTATTTGCGTCGTACGGCGCGAAAATATCGCCGCAGGACTTGCCTGTCGCGAGGGCGATCACGGGCGAATTGCAGCACGTGGCTTCGCGCCCTTCTCATGCAATCGCTCGCGCCGACCTGGAACGCTCTCGACAATAATCACCGTACTCCTCGCGAGTGCCTTACTTGGTATGAGGAAGACGCCCTTGGTCGAAACAGGCCTCCGCCAAAGGCGCCCCGTCCTAGATGCGGAGGGGCATGGGTGACGTTTTCCTGATCCTGCATGGTTATTTGCCTCTTACGCTCCATCGATTCAAATCCTCAGGAAGTTGGTGTTCTCTCGGATTAGTGTTCAACTCCATTTCGATCACGAGCGGTTTACTCGTGTGAAGGATCCCGAGGTGCAACCGAACAGTGACGGAGTTCGTGGTTTCGAGTAACTTCCTGTGGCTGAGCAATAATCCTTCTACGTCTACTCGCAGGGGTACTACGCCGGGACCTGAGATCAAGACGGCTTCACGCTGCCGATCGATATATTCTTTTCGTGGTGCCTTCGTCTCGGACTGAAACCAATCTGGCGTCACATTGAGCGTGAACGAGAGATCACCAACTTCTATGATTCCGTCCATAGCGTGAGTGGGCAACGTGACGAGATCTCGACCATCATGCTCCACGAAGAAATCGGCGGTACCAAATGCGTGAACGCTCTCTTCCCGCCGATAGTCATTCGCGGCGTTCTCAGCTGAGGCTAGCGGAGGATAATGGACCGCGGAAAAATTGGATTCCAATACCGTAGCTGCGGGCACGCGTATAGCTGGAGCGAGCATGCGTAGAACTTCATCCCGTCGTGCCGTCCGTGTTCCGGTGCCTTCACGGATGGGAATCTCCAAGCTTGGCTTGGGACTTCCAGTTTTCACGACGTAGGGCGCCCGGTCCGACGAAAAAGCGATACCAACTACTGATTCGTTAGATATCGGCACATCAATGTGTCGAACCATTTCAGCAGGAACTTGATCAAACTGACCGACTATTTGGCTCCACCAATCCAGAATGTCAGTGTCGGAGGTGTCGTGGATTGAACCGTCTTTCTCATCGATCCCTATTACGTAGATCACCGCGTCACCTGCGGCACGATTGAGGCTACCGGCGAGCTGACGCGCTTTATTATTGCTTGGCCACGCCCGCTTACACTCAATCAGATCGTTCTCTGTCTTCTCGCCTTTGCGGATCCGTTCAACGGCCGCCAATACTTGGGTCTCGAGATCGATCGCTCGCATAAGCTCAACGTTACAGTTGCGGATGGGTGAACACGGGTCATGACCACGAGCAACTTTTGGTCGCTGCCAATCAGAGTTGGCCGAGTCAAAGTCAGTTCGGATACTGCACGTGGTGGGTTTTCCATTCCGGCGTTGGAAGTGGAGAACCCACCACTTACTACGTAAGTTTGCTGGCTCACACTGTCAGCACAACCTTGCCAGTCGTCTCTCGCCCCTCCAGAGCCCGATGAGCATCCGCAGCCTCAGCCAGCGGGAACGTGGCGCCCACGCGGAAATTCAGCCAGCCGTGTTCAATCCCGTTGAAGAGCATCGCTGAGCGCTTAGCCAACTCCTCCGATGAACGCACGAACCAAGCCAGCGAAGGCCGCGACAGGAAGATGCCGCCGGACGAATTCAGCCGCTGAATATCAAACGGCGGCACCTGGCCTGACGCTCCGCCGAAGAGCACCATCGAACCGAGTGGCTTAAGCGACGCGAGCGAGGCATCGAAGGTGGTCTTGCCGACGCCGTCGTAGGCAACCTCGACACCCTCGCCGTCGGTGAGCTCCTTGACCTTCGCGGTGATGTCGACGCCTTCGCCGTAGAGGAAGACCTCGTCGGCGCCGGCCTTGCGCGCCAGCTCAGCCTTCTCCTCGGTGCTCACTGTCGAGATGACGTTGCCGCCCAAGTGCTTGATGATCTGGGTGAGTAGCAATCCGACACCACCGGCACCGGCATGGACCAGAGCAGTATGGCCGGGCTTAATCTCATGCGAGCTCGTGGCCAGGTATTGCGCGGTCAGACCCTGCAGCGGCATTGCGGCGGCGACCTCGGTGCTCACGCCCTCGGGCACGCGCAACAGGTTGTCGGTTTTGACGACGACCTGGGTCGCATACGAACCCGGACCTTCGTGCCAGGCGACGCGATCGCCGGCGGAGAAGCTCTCGACACCTTCGCCCACCTCGGCGATATGACCGGTGCCCTCAGACCCGACGATGTGCGGGTAGCTCATCGGGTACGTGCCGGAACGACGGTAGGTGTCGATGAAGTTCACGCCCGCGGCCTCGACGTTGACGAGGACCTCGCCAGGACCGGGCTGAGGAGTATCGACCTCATTGAACTCGAGAACCTCGGGTCCACCTGCTCGCATCGCCTGAATAGCCTGGGTCATCACGCCTCCTGCATATAATTTAATGTGCTGGTATATTTATACATATGAATGATCTTACGGTTGCCGTCTCCGGTGCTACCGGATACGCCGGGGGAGAGGTCCTCCGGCTGCTGAGCACTCACCCTCATCTCAACGTCACCACGGTGTGCGGACATTCCTCCGTGGGCGAGACGCTCGGCCGACATCAACCCCATCTTGCCCGATATTCCGACTTCGTTGTCAAGGAGTCCACCGCCGAGGTGCTCGCCGGCCACGACGTCGTCATCCTCGCCCTCCCGCACGGTCAGTCCGGAGCAATCGCCGCCGAGCTCGAGCAGTCGAGTCCCGAGACGCTCATCGTCGACCTTGCCGCCGACCACCGTCTCATCAGCGCCGCCGCCTGGGAGAAGTTCTACGGCTCGACTCACCAGGGCACCTGGACCTACGGGCTGCCCGAACTGCTCACCGCCGGCGGCACCAAGCAGCGCGACGCACTCAAGGACACGAAGCGCATCGCCGTGCCCGGCTGCAACGTCACCGCCGTGACCCTCGGGCTCGCCCCGCTCGTTCAGGCCGGGCTCGCCGCACCTGCTGGGCTCAACGCAGTCCTGGCCAACGGCGTCTCCGGAGCCGGCAAGGCGCTCAAGCCGCATCTGACCGCGGCCGAGGTCCTCGGCGATGCGAGCCCCTATGGCACTGGCGGCACCCACCGGCACGTGCCCGAGATCGAACAGAACCTCAACGGCGTCCTCGGCACCGACGCCGCCGAAGGGCCGACCCGCATCTCCTTCACCCCGACACTCGTGCCCATGTCCCGCGGAATCCTCGCCACCATCACCGCCGTGCCGGGGGAGTCTGCACCGAGAACCGCCGAGGGCCTCCTCGACGCAGCGGCACTGAAGGACGAGTTGGGCCAGGCCTTCGCACAGGCCTACGCCGAGGAGCCCTTCGTTCGCGTCCTGCCCGAAGGCCAGTGGCCGCGCACCTCGTCGACCACCGGATCGAACCTCGCGCACATCCAGTTCACCGTTGATGAACGCGCGGAGAGAATTCTCGTGGTTGTGGCCTTGGACAACCTTGTCCGCGGCACCGCCGGCCAAGCCCTCCAATCCATCCACCTGGCCCTTGGTCTCGACGAGACCACCGCGCTTCCGCTTGAAGGAGTCGCCCCATGAGCGTGACCGCACCACTTGGTTTCAGTGCCGCCGGCCTCACCGCCGGCCTCAAACCCAGCGGGACCAAAGACCTCTCGCTCGTCATCAACACCGGCCCCGACACCGCTGTCGCCGCCGTCTACACCTCGAACCGTTGCAAGGCCAACCCCGTCCTGTGGTCCCAGAAGGCCTCGGCGAATGGTCAGGCCCGTGCCGTGGTCCTCAACTCCGGGGGAGCGAACTGCTACACCGGTGACTTCGGATACGAGACGACCACGCTGACGGCGCAGACCACCGCCGAACTCCTCACCGAGTCAGGCACCGACACCCAGGCCGAGGACATCCTCGTCTGCTCGACTGGGCTCATCGGCGTCGGCGGTCAGGACTTCCGCGACACCATCATCACCAACCTGCCGCCACTGGTGGCCGCGGCCGAGGACACCGTCGAGTCGGGTGAGGCCGCCGCCGAGGCGATCATGACCACCGACACGGTGGCCAAGACCGCAACCCGCGAGGGCAGCAGCGGGTACACGATCGGCGGCATGGCCAAGGGCGCGGGCATGCTCGCCCCCGGACTGGCCACCATGCTCGTCGTCATCACCACCGACGCGAAGGTCGAGCAGTCTGTGCTCGACCAGGCTCTGCGGGCCTCGACGAGTAACAGCTTCGACCGCCTCGACACCGACGGGTGCATGTCGACGAACGACACCGTCATCCTCATGTCCTCCGGCGCCCACGACGCGGCAGTCGATGAGGACGAGTTCACGAGCCTGCTGCGCGAACTCTGCCTCGACCTCATGCACCAGCTCCACGTCGACGCCGAGGGGGCGCATCACGACATTGCGATCACCACGCAGGGTGCGGCCAGTGAAGCCGACGCCGTCGAGGTCTCTCGCTCGGTGTCACGCTCGGCCCTGTTCAAGGCCGCGATCTTCGGTCAGGACCCGAACTGGGGACGCGTCGTCGCCCAGGTGGGAACCACCTCGGCGGAATTCGATCCAACGCAGATTGACGTGTCGATCAACGGCACCGAGGTGTGCCGAGCCTCGGGTCCCTATGAGGACCCGGAGAAGGTCGTCTTCGAGCGCAACGTCGACGTCGTCATCGACCTGCACGCAGGTGACCACACCGCCACGGTCTGGACCTCGGACCTCACCCACGATTACGTCGAAGAGAACAGCGCCTACTCCACATGAGCAACCCACACGACATGTCCACGAAGTCCACGGCCGCCCGCCTCGCCGCCGCCCAGGTCAAGGCCGAAGCCCTGACCGAGGCGCTGCCGTGGATCAAAACCTTCGCCGGTGCCACCATCGTCATCAAGTACGGCGGCAACGCGATGATCTCCCCGGAGCTCCAGCAGTCCTTCGCTGACGACATCGCCTTCCTCCGCTTCGCCGGAATCCGACCCGTCGTCGTCCATGGGGGAGGCCCCCAGATCACGAAGATGCTGGCTCGCTTGGGTATTGAAAGCGAGTTCAAGGCAGGGCAACGGGTCACCAGTGTTGAGGCTGCCGAGGTCATCCGCATGGTCCTCTCCGGCCAGGTCAACCGCGACATCGTCTCCCGCATCAACCGCAACGGCAATGCCGCGATCGGTCTCTCCGGTGAGGACGCGGACCTGCTGTTGGCGAATAAGACCCACGCCGAGGTTGACGGTGAGGTCATCGACCTTGGCCGGGTGGGCGAGATCGCCGAAGTCAACACCACAGTGCTCACCGAACTCCTCGACGCCGGACGGGTACCCGTCATCTGCTCGATCGCCTCGGAGATCGGTGGGGAAGCAGGGCAGCCGCTCAACATCAACGCCGACCTCGCGGCTTCTGCTGTGGCGAAGGCACTCAAGGCCAACAAGCTCATCATGCTCACCGATGTACCCGGCCTCTACGCGAACTGGCCCGACACCTCGAGTCTGATCTCGCGCATCGGACCGAAGAAGCTGCGCGAACTGCTGCCCAGCCTCGACGCGGGCATGATCCCGAAGATGACGGCAGCGCTTGAGGCCATCGAGCACGGGGTGCAGCAGGCCCACATCATCGACGGCCGGATGGCGCATTCGCTTCTCCTCGAGGTCTTCACCTCCGAGGGCATCGGCACCATGGTCGAAAACGGTGTGGTCGAACCCGCACCCCTCGGTGACGGGCACAAAGGCGAAGCACACGAGGCAACACAGCACGATGCAACCCAGTCCGATGCAACCCAGGAGGAGAAGAACGATGAGTGAGACACCGACCGCGAACACAGGCCAGGCTCAGCCCTGGCGCGATGACTTCTCCCGCGTCCTCTCACCGGTCTTCGGCTCACCCCAGCTCGACCTCGTCCGCGGGCAGGGCGCACACGTGTGGGACGCCTCGGGCAAGGAATACCTCGACCTGCTGGCCGGCATCGCCGTGAACTCCTTGGGCCACTGCCATCCGGCGTGGGTCAAGGCCATCAGCGACCAGGCCGGGCAGCTGGGTCATATCTCGAACTTCTTCACCTCTCCTGCGCAGATCGCCCTGGCGAAGAAGATCCACGAAGTCCTCGACCTGCCGACCGGCTCGGCAGTGTTCCTGTCGAACTCAGGTGCAGAAGCCAACGAGGCGGCCTTCAAGATGACACGCCGTGCAGCCGGGGGCGGTCGACCCACGATCGTCGCCGTCGACGGTGCCTTCCACGGCAGGACCATGGGAGCCCTCGCCCTGACAGCCAAGGCGGCCTATCGTGAACCGTTCGCTCCCGGAGTCCCCGGAGTCGTCCACGTTCCCTACGGTGATGTCGAGGCGCTCGCCGCCGCGATCGACGAGACCTGTGCGGCCGTGTTCATCGAACCCATCCAGGGCGAAGTGGGTGTGCGCCAGCACCCGGCCGGCTACCTGCGTCGGGCACGCGAACTCACCACCGCCGCCGGTGCACTCCTCGTCCTCGACGAGGTCCAGTCAGGGATGGGACGGACCGGGTACTGGTTCGCCCACCAGGAAGACGAAATCGGCGAGGGCGTGACCCCGGACATCATCACTTCGGCGAAGGGCCTGGGCGGCGGCATGCCGATCGGTGCCACGATCACCGTGGGAGATGCGAACACGAAGCTCCTCGAAGCCGGACAGCACGGAACGACCTTCGGCGGCAACCCGATCGCCAGCGCTGCGGCCCTGGCCGTGTTCGAGACGATCGAGTCCGAGGGCATCCTCGAACATGTGCGCGAGATGCACGACTGGCTGAAGTCCGCACTCCTCGAGATCCCCGGCGTCGCCTCGGTGACGGGCAAGGGCCTGCTGCTGGGAATCGAGCTCACCGCCGGTGCATCGGGTGAGGTTCCGGATTCGAAGGCCGTGGCAGCACGCGCACTCGAAGCAGGGTTCATCATCAACCCGGTCGCCCCTGGCCGACTGCGCCTTGCACCTCCCCTCATCATCACGGAAGAGGATCTGAAGCCCTTCATCGCGGCCCTGCCCGCACTCATCGCCGGCTGAAGACGCCACCCCGCCCACATCCCGAACAGCATTGAGCGTCATCGGCGCTCGCCATACCGATCTCAAGGACGAACCATGACACGGCATTTCCTCAAGGACACGGACCTCACCCCGGCCGAGCAGGCCGAGGTCCTCGACCTCGCCATCGAACTCAAGGCGGCACCGTACTCGCGCACCCCGCTGGCCGGACCCCAGACCGCGGCCGTGATCTTCGACAAGACCTCGACCCGCACCAGGGTCTCCTTCGCTGCGGGCATCGCAGCACTCGGCGGCCAGCCGCTCATCATCAACCCCGGTGAGTCGCAGCTCGGACACAAGGAGTCGATCGCCGACACCGCCCAGGTGATGTCACGCATGGTCTCGGCCATCGTCTGGCGCACCTACGCGCAGTCCGGTCTCGACGAGATGGCCGAGTACTCCAGCGTCCCGGTCGTCAATTCGCTCTCCGACGACTTCCACCCCTGCCAGATCCTGGCCGACCTGCTCACGATCCGCGAACACCGCGGCGACGTGGCCGGTCAGACCATGACCTACTACGGCGACGGCGCGAACAACATGGCGAACTCGTACGTGCTCGGCGGGGTCAACGCCGGCATGCATGTGCGCATCGCAGCACCGGCCGACTACCAGCCGGCCGCGGAGATCATCGACGAGGCGAACGAACTCGCCGGTGTCACCGGCGGATCCGTCACGGTCACTGACGACCCGGTCGCCGCCGCCCAGGGCGCCGATGTCCTCGTCACGGACACCTGGGTGTCCATGGGCCAGGACGCGGACGGCCGCGACGACGAGTCGTCACCGTTCGTGAAGTTCCAGGTCACGCAGGAACTCATGGACTTGGGCAATGACCCGATCTTCCTCCACTGCCTGCCCGCATACCGGGGCAAAGAGGTCACGGCCGAGGTCATCGACGGCCCCGCCTCGGTGGTCTTCGACGAAGCAGAGAATCGTCTGCACGCGCAGAAGGCACTGCTGGCATTCCTCCTGGAGCGATGATGACCGAGAAGACCACGTCACCGGCGAACTCTGCCCCCCTGACGAAGACCGCGCGGCAGCAGAAGATCATCGATCTCATCACCCGCACATCCGTGCATTCCCAGATCGACCTGGCCGAGAACCTCGCCACGATGGGCATCACCGTCACCCAGGCAACGCTGTCCCGCGACCTCGCCGAGGTGGGGGCCGTGAAAATCCGATCTACCTCCGGATCCGTCTACGCCGTCCCCGGTGAGGGAGGCGACCGCAGCCTGCAGCAGTCCACGGGCGACAGCCTCGACGCGAAACTGCCCCGGCTGCTCGAAGAACTCCTGGTATCGGCGGCAGCGCAGGACAACACCGTCGTCCTGCGCACCCCACCCGGGGCGGCCCAATACCTGGCCTCGGCGATCGACCGCTCCTCGATGACCGGAATCTTTGGCACAATCGCAGGAGACGACACTGTTCTGGTCATCGCCATGTCCTCCGTCGGGGGACAGGCGCTGGCCGAGACATTCCTGGAATATGCGGCTGGAAACGCCGTCGAGACCTGATACACCTGAGAACTGATACACCCAAACCTGATCAACCCAGACCCGGCCGACCGGGAACTGGAGCACCGAACCGATGGATTCAAACCGTCAGTGTGAGAGCGCCGACGGTGGGGAAGGACCTTTTGTGAGCGAACGACTGAGCCTATGGGGCGGACGATTCTCGGACGGCCCGGCCGATGCCCTGGCCGCGCTGAGCAAGTCGACGGACTTCGACTGGCGCCTGGCCCACTATGACATCGCCGGTTCGAAGGCCCACGCGAAGGTGCTGCACAGGTCCGGTCTGCTGAACGATGATGAACTTCAGGGCATGACCGAGGCACTCGACGAGCTTGGCCGCCGCGTCGAAACCGGCGAATACGTCGCCGCCGAATCCGACGAGGACGTCCACTCCTCACTCGAACGCGGACTCATCGAGATCGCCGGAGTCGACCTGGGCGGAAAACTGCGTGCCGGCCGGTCCCGCAATGACCAGATCGCGACCCTGGGACGCATGTACCTGCGCGATCATGCTCGCGACATCGCCAGCCTGGTCCTCGATGCCGTCGAGGTTCTCATCGCCCAGGCCGAGGCCCACCCCGAGGCACCGATGCCCGGCCGCACCCACCTCCAGCACGCTCAGCCCGTGCTCCTGGCCCACCACCTGCTGGCCCATGCCTGGCCGCTGCTGCGTGATGTCGGAAGGTTCGTTGACTTCGATGAGCGTGCCGGCATCTCCGCCTACGGTTCCGGTGCCCTGGCCGGATCCTCGCTGGGCCTCGACCCACAGGCAGTGGCCGCCGATCTTGGCTTCAACGACTCGGCAGAGAACTCGATCGACGGCACCGCAGGCCGCGACGTCTTCGCCGAATACCTGTTCATCACCACCATGATCGGCATCAACCTCTCACGCCTGTCCGAAGAGGTCATCGCCTGGGCGACCAAGGAATTCTCCTTCGTCACCCTCCACGATGCGTACTCGACCGGGTCCTCGATCATGCCGCAGAAGAAGAACCCCGACGTCGCCGAACTGGCCCGCGGCAAGTCCGGCCGCCTCATCGGTGACCTCACCGGACTGCTCTCGACCCTCAAGGCCCTGCCACTGGCCTACAACCGTGACCTGCAGGAGGACAAGGAACCGGTCTTCGACGCCACCGACACCCTCGAACTCCTGCTCCCGGCCTTCACCGGCATGGTCGCGACCCTGAAATTCGACACCGAACGTATGGCCTACCTGGCCCCGCGCGGTTTCGCCCTGGCCACGGACATCGCCGAATGGCTGGTCCGCAACGGTGTGCCATTCCGGGTGGCGCACGAACTCTCCGGAGAATGCGTGCAGCTGGCCGAATCGCGCGACGTCGAATTGTGGGACCTCTCCGATGAGGACTTCGCGGGGATCTCGGAACATCTCACCCCAGCCGTGCGTGAGGTGCTCACGACTCTGGGCTCGATCGATTCCCGCAACGCCAAGGGTGGGACGGCCCGGTCGGCCGTCGAGGCGCAGATCGCCAACGCGAAGGCCGAGGTCGTTCGCCTGCGTGAGTTCGCGGGGTCTGCTCGCAGCGTGTGAGACCAGCAGCTACGACTGCTGGGTCTTATTGTCCAAATTCACGGTCTCATCCCGATCGGGTGGGTCGACGATCGAGCGTGCGCGTCTGGAGACGGCGGGGACGATGAGAACTGTCAGCACGAGCAGCCCGGCCGGGATGACCGTATCGGCGAGGGCTTGACGCGGGACGGGCAGCGTGCACGGTCGTCCATCGACGATGAGATCGCGGGTCCATGCTGGCTTGTTCACTTCGGCGCCGTCGACGATGCACCTCAGAGAGGAGTTGATGGTCGGGTACCGGTCAGCGCCGATGTGGAATTCGACAAAATCGTCGACACCAGGCTGTTCGACTTCGACCGCCACGAACTGGGTGATCTTACCGTGCAGTTCGAACGGGATCAGGCTGCGCTGCCAGGCCACGACGATGCCGAGAACGATGAAGAGCACACAGAGCAGGAGGTGGATGAGCAGCGCAGCGCTCGGCCGTCTGCCGGCTGCCCCAGTGTGATCAGAAGAGGCTGACAAACTTCGCCCCCATCGCGATCATGACCAGCCCCAGGACAACGAGACCCGATGCCCTGGCCAGGACTCGGCCTACACTGCCGGGTACAGCGGGAGCGAGGGTCCAGATCAGACCGACGAACGCCGCTCCCAGCGACTGATGGACGATATCGAGCAGATCCGCGCTCGGATCGCCGAACAAGAGATACTCGACGCCGATGCCTGCGCCGATGGCTGTGAGCGTGGCGAGAACGACAGGCAGATCGGCAGTCTTCGGTTCGAGGGAACGCCGGACGCGGAGCACCGCAGCTGCAGAAGTGAACACAGCAAGGAGGATCAGCCCGCCGCCGGCACCGGCGACGAAATGCGCCGCATAGTCGTACCGTGCCGATATGACGAAATACCCGGATGCGCCTAGCAGCGCCAGGCAGCAGAGGGCGAAGACGCGCAGAGGCACGAGGACGAACACGGTTCGCCGAAGACCCTCCCGGCGGACTCCGATGATGCTCATGCGCACTGCCTCTCATGTGAACGACGCTTCGACGTGTCGCCCAGTGATCGTGCCGACGGACGCACGGTGACGGCAGGGCAACGAGGCCAGCGAGCATCTTACGATCGTTGAACAGCGGCACCGCGCGGACTGCAGTGCCTTGATTGGAAGTCTATTCCTCGCAGTCATCGGGGCACGTCATCCCGGACGAGGATTGCGGTAATCCGCAATTCTGCGGCGGCTGCTCTGTGCCGCCGTGTCTGTTCCACCGGCGAGGATCGGTCGTGGCGGCAGTCGTGCACAGGCTCTCCAACGCGGCCGTCAGCTTCTTCGACAGTCGTGCTCCCCCCAGCGTCGTCGGCCTCGTCCTCCGTCTCAAAGTCAGCGAGACACCTGCGTTCCAACCCCTCGAAGACGAGAACGAGGAGAGGAAGGTTCCGCTGCTGACGGTGTTCAAGCGATACGAGCGTCAGGGTTTCGGCGCACTCTTCGCCACGATGACGATCTAGGGCCCCCAGAGTCTGACGACGGTTTGGGGCGTTTCAATTGCAGTGGCGGCCGGAGAGGACGAATCCGATTGCCTCAATTGGAAAGCCGTCGCAGCGTTGACGCCGCTGATCGTCACATTCGTCGTTGCCCGCCTCAGTGACAGGTTCGGACGCAAGCGCACGCTCATCAGTGCTCATTCCATCGCCGCAGTTCTTGCGCTGCCATTGGTGCTGCCCATCGTCAGCGGTGACATCAACCACTACGCACTCGCGATCCTCCTCGGCAACGGTATCGTCCAGGGAATGTGCTTCGGGCCGATCGCGGCCGCCCGCGGTGCAGGACTCTCGCCGATGATCGCCTCGGCGCTCATCACGATCCCCGGCACCGGCCCTGACCTCATCGGCGGAGTCTGGTCGCTGGTGGCCCCCGGCGGAATCGTGGCAGTGGCCGGGGGACGCCCTTTCGATGAGACCTCCGCGGAACCGATGCTCGACAACAGCGACCTGGTTCTGCAGTTCGATGAACCGCACGAGGCATCGGAGAGCGAACTCACTGTGCCGGTGACACAGATAGTCGAGAGCTGACGTCGCCTAGTGCGTGAGCGTGGCAACCCAGTGCTTGAGCGTGGCAGGCACCGGCGGGGCGTGCCCCTCCGCCATGGGGGTCGCCCCCGCCGCTGCCATGTCCGGCCTCCTGAGCCGACCGCTGAGCAGGCAGGTCCGTGACCATGATCGGCGACCCCGTAGAATTGACCCCGTCGGTGCCGCACCGACGCACCACACAGATTCGAAAGGACCGAAGTGACCGACATCTTCAGTGAACTCAAGGCCCGTGGCCTCGTGGCGGTTTCGACCGACGAGGCTGCCCTGCAGAAGGCTCTGAACGAGGATTCGCTGACCTATTATGTTGGTTTCGATCCCACCGCCCCGAGCCTGCACATGGGCAACCTGGTCCAGCTCATCACAGCCGCTCGACTGCAGAAGGCCGGGCACAATCCACTGGCCCTGGTCGGCGGCGCGACCGGCCTCATCGGCGATCCCCGGATGTCGGGGGAGCGGACGCTCAACCCGCAGGAAGTCGTCGAAGAGTGGGTGGAGAAGATCCGGGCACAGGTCGAGAAGTTCCTCGACTTCTCCGGCCGGCATGCCGCGCAGATCGTCAACAACTATGAGTGGACATCCGAGATGTCGGCGATCGACTTCCTTCGCGACGTCGGCAAGCACTTCCCGATCAACCGGATGCTGGCCAAGGAATCCGTGTCTGCCAGGCTCAACAGCGAGGCCGGGATCTCGTTCACGGAATTCTCCTACCAGGTGCTGCAGGGCAACGACTACCTCGAGCTCCACCGTCGGTACGGCTGCTCCCTGCAGACCGGTGGATCCGATCAGTGGGGCAACCTGACCTCCGGCGTCGATCTCATCCGCCGCGTCGAATCGCATAGTGTCCACGCCTTGGCGACACCGCTGATCACCAAGGCAGACGGAACCAAATTCGGCAAGACCGAATCGGGCACAGTGTGGTTGGACCCGAGCCTGACCAGCCCGTACGCGTTCAGCCAGTTCTGGCTCAACGCCGATGATCGCGACGTCGTGAAGTACCTCAAGGTGTTCTCATTCAGGCCACTGGAGGAGATCGAAGCGATCGAGGCCGAGTTCACCGCGGCACCACATACCCGCCTGGCGCAGAAGGTGCTGGCCGAGGATGTGACGACGCTGGTTCACGGCAAGGAGCACTACGAGCAGGCGATCGCAGCAGCCGCAGCGCTCTTCGGCGGGGGAGAGCTGGCCAGCCTCGACGCCGGCACACTGAAAGCGGCGACGGCCGAACTGCCACGCGGCGACGTCAGCACCACCGAACTGGCAGAGGGGCTGCCGGTCGCCGATGCCTTCGTGGCAGCGGGCATCGTGAAATCCAAGGGCGAGGCTCGTCGTGCCATCAAGGACGGCGGTGCCTACGTCAACAACGTCAAGGTCACCGAGCAGGACCAGACCCTGACCCCCGCCGAGGTGCTTCCCACCGAAGGCGCAGGAGTCATCCTCCTGCGTCGGGGCAAGAAGACCCTGGGAGCCGTTGACATCGTCAGCTGAGCATCATGCATTCCACCGACACCGTGTCCTTGAGCAGTTCGAGGGCACGGTGTTGTCGTATCCACGCAAGTCACCACGTCGAAACGAGGCCATCACAATGAGAACACTGCTCAACATCATCTGGTTCATCTTCAGCGGGCTGTGGCTGGCACTTGGCTACTATCTCGCCGGCATCATCTGCTGCCTCCTCATCGTCACCATCCCGTGGGGGATCGCAGCATTTCGGATCGGCAACTACGCCCTCTGGCCCTTCGGCCGCGAAGTCATCGAAACGAAACCAACCGGTGTCGCAGCGACTCTGGGCAACATCATCTGGCTTGTGGTCGCAGGAGTCTGGCTGGCTATCGGACACGTGGTGACATCGATTCCGCTGTTCGCCTCGATCATTGGAATCCCCCTGGGATGGGCCAACATCAAGCTCATCCCCGTCTCCCTCATGCCACTGGGCAAGGAGATCGTCGACAGCGACTCCCTGATGCCCGGATATCGCGGAGCCTGATCGTCTGTGGACCATCCGGCGGGGCACGTACAGTCGACGAACCCCGCCAATCCGGGCAACAAGACGGCCACATAACCCCTGGTGATGGGCGTCACGCCCGGTTTTCCGATTTCGAGTTGCGTGGCAGTCCTGGCCTGGTCTAGAGTTGTATCTCGTTGCCCCGCAGAAAACGAGTTCTTCTCGAACAGTTTTCACCGGGTGTGACCAGCACAAACACAGTTTGGTTGGGTCACACGAGGAAGCGGGTAGCAGCAACATAATTGAAACTGACACCCCTGGTGAACACGGCCATTTATGGTTTGTGGTGACGGGTGAGTGTGTGTGGTTTGAGAATCCAATAGCGTATTTGTTTGAACAGATAGTGATGCCAGAAACATTTTTTCTGGTAAGACAATCACATGTCCAGACACCAGTGTTCGTTCCCCTCGCCGGGAATGGGCACTTTGTTGTGTGTGGGTATGAAATTTTTAGGTCAACTGCGATCACCCCGTGATCGTTGCTTGACTGTCTTGCCGGGGTTATAAACGCAACATAATTTTTTTATGGAGAGTTTGATCCTGGCTCAGGACGAACGCTGGCTGCGTGCTTAACACATGCAAGTCGAACGCTGAAGCCCCAGCTTGCTGGGGTGGATGAGTGGCGAACGGGTGAGTAACACGTGAGTAACCTGCCCCCGACTTCGGGATAAGCCCGGGAAACTGGGTCTAATACCGAATATGACTCCGACTCGCATGAGTTGGAGTGGAAAGTTTTTTCGGTTGGGGATGGGCTCGCGGCCTATCAGTTTGTTGGTGAGGTAATGGCTCACCAAGACGACGACGGGTAGCCGGCCTGAGAGGGCGACCGGCCACACTGGGACTGAGACACGGCCCAGACTCCTACGGGAGGCAGCAGTGGGGAATATTGCACAATGGGGGAAACCCTGATGCAGCGACGCAGCGTGCGGGATGACGGCCTTCGGGTTGTAAACCGCTTTCAGCAGGGAAGAAGCCACCTTCGGGTGGTGACGGTACCTGCAGAAGAAGTACCGGCTAACTACGTGCCAGCAGCCGCGGTAATACGTAGGGTACAAGCGTTGTCCGGAATTATTGGGCGTAAAGAGCTCGTAGGTGGTTGGTCACGTCTGCTGTGGAAACGCAACGCTTAACGTTGCGCGTGCAGTGGGTACGGGCTGACTAGAGTGCAGTAGGGGAGTCTGGAATTCCTGGTGTAGCGGTGAAATGCGCAGATATCAGGAGGAACACCGGTGGCGAAGGCGGGACTCTGGGCTGTAACTGACACTGAGGAGCGAAAGCATGGGGAGCGAACAGGATTAGATACCCTGGTAGTCCATGCCGTAAACGTTGGGCACTAGGTGTGGGGGACATTCCACGTTCTCCGCGCCGTAGCTAACGCATTAAGTGCCCCGCCTGGGGAGTACGGTCGCAAGGCTAAAACTCAAAGGAATTGACGGGGGCCCGCACAAGCGGCGGAGCATGCGGATTAATTCGATGCAACGCGAAGAACCTTACCAAGGCTTGACATACACCAGACCGGCCTGGAAACAGGTTTTCCTCTTTGAGGTTGGTGTACAGGTGGTGCATGGTTGTCGTCAGCTCGTGTCGTGAGATGTTGGGTTAAGTCCCGCAACGAGCGCAACCCTCGTTCTATGTTGCCAGCACGTAATGGTGGGAACTCATAGGAGACTGCCGGGGTCAACTCGGAGGAAGGTGGGGATGACGTCAAATCATCATGCCCTTTATGTCTTGGGCTTCACGCATGCTACAATGGCTGGTACAGAGAGATGCGAGACCGCGAGGTTTTAGCGAATCCCTTAAAGCCAGTCTCAGTTCGGATCGTAGTCTGCAATTCGACTACGTGAAGTCGGAGTCGCTAGTAATCGCAGATCAGCAACGCTGCGGTGAATACGTTCCCGGGCCTTGTACACACCGCCCGTCAAGTCACGAAAGTCGGTAACACCCGAAGCCGGTGGCCCAACCCTTGTGGAGGGGGCCGTCTAAGGTGGGACTGGCAATTGGGACTAAGTCGTAACAAGGTAGCCGTACCGGAAGGTGCGGCTGGATCACCTCCTTTCTAAGGAGCACACATAAGAACCCCGACAACAGACACCGATTGTGTGTCTGGTTGGGCAGCTCAAGGGTGGAACATTGCTATTTTCGCTCATCCGACCTGCGTGGTCACGGTATGTTCCGTGTTCGCGGGGGTTGTGTGGTGGGCTAGAACAAGTACGTTATTGGGTCCTGGAATCACAGGCCCCACAACGATGCGCACTCTTTTGAGGGTGTGGTGGTTGTGGTGTGGTGGTTTCAATCTAACGGACCGACCCAGGTCATGGTCATACTGCTGTAGCAGTGTGGGTGTGGGTGGTGTTTGGTAGTGGTTTGAGAATCGTATAGTGGACGCGAGCATCAACAACACACTTGTGTGTGTTGTTTATGTAATGTGATTTTTCTTGTGAAATCCGAAAGTGTTTTTTTCGCGCACACAATTATCGACTGACTTCATTGTGGTTGGTATGAGTGTGTAAGAGCGCATGGTGGATGCCTTGGCATCAGGAGCCGATGAAGGACGTGGAAATCTGCGATAAGCCTCGGGGAGCCGATAAACGGGCTGTGATCCGAGGGTGTCCGAATGGGGAAACCCCGCCACATGAGAGTGTGGTGACCCGCATCTGAATATATAGGGTGTGTGGGGGGAACGCGGGGAAGTGAAACATCTCAGTACCCGTAGGAAGAGAAAATAAAATATGATTCCGGGAGTAGTGGCGAGCGAAACTGGAAGAGCCTAAACCTTGTCAGTGTCAAACGTGCTGGTGTTGCTGGCTTGGTGTTGTGGGGTATGCGTGTTCGGTCCAGCATGACCGGAACGTTGATGTGTGCTGCGTGTAGTCGAAGCTGGTGGGAAACAGTACCGGAGTGGGTGAGAGTCCCGTAGACGAAACATGTGGCCCCAACGTTGTGCATATACCCGAGTAGCACGGTACTCGTGGAATGTCGTGTGAATCTGCCAGGACCACCTGGTAAGGCTAAATACTTCCTGATGACCGATAGCGGATAGTACCGTGAGGGAATGGTGAAAAGTACCCCGGGAGGGGAGTGAAATAGTACCTGAAACCATGTGCTTACAATCCGTCAGAGCCTCCTTGTTGGGGTGATGGCGTGCCTTTTGAAGAATGAGCCTGCGAGTTAGCGGTGCGTGGCGAGGTTAACCCGTTGTGGGGTAGTCGTAGCGAAAGCGAGTCCGAATAGGGCGTTTCAGTCGCGTGTCCTAGACCCGAAGCGGAGTGATCTAGCCATGGGCAGGGTGAAGCGTGTGTAAGAGCGCGTGGAGGCCCGCACCCACTTCAGTTGAAAATGGAGGGGATGACCTGTGGTTAGGGGTGAAAGGCCAATCAAACTCTGTGATAGCTGGTTCTCCCCGAAATGCATTTAGGTGCAGCGTTGCGTGGTTCTTGCCGGAGGTAGAGCTACTGGATGGCTGATGGGCCCCACCGGGTTACTGACGTCAACTAAACTCCGAATGCCGGTAAGGTTCAGCGTGGCAGTGAGACAGTGGGGGATAAGCTTCATTGTCGAGAGGGAAACAGCCCAGACCATCAACTAAGGCCCCTAAGCGTGTGCTAAGTGGGAAAGGATGTTCAGTTGCGAAGACAACCAGGAGGTTGGCTTAGAAGCAGCCATCCTTAAAAGAGTGCGTAATAGCTCACTGGTCAAGTGATTGAGCGCCGATAATGTAGCGGGGCTAAGTACACCGCCGAAGTTGTGGCAGCATCCCAATAAGCCGTAATGGTGGGGTGTTGGGTAGGGGAGCGTCGTGCTGGCAGTGAAGTCGCCGTGTGAACGAGTGGTGGAGCCGGTACGAGTGAGAATGCAGGCATGAGTAGCGAAAGACGGGTGAGAAACCCGTCCACCGGATGACCAAGGGTTCCAGGGCTAGGCTAATCCGCCCTGGGTAAGTCGGGACCTAAGGCGAGGCCGACAGGCGTAGTCGATGGACAACCAGTTGATATTCTGGTACCGACGCATAACCGTCAATACCAAAACACGTGATACTAACCATGTCACATGCCCGTGATGTCTTCGGATGTCTGGTTGGTGTGTGGTGTGGGACCTGAGTGTGGAGTCGGTAAGCGCGAGGTGTGACGCAGGAAGGTAGCCAGGCCACGCGATGGTAGTCGTGGTCTAAGGTCGTAGCACGTGGGGGTAGGTAAATCCGTCCCCACATTGAGTGTGAGAGCTGATGGGCGCCCCATTTTGGTGGGGTGATCTGGTGATCCTATGCTGCCGAGAAAAGCATCGGCGTGAGGTTGTGTGTTGCCCGTACCCTATAACCGACACAGGTGGTCAGGTAGAGAATACTAAGGTGATCGAGAGAATCGTGGTTAAGGAACTCGGCAAAATGCCCCCGTAACTTCGGGAGAAGGGGGACCATCCCGGTGAAGCCAACTTGCTTGGTGATGTGCTGGTGGTGGTCGCAGAGGCCAGAGAGAAGCGACTGTTTATTAAAAACACAGGTCCGTGCGAAGATGTAAGTCGATGTATACGGACTGACGCCTGCCCGGTGCTGGAAGGTTAAGAGGACTCGTTAACCCCTTGAGGGGGGTGAAGCGGAGAATTTAAGCCCCAGTAAACGGCGGTGGTAACTATAACCATCCTAAGGTAGCGAAATTCCTTGTCGGGTAAGTTCCGACCTGCACGAATGGCGTAACGACTTCTCTGCTGTCTCAACCACGAACTCGGCGAAATTGCATTACGAGTAAAGATGCTCGTTACGCGCAGCAGGACGGAAAGACCCCGAGACCTTCACTATAGTTTGGTATTGGGATTCGGTGTGGTTTGTGTAGGATAGGTGGGAGACTGTGAGACCTTCACGCTAGTGGGGGTGGAGTCGTCAAGTGAAATACCACTCTGACTATACTGGATTTCTTAACTTCGGACCCTGATCGGGTTCAGGGACAGTGCCTGATGGGTAGTTTAACTGGGGCGGTTGCCTCCTAAAGAGTAACGGAGGCGCCCAAAGGTTCCCTCAGCCTGGTTGGCAATCAGGTGTCGAGTGTAAGTGCACAAGGGAGCTTGACTGTGAGACGGACGTGTCGAGCAGGAGCGAAAGCTGGGACTAGTGACCCGGCCATGGCTTGTGGAAGCGTGGTCGCTCAACGGATAAAAGGTACCTCGGGGATAACAGGCTGATCTTGCCCAAGAGTCCATATCGACGGCATGGTTTGGCACCTCGATGTCGGCTCGTCGCATCCTGGGGCTGTAGTCGGTCCCAAGGGTTGGGCTGTTCGCCCATTAAAGCGGTACGCGAGCTGGGTTTAGAACGTCGTGAGACAGTTCGGTCCCTATCCGCTGCGTGCGTAGGAAATTTGTGGAGGCCTGTCCTTAGTACGAGAGGACCGGGACGGACGAACCTCTGGTGTGCCAGTTGTACCGCCAGGTGCATGGCTGGTTGGCTACGTTCGGGAAGGATAACCGCTGAAAGCATCTAAGCGGGAAGCCTGCTTCGAGATGAGATTTCCAACCCCACTTGTTGGGGGTGAGGTGTCCTATAGATTATGGGTTTGATAGGCCGGGTATGGAAGCATCGTGAGGTGTGGAGTTGACTGGTACTAATACGCCGATCACTCATACAATCCTTTATTGTGGTTGGTGTGTGTGAGTAACATGTGTAGGGTTTCACGAGACGTTCTTTGTGATGAGTCACGTTATGTGTGGTGTTCGCGTTCGCTGTACGGTTCTTGGACCGCTACTGACTCTTTGAGGACTGTGTGTTCTTGGGGTGGTAGTTGGTTTGTTGGTTTTGCGGTGGTGATAGTGGTGGGGAAACGCCCGGTTAACCGTTCCGATCCCGGTAGCTAAGCCCATTCGCGCTGATGGTACTGCAACTTGGTGGTTGTGGGAGAGTAAGTGACTGCCGCAATATTCTTTGGGAGGGGGAGTGCTCGCTGATTTGGTTCAGCGAACACTCCCCCTCCTTCTTTATTTATGGGGGGGGGGGGGGGGGGGGGGGGGTCCGTCGTTTGACGGACCCCCATTTTTATGCTCTTTTGCGCCGGTGCGCACTCCCGATGTCACGTGCCAAAGACAGCCCAGACGACCCAGCCTGGGCTCATGAATTTGGTTCACAGATCCATGCACGGAGCGCTTGGAGTGAAGTAGGGTAGTGCGAAGTTTCTTCGAGGCACCCGCATCCTTCGGCTGCATCGATATACAGCTGTAACAGGTCGGTTTGTAGTCTGTGCAGGTCCCATCGGTAATGTGGACCGCACACAGCATAGGAAGGCAACGCACATGCTCAATCGCTTGCACGATAGCCTCAGGCTTCGAACGAATCCTGCGATCTTCTTCTCATCGGCCGCAGTCATCATTCTGTTTGTCCTTGGAACCATCTTCTTCACCGATGCCCTCGACGCAGGAGTCTCGGTTGCGTCGGATTGGCTGCTAAGAAACCTGGGATGGTTCTACATCCTCGGTGTCACAGTCTTCCTGGTGTTCCTCATCTACATCGCAGCGTCGCGATACGGGCGGGCGAAGCTTGGTCCCGACAACGAAGCACCCGAGCACTCCAACGGCGCCTGGTTCGCCATGCTCTTCGCCGCTGGCATCGGATCCATCCTCATGTTCTGGGGCGTCGCAGAACCGGTCAGCCACTTCGGTGACCCTCCCCGGGCGTCCCTTGGAATCGAACCGGGCAGCGTCGAAGCCGCGGTGGATGCCATGAACTTCACCTATTACCACTTCACGCTGCACACCTGGACGATCTTCACCCTGCCGGCGCTGTGCTTCGCCTACTTCATCCACAAACGCAATCTCCCGCCGCGCGTCAGCTCGATCTTCCAACCCATCCTGGGTGAACGCATCCACGGACCGATCGGTAAGACCATCGACGTCGTGGCGATCATCGGCACTGTCTTCGGAGTCGCCGTATCCATCGGGCTCGGAACACTCCAGATCAACGGTGGTCTGGCCCAGGTTCTCGGAATTCCGGAGAACGCGCTGTGGCAGCTCATCATCATCGGCGTCGTCTGCGGACTGGCAACGATCTCTGTGTCGCTGGGCCTGGACAAGGGCATCAAGGTGTTGTCCAACATCAACATCGTCGTGGCCATTCTGCTTCTGATCTTCATCATCGTCCTCGGCCCGACCCTGTTCATGGCGCGAGGCATCTTCGAGTCGCTTGGCACCTATATCCAGTCCCTGCCCGAACTGGCCCTGTGGAACGACACCTTCGCAGACACAGGTTGGCAGAGCAGCTGGACCGTGTTCTATTGGGCATGGACCATCACCTGGTCACCGTTCGTCGGCATCTTCATTGCACGGATCTCCCGTGGCCGGACGATTCGCCAGTTCGTCATCGGCGTCCTGGCCATCCCGTCAGCGTTCTCCGTGATCTGGTTCGGCGTGTTCGGCTATGCGTCCTTCGACATTGAGATGAACAAGGGTGGAGGTCTCGTCGACCGTGTCGTCGGAGACGGTGACATCCCCGGAGCCCTGTTCGCATTCCTTGAGCACTATCCGCTGTCGGGAGTGGTGTCGATCATCGCCATCATCATCGTGGTCATCTTCTTCGTCACCTCGGTGGATTCCGCGGCACTCGTCGTCGACACGATGAACAACGGTCATGAAGACTTCAACCCGCTGCCTCAGCGCATCTTCTGGGCGCTGGCCGTTGCCGTCGTCACCGCCGCGCTGCTGGTCTTCTCCGGATCCGGGGGCCTCGAAGCACTCCAGTCCACGATCATCCTCGTGGGTCTGCCCTTCTTCGTCATCGCCTACTTCCAGATCTACGCCCTGATGCGAGCTCTGCGCGAAGACGCCGGTGACCTTCCCCGGGTCCGCATGCGCAGATGGAAGAAGGTTCTGCCACCCGAGGAAGTCGAACGCAGAGAGGGCGACGACGAGTTCGGTCACGAGTATGACGATGAGGTCGAAGTCGTCACAGCTCCCGAACCAGTCGAACCGGCGCCAACATTCCGCGATCCCTATGCCGACCCGGCCAAGGGCAAAGGCAAGGGCAAACGGCCCTCAACCCTGGCCTCCCGCACCGGCAGCGCAGAAAAGTCCAGCAGCGAGGGAACAGGTCAGGAGTGAGGGAACAGGTCAGGAGTGAGCAGCTCTCGGGTTCACACCCGCTGAACGACCTGGACTCACGACCATGACCGGTTCCTTAGACGACAACGGGGCTGAACCGATACTTGAATCGGTTCAGCCCCGTTGTCTATGCGATGACGCTGGCTCTTGCGCAGCCTCGCGACTGGGTCAGTTTCCTGCCTTGATCATCTCTGCACACTTCTCACCCATCATCATGACCGTGATGTTCGGGTTGACCGTCGTGATCTCCGGCATTGCGGAGGCATCGACGACGCGCAGGCGGTTGACGCCCTTGACCCGCAGCTGAGGGTCCAAAGGCGAGGACTGATCATCGGCGGCACCCATCCGTGCCGTGCCCACTGGGTGGTAGACGGTGTTGTGGGTGCGGGTGATGTAGTCCTCGATCTGCGCATCGGTCTGGACGTCCTTGCCGGGGAACAGCTCTTCACCGGCCCACTCGGACATGGCATCCTGCGAGACGATCGCGCGGGCCTTGCGAATTCCGGCGATCATCACCCGCATGTCGTGGCCCTCAGGATCGGTGAAATACCGAGGATCAACGTGCGGCTTATCCCTGAAGTCACGTGAGCGCAGGCGCACCGTTCCGCGCGAACGGGCATGCGTGACATTCGGTGTCAGGCAGAACGTGTTCTCCGCGGTCGGGTACCCCTGGCGGAGAGTATGCATGTCGAATGGCACAGAACCGTAGTGCATCATCAGGTCGGGGCGATCCAAGCCCTCCTCGGTGGGGGTGAAGATGCCGGCCTCCCACCACTGAGTGGAGTCTTCGACCATCGGCTTCTTAGCCTCCCAGGAGATCACACCCTCGGGATGGTCCTGCAGGTGTTCACCGACTCCCGGCGAATCCACGCGGACGTCGACTCCGACCTCGGCGAGGTGATCCTTTGGTCCGATGCCCGAGAGCATGAGCAGCTGAGGCGTGTTGATCGCACCGGAGGAGACGATGACCTCGCGTTTGGCCTCGATGCGCTTGGTATGACCGAAGGCATTGTTGACGACGAGGACCCCTGTGCAGTTCTCCTCGGCATCGAACTCGAGCTCCTTGGCCTGAGTGTCGGTGAGGATCGTGAGATTCTCACGGTCGAGGATCGGGTGCAGGTAGGACACCGAGGACGACGAACGCGTGCCGTCTGCCTTGC
The DNA here is from genome assembly GCF_040256645.1 of Brevibacterium sp. CBA3109. NCBI lineage: Bacteria > Bacillati > Actinomycetota > Actinomycetes > Micrococcales > Brevibacteriaceae > Brevibacterium > Brevibacterium koreense. The sequence goes on along the minus strand of NZ_CP158281.1, from coordinate 2,179,172 downwards.
GGTTGACCTGGAAGAAGTTGGCACCGTTGATGACTGTTTTACCCTCGTTGAACTGAACCCGGGGGATGCCCTCCTGTTCACAGGCGTCGAGCAGGGCAATACCGCACGGATCGGCCGGTGGCACATTCATCAGGTGCACGGGACCGTCATGGCCGTGGTGGTCACCTGGGAGCTCGTTGGTCTCGAGCTTCTTGTACAGGCCGAAGGTGTCCTTCGAGCCCCATCCGGTGGCGCCGAACTTGGTTTCCCAGTCGTCCAGGTCCTCCCGCGGCGCCCAGAAGGCGATGCACGAGTTGTGAGACGAGCAGCCGCCGAGGACCTTCGCGCGGGCATGGCGCATGAACGAGTTGCCGTGCTCCTGCTTCTCGATGGGGTAGTCCCAGTCGAATCCGGACTCGAGCAGTTCCATCCACCGGTTGAGGCGCAGAACCATGTCTTGGCCGACATCGGTCGGGCCTGCTTCCAGGAGGCCGACGCTGACCTCGGGATCCTCGCTGAGGCGTGCTGCGACGGCAGCGCCCGCGGAGCCTCCGCCCACGACAACATAGTCAAAGCTATGAGTAGTTTCCACGTTCCGACTCTCCTTATTTGCTGTGATCGGGGAACCAGCCGGTGACGGCTGGCTCGAGATTCTGGTAGATGTGCTTGGCTTCCTGGTATTCGGCCAAACCGGTCGGTCCCAACTCGCGGCCGGAGCCCGACTGCTTGTATCCGCCCCACTCCGCCTGTGGCAGGTAGGGGTGGAAGTCGTTGATCCAGATGGTTCCGTGGCGAAGACGCTGGGCGACCAGCTGGGTCTTGCCCGCATCCTGGCTCCAGACTGCTCCGGCCAGGCCGTAGTAGGTGTCGTTGGCGATCTCTACTGCCTCGTCGACTGAGGAGAAGGTCTCGACGGTGACGACGGGACCGAAGGCTTCGTCAGAGACCACGGACATTCCGCGTTCGACCTGGTCGAGGATGGTGGGCAGGTAGTAGTAGCCCTTCTCCAGCTCGCCTTCGCCCCACGTGCCGCCGCAGCGCACGCGGGCGCCTTCGGCGACGCCCTTGTCGACGTAGGCGGTGACCTTGTCGCGGTGGGCTGCAGAGATGAGGGGTCCGGTTTCAGCATTGTCATCGAAGGGCCCGCCGAGGCGGATCTGCTGAGCACGTTCGACGAGGCGATCGACGAACTTCTCCGCGATCGAGTCTTCGACGATCAGTCGGGCTCCGGCGGAGCAGACCTGACCGGAATGGACGAATGCGGCGTTGAGCGCATTGTCGACAGCGGCTTCGAAGTCGGCATCGGCGAAGACGACGTTCGGGTTCTTGCCGCCCAGCTCAAGGGCGATCTTCTTCACGGTCGCGGCTGCGTTTGCCGCCAGGAGACGTCCCGTGACCAGGCCACCGGTGAAGGAGACCATATCGATGTCATCATGTGTTGACAGTGGTGCCCCTGCATCCGCACCGGCACCGAGGATCAGGTTGCCGACTCCGGCAGGAAGTCCCAGCTCTTCAAGCACCTGCAGAGTCAGAATCGCCGTGTGCGGCGTGAGTTCGGCAGGCTTGAGGATGAACGTGTTGCCTGCTGCCAGGCACGGTGCGATCTTCCATGCGGCCTGCAGCAGCGGGTAGTTCCAGGGGGTGATGAGGGCGCAGACGCCGACAGGTTCGTGGACGATGCGGCTGGCGACCGTGTCGGTGCCGGCGTCGACGACGCGGCCTGCGTCGTTGGCGGCAAGCTTGCCGAAGTAGTCGAAGCAGTTGGCGATGTCGTCCATGTCGATCTCGGACTCGACGTAGCGCTTGCCCGTGTCGAGTGACTCGGCGCGTGCGAACTCGGCCTTGCGCTCACGCAGGACCGACGCGAATTTGAGGAGAAGATCGCCCCGCTCGCTGGCGGGCACGCTTGACCATACACCCGAGTCATAGGCCCGACGGGCGGCAGCGATTGCGAGCTCGGTGTCGGCTGGGCTGGCTTCGTCCACCTCGGCGACGAAACTGCCGTCGGCAGGATTGTGGATCTCTCTGATCCCGCCGCTCTGGGCCGAAACCCACTGTCCATCGATGAAAAGCGTGTTGGGCACGATGTCTCCTATTCCTTGATGGTGTTTGTTGTTGAGATTGAGGCTGTCTGGTCCACCCATGTCGAAGTGGGAGTCAAAGCTGTCAGCATGCCTCCTCCTTGCGCTGGTGGTGACGCTTCCGAAAGCCACGATATGCGAACAAGGGCATTCGATGCTCAATCGAATGAACCGGATCACAGAAAGCCGACGATACGGTGCGCACATGCGGCCTTGCACGACGCCCGGTGCCCTCGCCTATGTCTGCGCTGCGCCCGGTTCCGCGGCTGCCCTGTGGGGCCTCATCGTGCGATCTGTGCGCGGAGTTTCCGGTGACAATGAGCACAATTGTCGGAAGGTCGATAGGAGAGTTGAAAGAGCAGGTAATCCCGCGATGGTGCCTAAGCTGCGCTCCATCATTAGGACGTGCTTTCCGGAGATGATCAATTGCGGATGTAGTTTTAAGGGGTGATAAAACCATTGATGCGGAGGCGGACGAGGATTGGACCACAATGCTCGAATCTTCCACACCAGCCTTCATGAATCCCCTACTGACCGCGATGAGATGACCGTGCGTCCCGTAGCCCTTTGCCCACGGGGCGCTTCGCCATGATTCTAACAGAGCGCTTAACAGCGATCCCGAGCTGTTGTTGGCACCTAATTCCTATTAGGGGAGTGTTCCGCCTAATCATGCACCCTCTGGCCGGCGGTCGAATCGAGGCGACCGCCGACCAGGCATTGTGCGGCTTCGGCCTGGCCGGTGACTGCGAAAGACAGCGAACCGCGGATACCGAGGTGCGCCGCTGGCATTCAATACGTGTTCCCACCCACAGGACTTACCCGTTTCGAGTGGACTAGAATGGTGCGGAATCATTGAAAAGACTTTATAGGGAGAATCGTGGCCCCAGGGGATTCGCGAGACAGCCAGCACAACCGCCGCTCGGACGGCGGGCGCCGCTCAGACCGCGACAGCAATCACAATCGTCGACAGGACTCCCACCAGTCCCGGGACGAGCGCGGGTCACGTAACTCCGATCGTCGCGACGACCGCCGAGGCGGATACCAGGGTAATCGCAGCAATGACGGTGAGCGTCGTGGGGGCTACCAGGGTAACCGGAGCAACGACGGTGAGCGTCGTGGCGGTTATCAGGGCAATCGGAGCAATGACGGTGACCGTCGTGGCGGATACCAGGGCAATCGCAGCAATGACGGTGACCGTCGTGGCGGATACCAGGGCAATCGGAGTAACGACGGCGAGCGTCGCAGCTTCGGGGCCGACCGTCGTGATGACAGTCGCGGTGGTTACCAGGGTAACCGGAGTAACGACGGCGAGCGTCGTGGCGGTTATCAGGGCAATCGGAGTAACGATGGTGAGCGTCGCGGGGGCTACCAGGGTAATCGCAGCAACGATGGTGAGCGTCGCAGCTTCGGGGGCGACCGTCGTGATGACCGTCGCGGTGGTTACCAGGGTAACCGGAGTAACGATGGTGAGCGTCGCAGCTTTGGTGGCGACCGTCGTGATGACAGTCGCGGTGGTTACCAAGGTAACCGGAGCAACGATGGTGAGCGTCGCGACGACCGCCGTGGCGGTTACCAGGGTAACCGGAGCAATGACGGTGAGCGTCGTGGTGGTTACCAGGGCAATCGGAGTAACGATGGTGAGCGTCGCAGCTTCGGGGGCGACCGTCGTGATGAGCGTCGTGGTGGTTACCAGGGCAACCGCCGCGATGATCGCGGAGGAAGTCGACGTCGTGACGATGACGGCGGAGACCGCGGAGGTTCCGGTCGGAACAATAACGACCGCAGGGCCACGCGATCTACTGATACCGGCGAATACGCACGCGAGCAGCGTGCGCGCCGGCCGCGGATCCAGGAGCCGCCGATTCCCGAAGAGGTCACCGGTAAGGAGCTCGACAAAGAGCTGCTGGGGCAGTTGCGTTCCCTTGACAAAGAGAACGCAGCAGCAGTTGCCAAGCACCTCGTCTCCGCAGGAGGGTTCCTGGATGTCGATCCGGAACGCGCCTACGAACACGCGAAGGCGGCCATGGCCCGTGCGGGTCGCGTCGGCCTGGTCCGAGAAGCCCTCGGCATTGCCGCTTATCACGTGGAGAAGTACGACGAGGCAGTTCGCGAACTGCGCACGCACCGACGCATCTCCGGTTCGAACGACAATATTGCGCTCATCGCCGATGCAGAACGCGGTCGTGACAAGCCTAAGAAGGCCATCGAACTGTTTGAGTCCGCCGGTGAGCTCGAACTCGACAACGATGCTCGCACCGAACTCGTCATTGTTGCTGCCGGAGCGAAATCGGACCTCGGTGACCTCAAGGGCGCACGAGCTCTGATCGAAGCCGAAGACTTCACCCAGAAGCCAAGCGGTGCACTGGTGCGACTGATGGCCGCGTATTCCGACTTGCTGCGCCTGCACGGTGAAACCGAGATGGCCGACAAGTACGAAGAACTGTCACGTCGCACTGCCAAGGCCACGGGAACCCTCTTCGGAGACGAGGAACCGGACCCCAACCTCGGCGTGGAGATCGAGACTGTCGAAGAAGTCCCCGATGAGGAGCTCATTGAGCCAGGGGATGACGCTGCCGATGCCACCGACGAGACCGATGCTGCCGATGAAGATCAGGCGGTTGACGAGTCCGATGCTGAGGCAGCAGACGCCGAGGTTGACGACACCGGCACGGATAGTGTGGTTGCAGACGACTCCGTTGCGGACGATGTCGCAGACGATGCTGGAGACGATCAGATTCCGGCGAAGTCGAAGACACATGTCTCGGAGAAGGAACTGAAGAAGGTCAAGGTCTCCGATGAGGAGATCGAAGCCGAACTCGACGAACTGCTCGAGGACGCTGAGGAAGTCGAGGCCTCCGATGAGGAGACTTCCGAAGCCTCCGAAGAAGCTCACGCGGAACCCGAAGAATCGGACACGAGCCTCAAGGCTCCTGACAACGCGAAGCCAGAGGAGTCGAACGTCTCCTATCGGCTGAACGGTCATCAGTGACGCCAGTCGCGAACGCAGCATCCCCGGTCGATCGACGTGCGCCTGAGGAATCGGGCGCACCGATCGACTGTGTGCTGTTCGATCTCGACGGTGTCGTCTACCACGGTCCGGACCCGATCTCCGGAGCAGTGGAGGGCATCAATGTCCTCCACGAGCAGTCCATTCCCGTCAACTATGTGACGAACAACGCCACCCGCACCGCCGAGGTGGTCGCCGAGCACATCTCCACACTGGGAATCAGCACAACAGCCGCCGAGGTGACCACCTCGGCGCAGGTGCTGGCGGGACAGCTTGCCGCACAATTTCCAACCGGGGCACCCATCTACCTGGTGGGCACAACAGGTCTGGCCGCAGCGCTGGAATCCGAGGGCCTGAGCGTCACGCGCAGCTTAGACGACGACCCCGTCGCCATCGCCCAGGGCCTCGACCCGGACATCACCTACCAGAGCATCGTGCGCGCCTGTGAGGCGATCACATCAGGCATCGAATGGTGGGCGACGAACCCCGACTTTTCGATGGTCGGGCCCAGAAGCCGGGTCCCGGGCAATGGGGCTTTCATCGACATGCTCTCCCGACTCACAGGTGCCCAGCCGACCGTCGTCGGCAAACCCTCTCCACACATGATGGAGTTCGCGGCACACAGGATCGGAGCCAAACGACCCCTCATGGTCGGAGACCGCCTCGACACGGATATCGAAGGCGGCAACTCGGCGGGTTTCGAAACCGCTCTCGTCCTTACCGGCGTCCACGACATTCATGACGCCTTGCAAGCACGTCCTGGTCTGCGCCCCACCTACATCCTGCCCAGCCTGCGCGGCCTGCCGAGACTCATCGCCGACAGCGCCCAGTCGAGCCCCCGGCCTACTGCTCAGGGGACACACGGAGCCGGGGACTGGCGAATCGGCGATGGCGAACTGCGCCTGGACGAATCGGCCCACCTTGGGGCCTCCGTCGTCCAGGACGCACTCCGATTAGCATGGGAGGCGATGGACCGCGGCGACGACGTGGCTCCAGGGAATCTGCCACGGAGGATCCATGACTGAACCGATGCACGAACCACAGCAGACCGTCGGACCGAACCAGGCCGCTGCACCCACACCGGGCTCCGTCAATGGTGATGTGCCGGTCGAAACCTGGCGCCGCAAACTTGTGCAGATCAGTGAAGCCCCAGGCGCCGAACGACACGGACTCCTGTCTGTACTCCTCGACGACCTCGACTCGCAGGTGAGTTCATTGTGAGCCGACTCGATCGCGAACTGGTCGAACGGGAACTGATCGCCACACGCTCCCGTGCGGCACGGGAGATCGCTGCCGGACGGGTCAGCGTCAACGGCAGAGCAGCCGTGAAGCCCTCTCTGGACGTGACCGACGCCGACGAGCTCACGGTCACGGAACCCGACCCCTGGGTGGCGCGCAGCGCACACAAACTCCTCGGTGCCCTCGACTCCTTCTCCATCGCCGACTTCGCAGGCAGTACCGCGCTCGACGCCGGTGCCTCCACCGGCGGCTTCACCCAGGTCCTCCTGCACCGGGGAGCGAAAGAGGTGTGGGCCGTCGATGTCGGGCACGATCAATTCGACTCAGGACTCCGCCGGGACCCTCGAGTCCGTGTCCGGGAGGGCCTCAACCTACGCGAACTGGGCAGTTCCGACGTGCCACAGGTCGATGTGGTCGTCGCCGACGTGTCATTCATCTCCCTGCGCCTGCTGCTGGCTCCGCTGCTGGCACACACTCTGCCCAGCGGCGAACTCCTGCTCATGGTCAAACCCCAGTTCGAACTCGCCCGGGGCGCACTGGACAAGCACGGCGTCGTGTCGACCGTGGGCAGCCGCCGTCGGGCCCTTGACTCCGTCCTCGCCGGCATTGCCGAACATGAGGCTCGCGTGATCGACATCGCGGCCTCCGTGCTCCCCGGGCCCAGCGGAAACCGGGAGTACTTCCTGCGTGTTCAACCAGGGAAAACACGAACCGAGTCCGATAGGCTCAATGAGGCAGACATCGCAGCCCATCTGGACCAGATCATGAGAGGAGAGCCGTGAGCCGACACATCATGGTGCTGCTGCACCCTCAGCGCGAGGAATCAGCAGTGGCAGCAGTGAGCGTGTGGAAGGCGCTCCTCGATGACGGGATCATCCCGGTCGTCCTCGACGAAGAGGTCCTCGACTTCGCCGCGCGCAGTTCCCACGCCGACGTCCAGAGGGATCTCCTCAGCCGCTGTGAGGTCATCGGCCCAGCCGAGCTCGCGATCTGGAAGACCAGATGCGAACTCGTCATCGTCCTCGGCGGTGACGGCACTATCCTGCGGGCAGCCGAACGCTTCCATGGTTCCGGGGTCCCGCTGATGGGCGTCAATCTCGGACATGTGGGTTTCCTTGCCGAGAGCGAACGAGAAGACCTCGCCGAGGCGGTCCATCGCGCCTCCCAGCGTGACTACCTGGTCGAGGAGCGCCTCGCCCTGGACGTGACCGTCTGGCATGAAGGGGAGGCGATCTACAACGCCTGGGCCCTCAACGAGGCCACAATCGAGAAGACGTCCAAGGCACGCATGATCGACGTCGTCCTCGGCGTCGACGCTCGACCGGTGTCGTCGTTCGGCTGCGACGGGGTCATCCTGGCCACACCCACAGGTTCGACCGCGTATGCGTTCTCCGCCGGCGGCCCCATCGTCTGGCCCGAGGTCGAAGCACTGCTGCTCATCCCCATCTCAGCCCACGCACTGTTCACCGAACCGCTTGTCGTCAACCCCGACTCCCGCCTCGGCGTCGAAATCTCTCCTGGCAATCCTGATTTCGCCGCAGTCCTGTGGTGCGATGGCCGGAGGGCTTTGGAGCTGCCCGCCGGGGCACGGATCGAAGCCAAGCGTTCACGGTCGCCGATCAAGCTGGCCCGACTTCACAAGGGTCCCTTCACCGATCGATTGGTGGCGAAGTTCCGACTGCCCGTCTCCGGTTGGCGGGGACCGATCGAGGAGGCGTAGATGATTTCCGAACTGAGGATCTCCCACCTCGGCGTGATCGCCGAAGCAGAGGTCGAACTCTCCACGGGCTTCACCGTCGTGACCGGTGAGACCGGTGCCGGTAAGACGATGTTCGTCTCCGCGCTGAGCCTGCTCATGGGCCGCAAGGTCGGTGCCGGTGTGGTTCGCAAAGGTGCTGAGAAGGCCGAGGTCGAAGGCATCTTCTCCGCCGTCACCGACTCAGTGCGCTCGCGCATCGAAGAGGCCGGCGGCAGCGCCGAGGGCGAGGCGATCATCTCCCGGACCGTGGCACAGAAGGGCCGCGCCCGCGCCACCGCCGGTGGACGCACCGTCCCCATCTCGGTGCTGACCGAGATCTCCGATGAGCTCATCACCCTCCACGGACAATCCGAACAGCTGCGACTCAAGGGCCCCGCCCAGCAGCGGCAGCTGCTCGACGCAGCCGGAGGACCCGAACTCGCTGTAGTTGCCGACTCCTACCACGCAGCATTTGAGAACTGGCGTGAGACTCAGGCCCGAGTCGCGCGGATCAAGGACAGCACCGCGGCCAGACGGGAACGGATCCTGTGGCTGAACGGGTGTCTGGAAGCCATCGACAAGGTCCGCCCGATCCCAGGTGAAGACGAGGCCCTGACCGCACAGGCCGCGAAACTCGGTGCCGCGGCTGAGATCACGCAGGCCGTCGGCAGTGCCCACGACCTCCTCCTCGGCAGCGAACTCGACGATGCCGGCGCCGCAGTCGACCACGTCCACCAGGCGATCAGCGCCTTGTCCGACGTGGAATCTGCGGACCCGGAACTGGCTCGCATCAAAGCCGCCCTCAACGACGCGGTCCTGCGCCTCTCCGATTCAGCCGCGGAGCTCAGCTCCTACCTCACCGGATTCGACGAGCTGGGGGAGACCTCACTCGAAGACACCGAAGCTCGCAGAGCCGAACTTGGTTCACTGGCAGCCTACGGGCAGGACGTGGCCGAAGTCCTCGACTTCGAAACACGCTCGGCTCAGGAGCTGGCTGAGCTCGAAGCCGATGACCGCGACCTCGGGCGCCTCGACGCCGAACTGGACGAGGCACGCAACGCCATGGAAGCTGCCGGCAGCGCCCTGACCGAGATCAGAACCGCGACTGCCACATCCTTCTCCCGCGCCGTGAGCGCAGAGCTTGCGGCCCTGTCGATGCCGAAGGCCCAGGTGACCTTCGAACTCACCGAACGGGAACCCACGTCCCACGGCTGCGACGATGTGCGCCTCACCTTCGCCCCTCACGATTCTTCAGTCGGTGACGATATCGGCAAGGTCGCCAGCGGTGGTGAGCTCTCACGAGTGATGCTCGCCATCGAAGTCGTCCGCGCGGCGGGGGAGGCCATCCCCACCTACGTCTTCGACGAAGTCGACGCCGGTGTCGGGGGAAAGGCCGCCATCGAGATCGGTCGCCGCCTCGCGAAACTGGCTGAGAACGCGCAGGTCATCGTCGTCACCCATCTGCCTCAGGTCGCAGCCTGGGCCGACACCCACGTCACCATCGTCAAGGACGACGACGCCGAGACCGTGAAGTCCGGGGTCAGGAAACTCAGCGAAGACGAACGGGTCATCGAACTCTCGCGGATGCTCGCCGGAATGGAGGACTCCTCCTCGGCGAAGGCCCATGCAGCCGAACTCCTCGACTCAGCACGGCAGGTCAAGACCGGCTCGGTGGCGCTGACATGAGAGAATGGGCAAACCATGAAAGCGCGTAGAACCCGGGAGAAGCCCACAGTCCCGACCAGGTCAGGCCCGGCTCCAGCCAGGCTCGATCGCCGGACGAAAGACCTCACCAAGCGTTTGAGCGCAGGCGATATCGCGGTCATCAAACACGCCGACATCGACCGGATCTCCGCCGAAGCACTCGTTGGCTGCAAACCCGCCGCAGTCATCAACGCGGACAAGTCGATCTCCGGCCGGTACCCCAACCTGGGACCGGGAATCATCATCGACGCCGGAATCCCTCTCATCGACGCCACCGGTCCGGAGATCTTCGACTTAGTCGAGGAGAACTCCCAGATCAGCATTGCCGACGACACGGTCTTCCTCGACGAGACAGAGATCGCCACCGGCATCGTCCAGACCTCGGAGACGATCGCGGAGGACATGCACGAAGCCGAAGCCGGAATGAACTCCGTGCTCGTGGACTTCGTCGACAACACGATCGAATACATCCGCAAAGACTCAGACCTGCTCTCGGCCGAACTCGTCGTCCCCGAGGTAGCCACGAAGTTCGAGGACCGACACGTCCTCATCGTCGTCCGCGGCTACCACTACAAAGAGGACCTCGCGATCCTCGGCTCCTACATTCGAGAATATCGCCCGCTCCTCGTCGGCGTCGACGGTGGAGCCGACGCCATCATCGAAGCCGGATACAAACCCGACATGATCGTCGGGGACATGGACTCGGTCTCCGACACCGCGCTGACCTCCGGCGCGGAGATCGTCGTCCACGCCTACCGGGACGGAAACGCGCCCGGAACTGAGCGCGTCCATTCCCTGGGCGTCGACTGTGTGGCCTTCGCGGCCTCGGGCACCAGTGAGGACATCGCGATGCTCCTCGCCGACGATAAGGGTGCCAGCCTGATCGTGGCCGTGGGCACACACGACACCGTCATGGAGTTCCTCGACAAGGGCCGCAAGGGCATGGCCTCGACATTCATCACGCGATTGCGGGTGGGCTCGAAGCTCATCGACGCCAAAGGCGTCTCGCTGCTGTACCGACAGAGGATCTCCAGCCTGCAGCTGAGCGTCCTGATCATCGCAGGTCTCGTCGCACTCGGCGTGGCCCTGTTTGCGACCGCGGCCGGACAGACCCTCATCGGGCTCATCGGAGCCCAACTCGACGGAGTCTTCGGATGGTTCGGCTCCCTGTTCGGCGGCGACCCTGCTGCATCGTTAGAATCCGCCAGCATCTTTCAAGGACTGACCAGTGATTGATTTTCGTTACCATCTTGTCTCTCTCGTCTCGGTGTTTCTCGCCCTGGCCGTGGGAATCGTGCTGGGCGCTGGACCCCTGAAGGAGCCGATCGGAGAGTCGCTGCAGAGCCAGGTCGACTCACTGCGTGCAGACCGCGACGATCTGCGCGCGAAGATCGAGGCAGCCAACGGCAATATCGACAAGCAGAACGACTTCGTGACCTCCGCGGCCCCCGAGCTCATCGGCGACACGTTGAAGGGCAAGGACGTCAGCATCATCAGCGCCCCGAAGGCCGACTCCGAACAGGTTGAAGAGATCACCAACCGAATCAAGGAAGCCGGCGGGACGATCGGCGGCGACGTCTCCTTCGTGGACAACACTCTGTCACTGGCCGACTCCACAGCCTTCCTCACGACCCTGCGAGACCTTGTGCCGAGCCTGCCCAAAGACGATTCCACAGCGATGCGATCCGCGCTCGTCATCGCACTGACCGGCAACGCCTCGATGCTCGAAAAGGGCAAGGATCGCGTCGCGGCAGAGAAGAAATCCTCCGCACTCTTCGACGCCTTCGTCGATGCGGGTCGCCTGCGCACCGACACCGACCACAAGCCGACCCCGCTCTTCGTCGTCATCGACGACCAGAACTCGACGCTCGCCGACGACACAAAGCCCAGCCCTGAGGCCACCGACGACAAAGCCACACGCATCCTCATCACCGACTTCATCAATTCGCTGACATCGGAGTCGACGTCCGTGGTCGTGGCAGGAGACGCCGGCTCGGCCCAGAACGGGCTCGTCTCGGTCCTCCGGACCGAGAAATCGCGGGCCAGCACCGTCGACGGACTCGGACTGGGGGCAGGTGCGGTCATCACCGTCCGGGCGCTTGCCGCAGGCGAGGCCGGGACCCACGGCCACTACGGCTTCTCCGATGATGCCGAAGAGATCATGCCAGGGAAGGACTGAGATGATCCGCTCACTCGTCAGCTCCGCCGTCGCCGGCCTCCTCGGGTACACGGCGACCAGGGCAATCCTGACCTCGAAGCTGCGCACACACGAGAGGGTCGTGCGCACGAACCATGCCGGCCATGACGTCTCGCTCGTCGAAGGACCCGCGGTCACCGCGGGACTGGTCGCAGGCAGCCTCCTCATCGAAGCACCACGACAACGCGCTGCGACCCTGCTGGTGACCACCGTCGCCGGCGGTCTGGGCGCGGTTGATGACTTCCTCGAATCCGGGGGCTCGAAGGGTCTGCGCGGCCACCTCAGCGCCCTGGCCCATGGTCAGATCACGACCGGCGGGATCAAGGTCATCGGAATTCCCCTGGCCTCGATCGCCGCCGCGACGATTCTGCGGACCGGCAGAAGCAGCCACGGGCTGTTCTCGTCGAGGGCAACGACCGCGGGCCAGACCTGGTTGGGGTCCACGGTCGACGTCGTCGTCACCGGGGGAGTCATCGCCGGCACAGCGAACCTGTTCAATCTGCTCGACCTGCGCCCCGGACGCGCACTCAAAGCGGGCCTGCTGACGCTGGCCTTCATGCCACACAAGCACGGCCTGACCTGGGCGCCCAGCGCGGCCATCGCCGGGTCCAGTGCGGCGGCGTGGCCAGACGATCTCGACGGTGCGGCGATGCTCGGTGACACCGGTGCCAACGCCCTCGGAGCCGCATTGGGCACGATCGTCGCTGAGAATTCGACGGCCACGCAGCGTCGCCTGCTGCTGTCCGGCCTGGTCGGTCTCACCCTGCTGAGTGAGAAGGTCTCGTTCACCTCGATCATCGAATCCACCCCCGGACTGCGTGAGATCGACGCCTTCGGACGCGAGACCGTGTGAGTAAGCTGGTTCGAGTCTTCGCCTCTGCGGCGCTGCTCGTCTCGGTCGTCACTCTTGCCACCCGACTCGTCGGCTTCCTCCGGTGGCTGGTGTTCTCTCCCACGGTGGGAGCCGGCACCGTCGGCACCGCTTATCAATCGGCGAACCAGGTGCCGAACATCCTCTTCGAGGTTGTCGCCGGCGGTGCCCTGGCCGGTGCCATCATTCCGCTGTTGGCGATACCGCTGGCCAGGTCGGACAAGGAGACGGCCGGCAAGATCGCCTCGGCGCTTCTGACCTGGGCCGTGTCCGTGACTCTGCCGATCAGTATCGTTCTGGCCGTCTTCGCCGACCCGATCGCCCATCTGCTCATCAAAGACGGTGCGGAGGAACAGGCGGCGACAGCGATCTTCCTGCTGATGTTCGCGCCCCAACTCGTCCTCTACGGCATCGGCGCCGTCCTCACCGGTGTGCTCCAGGCACATCGGAAGTTCCTCTGGCCGGCCTTCGCGCCGTTGCTCTCCAGCCTCGTCGTCATCGGCTGCTACATCGCCTACGAGACGATCGGCGGCACCGATGAGACGTGGCGGTCCCATATCGGCTGGCTCGGTTGGGGCACCACCATCGGTGTTGCGGCCCTCGCACTGCCGCTGGCCCTGCCGATGCGTTCGACCGGTCTGAAGATCTCACCCACCTGGACCTTCCCACACGGAGTCGCACACCGGGCACTGCGCCTGGCCGGTGCGGGCATGGCGGCTCTGCTGGCCCAGCAGGGCGCCGTGCTGGTGACCCTGATGCTGTCGAACCAGTCCGGCGGCAAGGGCACCTTCGTCCTCTTCAGCTACGTCAACGCGGTCTATCTCCTGCCCTATGCGGTCCTTGCGGTGACTGTGGCAACGGTGATGTTCCCCGCGCTGTCCGGGTGGGTGGGGAGAACCACCGACCCCGAATCGAGTCCCGAGGATCGCGAAGCGGCACAGGTCCGACTCCACCAGCTGACCTCGACCACCTCGGCCGTGATCATCAGCATCGGGCTGCTGGGCACGGTGATCCTGATGAGCGCCGCAGCCTCACTGGAGACCTTCTTCACCGCCATCGATGCAGCCGGAGACCACACGGACGTGCCCTTTGCTTCGATGAGTCAGGCCATCATGGTCATAGCCCTCGCCGTTCCCGGCTGGTCCTTCGTCGCCTGGGGCACACGCGTCTTCTACGCCATGGAACGCTCCCGATACTCGGCAGCGGCGACAACGGCGGGGTGGCTCCTCGTCATCGTTGGAATGGTGCTTGCGATCCTGGTCACCGACGCCGCCGGAGATCCGGGGCGGACCCTGGTGGCGATCTGCATCGGCTATGTCCTCGGCATGAGCGTGGCGGGTCTGTCGCTGCTCATCTCGATGCGTCGAGTGCTGGGAGCCGCAGGTCTGCAGAGAATTCTGCGCCGTAGCCTGCTGTCTCTGCTGGCTGCGACGGTGGCCTCCACCGCAGGCATCGTCGTCACGCAGTGGTTGGCCGGCTTCTTCGGCACCGACGCATGGCCCTCGGTGGCCAACGGCGTGATCTCCGCGCTCGTCGGGTGTGCGATATTCATCGCCATCATCGCATTCGACCGCAGCTACCTCACCGAGGTTCGCAGTCTGCTGTCGAACCGCCGAGGTGGTCCCGATCAGAGACCCACAGCAGATCCGCCCGCCGGGCCGACCCCTGCGAGAAAGAATGAGGATGAGAGATGAGAATCGTCTACGTGCTCGGAACATCGACAGGGGGAGTCGGCACACATGTGCGGGCCCTGGCTCGGGACGTGGCCGCCGCCGGCCATGAAATCGGGGTCATCGGACCGGCCCAGACCGACGAGCACTTCGGCTTCTCCTCGCTGCCCGGCGTCCGGTTCGCCGCACTCGACATGGGAACCGGGATCGGTGCCCAGGATGCGGCCCTGATCATCCGCCTCCGACGTGCGATCCGCAGCTTCGGACCCGATATCGTCCACGCTCACGGCTTCCGCGCTGGCTTCATCGCTCTCCTCGCCTCGCGCACCCTGCGCCCCCGGCACCGCCCCAGCTCCATCATCAGCCTGCACAACCGGGCCAGTGGCCAAGGACTGCGCGGCACAGTCGAAACCGGCATCGAGACTCTGCTGGCCAAGGGAGCGGACCTGACACTGGGGGCCAGCACCGACCTCGTGATCCGGGCCCATGACCTCGGCGCCCGCGACGCCCGGTTCCTGCCCGCCGCAGCACCGGAGGTCCACGAGATCCCCGCCGAGGCGGCCGTTGCCACCCGTGCGGCACTGACCGAGGAGTTCGGGTTCGAAGAGGATGCCGTGATCGTGCTGTCCGTCGGTCGTATCGCACCGCAGAAGAACTATCCGATGCTCGTCCGGGCGTTGGGCCACCTCGGCGCGACCGCGTCATCTGAGCCTCAGGCACCCGAACTCGTCTTCCTCATTGCGGGAGCCGCAGACCAGAGCGTCCTCGACGAAGTCCGTTCTCAGTACGAGGACCTCGCCGCCACCTCGGCGGTGCCTGCTCTGCATTTCCTCGGTCCTCGAGACGATATCGCCGCGCTCAACTCGGCGGCCGATCTCTACGTCCTCACCAGCGTGTGGGAAGCCCGTGCACTGGTGCTGCAGGAGGCACTGATCTCCGGGCAGGCCATCATCGCCACCAACACCGGTGGGAGCGCCGAACTCGTCGGTGATGCGGGTATTCTCATCGACGACGATGACGATACGGCCCTTGCCGCAGCCATCGGTGAACTGGCCGCTGATCCCGCTCGCAGGGCCGATCTGGCCGCGCGCGCCCAGGCCCGCGGATCACAACTTCCCGATGAGAGGGACGTGGCCAAAGAACTGGTGAGCATATACACGGAACTCATGCCCTCCCAGGTAGGGTAGAAGCAGCGTCGATCTAATGAAAAGGATGAGGAAATGAGCGAATCCGGCGAGGTCCACCCACTCAGCGAAGACACGAGGATTCTGCATGTACTCGCCGAAACCACGGGTCCCGTCGTCGAGGTGGCGAAACTCGCGGTGCTCGGGCATCTGCGCGCCGGCTTCAAAGTTGCGGTCGCCGCCCACCGTTCGCTGCTGGGCACGTTCGGCGTTCCCGAGGAACTGGCGGACAATTTCCGCGAGATCGAGCTGGCAGCCCGACGACGCTTTTCCTTGGCAGATCCCAATACCGCGTTCACTCTGCACAAGCACTACCAGCACGTGGACATCGTCCACGCTCACGGCCTGCATGCTGCGACTCTCGCCGGGCTCGCCTTCACCGGCCTCCCGGCCAGACTGCATCCGAAGATCGTTGCGACGATCGAGTCCTTCGACGCGGCCGGCGTCATCGAGAAGACCGGTGCGGAGATCGTAGGCCGCACCGCGACCGCAATTCTGGGCACCACGGAACCGGTCGTCGACTACTTCGGTGAGAAGGTCCCCATCGTCGAACGCGCGGAGCTCGTCCACCCGGACATCGACGTCGACCTCACCATCAGGACACCGCGGGCACAGGTGCGCCGGGAACTCGGCGTGCAAGAGGGCACATGGATGGTCGCCAGCCCCATTGCCCTGCGTGACCACACAGCTTTGGCCACGGTCCTCGATGCTGCGGACCAGATCAACACGAAGCGGCCCGGCCGTCCCGTCGTCACGGTGCTCACAGGCACCGGCAAAGACCGGAGCACGATTGAGTCCGCGTTCTCTGATCGCGGAGTCATCGTCGCCCCGGCCGGAGACCTCGTCGACGTGGCAGCCGCCGCGGACGTCGTCATCGCCAGCGAGACCATGACCGGACTTAGCCATGAAGACCTCATGCAGCTGTCGAAGCCGGCGGTCTTCATCGGCAACCCGAGACGCGCAGGCATTTGGGGTGCCGCGGCAAGGACCGTCGCAGCCGACGACACGGACGCACTTCTGAGTGAGATCAATCATCTTCTCGACGACCCTGCCGGACGCGGAACACAGGCTGTAGCCGCGAAGAAGCGCGTCATCGACGTGAACAACGGGGCCGCGATCTCTGAGACGCTGCTTGATCTCTACGCCGAAGTCGCCGAATCGTCGGATTCCTGAGCCCGACTTTGATAGGATCAAATCCCGTGGTGAATCGAACTGGCCCAGGCGGCACAAATACGGCAAAACACATCTTCGTCACGGGAGGCGTTGCCTCTTCGTTGGGCAAGGGACTGACGGCTTCAAGCCTCGGTCATCTGCTCACTCAGCGCGGACTCTCGGTAGCAATGCAGAAGCTGGATCCCTACCTCAATGTGGATCCGGGAACAATGAATCCCTTCCAGCACGGTGAGGTCTTCGTCACCGAAGACGGTGCTGAGACCGACCTCGACATCGGCCATTACGAACGTTTCCTCGACGTCGATCTTGACGGCGCGGCCAATGTGACGACCGGGCAGGTCTACTCCTCGGTCATCGCCAAGGAACGTCGCGGGGCCTACCTCGGCGACACCGTTCAGGTCATCCCGCACATCACCGACGAGATCAAGTCGCGGATGCGGGCTCAGGCTGAACGTCCCGTCGACGAGCGTCCCGATGTGATCATCACCGAGATCGGCGGAACCGTCGGTGACATTGAGTCCCAGCCGTTCCTCGAGGCCGCGCGTCAGGTCCGGCACGACATCGGCCGAGACAACGTGTTCTTCATCCACGTGTCCCTCGTGCCCTACCTCGGGCCCTCCGGCGAGCTGAAGACGAAGCCGACCCAGCACTCGGTGGCGGCACTGCGGTCGATCGGCATCCAGCCCGACGCGATCGTGCTCCGCTCCGACCGTGCACTGCCCGATTCGATCCGCACGAAGATCGCCTCCTCATGCGACGTTGAGTCCGATGCCGTCGTGTCCTGCGTGGACGCACCCAGCATCTACAACATTCCGAAGGTCCTCTACGACGGGGGCCTCGACGTCTACGTGATCCGTCGCCTCAACCTTCCCTTCCGCGACGTCGACTGGACGAAGTGGGACTGGGTACTCGAACGCGTCCACCACCCCGAACACCATGTGCGCATCGGCATCGTCGGCAAGTACATCGACCTCCCCGATGCCTACCTGTCGGTCACCGAGGCGCTGCGTCACGGCGGTTTCGCCAACAACGCCAAGGTCAAGGTGGAGTGGATCCAGTCCGATGACTGCGACACCGAAGAAGGGGCACGGGAGCGTCTGTCCGGCCTCGACGCGATCTGCGTGCCCGGCGGCTTCGGCATCCGCGGCATCGACGGCAAACTCGGCGCCCTCGAATACGCCCGGACGAATGGCATTCCGACCCTCGGCCTGTGCCTGGGACTGCAGTGCATGGTCATCGAGTACGCCCGCAATGTGGCCGGAATCGACGAGGCCTCATCCTCCGAGTTCGACCCCGATACGAAGGTCCCCGTGATTGCGACGATGGCCGAACAGCTGTCCATCGTCGAAGGCGAAGGCGACCTGGGCGGGACCATGCGCTTGGGCACCTATGAAGCGAAACTGGACGAGGGCAGCGTCGTGGCAGGAGTCTACGGCTCGACCCTCATCACCGAACGCCACCGCCACCGCTACGAGGTCAACAACATCTACCGGGAAGAGCTGGCCAAGGCTGGTCTGCGCTTCTCGGGCACCTCACCCAGCGGAGAGCTCGTGGAATTCGTGGAGCTGCCGGAATCCGAGCACCCCTTCTACGTCGCAACCCAGGCTCACCCCGAGCTCAAGTCGCGCCCGACCAGGCCTCACCCGCTCTTCGCGGGACTCGTGGCAGCGGCGCTGAAGGCCCAGAAGTAGGCAAGGCACGCATGAGCGATCTGCATGACGAGGCCTATACGCCGACCATCACCGCATCCGAGGTCGTCTACCACGGAGCGGTCTGGAACATTCGGCGAGAGACCTTCGACCTGCCTGAGGCAACTGGGCTGGTTCGAGACATGATGGCTCACACGGGTGCTGTGGCCATAGCGTGCGTGGATGAGCAGGGCAGGATCCTGCTCATCCAGCAGTACCGTCATCCCGTTCGGGCCAGGCTCTGGGAAGTCCCAGCCGGTCTTCTCGATGTGCCCGGCGAAGATCCCTTCGCCGCCGCCCAGCGTGAACTGGCAGAGGAGGCTGATCTCCGGGCGGCACGCTGGGAAGTCCTCACCGACTCCTGCCTGACCCCCGGCGGCAGCAGCGAATCGATCCGGCTGTATCTGGCCAGGGACTTTGAGCTCATCGCCGACGAGGATCGACACGAACGCAGCGAAGAGGAAGCGGGCTTCACCTTCAGGTGGGCCAGCCTCGATGAGGCGCTCGACGCGGTGAGTGCGGGCGAGATCACAAACTCGATCGCGCAGCTGGCGATCCTGCAGGTGGACCGCATCCTGCGTGCTGAAGCCGCCGGGAATCCCACCCGGACCCGCAGCGTCGATGCGCCCCGTCGTCTCATCGACGGCCGTGGAGATGAAGCCGCCGGTGCAACCGCAGATCCAGCTGCCGCCGGCGCCTCAGACCGACCGCGAGCCTGAGGTCTGAGCCATGGCCCGGCATGGTGCCGAACTGCTCCCGGAGCTGCCGCAGTCTCTGGCCCGCGGCTTCGAAACGTACTTGAATTCGCTGCGATTCGAGCGCGGACTGTCGCGGAACTCCATCGATGCCTACTCCCGCGACCTGGCCAGGTACGGAACCTGGCTCAACGGGCAGGGGATCGACCGCCTCGGCGAGGTCGACCGGACGCATGTCGAAGCCTTCGCTCTGCATCTGCTCGATGAGAGCCTGGCCCCGCGGACCCGTGCGCGAGCACTCGTCGCGGTGCGCCGTTTCCACGGCTTCGCCCTCGGCGAGGGACTGGCGGGTACGGATCCGGCCTCCGAGGTCAGCCCGCCACAGGAGGGGCTGCGTCTGCCCAAGGCGCTGTCCCTAGACGATGTCGAAGCGATGTTGTCCACGAGCGCCGGCGAGGAGCCTGCGCAGATCCGTGCGGCCGCACTTCTGGAGCTGCTCTACGCAACAGGCGCACGGATCTCCGAGGCGGTAGGTGTCGACCTCGACGACCTCGATCTCGAGACCAGCCTTGTGCGCCTCTATGGCAAAGGCGGCAAGGAACGGATCGTGCCCTTCGGCTCCCACGCCTCCAGGGCACTCGGTGCCTGGGTGTCGCGGACTCGCCCGAGCATGGCGGCGAAGGCACGGACAGCAGCCCCGGCCGGTGCTCTGTTCCTCAATGCGCGGGGGACCCGTCTGTCACGCCAGAGCGCGTGGCAGATCGTCAAGGACGCGGGGGAGCACGCGGGGCTTGACGCCGAGGTGTCTCCGCACACGTTCCGACACTCGTTCGCGACACACCTGCTCGAAGGCGGCGCCGATATCCGAGTCGTCCAAGAACTGCTTGGACACGCGTCAGTCACGACCACACAGATCTATACCAAGGTGTCAGAGGAAACATTGCGGGAAGTGTACGCGACCTCGCACCCCCGGGCGCGGTAGGGTTATCTGCAGAGAGCAACGAAAGGTGGCCATCCGAGTGATGAATACGCAACAGGCGTTGGATATTCCCAAGTCGAAATCCACTGCCCCAGAGCAGCAGGACTTCGACGAACCAGCACCGCTGGACACTCATGGGCCCGCCCGCATCATCGCGATGGTCAACCAGAAGGGCGGCGTCGGCAAGACGACATCGTCGATCAACCTCGGCGCTTCTCTGGCCGCCTACGGACGCAAGATGCTGCTCGTCGACTTCGATCCACAGGGCGCACTGTCGGTCGGTCTGGGAGTGAACCCCTACGACCTGGACATCAGCGTCTACAACCTGTTGATGAATTCGCGTCTGGATCCTCATGAGGTCATCGTCGGCACCGACTTCGAGAACATCGACATCCTCCCGGCCAACATCGACCTCTCCGCAGCCGAAGTCCAGCTCGTGGGCGAAGTGGCCCGAGAGCAGATCCTGTCGCGGGTGCTGTCGAAGGTCGCCGACGAATACGATGTCATCCTCATCGACTGCCAGCCCTCCCTGGGCCTGCTCACCGTCAACGCACTGACCGCAGCCCACGGCGTGATCATTCCGCTCGAAACCGAGTTCTTCGCATTGCGCGGCGTCGCCCTGCTGGTGGAGACCATCGAGAAGATTCAGGACAGGCTCAATCCCTCCCTCGTCGTCGACGGGATCCTGGCCACGATGTTCGACTCGCGCACGCTCCACTCGAAAGAGGTCATGTCACGTGTGACAGAGGCCTTCGACGACAAGGTCTTCGACACGGTCATCAACCGCACCGTGAAATTCCCGGATGCCTCGGTCGCGGCCGAACCGATCACGAGCTTCGCCCCCAAGCATGCAGGCTCGGAAGCCTACCGTCGCCTGGCCAGGGAGCTCATCGCCCGCGGAGGCGCACCCTGAGCGAGACCGTCAGTGAAGGGTTCCAGGTTGAACTGGAGAACTTCTCCGGTCCCTTCGACCTGCTCCTCGGTCTGATCTCCAAACGTCGTCTCGACGTCACGGAGATCGCCCTCGCCGAGGTGACCGATGAGTTCATCGCCTACACGACCGGTCTGAGACAACGAGCCGGTGCCAAAGCCGGTTCCAGCCTTGCCGAGATCTCTCAGTTCCTGCTGGTGGCTGCCACTCTGCTTGACCTCAAGACGGCACGCCTGCTGCCCAATGAGGACGGGGAAGAGGAACTCGACCTCGAACTGCTCGAGGCCCGCGACCTTCTGTTCGCCCGCCTCCTGCAGTACCGGGCCTATAAGTCCGTGAGCCGATTCTTCGCCGACGCCATGGCCGCGGGATCGATCAGGGTACCGCGCAGCGTCGGACTCGAAGCCGAGTTCCAGGACGTCCTGCCCCCGCTTGAGATCCACATCGGCCCCGGCGAGCTGGCCGGACTCTATGCGACCGTGCTCCAACGCGACCACACACCCCCGAGCGTCGCGGTCGACCACATCCACCTGCCCCTCGTCAGCGTCTCCGAACAACGTGGCCACATCCTCAGCCTGCTGCGGTCCGGGGACCTCGACTTCCAGAGACTCCTCGACACCTCCGACAACACGTTGGTCGTCGTGGCCCGATTCCTGGCACTGCTGGAACTGTTCAAGGTCGGCCTCTGCGACTTCTCGCAGGAGGAGCCGCTCGGGCCACTGTTCATCTCCCGTACCGAGTCCACCGACGACGGTGTGGACCTGCGCACAGAGGGGGAGTGGGACGGTGATGCGACAGCCGACCAAGGCCACAATGACGAACGCTCAGAAGACGAAGGAGGATCGCCATGATCGACGATGAAATTCTGGCCGGGATCGAAGCGGTCCTCATGATCAGTGACTCCGCGGTGTCGGCGAATGAGCTGGCCACTGCCCTCGGGCTCGATGAGGACACCATCACTGATGCCATCGCCGAACTCAAAGCCGACTACGACGGTGAACACGGCGGCAGGCAGCGCGGGTTCGAGATCCGACTGGTCGCCGGAGGCTTCCGAATCTTCTCCCGCGGTGACTATCACGAGATCGTCAAGGACTTCCTCACCTCGGGTCAGAGCGCGAAACTGTCCCAGGCCGCACTCGAGACCCTCGCCGTCATCGCCTACCGGCAGCCGATCTCACGGCCGCGCATCGCCGCTGTCCGCGGGGTCAGCGTCGACGGTGTCATTCGCACCCTGCTTCTGCGTGGACTCATCGTCGAAGCGGGGAAGGAAGCGACCACCTCGGCGCTGCTCTACACCACCACGCACCAGTTCCTCGACGCGCTGGGAATGAACAGCATCGACGACCTGCCGGAGATCGCTCCGTACCTTCCCGAGGACGCCGACCTCGCCGAACTGGGTGCCGACAACTCCGAGGTTCTGGCCTCCGCGGAGTCAGAGTTGGGCGATCTTGACGAGGAGATGTCACGAGTTGACGATTGATTTGAGAGAATGGAGATTATGAGTCCATACCGTGATCCCCGAGCGCCAGGCGGGCGCAACAATCGTCCGACCCGAAAACAGCGATCCAACACCTCTGCAAAGGCCTCCCAGCGTTCGCCGTCAGGCACGGGCGAGAAGTCGGATGCCCATGTCAGCGGGGGTGTGAGACTCCAAAAGATCCTCGCCGAGGCGGGCCTGGGCTCACGTCGTGCATGTGAGCAGCTGATCCTCGACGGACGGGTTGAAGTGGATGGTTCCATGGTGACCGAGCTGGGCACCCGAATCGACCCTGAGACCCAGTCCGTGTACGTGGACACAGTGAGAATTTCGACACAGACTGCGAAGGTCTACCTGGTGCTGAATAAGCCTGCAGGTGTCGTGTCGACGATGAGTGACCCGGATGGTCGACCCTGCCTAGCGGACTACGTCAACAACCGCGTCGAACGACTCTTCCACGTCGGACGACTCGACACCGAGACCGAAGGCCTGATCCTCCTGACCAACGACGGGGAGCTGAGCAACCGACTGGCTCACCCACGCTACGAGATCCCGAAGACCTACCTTGCCCAGGTCAAAGGACAGCTGGCCAAGGACGTCAGCTCCCGCCTCAAGGCCGGCATCGACCTCGACGACGGCTTCGTCAAGGTTGACGCGTTCAAGCTCGTGGATTCGACGCCGGGTCGGTCCGTGGTCGAACTGACTCTGCATTCGGGTCGCAACCGGATCGTGCGCCGACTGCTCAAGGAGGTCGGCAACCCGGTCGAGCGTCTGGTGCGCACGAAATTCGGTCCGATCACATTGGACGAACAGAGGCAGGGCAAGATCCGCCCACTGCGGTCAGACGAAATCGGCGAGCTCTTCGAGGCCGTCGGCTTGTGAGAATCCACATCATCGGCACCGGTCTGCTGGGCGCAAGCCTCGGACTGGCGCTGAGCGCACAGAAGTATCAGGTCAGCCTCGAGGACACCTCACCGACGGCTCAGCAGTTGGCGGCCGATCTGGGTGCAGGAACGGTCCTGGCCGAAGGCAGCAATGTCGAGGATCCGCAGATCGTCGTCGTCGCCACCCCACCCGATGTTGCGGCCCAGACCATCGCAACGGCTCTGGCGAACTACCCGCATGCGACGGTCACGGACGTCGCAAGCGTCAAGACACGACTGCTCGAATCGGTGCGTGAACGTGTCGACGGCAGCGAACTTGACCGTTACATCGGGTGTCACCCGATGGCGGGTCGGGAGAAGTCGGGAGCGATCGCTGCCCGGTCGGACCTGTTCACGGCCCGACCATGGGTGATCTGCTCGGACGAGGACACACCACGCAACCGCCTCGGCGAGGTCGTGGCCATGGCAGAAGCCACCGGTGCCTCTGTCATCCACCTTGATCCACGCATCCACGATGCCGCGGTTGCGAAGGTCTCACACGTGCCGCAGGTCATCTCCTCGCTGGTCGCCTCTCAGCTGCGGCATGCGCCGCTGGAGGAGGTCGCACTGGCAGGTCAGGGACTGCGGGATGTGACTCGGATCGCCGCCTCCGATCCTCGTCTGTGGACGCAGATCCTGGCCGGCAACTCCGAGGAGGTCCGCTCCGTCCTGCAGGATCTGCGGACCGAGCTCGATGAGGTCATCACCGCTTTGGAACTGGGCCCGGGATCGACGGGTGCGCTGGCCAAGGCGATTGCGTTGGGCAACGAAGGTCACGATCGGATCCCGGGCAAGCACGGGCAGGCTCCGACCACATATGCTGTGGTCACGATCCTGATTCCCGACACTCCGGGAACCCTGGCCACATTGTTCAAGGACATCGGCGACCTGAACATCAACGTCGAGGACTTCCGGATGGACCACGCTCCGGGTCAGAAGCTGGGAATCGTCGATGTCTCGGTGGTGCCGGCCACCCAGCAGGAACTTGAAATCGGTTTGTTGTCGAAGGGATGGCAGATTCCCGAATCCGCCATCGAGAAAGAGGGAATTGCATGAGCGTCGTCGCCATTGACGGACCCAGCGGGGTCGGCAAGTCGAGCACCGCGAAGGAAACGGCCCGCCGATTGGGCTACCGCTACCTCGACACGGGGGCCATGTATCGTGCGATGGCTTGGCTGTGCCTGAACCGGGGCGTGAACGACCCGGTCGACGTCCTCGAACAGGTGCGCGGGGTCGATCTGGAGATCTCGACCGATCCGGACGAGTTCTTCGTCTCCGTCGACGGAATCGATGTCAGTCAGGAGATCCGTGAACCCGAGGTGTCGGAGAACGTGCAGACCGTGTCTGCCGTCGTCGATGCCCGCGAAGAGCTCATCGACATGCAGCGGACCATCATCGCCGCCGCACCTGAGGGCATTGTCGTCGAGGGTCGTGACATCACGACCGTCGTGGCCCCGGATGCCGAGGTCCGCATCCTGATGACCGCTCGTGACGAGGTGCGCGTGGCCCGACGGGCCAAGGAGCTCCACGGAAGCGCCGACGCCGAGGCTCTCGCCGCCACCCAATCCCAGGTCACCGGCCGTGACGCCAAGGACTCAGCGACAACAAGCTTCCTCGAAGCCTCCGCAGGCGTCTACACACTCGATACCAGTGACATCGATTTCGACCAGGTGGTCGAGACGGTGCTGAAACTGGTGAAGGAATCACAATGACTGAATCAGAATTCAACGAGAACCCCGATGACCATCTGGCCGAACGTCTCGAGAGCATCAGCGACGAGGAGGCCGAGAAGAGGGCGACAGCTCTCGAAGCCGGGCTCGAAGGCTATGACCTCGAAGACGAGGACCGGGCTCTGCTCGACGCCTACGGCTTCGAATACGAAACCGAGGAAACCCGCGGGGCCGATCCTGTCCTGGCTGTCGTCGGTCGACCCAATGTGGGCAAATCGACCCTGGTCAACAGGATTCTCGGCCGCCGCGAAGCCGTGGTCGAAGACGTTCCCGGAGTCACCCGTGACCGGGTGAGCTACCGGGCGGAATGGAACACGAAGGATTTCACCCTCGTCGACACCGGCGGATGGGACTCGGATTCCAAGGGCATGGCCTCTCGCATCGCGATCCAGTCCGAAGTCGCAGTCGACATGGCCGACGCTGTGGTCCTCGTCGTGGATGCGACGACCGGACCGACCGCGACCGATGAGCTGATCGTGAAGATGCTGCGAAAGAAGAAGAAGCCTGTCATCCTCGCAGCGAACAAGGTCGATGACGAACGCGGCGAGCTCATGGCCGCCGAACTCTGGGGCCTGGGCCTGGGACAGCCGTGGACGGTGTCCGGACTCCACGGACGCGGGGTCGCTGACCTCCTCGACGAGGTGCTGAACATCCTGCCCGAGGTCTCCGCCGTCGAAACCCGGATCGACGAGGGTGGGCCTCGGAGGATCGCACTGGTGGGCCGACCCAATGTCGGCAAATCATCGCTGCTCAACCAGCTCATCGGCTCCGACCGTGTGCTCGTCGACAATGTCGCCGGCACCACCCGCGACCCGGTCGACGAACTCATCGAACTCGGCGACAAGCAGTGGAGATTCGTCGACACCGCAGGCATCCGCCGTCGTGCACATCAGGCCAGCGGTGCCGACTTCTATGCGGCACTGCGCACGCAGACGGCATTGGAGCGCGCCGAGTTGGCCCTCGTCCTCCTCGAGGTCCAGGAACCGCTGAGTGAGCAGGACGTCCGCATCGTCACGACGGCCGCCGAGGCTGGCCGTGCCGTGGTGCTGGCGTTCAACAAATGGGATCTGCTTGACGACGAACGTCGCTACTACCTCGAACGTGAGATCGAACGGGACCTGGCGCACGTGTCTTGGGCCCCGCGGGTGAACATCTCCGCGAAGACCGGACGCCATGCCGAAAAGCTCGTCCCGGCCATGGAGACCGCCCTGGAGGGGTGGGATATGCGCATCCCGACCGGACGGCTCAACGCATTCCTCGGGGAACTCGTCGCCGCGAACCCCCACCCGGTGCGTGGAGGCAAGCAGCCGAGGATCCTGTTCGGGACCCAGGCACAGTCTCGGCCGCCGAAATTCGTGCTCTTCACCTCCGGCTTCCTCGATCCGGGGTATCGTCGTTTCATCATCAGGCGTCTGCGCGAGACGTTCGGGTTCAAGGGAACCCCCATCGAGGTGTCGATGCGGATCAGGGAGAAGCGGAAAGGGCGCTGAGTGAGCGATGACCCTCAGTTCCGGCAGCATCAGTCGGAGCTGACTCGCGAGCAGCGGCCCTGGCATGCGAGCCAGCCTGCCAGGGTGCTGGTAATCGCCCTGACGATTGCCGGTCTTGCCTATGCTCTGATGTTCTTCAAAGGACTTCAGGACATCGTCGCCCCAGTGTTTCTGGCACTCAACTTCTACATCGTCGTCTATCCGCTGCAGAGGTACCTGACCAGGCTGAAGGTCCCACGTGCAATCGGTGCCTGTGTCTCGGTGATCCTCGTGCTGGTGATGATCTTCGGCTTCTTCGGGCTGAC
The DNA here is from genome assembly GCF_040256645.1 of Brevibacterium sp. CBA3109. Classification (NCBI taxonomy): domain Bacteria; kingdom Bacillati; phylum Actinomycetota; class Actinomycetes; order Micrococcales; family Brevibacteriaceae; genus Brevibacterium; species Brevibacterium koreense. The sequence continues at coordinate 2,152,111 of NZ_CP158281.1, read as the reverse complement.
GGCATGGTCAGTTGCCGAACTGGTGATCCTCATCCCCAGCTACGGCCAACAGCTCATCGCGACCTATCAGAATGCTCTGGTGTTCCTGTCCGACATCGGCGTCACCTCCACTGTGCTCGAACAGCAGTTCAATCAGTTCGACGTCAGATCTCTCATCGATGCCGTCTATCCGCTGTTGACCAATGTGTCGATGGTTGCAGGCCTGCTCACCACTGTCGTGATGGCGGTCTTCTTCGTGGCCATGGACTCCATGGGCATCGACAGACGCATGCTGATGCTCCTTGACGTCAAACCCTCGCTGTCGGCTTCACTGGGAAGCTTCGCCAGCGGTGTGCGACGCTATTGGATCGTGGCAACGATCTTCGGCCTCATCGTCGCTTTGCTCGACGTCATTGCCTTGGCGATCATCGATGTGCCGCTGATCTGGGTGTGGGGTGTGCTCGCGTTCCTGACGAACTACATTCCGAACATCGGTTTCGTCATCGGCCTCGTCCCTCCAGCACTGCTCGCGCTCGTCGACGGAGGGTGGCAGTCGGCACTGTGGGTCGTCATCGCCTACAGCGTGCTCAACTTCGTCATCCAATCGATCATCCAACCGAAGTTCACAGGAGAGTCGGTCGGAGTCACGCCGTTGGTGTCCTTCCTGTCGCTGCTGTTCTGGGTGTGGGTGCTGGGATGGCTCGGTGCACTCCTGGCACTGCCTGCGACCCTGCTGTTGAAGGCGCTGCTCGTTGACGCGGATCCGAAGGCGAAATGGGTGAACATCCTTCTCGCCTCGGATCCGAAGACCGCGAATACGTCGGCGGCAGGAGAAGACATTACCGTGTCAGTTGCGGGGGAGACGGCGGGGGAAGAACCTCCCGCGTCGGCGACGGGGGAGGAGACTCCCGCGTCGACTGGCGACAGTTCTCTGATGCCGAGGGCGGACGAGTCGCCGACGAACTGACCTGGTGGGTCGGCAGCAGAGGACTCAGACTGGTCAGGTCTCAGGTGCGTGGGCGAATAATTGTCGGATCGATTACGCAACGCCTCTCGCCTCGTGCGCTGTGAGTGGTTAGCATGAGGTATGGCGACACTACTGAATATGCATCCTGAGAACCCACAGAACCGAATGATCGAGAAGGCCGTGCAGACTCTGCGGAACGGCGGACTGATCGCCTACCCCACGGACTCGTGCTATGCGTTGGGCTGCGCCTTGGACAACAAGGCCGGGATCGAGCGGATCACCCGCATCAGACAGTTGGACTCGAAACATCACTTCACTCTGATGTGCCACGACTTCGCGCAGTTGGGACAGTTCGTCATCGTCGACAACTCTGACTTCAGGGTCATCAAGTCGATGACCCCGGGGCCCTACACGTTCATCATGAAGGCGACGAAGGAAGTCCCACGTCGCATGATGCACGCCAAAAAGCACTCGGTCGGTGCGCGGATCCCACAGAATGTGACAGCTCTGGCGCTCGTTGAAGCAATGGGCGAACCCATCCTGTCATCGACCCTGCTGCTGCCCGGCGCCGAGGACCCGCTGACCCAGGCTGATGATGTCGTCGAGCAGATCGGCAACGATGTGGATGTGGTCATCGAGTCCGGAGTGCCGGGAACCGTCCCCACCTCCGTCATCGACTTCACCGGTCGAGAGCCAGAGGTCGCACGCGTCGGGGCCGGAGACGTCTCACGCTTCGAATGAGCATCAGCGGTTCTTCGACCTGTGGTGCCTCGTCACCATAGCGAGGCACCACAGGCGGAGGAGCACACGGGCTATTCGCGCATTAGACGCTCACAGTCCCAGGTAGGCTGCCTGCACCTGGGGGTTGTCGAGCAGATTGTCGGCATCATCGGCGAGCACCACACGACCTTCTGCCAGCACATATCCGCGGTGAGCGATGGCCAGCGAAGCCTTCGCATTCTGCTCACTGAGCAGCACGCCGATTCCGTTCCGGTTGATCTGTGCAATCGACTCGAGCACCTGTTCGACAACCAGGGGAGCCAGTCCCATAGATGGTTCGTCCAAGATCAGCAGGCTGGGGTCTGACATCAGTGCACGGCCGATTGCCACCATCTGCTGCTGTCCGCCTGAGAGTGAGCCTGCTGGCTGCGCCGATTTCTCCTTCAGGATGGGAAACAGCTCGAGTACTTCGCTCAGGATCTCCTCGGTGCGGGTGCGGTCCCTGTGCGGGTACGTGCCCAGCCGGAGATTCTTCTCCACCGACATCTTCCCGAACAGATGCCGTCCCTCTGGGCAATGTGCGATGCCGCGCTTGACGATGGCATTTGGGCGCGTTCGTTGGATCGCCTGCCCGTTGTATTCGATCGTTCCCGTACGAGTTCGCAGAAGTCCGCTGATGGTTTTGAACAACGTGGTCTTTCCAGAGCCGTTCGCTCCGAGGATCACTGTCAGCTCACCGGGCTGGGCAGTGATGCTCACCCCGTGAAGCACGTCAGTCGCGTCATAGCCGACGCTTATGTTCTCCAGAGAAAGCATCAGCTCTCCTCATCCTTGGTCGATCCCAGGTAGGCACGAATCACGTCCGGGTTGCTTTGAATCTCCGCGGGGGAGCCGATCGCCAGCTTCTGACCGTGATCGAGGACGAGGATCGTGTCCGCCAGGTCCATGATCATCGACATCTTGTGTTCAACCAGCAGCACCGACACCCCGCGATTGGGCAGAGAACGAATGAGGTTGCCGAAGTCCGTTGTCTCTTCCTCGGGAATGCCTCCAGCCGGTTCATCGAGGAGTATCAGCTCTGGTTGGGTCGCCAACGCCATGGCGACAGCCGTGCGCTTCTGCACTTCTTGAGGCACATTGGACGCGAGATCGTGACGGAATTCGCCGACACCGCAGAATTCGAGCGCCTCAAGCGCCTTGTCGTGGTTGAGCGCGGATTCGCGTCGATGCCGTGGAGTGTGGAAGATCGCATCGAACACATTGGACTTGGAACGCACGATCCGGCCGGCCAACACGTTCTCCAACAGTGTGGAATCGTCGAAGAGATGAGTCGTCTGGAAAGTTCGCGCGATTCCTCCTTTGACCGAGTTGTGCGGAGACGACTGGGTGATATCACGACCGTTGAAGGACACGGTCCCAGCTGTGGGGCGATAGAACCCATGGATGAGGTTGAACAGCGTTGACTTGCCGGCACCGTTCGGGCCGATCACAGCGGTGACCTGTCCTTCCTGCACATCGAGATCGACGTTCTTCACAGCATCGAGCCCGCCGAAGCGCTTCCCGAGCCCTCGAATTTCGAGCAGCATCACTTATTCTCCTCGGTGGTGGTGATGTCGGCAGTACCTTCCCTGCGATCAGCGTTGTCAGCGCGAACAGAGTCGTCTGCCCAGGCAGAGTCGTCGGTCCGGGCAGGCCCATCCTTGCGGGCGGAGCCGATTCGTCGCTTTCGAGCTCGCTTGTCGATGAACTCTCCCAGATACCCCACGATTCCGCGGGGTGCGAAGATCACCAGAGCAATGATGATGGGGCCGAGCACGATGAACCGGTAAGCCTGGAAGTCCTGGAAGAACTCGAACAGGAAGGTCACAATCATGGTGCCCACCAGCGGCCCAGCGACAGTGCCCATCCCTCCGACCAGGATGAACATCAGGAACTCGAAGGTCTTGTCCACGGTTGCCGCATCGGGGCCGATGAAGCCGACCACTGAGGCATAGAGGCCACCGCCGATGCCGCCGAAGAATGCTGATGCGGCGAAGGCGAGTTGCTTGCTCAGCCCGACATTGACACCGATCGCATCGGCAAGGTCTTCGCTGGTTCGAATCGTCAGCAGAGTGCGCCCAACGCTTGAGCGACGAATCGCGTAGGTGATGTAGACGCAGATCAGCAGGATGACGAAGACGAGATAGAACATCGCCGTCGGATTGCTGAAGTCCACGATGTCTCCCGCCTCGGGGAACTTCACATTGTTCACCCCGGAATGGGCGTGCGTCACTGCCTCCCAACGGCTGATGGTCAGGTAGATGATGAAGCCGATGGCCATCGTGAAGATGGCGAAGTACTCGTCCTTCGTGCGCAGGGCGATCAGTCCGGACAGATAGCCGATGGCAGAAGTGCCGACCACACCGACGAGGAAAGCCTGCCAGAACGACCAGTCGAAATCGGTCGTCAGCAAGCCGACTGCGTATGCTCCGATGCCGAAGAAGCCGCCCTGGGCCAGAGACAGCTGCCCTGTGAAGCCGAGGATGATGTTCATCCCGTAGACCGCGATCGCCGAGCACAGACCGACGGTGATCACTCGCATGATGTAGTTCTCATCGCCGAATGCCACCGGTGTCAGGGCAATGACGAGAAGCACGGCCAAAGTTCCGAGGATCCGAGGATTCTTCAGTGCACTCATCGCTGCACCGCCTTTGCAAACAGGCCTGTGGGTCTGATCGCCAGCACCGCCACCAGAACGACGAAGGCCACGGCCTCGCCGACGGCCGAGGAGATGTACGTCGATGTCATCGTCTCTGCGATCGCAAGCGCGAAGCTGCCGACGATGGCACCTGGCAGTGAACCGAGTCCGCCGAGGATGATGATCGCGAACACCTTGAGGTTGAGCGAGTCGCCCATGGTGGGGGAGAGGAGGTTGATGGGAGACACGAGGCCGGCTGCGATTGTGACCAGAAGCGCCGACAGTCCCAAGGTGAGCATCGAGACCATAGCCGGGTTGATTCCGACCAGAGCCGATCCGGTCCGATCCTGCTCGATGGCTTCGATCGTCTGACCATGGATGGAGCGCTTGATGAACCATGTCAGCAGGACGAGCACAACGACTGCAGTCACGATGATCACGATGCGCTGCGCGGAGATCTGTGCGCCCAGAATATGTAGGCTTCCGGAGATCGGTGTCTCCATCCGCCTGAAGTCAGCACCCCAGATTGCCTGTGCGACGGCCTGGAAGAAGAACATGGCGCCGATGGCTGCAATCATGTGGTGAGTGTGGGGTGAGTTGCGCAGAGGGTGGAAGACCAAGCGTTCGAGTAGCACGCCGAGGACGAACAGGACGAGCGCTGCAAGGCCGATGGCAGCCACATAGGGCACGCCGACCGTGGTCAGAAAGAAGTAGGTGACATAGGCGCCGAGCATGTACAGCGCGCCGTGCGCGAGGTTGGGGATGCGCAGAACGCCGAAGACCAAGGTCAGACCGATGGCGGCAAGGCAGTACACACCGCCGAGTGCAACGCCGTTGAAGAGCTGTTGGATGAAAAGTGTCATGAAGTGATTCCTCACAGGACGTCAGACGGCGCGACAGCGGGGCATGAAGCTCATACCCCGCTGTGGGAAGCGCCGACGATGGTGACTATTTGGCGTCGGATACCTGTTCGATGGGTACCTTCGTGTACTTCTCGTCCTTGTCCAAGTAGGTGGCCTCCAAATCAGGATTCATCAGATGTCCCTGATCTGTGATTTCGGTCGGGAAGCCGTTGACCTTGTACTTGTCGTCGACCTTGCTCAGTGCGTCGGGCACGGCAGCACGGATCTTCTCGGGATCACTGGTAGTCCCCGCGACTTCCATTGCCTTGGCGATGATAGCGATACCCTGATAATTCAGCGCAGTCTCGCTGGTCGCCACCTTCTTATCGCCGGCAACTTCCGCGAAACTCTTCATGAAGTCCTTGTTGCCGGGGTCGTCGTATTCCTTGACAGGAAGAACGCCGACGGAGTTCGTCAGGTTCTTGATCTTGGTCACGGTTGCCATCTCGTCGAGTTTCGCCTGGTCCATCACGAGGAAGCTGCCCTCGAAGCCCTGCTTCTTCGCCTCTTCCATGATCAGCGCGGTCGGCTGGGAAGGGCCACCGACGAAGATGCTGTCGGGCTTCTCAGACAGGGCCTTCGAGACTGGCCCAGCGAAGTCCGACACAGTGGCGTAGTCAACGCTGTTGTCTGCGCCGATTTTGCCGTCAGCCTTCTTCCACTCGTCCGTGATCGCCTTCGTCCACTGCTGACCGTACTCACTCTGCGTGCCGAGCAGCGCGAGCTTCTTGCCCCCGTGCTTCATTCCCTGTTCGGTGAACGGCTTGGCATAGGACTCGAAGTTCGGCGGAATCATCATCGTCAGCGGGTTATCGGACTGTACGATCGCAGGATCCGAGGTGTACGCGGAGATCATGAATTTGGACCGACCGTCGTTGATCTGCTGGATCGCTTTGATCGCGCCGGCGTTGGGGGAGACGACAACGGGTGCTTTGTCCTGGTCAGCCAGTCGCTGGGCATTGCTGGCTGCGGTGGACGGCGCGTACTTGTCATCGAGGGACTTGAGCTCGATGGTGACCTTCTTCCCGTCGACCTCGAGTCCATCCTCGTTGAGATCATCGACTGCCATCTGGAGGCCCGTCTGGACATTCTCCCCGTAGGACGCGCCACCGCCGCTCAGGGGGCCGGTATAGCCGATGACGACCGAGCCGTCGCCGCCGGAGTCACCGCTTTCACCACCTCCACCGCAGGCGCCGAGAGCCAGTGCGAATGTGCTGATGACGGCGGTGGCAAGCACGGGACGGCTCGCCCTTCGGGGGATTGAGGTCATCTTTTCTCCTTTGAAAAGTGAAGCTGAGCAGCAGCGTTGCTCAAGGTTGTCGGGATGCCTGAGCAGAACCCCGAAGCCAATCTGAACGAATATTCGATTGAGGCTTAGAGAGGAACTTATCCATCATCAAATGTGATGTCAATCTCAGTGTCGATATCTCTGGCAATTCTCTTTCCCGTCGTCGATGTTTGGTCTGGACTTAGTCTCCGTTCGGTCTGGTGTACCCCGTGTGGCGGCATCTGGCGAAGTCGGCCGGGATTCAAGATCCCAATTTCTGAGCAAACAATCGTTCAGTTACTTTTGTGGTCTATGGTGGAAGCTGCGGGAGGTGAGATCCAGGTCACTCTCGTCGCAGCCCAATCACGAACCATCACCTCGGAGGAAAATCGTCATGACTCGGACAGCAATCGTCACTGGTGGCGGCCGCGGCATCGGAGCCGCCATCGCCCAGCGCCTGGCATCGGACGGAATGAACGTCGCGATCCTCGACATGGGCCCCACCGAAGACTCGGTCAGGGCTGTCGAATCTGCAGGTATGAAAGGGCTGGGGGTCGAGACTGATGTCTCTGACGAGGCTTCTGTCGAATCCGCCGTGAAGACTGTCGCAGAGACTCTCGGTGCTCCGACTGTCCTTGTCAACAACGCCGGCATTCTCCGGGACAATCTGCTGTTCAAGATGACCCATGAGGAATTCCAGAAGGTCCTCTCTGTTCACCTCGGCGGAGCATTCCTGATGACAAAGGCCGTTCAGTCATACATGGTCGAAGCGAAATTCGGCCGCATCGTGTCGATGTCGTCGACATCCGCACAGGGCAACCGTGGTCAGACGAACTACTCTGCGGCCAAGGCAGGGATCCAGGGAATGACGAAGACGTGGTCGATCGAGCTCGGCAAGTTCGGTGTCACGGCCAATGCGATTGCACCCGGTCTCATCGAAACCGACATGACCAAAGCCACCGCTGAGCGGATGGGTGTGAATTATGAGGACTTCATCGCAGCAGGAGTCGGACAGATTCCTGTGGCGCGTACGGGAAAACCCGAAGACATTGCACACACAGCCTCATTCCTCGCGTCCGAGGGGGCCGGCTTCGTCTCCGGGCAGGTCATCTACGTGGCCGGCGGACCGAAGGACTGACCAGCAGCGAATTCTGGTTCCATCATCATCGCGGCGAACTCAGGTCCGGCGCATCTCACTGAAGAAAGGCACGTCATGCGCGAAGCAGTCATCGTCTCCACCGCCAGAACTCCGATCGGAAAGGCGTACAAAGGGGCGTTCAACAACACTCAGGCCCAAGAGCTGGCGGGCCACGCCATTTCCCACGCGGTCTCACGGGCTGGTCTGGAAGGCGGCGAGGTCGACGACGTCGTCCTCGGTGCAGCTCTCCAGCAGGGCAGTCAGTCCACCAATATCGCCCGCCAGGCGGCACTCCGAGCGGGACTTCCCACAACCGTTCCCGGCATGACGATCGATCGTCAGTGTTCCTCAGGACTGATGGGAATCGCGACCGCAGCGAAGCAGATCCTCTTCGACGGTCAGGAGATTGCAGTCGGCGGCGGCGTCGAGTCGGTGTCGCTGGTGCAGAACGACAAGATGAACATGTACCGGGCGCAGGACCCGTGGCTGGTCGAACATGTTCCCGGAATCTACTACCCGATGCTCGCCACCGCCGAGGTGGTTGCCGAGCGGTATGGCATCAGTCGTGAAGCGCAGGACGAATACTCGCTGTCCTCGCAGCAGAGGACCGCAGCTGCTCAGGAGGCCGGCCGGTTCGACGATGAGATCGTGGCCTTGCCGACGACGAAGATCGTCGTCGACAAGGAGACGAAGGAATCGTCGACCCAGCAGGTGACTCTTGACCGCGACGAGGGGAACCGCCCATCGACGACTGTGGAGAGTTTGGCGGGTTTGAACCCTGTGCTCAAGCCCGGCGATGCATCGAAGGTTCCGAGCATCACCGCGGGCAACGCCTCACAACTGTCTGACGGTGCTTCTGCGTCGGTGCTGATGTCGGGTGATGAGGCGAGTCGGCGCGGTCTGGAACCGCTGGGCATCTATCGGGGAATGGCCGTGGCCGGCTGTGATCCTGACGAAATGGGGATCGGGCCCGTCTTTGCGATTCCGAAGCTGCTCAAGGCGCAGGGACTCTCGATCGATGACATCGGGCTGTGGGAGCTCAACGAAGCATTCGCTGTGCAGGCTCTCTACTGCCGTGAGCGTTTGGGGATTGATCCTGAGAAGTACAACGTCGACGGTGGAGGCATTTCGGTCGGTCACCCGTACGGAATGACCGGTGCTCGTCTGGTCGGCCATGCCCTCATCGAGGGGCGTCGCCGCGGAGTCAAGTATGTAGTCGTCACTATGTGTATTGGCGGCGGTCAGGGCGCCGCAGGACTCTTCGAGATCTGCTGAGCCAGTATCGCTGGCTGAAACTTCTGAGGCTGTTGTCACAACAGAGTCGGCTGCGCCATCAGAAGGGTGGCTGTTCACCCGAGTCCCAGAACCACAGTTTCGCGTTCTGCTCGGGTTGGCGAGAGAAGGGGTCGACGTATTCGACCCATCCGGGGCACTGATTGCCTCCGGCGGGATCAGTCGTCGACTGTGCAGTTTCTGACTGTACGGTCGACGGCTTTTCTTCTGCCTTCGCCTGTTTCCTCTGTCGTTCCTTCTTACTCGGGACCGCCTCCGTGCCAGAAGGGACAGCCTCCGTGCCAGAAGGGGCAGCTCCCGCCGGGGACGGTGCAGTCGGGGGCACAACCGTCGGTGGTGCAGTCGGCGGTTCAGTCGGTGGTGCAGTCGGCGGTTCAGTCGGTGGGGGAGCTGTCGGTGGGGGAGCAGTCGGTTGGGGCGGTGGTGTAGCGAAATACTTGAGGAAGAGTTTGGCGTGCTCGACGTTGATCGGGTTGTCGGGTGGCATGACCTCGGTGGTGATTCCGTGTTTGAAGGTGTATTCGAGTCGCCCAGGTTCGGTCATTCTGACTGAGAACTTCCGGTCTGTCTTCGCCTGGTGATGTTGCTTGCAGAGATGATGAAGGTTTCCGAATCGAGTGGCCCCGCCGCTTTCTGGGCTGTCGTGGTCGAAGGGAATGATGTGATCGACCTCGGTAGCCTCGGCACGACGGATGCATCCGGGCATGGTGCAGTTCATCCACTGGGCTGAGAGGGGCTGGCGAATGCTGTTGGGGATCGTGTAGCTGGTTGCCTTCGCATCGAGGGGAGTGCCGGTCGCTGGATCCGTGAGGATTCTTGTCCAGGTCGATGCATATCCGGCAAGCCTGCGCGCCATGTCGGCTGGAAGAGGGGAGCCGTCCGGAAGCATTCCGGCCAAATCGCACACATCTGCGTCGGCCCACTGCTTGTCAGCCGTGTTTGCTGATGATGCCGTTGTCCACGCCGCCGCCTCCGCCTTTCCGTTTGTCCCTGTTTCTTCTTCAGCCTCTGCCGTTGGGCCTTCTGAGTGCGTTTCTGTCTCGGGTGCCCGGACAGCTGCTGTGCTCGCATCGTCACCTGAGGTGCGGAGGAATTGGCTGAGCAGCGTGAACATAGGGACGGTGATCGTCGTCCGAGCCTGATGGGAGAGCCAATATTCATGGGTGGGCATGTCGAGGAGGACCTCGTAGCTGACTGCGCACGATGACCCGTCATCCGGGGGCGAAGAACCAGTGCCGAATGGTGCATGGGGGTCCGACCCCGGCGGTCGGGAGGCTGTACCGGGAGCTGGTCGGCTGTTCTTCAGCGCTTCGAAGAACCGTGGGTCGCGCAACCAGTAGTCGGGCGCAGCCTGCCCCTGCCCTTCTGCGTCGGCCGCTGCTGAAGCCTCGTCGCCCATTTGGCCGAAGGTTCGTTCGATGTAATCGAGCAGAGATTCCTCGGGAGACATGGGGACACCGTCAGGTCCCGCGAACAGACCATCGATTGAGAAGTCGGTGCTCGACGTGTCGCCCGTTGTGGTGTTGTTGCTGGTGATCCGAAGTTTCAGCTGTGGTCGGGTGCGAGTGAATATGTCGAGCATGAGCGCATCGATGCCGCGATCGTCGTCGAATGACTCCCCGGGCATGAGCTGGTCGCCGAATGCAGCAGTGTTTCCCTTGTAGACGGCTCGAGCGAATGCTTCGACCCTTCTATAGCAGGCGTGGAGTTCTGGGGCCGGACCGGTGAGGGTGAGGTAAGCGGTCCCGTCGTCACCCGTGCTGATGTCGACCCGGCGGCGGACTGCGACCTTCTCAAGCGTCTCCTCTGCTGGTTGGGTCGCTGCGATCTTCAGCGTCAGAGAGCGTTTGAACGTTTCGATTGTGATGTCTGCACGCCTGTCGGCCAAATAGTCATCAATGCTCGGTAGGTATCTGAACGCGACGTCCCTGCAGCGACGGGTCACGAATGCCACATGTTCAATGGTGAAGTCGCCGTCGCTGCACCGCTGGTGGAACTTCGGAAGCCCGTGTACCAGTGTCATCGCAGAGGTGATGTGCTTATAGGCTCCAGACGTGGTGGCACCGAGAAGCGCCGAGTACTCGCTGATGTCTTCAGCCCAAGCGTATTGATGTGTCCAACCGTTGAACGTCGACGTGGGGCTGAATGCAGGGAAGTCCGGCAGCTGCTCGGGGTGTTCTCGAGCCTCCCGCTGTTCACGGCGCATCCTTCGCCCCGCTCCGCGGTCCTTCTTGCGGCTCGAGGTGGGAGTGTGCCCGCCTATGGGCGCAGCAGTCTCGTGATCGGCGTTCTCACCGTAACCAGCGCTGTCGCTGGTACTCGTGGCCGAAGTGCCGTTGCGTCGTTTGCGGCCGCTGCGTCGGCGCACGGTCTCCGCAAGTGGTGCGAAGTCGTATGGAATCGTCAGGTCAGGTCCGGCAAGGCCGAGGTAATGCGCAACCTCTCGGACGAAGATGCCGCTGGTTGCGTCCAGAGCCGCAAACTGTGCCTGGTCGCTGCACGCGTAGACAGCTGACAGATCGTTGAATGGCGAATCTTCGTCGATATCGAGGCAACGGCCGCTGAAGGCTGACGAGCGCGAGCCGTCCGAGCGCACACGGTAGTGCGAACTGTCGTCGTTCATGTGCTTCATCGCGTTGCCTCCTCTCCACCGCTTCGTGGAGTCTGTTTGATGGCGCGAGCAACTATTCAAAGTATAACTAAGAATAGAACTGAAGGCTATAGATATTCGAATAACAGAGGGAAATCGATGATTTTATAATAGATCAGAGGAATATTTCGATCATCAGGACACAGGATGGAAGTCCATGTAGCCTCTAGCGTGATCAAATATCGTCTTTGTTGTCATATGATCTCATCCGCCACTGACATGAGGAGGAGAGCCAGCGATTCGTTAGACTCGATCCGTGGCAGCGATCGACAAAGACATTCTCCGTTTGGCACTTCCGGCCCTCGGAGCGCTGATTGCCGAACCCATATTCCTGCTCTCCGACACGGCCATGGTCGGCCATCTTGGTGCTGGTGCTCTGGGATCGTTGGCGATCGCGTCGACAATTCTGCAGACCGTCCTCGGACTGATGATCTTCCTCGCCTACGCCACCACGCCAAGGGTCGCCAGGCGCATGGGTGCGGGAGACCGCCCCGGCGCCATTAACGCGGGCTTCGACGGGATCTGGCTCGCTCTGTGCACCTCGGTCGTGCTGCTGGCCATCGGACTGCCTCTGCTCAAGCAGCTGATCGCCGCTTTCGGGCCCGGTGCCGACATCGCTGCGGGTGCGCACTCCTATCTCGCCATTTCCTGGTGGGGCCTGCCCTTCATGCTCGTCGTCATCGCCGCCACCGGGCTCCTGCGCGGGCTTCAGGACACGCGCACACCTCTCTTGGTGGCGGCAATCGGATGCATCGCCAACATCGGACTGAATGCGTTCTTCATCTACGGCCTCGATATGGGGGTCGCAGGCTCGGCTCTGGGAACAGTCATCGCCCAAGCGGGGATGTGCTCCGTCTACGTAGCGATCTCGATCAGGGCGGCACGACGATTCCACGCCACATTCCGGCCAGACTGGGCGGGGGTGCTCTCCTCGGCGAAGACCTCCGGGTGGCTGTTGGTGCGCAATGCCTCCCTGCGCGCGGCTCTGATCATCCTCGTCTTCCTCGCCACGGCTATGGGAACGGCCGAACTCGCCGCGATCCAAGTCGCACAGAGCATCTTCTTCTCCCTCGCGCTCGCCCTCGACTCACTGGCCATTGCCGGTCAGGCCTTGATCGGACTGCAGTTGGGCGCGCGCAAGGTCGAGGCAGTGGCCGCGATCAACCGCAGGCTGTGTCTGTGGGGCATCGTCTTCGGGATCGTCGTCGGTCTCATCCTCCTAGCTGGTGCCGGAATCATCCCCCGCGGCTTCTCTTCGGACCCGGAGGTCGTCGCACTGATGACGAGTCTGCTGCCCGTGCTCGCCCTGAGCATGCCCATCGCCGGCTATGTCTTCGTCCTCGACGGAGTCCTCATGGGCGCCGAGGACGCCAGGTATCTTGCTCTGGCACAATTGGCTGCTGTGAGCGGATATGCGATTCTGCTGATTCCGGTTGTCCTCTATTGGCCCGGTGCTCTGGGGCTATGGGCCGCGTTCTGCATCGGCTTCGTCGGTCTCCGGGCCCTGACATTGGGATGGCGCGTGCGCAACCGCAGATGGATCGCTCGTGCGGTCGAGAAAGGAACCTCATGAACGAACGTCAGAACCAGGATTCCGCCGAGGTGGGTCGACGGGCCGAACTCAGATCACGGATCCGCCCGCTGAGTGACGAGACCCCGGACGAGGTGTTCCTGCCCTTCCTCGAGCTGTGCTTCAACTGGTCGATGGACAAGCCTCGAGTCGAGCTCGACGAGCTCCTCAAGCGCGACGATGCCGCCTTCTACTTCAAGGACTGGGGCCGTAGCGGCGACATCGCAGTGGCAGCACATGCCGTGGAACCCGATGCCGAAGACAGCAGCGATGCGGCGACAGCTGCAAAAGACGCATTCGGCGACAGCTCACGCGTCGAGAAGGCCTCCTCCGCCGAAGATTCGGCCCCGGACATCGTCGGTCTCGCGTGGCTGCGTCTGGCTGCGGTCGATGCCGTGGTCACAAGCTCGAGTCACGACACTGCACCTGGTGACGTCGCTGCGGTAGGCGAGCCCACCACCGCAGGCGAGCCCACCACCGCAGGCGAGAAGCCCACAGCGGAGGGGTCCCAGTTCGCCGGGTATGGCTGGGTGGCGGCAGGCATTCCCGAGCTGTCGTTGGCTGTCCTGCCCGACCATCAGTCTCAGGGCATCGGCGGCATGCTCCTCGACGCAGTGTGCACATTGGCCAGGATGAGCGGGTTTCCCGCCGTCAGCCTCTCGGTCGAGGACGGAAACGGGGCAGCACGCCTCTACCAGGACCGAGGCTTCGCTGCTGTCGGACGCAGTGGGGACTCCGACATCCTCGTCAAGTCGCTCAAATAGCTGAGGGGGCTCGCGCAGCGCTTCTTCGTGCAGCTATCGGCCGATAGCCACGCTGAGATCACGGCGTTCATCAGCTCGGGCACTCGCGTGAAGTCCTCATCTCGGACCGTGAACGGCTTCACTGTCAGGCCAGTGCTTCACTATTCTGGATCAGAGCATGACGAGACGCAGATGACCGTGATAGAGCTGAACCACGGGCATGAAGCACGTCACCCGCACGATTTTCAATGATGAGGAGAACGCCAATGGTCACAGTCTTCAAGAATGCCAAGGTCTTCGACGGAACCAGGTTCCTGGCGGGGCTGCGAGATATCGTCGTCGACGGGGGAGTGATCTCCGCGGTCACCGAGGGCGGACAGGGCTCACACGATGCCGGCGACACCTACATCGACTGTGCGGACAAGACGATCATTCCCGGCGTCATCGACTGCCACGTGCATCTGATGAGCACGGGGGCCGGCAACACCTCGTCGTTCCATGATCCGTTCTCGCTGCAGTTCTACAACTCCGTCGACAATATGGCGAAGACACTCAAGGGCGGTGTGACCACCGTGCGCGATGCCGGTGGCACCGACCTCGGCGCGAAGGTTGCCATCGAGACGGGAATCGTCCGTGGGCCTCGTCTGTCGATTGCGGTGAACATCATGTCCCAGACGGGCGGGCATGGCGACTTCCACCTGGTTTCGGGTGCCGAATCACCGTTCCTCGCCCCGCATCCGGGCCGGCCCTCAGGTGTTGCCGACGGGCTCGAGGGCGTGCAGCGCAAGACCCGTGAACTGTTGCGAGCCGGAGCCGATCACATCAAGATCTGCTCGACAGGTGGAGTGCTCTCGCCGCGTGACGATCCCCGGCACTCTCAGTTCACCGAGGCGGAGATCGCCGTCATCGTCGCCGAGGCGGCCGCCCAAGGCGCGCACGTCATGTCCCATGCGCAGGGCGCACCTGGAATCAAGAACGCGGTACGTGCAGGAGTGCGTTCCATCGAACACGGCATCTACCTCGACGACGAAGCCATCGACCTGATGCTCGACAACGGCACCTTCCTCGTCCCGACCCTGCAGGCGCCGCAGGCAGTGATCAAGGCCGCCGAGGCAGGTTCGGCTCTGCCCCAGGCCGTGGTCGACAAGGCACACTCGGTGGTCGAGGCGCACTATGCGTCGATCGCGAAGGCCTATGAGGCGGGGGTGCGAATCGCGATGGGCACCGATGCTGGTGTCGGCCCCCACGGTGAGAACCTGGAAGAGATCAGCCTCCTCGCCGGGGTCGGCCTCTCCACCACCGAAGCACTGGCAGCCGGGACGTCCGTCGCGGCGGAACTGCTGGGCCACGATAACGTCGGCCGGATCGATGAGGGGGCGCTCGCCGACCTCGTGGTCATCGACGGTGACCTCAGCACCGAAGACGTCAGAGGGATCGAGTCCCGAGTAAGTTCAGTGCACCTGGGCGGCGAACTCGTCTGAAGAGACCGGCCGGACGCCTGTGGATGAGAGCGTGAGAGGACGCCAGGTGAGGGCAGACTAACCTCACCTGGCGTACAATCATGGCGTGAGCAATCGAAACCTTCCGTGCAGTGCCAGTGCCAACAGCAGAGGCATAGCCAGAGGCAGGGGCGATGATTCGCGATGAACCCCTTGAACTGGTCGTTTCCCATTGCCGTCACGTGGCTCATTCTGTTCGGCATCATTCTGGCCCGCGCGGGCGGAACCTTCCTCCTGGGGCGATTGGCGCGCAGGGGCATTCGAAGGATCGAACGCATCAACACGATCATGTCCGGCCCGAAGTACCGGAAGGCTGAGGCGATGATCGAGCGTTTCGGCGCACCAGTGATCGCCGTGAGCTTCCTCATGATCGGGGTGCAGACCGTGCTCAACCTGGCTGCTGGAACCAGCGGCATGAGCTACCGTCGCTATCTTCCGGCTCTATTTGTCGGCGGGTCGCTGTGGGCCCTGATCTATTCGACGGTCGGACTCATCGGTTTCAAGGCCCTGACAACCGCCTACCAAGTCGAGCCTGGACTGACGATCGGACTGGGCGCCTGTTTCGTCTTTGCCATCGCCGGGCTGTTCATCGGGTTGAAGAAGAAGGACGAGCGGACCGAGCCCGCAGCCCACGGCACGGCGTGACCTGTCCTGTTATGGACAACCTCGGCGTGATCGACTGCGCCCGGGACAGCCTCGGCGTGATCGACTGCGCCCGGGACAGCCTCAGCGGAGTCAGTCGCGTGGACGCGCGGTGAGATCTTCCGTCATGTCTTCCAGCTCGATTCCCTTCGTCTCGGGCACCTTCCACCAGACGAAGAAGAACGAGAGTATCGCGAAGAAGGCGTAGAAGCCGTAGGCGAAGGTCAGGCTGATATCGGAGAAGATCGGGAACGTCGTCGAGATGGCGAAGTTCGCGATCCACTGGGCCGCGGCAGCCACAGCCAGGGCACCGGCACGGATCCGGTTGGGGAACATCTCGCCCAGCAGCACCCACACCAGAGGGCCCCATGTGGTGCCGAACCCGACGACGAACACATTCGCTGAGATCAGCGCGATGATCGACCACGGCGCATCCAACTGGGCACTGGTGGTGCCATCGGAAGCGGTGGCGAGTTCCGCGAACGAGAATGACACCGCCATCATCGCCAGTGAGATTCCCATCAGGAATGAACCGGCCAGCAGCATCTTCCGACGCCCAACCTTGTCGACGAGAAGAATCGCCACGATCGTCACGACGATGTTCGTCACAGAAGTGATGACCGAGGTGAGAAGGGCACTTGATTCGTCGAATCCGACCGACTTCCACAACGTCGTCGAATAGTAGAAGATGACGTTGATGCCGACGAACTGCTGGAAGACAGACAGCAGGGCTCCGATCCACACGATCGGCTTAAGGCCGAACCGTTTGCCGATGAGGTCTCTGAATGACTCTTTGTCTTCCCGCCGGATCGAGTCGCGGATCCGTTCGATGAGGGAATCGGTGTCGGTGACCCCGGTGAAGTCACGCAGGACTCGCGTGGCTTCACCCTCTCTGCCGCGGGCCACCAGGAACCGTGGGGATTCCGGAAGCCCGAGCGCCATGAGTCCGTAGACCAGAGCGGGCAGCGTTTCGATCATGAACATCCAGCGCCAGGTCTCGATTCCGAACCACAGCACATCGGCGGCCCCACCGGACAGCGACGCCAAAAGCGCATTCGACAGCAGTGCTGCAAAGATTCCGGTCACGATCGCCAACTGCTGCAGTGACCCGAGGCGACCGCGCACCCGGGCGGGCGACACCTCGGCGATGTAGGCAGGAGCGATGACGGAAGCGGCACCTACGCCGAGTCCGCCGACCATGCGCCAGATGATGAGATCCGTGACGCCGAAGGCCAGGCCCGAACCGATGGCAGAGACGAAGAACAGAACCGCGGCGACGACCATGACGGGGAGTCTGCCGTAGCGATTGGCCAGAGTGCCGGCGAACCAGGCTCCGAGTGCGCACGCCAGCAGCGCCGAGGAGACTGCGAAGCCCTTCAGCCCAGCACTGAGGGCGAACTCCTCTGCCAGGGCGTCGACGGCGCCGTTGATGACAGCCGTGTCGAAGCCGAAGAGGAACCCGCCCAGCGCGGCGGCCAGTGAGATTCCGACGATACGGGAGTTCACCCGTTCTCGACCGTGCAGTCTGCCATCGGGGGATGGGTCGTTCTGAGGCACGTGGGTCTCCTCCTGAGGATGTCATTGGGCACACGGTGCGAATGTGATGTCGATGAACGCCACCCCAGGGTATTCCACTGACAAGCTGCTGCGCACGCGACTGTGCGAGAAATGGGCCGGGCCACCGCAGGAGGGATTGGACCGAATGTCAGTAGAGTAGGGCCACGCCGTCGTCGACGAGCTGGGTGGAACTCGTCGTCACCATCATGAGAAAGGGACCGCCGGATGGCTGTTGCCTGGTGGAGTATCCTCCCGTTCGTTCTGCTCTTGGCCTGCATAGCGGTCTTACCGCTCATTCCGGCCACTGAGAAGATCTGGGACCGCAACCTCGTCAAGCTCACCGTGGCCCTCGTGCTCGGTGTTCCCATCGCCGTGTGGTTCGTCCTCGGCGGAGCCGGTTCCGCTGTCTCCCATGCCTTGGTGGAATACTTCCAGTTCATCGTCCTGGTCGGCAGCCTGTTCGTCGCCTCGGGTGGAATCTTCCTCGTCGGCGATATCAAAGCAACGCCGAAGAACAACACGATCTTTTTAGCGATCGGTGCAGCGCTGGCATCGTTCATAGGCACTACCGGAGCGGCGATGCTCCTCATCCGGCCGATCCTCAACACCAACCAGGACCGCAGGCATCGGACCCACACCGTCATCTACACGATCTTCATTGTGGCCAACTGCGGTGGGCTCTTGACTCCGCTGGGCGATCCGCCGCTGTTCCTCGGAATGCTGCGCGGGGTCCCCTTCGAATGGACCTTCGGACTGTGGCCCTACTGGCTGTTCGTCAATACACTGCTCCTGATCAGCTTCTATGGACTGGATCGCAAGATGTACGCGAAGGAGCCCGCCGAGGCGCTGGCGACCGATGCGAAGCACGTCATAAAACTAGGGCTGCGCGGGGCGAGTGGACTCGCCTTCCTCGTCGTCATCATCATCGCCGTCGCGTTCATCCCCTCGATCGACATGCATGCAGTCGAATCCGGGCATGCGAGCCTGCCCCAGTACGTTCCCTGGCGTGAGGTCGTGATGCTCACCGCAGCACTCGCATCGTTCCTCTTCGGAGATCAGGGTGCCCGCTTCAACCTCAACAGATTCACGTGGACCCCGATTCTGGAAGTTGGAGCACTGTTCATCGGTATCTTCCTCACGATGATGCCCGCACTGGCCTACCTCGGTCAGATCGCGCATCGGATACCGCTCAATGAGATCTATCTGTTCGTATTCACCGGTGGCCTCTCCTCGGTGCTCGACAATGCTCCGACATATGTGACCTTCTTCGAAATGGCTGCTCAGGTGCCGGGGGAGCCACGGGTTGCCGGGGTGGCAGAGACTCTGTTGATCGCGCTGTCCCTGGGCGCGGTCATGGGTGGGGCGATCACCTACATCGGCAATGGGCCGAATTTCATGGTGAAGGCCGTTGCGGACTCGGCGGACGTGGAGATGCCCAGTTTCGGTGGCTACGTCGGCTGGTCGATGACTCACCTTCTCCCGGCCCTGGCTGCCATGGTGCTGCTGTTCATGGCGGATGGCGTCTGGTGGAAGCTGCTCGGCGTGCTGCTGACTCTCCTCGTGCTCGGCCGAGCCGGACTGAATATGCGTGCAGGCAGACTTGAGGCGGAGAAGAGGGCAGGCTCGATCGACCGCACGAACGAGCCTGGCGAATGAGTCATCGGCTTCTTCGATGCCGTTGTGGATGTGGCACAGAACGGCGTGGACATGAGGACCCAAATGGCCCTGATTGCGGTGGTGTCTTTCAGCGTGATCGTGTCAGCCCGCTGGCTGATCGGAGACGCGGCCCCGCGCAACAACTGCCTGGGAACGGGCACTGAAGATGACGCCGTGGATGGCGTCAGCGAGCCTTCAGTCGCGGCGCGAATCGGTGTAAAACGTCCGATCCTGTTTGCAACGCTGCCTTTGGTCGTCGCAATCTGCGGAACGGCAGTCGAGGACATCGCAAGCAAACTGGTCGGCGACCCTGGTTCCAGGGGCACTCGGAGCCGCTGCCCATATTCCGGCTGTGTGGAGGGCCGCAGGCGTGACACTGGTCGGAATCATCGCCAGCTTCGGCACTTTGCGCTGAGGGCCTGGCACCGCGGGCCACTGCAGGACGGTGAAAAACAGGGAATCAACGATGTCGACAGACATGAGAGGAACGATGACGCAAGACACCAACGTAAAAACCGGAACGATGTCGTGCGACAGTCTCGGGCCAGAAATGAGAAATGTGCCGCGACATCGAGTGAACGATGTCGCGACACATCACACGGTCGGGCTAGCGGGATTTGAACCCACGACCTCTTCACCCCCAGTGAAGCGCGCTACCAAGCTGCGCTATAGCCCGTTTCCGTGCTGCTTCGGAAAGCAACGAGACCCAGCCTATAACGATCCTTCGCGAAGTGCCAAAATTGCGTTTCGTGACCTTGAAAAAACGGGTATCATCCCAGGTAGTCACGTGAGAGGCGGGTGCGAGCCTGGGCCGGTCCCGAGGATCGGTAACATTTCTGTTTCGTGATTGTTATGAAACCACCTCAGGCGGCTATGCTTGGAGGACCAACAAGCTAAGAGGAGTCGACATGGCGAACCTGGATTATCCAGTGTCCTTGCGATACTCGCGCGACCATGAATGGGTCGAGACCACGGACAATAATGCAGTTGTCCGTGTGGGTATCACTGATTTTGCCCAGGAACAGCTGGGTGACGTCGTTTATGTCGATCTTCCTGATGTCGGCGATAAGACCACTGCTGGAGAATCCTGTGGCGAGGTTGAGAGCACGAAGAGCGTGTCCGATCTCATTGCGCCCGTGTCCGGTTCGATCACGGAAGTCAACGAGGGACTCGATGACGCTCCTGAGGCCGTGAATACCTCCCCGTTCCAGGACGGATGGATGTATCTCGTCGAACTCAGTGATCCAGAGCAAGTTGATGCGCTGTTGGACAGCGAACAGTACCAAGAGTTCATTCGGAGCGAGGAGGCGTAATGTCGCAGAATAACGATCCAGGTCGTCCGAATCCCTCGCAGTCCTGGTATGACAATGGTCAGGTGCCGCAGTCGAAGAAGTTTCCGTTCGGTGCCGGCAATGGTGACGAGGGCACGGGCCCGGAGACACGCCACAACCCGCAGGTTGACCCTGACGGTCAGACCGGCGGAGGCAGCCAAGGCAACGGCCAGCAGAGCTATGCGCCGCCGCAGCCACAGGGCGGACCAGTTCCGCAGGTGACACCTCCCCACGGCCAGCAGCCGGTGAACGACGGGCCGCAGGCGCCGCAGTACGGCAGTGCCCCGCAGCAGAACAGCGCTCAGCAGTCCGGAGAGGGCCAATACTCTGCCCCGCAGAACCAGGGGCAAGACGGCCAGTACGACAACGGTCAGCAGGACCAGTTGCCTCAGTATCAGCAGGATCAGGGCCAGTACCCGCCTCAGGGGAATCAGCCGCAGTACGGCAATCAGAGTCAGGATCCGCACAGTGGCAATAGTCAGGGACAGCAGTACCGCAACGACGGGCCGGTCTCCAGCGATTCCGGCAGCCAGCAGTTCCAAGGGATTCTGGATCCGCATACCGGCGAGATCCACCCAGTGCCTGATCTTGAAGGTCTGCAGGAGACGGATGCGCTTCTCGTTGTCGTTTCGGGCCCGGATTCTGGTTCGCAGATTCTGCTCGACACCGATGTGGTGACCGTGGGGCGCAGCCCGAACGCTGACATCTTCCTTGACGATGTCACAGTGTCGCGTAAGCACGCCGAATTCATTCGCACTCCGAGCGGATTCACGCTTCGCGACACAGGTTCGCTCAACGGAACCTATGTAGGCCGTCAGCTGATCGATTCCATTGAACTGCAGAACGGAGCCGATGTGCAGATCGGCAAGTTCCGGATGATTTTCCAGCAGCGTCCGCGCTCCTGACCGGGGGATAATGTCAAACGTCGAAGTTGAGGTTGTTGGTGTTCGCATCGAAATGCCGGCCAACCAGCCGATCCTTTTGCTCAAAGCAACTGAGCCTGCCTACTATCTGCCCATCTGGGTGGGCGCCATCGAGGCGAATGCGCTCTCGATTGCGCAACGGGGCCTGACCCCGCCGCGACCGATGGCTCACGCGCTGCTGCTCGACACCCTCGAAGCATATGAAGCGTCATTGGCCGATGTCACGATCACCGGCCGCGATGGGCAGGTATTCCTGGCCGAACTTCATACGAACGATGGAAAGTCGATCTCGGCGCGCCCCTCCGACGCGGTGACCCTTGCCCTCACGGCCCAGTGCCCCGTATACGTCGACTCCGAACTTCTCGAAGACGCCGGAATCGAAGCACCCGCGGCTGACGAAGAGGAAGTGGCCCAGTTCCGGGACTTCCTCGACAACGTCTCCGCCGAGGACTTCGAAACCGGCACCGAAACATCATGAAAGAACGATTGTGAGCTTCCATATCGATCCGGTATTCGCCAACAGGAACAGCGCCCCAGCTGGCACGAACGATCTCAGCGGTCTTGACGATTGGCGTGAGATGGATCCGCAGCAGCAGCCGACCTATCTTGACGGGCCGGCGCTCGATGATGCTCTGACCAGCCTGAGCAGCTCTCCGCCACTGATCTTCGCGGGCGAGGCCGACGTGCTCAAGCAGCGCATTGCGGCCGCCTCCCGCGGCGAGGCCTTCGTCCTTGCCGGTGGTGACTGCGCCGAGTCCTTCGCTGGGGCTCAGGCCGATAAGATCCGGGCCAGAGTTCAGACCGTGCTGCAGATGGCGGCGGTGCTCACCTACGGTGGTTCGATGCCGGTCGTCAAGATCGGTCGCATGGCGGGCCAGTTCGCCAAGCCCCGTTCCGCCGATATGGAGACGCGGGATGGTGTCACGCTTCCCTCGTACCGAGGCGACATCGTCAACGGCTATGAATTCACCGAGGAGTCACGCCGTCACGATCCTGCTCGACTGTTGCAGGGATACCATGTCTCCGCTTCCACACTCAACCTCATTCGTGCCTTCACTCAGGGCGGTTTCGCGGACCTGCGACTCGTCCACGAGTGGAATCGCGGGTTCCTGACGTCGAACCCCGGCTACCAGCGTTACGAACAGACTGCGCGCGAGATCGATCGGGCAATCCGTTTCATGGACGCGTGTGGAGCCGACTTCGATGCGTTGAAGACCACTGAGTTCTACGCCGCCCACGAGGCGCTGCTGCTCGAATACGAGCGCGCTCTGACCCGGATCGATTCGCGCACGGGCCAGGCATACGATGTGTCCGGACATTTCTTGTGGATCGGCGAACGCACTCGTGACATCGACGGAGCCCACGTAGACTTCCTGTCGAAGGTCCGCAATCCGATCGGCGTCAAACTCGGTCCGACGGCTACGGCCGATGACGCTCTGGCGCTGGCTGAGAAGCTAGACCCTGAGGCCGAGCCTGGCCGACTGACTTTCGTAACTCGCATGGGTGCGGGGAAGATCACCGAGGCGCTGCCGAAGCTGCTTGCCGGAATCGGCGACCGTCTGCCCCACGTCACCTGGGTCTGCGACCCGATGCACGGCAACACCATCACCTCGAATACCGGGTACAAGACCCGCCGGTTCGAAGACGTCATGGCCGAGGTGGAAGGCTTCTTCACCGCGCATCAGGATGCCGGGACCATTCCGGGCGGACTGCACATCGAGCTCACCGGTGACGACGTCACAGAGATCATGGGCGGAGCGACCGAGATCGACGACGAGGGCCTGCGCCGTCGCTATGAGACGCTCGTCGATCCACGCCTCAATCACGACCAGTCACTGGAGATGGCATTCCAGGTCGCGGAGTACCTCACTCGTCGCAACTGATGTGAGAGTCAGTCGGCAGACCTCGACTCGTCTTCTGTAGACAGCAATGACACCGGTGGCCGTGCGATCAGATCGCACGGCCACCGGTGTCATTCAGATTCAGGAAAAGACCCGCACCAGGGTCGGACTCTGACCGACCGGATCAGTCGCCCTTCTTCGTATCCTTGTCCTTTTTGCTGTCCTTGGACTCGTCCTTCTTCTTCTCGTCCTTCTTGTCGTCCTTGGACTCGTCTTTCTTCTCCTTGCCTTTGGAGATGCGGACGATGATGAGAGAGTCATAGGGCTTCGCTTCGGAGCTCTTTGGCCACTGTGAGACGACCTTTCCCTTGGGAACGTCGTCGGAGAAGACTTCGTCCTTGCCCACACGGAATCCGCGTTTGGCCAAGGTGGCATATGCGGCGTCGAATGTCAGGCCCTCAACATTGGGCACGGGGGTCGGTTTGACGCCCTTGGACACCACCAGGTCCACCTTGGTGTCCTTGGACAGCTCCTCGCCCGACTTCTTCGATGCTGAGATGACGTCGTCCTTGTCCACGGCGTCGCTGTATTCCTTGTCGACCTTGCCAAGTTTCAGGTCTGCCTTCTTCAGCGCGGCCTCAGCGTCATCGGCGCTGAGACCCTCGAGCTTGGGAACTGCGAACATCTCTTCGCCCTTGGACACGACCACAGTGACGGTCGAGTCGGGGGCAAGTTCGGCTCCACCGACCGGGTCGGTTCCGATGACGACACCAGCCGGGACGCTGTCGTCGAAGACTTCCTTCGGCTGCGCATCGAGACCTTTGTCCTCAATCTGCGAGGTCACCTTGTCAAGGTCTTTGCCTGCCAGCTGAGCAGGAACGATAGAGGTAGGCGCGGGCAGGTTCACGATGACCAGCCAGGCCACAAGGGCGAGAACGAGCAACGCGGCTCCGATGGTCGTAGCCAGCCGTCGTCTGCGTCGACGGTTCGGTGCCGCAGTCGCCGAGGCAGTCCCTGCAGCGGCCGCAGCTGCGGCCTTGTCATCGGAGTCGTCTTCGTCGTGGCCGGCTCCGTCTTCGACGCTGTGAGCGATGTTCTCCTGGGACGCACCATCGTTAGGATGCCCGGCATCGTCTGCCTGCACAACAGCAGCAGCGCCGCCCGCACCGACGCCTGCGGCCCCACCCGCAGCGATGGTCCCCACTGCGGCAGACTCCTGGTCGGGATCGGTATGGGAGCTGTTCGCCTCGGCGTCCTCGCTGTCCTCGTCTTCGTCGTTCTCCAGGTAGGGAATCTCATCGGTGCGCGATCGCTTCTCCTTCGGGGCTTCAGCTCCGAGATCGATGCTCGCTGTCAGCTCGGAGGAGTGCTCACCCGGTATGACATTGGGGTCGCCGAGGTCGAGTTCGCTTTCGCTCATCTCGGATCGAGCCTCGGCGAGGGCATGGCGGAATTCCGCGGCATCGTCGGGACGATCGTCGGGATCTTTGGACGTCGCCCACAGCACCAGTGCGTCGAGGCGGGGGCTGAGGCCGGTGATCTGGTGAGACGGGGGTGGTACGGAATCGTGTACGTGGCGGTAGGCGACCTGGATCGGGACTTCGTCCGTATATGGCTGCATCCCGGTGAGCATCTCGTAGAACATGATGCCGACCGTGTAGAGGTCGGTGCGGATATCCGCTCCCGCACGTGTGACGAGCTCGGGGGCCACATATCCGACGGTGCCGATCAGTGTCTTTGTCGTGGTCGCGGTGGTGACAGCGCGTGCCAGGCCGAAGTCCGCGAGCTTGACCTGTCCGTCGGTGCCGAGGAGAACATTGTCGGGTTTGAGATCGCGATGGATGATTCCCGTGGAATGGACTGCTTCGAGTGCGGCGAGGATCGCATCCAGGACGACGATCGCCTGACGAGGAGTGAAGGTGCCCCGGTGCTTGAGTTCACGGCGCAAGGTCACCGACGGCAGGTACTCCATGACGAGATAGACGGTGTCACCGTCGCGGGCCTGGTCATGTATGGCCACAAGATTCGGGTGGGTCAGTCGCCCGGCGTTGATGGCCTCGCGCCGGAATCGTTCGACGAAGGTCTCGTCGCTGATGAGGTGTTCATGCATGACCTTGATCGCGATCTCACGGTCGAGACGCAGATCCGTGCCGCGATAAACCATGGCCATTCCACCGCGTGCGATCTTCCCATCGATGCGATACCGATCATTGAGAACAGTGCCGATGAGCGGATCCGTGCGGGCACTCATAGCGCCTCCTGCATTCGCTGTCGCTGCATTTGAACGCTGCGGACGAATGCCTTCGTCTCAGGCAGCAGTCCCTCGGATCTCACGGAGCGCAGGTCCTGGTAGTAGCCTGCCAGCGCGTCGTTCTCTGACTCTGCAGTTTCGACCAGCCACCCCAAGATGACAGTTCCCGCAACGATGTTATCGGCGATGTCGAGCAGATCGAGGTTGCGTCCGACGATGTCGCTGGCCCATCTGCCCGAGCGAGGGGTGACCTGCATGATGCCGATGGCATTCCCAGCCGAGACCGTGGTGTGCTGGAAACCTGATTCCTGTGCGGCAACAGCCTGCATGAGTGCCGGGTCGGCACCGAGTTCCTCGGCGATTGACGCAACGATGATTCGGGCCTGGGCCGGTGCTGGGTGAGTTCGTTGCAGAAGAGTGAACTTGTTGAGACGGGCGGCTGCAAGCACATTGGGCCGAATGCCCTCGACCTGTGCGCTCGTCGCGACCCGCGGAATGTCGGTCGGAGGCACGGGCGGCGTGCGATGGCGTCGAGCCGTCGAATCTCTGAGCAGCAGCAGTTCACCCACCTGGAGGAAGGAATCCCCACCCATCGAATTTGCGCGACGCAGCGCTCCGAGAGACATCTGGTGTCTGGCGGCGATACCGGGCAGCGTTTCGCCCGGCGCGACGACATGTGAAGGGTCGGTATCGGGCAGGTCGTTCTTCTCGGGCAGGGACAGCACCTGACCCTGATGGAGATTCTGGCGCGGCGAAATGCGATTGAGCTCAGCCAGAGCAGGCACGGAAACGCCGTGTTTGCTGGCGACTCCGTATAGAGTGTCGCCTTCTTTGGTCTTGTAGGTTCGACCGCCGTGAGTCACCGGAATCGTTTCGCCGTTGGTTCCAGACGTCCATTGCGGTCCCGGTGCAGTCACCGTCGACGGTGGGCAGTCGGTGAGTGTGCTGGGGGAGTTCTCATGCTCGTCGGCAAGGGGGGACTCGTCGGCACGGGGAGAGGATGGTGCCTCGGCGAAGTCGATGTCAGCGTTGTCACGATCTGTGGGAATGGGGTCGGTGATGCCCGGAATGGGGCCGGTGGAATTCACCTTCGAAGCAGCCCGGATGTCAGGAGCGGCGGTAACGGGCACCTGAGGATTCCGTTGCATGCGTCTCATCTGTCACCTGCTGACTTCATATCGGATGGGGAAGTTTCACTCTCCAGACTATCGAGTGCCCGGCTCGCACCCGAGCATTCGACTCCGCATGGCGGGGTGTTTCTCTCAAATATTGCTAGGCTTGAGGATGTGAATACGGAAGAACTCGTCCAGGATTGGGCCACATTGCCAGATATCGCCGAGTCGACGGGCCTTGACATCATGCAGGTGCGCAGGCTCATGGAGGACGGTGCTATCTGCGGCTACAAGCACGGGAAGCCCAAAGTGATGAGGGTGCCGACAGCATTCCTCATCGACGGCTCGGTGCTCACCCCGCTGAAAGGCACCCTGAGCACTTTGCGGGATGCGGGCTTCGATGATCAAGAGGCCATCGACTGGCTCTTCACCCCAGATGACTCTCTGCCCGGTCGTCCCATCGATCTGCTGCGGGCCGGTAACCGCAAAGAGGTCAGGCGACGGGCACAGGCCCTGGCCTTCTAGCTCTTCAGCGGGGCACTCAGCTCGTCCGGTAGCTGAGAGCCTCTGCGAACCTCTCGAGCTGGTCGAGAGCCGTCGGGCCGATCTTCGTCCGGGTGGTGTCAGAGTGGGGGCCTGCAGTCGCCCATTGTCGGACCACAGACAGAGCTTCTTCATATTTGGTCCGGATGAAGGACTCGACTGCATCGAGTCCCCCGGACTCAGTGAGCATCGCCACGCATTCTCCCACCTCGGCATCAGAGAGGTTCGGGTCTCCGAGACGCTCGGCCATGATCTGAACCTGCTTCGGGTTGAGGTTCTTCAAGCTCTCCGCAATGAGAACTGTGCGCTTGCCCTCACGGATGTCATCGCCAGCAGGTTTACCCGTGGCTACAGGGTCGCCGAAGACGCCGAGAACATCGTCGCGGAGTTGGAACGCCTGGCCCAGCGGGAGCCCGAACCTGGAGATTTCCGCAAGCTGCTCCTCGTCGGCGCCTCCCAGCGCAGCGCCGAGCAGGAGGGGCTGTTCGACCGAGTACTTCGCGGACTTGTAGCTGAGAACTTCCCACGCCCGTTCGCCGATGCGTTCGTCCTCAAGCGGGACCACCTCGGCGAGGACATCCAGGTACTGCCCGACCATCACATCGCGTCGGAGCGTGGCCCGCAGATCTCGCGCCAAGGACGTGATGCCCAGGACTGTCTGGGACTTCTCGAAGAGCTCTTCGCTGAGTGCGAGGCAGATGTCTCCGATGACGATGGCGGCCGCGACACCGAAGGGTTCGGCTCCGCCTTGGTAGCGGCGTTCACAGTGGCGGGACTCGAATCGGCGATGCAGCGCCGGCTTGCCGCGACGTGTATCGGAATGATCGATGACGTCGTCATGGATGAGGGCGGCCGCGTGGAGAAGCTCGAGCGATCCCGCGGCTTCGGCGACACCGCCGGCGAGACGATCCCGGGACTGATCATCGCCGACTGCCAGCTGGAAACCCCACCACAGCAGGACCGGACGGATCATCTTCCCGCCCCGAGTGAAGTCGAGGAGAGCTCGCCCGATGTCGTGGGCATCAGGTGAGATCGCGAGGAACTCGGCCGCCTTCGATTCGAGGAAATCTTCGATCCCCGTCGATACCTCGGCCGCAATGGACTCCGGCGAATCAAGAGCGTCGATGGTGCTGTTCTGGTGAGAACTCTCTGCTGTCTCCGCAGCTCCCGCGCCAACCGTGGACGGGGCATCGGCACCCATCATGGCACGATGTTCCCGCCGACCGTCACGATCGAATTCGCCTTCTCCGACGGATCCTGTGCGATCGTGACGACGAGCAGACCGTCATTGTCTTTGTGTCGGAAGTTCACGACTTGGGCACTCTTCGTCTTGATCTCTTCGCCGTAGGATTCGAAACCGGCCTTCTTCAGTGCCTTGGAGTAGAACGCGAAGATGTCCTTCGGCTTGGCCTTGGCGCTCATGACCAGGCTGACCTGTTCGAGTTTCCCTGAATCGGCTCCGGTTTCGGCTTTCGCGCGGGCGCTCGACAACACGGTCGAGTCCGGGTAGGGCTTGAGATAACCCGGAAGGTCTTCGACGTCGGTGGAGGCAGGCTCCGAATTCTTGCTCGGCTGTTCGCTGCTCGCGGCCTCCGAACCCTCAGGCGGTGAGGCGACGGGCGAAGACTGTGTCTCTTCGGCAGTGGGCGATCCTTCTGCCGCCTCGTTGGCCGGGCCCGAGCATCCGGCGAGGACGAGAGCGGCGACGATGGGCAATGTCATGACAGTGGCGCGCGATACCATGGCTACAGACTACCCGGACTGAGGGACGGGAGCCGAAAGGAGCCAACGCAAACACATGGGTGCGCGATGAGCCGTAAGCAGCTGGCACGTTCCGGTGGCGACCTGAGTCGTCTCGGGACGGATGACACCGGTGCCACGATGCTCCACCTCGACATGGATTCTTTCTTCGTGTCGGTGGAGCTTCTGAGCCGTCCGGAGTTTCTCGGTCGTCCCGTCATCGTCGGGGGTCGCAGCGGGCGCGGTGTCGTGGTGTCGGCCAGCTATGAGGCTCGTGAGTTCGGTGTCCATGCCGCCATGCCCATGGGTCGGGCGATGAGTCTCTGCCCCTTCGCCGAGGTGATCCCTCCTTCTCACGGCCTGTACTCCTCGTATTCCCAGAAGGTCTTCGACTTGGTGGGCGAGGTGACTCCTGATTTTCAACAGGTCAGTGTCGACGAAGCCTATATCGACGTGTCCGCGGCGGTGCGCAGATTGGGGCCTCCGGTACTGATCACGTCCAAGCTGCGAACCGAGATCGAAGCACAGACGGGACTGAGTGCATCTGTGGGGATCGCCGGCAGCCGTGTCGTGGCGAAGCTCGCGTCCACCCGCGCCAAGCCACACGGACAGCTGCTCGTCCCGCTGTCTGCTACTCAGGAATTCCTCGATCCGATGCCGATTGAAGCGCTTCCGGGAGTGGGGGAGAAGACGAAGGAAGGGTTCTTCAGGTACGGAATACGCTTGATCGGGGATTTGGCGGCCGTCGACGAAGCTTGGGCGGGTCGGGTCTTCGGTGCCCATGGCCATCATCTGTGGCGCAGCGCCCACGGACTGGACTCACATGGGATGGACAGGCAGGTGAAAGACCGGTCGATCAGTGCTGAGCACACCTTCAATGACGATGTCTGGGATCTGAGCCAGCTGGAGCACGAGCTGCTGCGCTTGGCGGACAAAGTTGCGCACAGGGTTCGAGCCGATGGCAAGGTCGCCACCACTTTGGGACTGAAATATCGTCTTGCGGATTTCACGACACTGTCACGATCGATCACTCTCGATGCTCCGACCGACCTCGCCCGCGAGATCTATGAGGCCCTGCGACCGGCAATGAGGAACCTGCGGGAGCAGAAATCCAAGGGGGTGCGTCTGCTGGGTATCCGCGCAGCCGGTCTGATGGATTTCGCGGTCAGCGGCAGGCAGGCGCGATTGGACGAGGCAGAGCACTCGGGCAGGGAGGCAGAAGTTGCTCTCGACGATGTGCGGAAGAAATTTGGGACTGCCTCGATCTCCCAGGCGTCTCTGCTCAGAAAGCGTCATGACCACGAAAATACGGGTCCAGACCACGTTTAGGCGGTGAGGCGCACCATAGTCTGAGGACGCAGTGGGAATCCGGGGCATGCAACGGTCCCCAAGGTGTTTTTTCGGTGTTCAGAGACTATGATTGTGTCATCAGGCCAGAGTAAGGAAACGGGGGTTCGAGATGCCACTCTCCGATCACGAACAGCAGCTGCTCGATCAGTTGGAGAAGCAGTTGCGCAGTGAAGACCCACGTTTCGCACGCAATATTTCAGAAACCCAGGCCGCAGCCAACGGGCCGGGGTTCTCTGCAAAGCGATTCGTGCTGGGTATTCTGCTCACCCTGGTAGGGCTCGCTGCAGCGATTTTCGCCATTTCCATGGTGACGAACAGCGCATGGTGGATTATCCTCGGCGTTGTCGGATTCGGTCTTATGGTTGCCGGCATGTACTGGGCTTTCAGCCGCCCGCGTCAGATCGGCGACAAGACGAAGCGAGCTCAGCCTTCGAACGGTCCTCAGTCTGAGGCGAAGGGACCGACCGGTTTCATGAACCGGATCGAAGACCGGTGGGAGAAGCGCCAGCGCGGCGAGTGACTCTCGCGCTACTCAGATGTGCCGGTGAGAGTGATTCACAGCCGGATGATCTGAAGCCCGATCGTCATTGCGTGCGGATTGCCTCCGACGAACTCTTTGCACACAACTACGCACCAGCGAAGCGTCCTCTCCACAGAGGGCGCTTTTTCGTGCTCGCTATCGGGCCTACGGAGGCATCGGCGCCTGCCGATACCGCACACGCACTGGCCAAGCCCACGTCCGTTGAGGGGGCCCACTCCAGTTGAGGGAGCCTACACCCACTGAGGGGCTGCAGCGGTGGCGCTTGAATGGGTGCTGCCCCGGACACGAAGGGCATCGGGAGCAGCGACAGGCAATCGCAATCAGCGCGGTGGATTGAAGATGCTGGCCGGCCAGATTCTGGCGGTGATCCTGTTTCCGGGAGACGCGTTGTCCGCGAGGTCTGTCCGGACTTCATCGATGAGGGCACTGACCTCAGCTGACGAGATGCTCTTCTCACTCGCGCCGTATCGTTGGGCCTCAAGAGCGTCAACGAAGGCCGACAAGGCACTGTCATCGACGGCCCGGTGTGCCCCTGCAGGCGGGGCCGGGCTGCGCAACGCGGTGAATCCATCACCGGAATCGCCTCGTGACGCAGATGACGAAGAACCAGCTTCCGCGGTGGAATCGCCAGATTCGTCAGTCCCGCCGCCGTTTCTGCTGGCCAGTACGAGTTCGTTGAATCGCAGTGTTCGGCTGGGGTCGAGGCTCTGGCCGTAGTCGGTCGACAGTGCCCTTACCTCCGTCCAGACCTTTTCGAGCTGTCCGGGGTCCCGTGTGCGTCGATGGCGCAGGATGAGTCTCCACAGAGCGGGAATCGCTGCGAGCAGCAGGAGCACAAGCACGATGAGGCCCGCCCACAGGTACGTACCGAGATTCGCACCAGCTGGTTCTCCAGCCGCTGACGTCTCAGTACTGGGGCTCTCGGACTCCGCTGCTGCGGACTCCTTGGAGCCGTCTGTGGGCTCCTCTGACGGTGACGAGGTCTCTTCGGAATCCTTTTCGGAGTTCTCTGTGGTGCTGCCGCTGGCCACCGTCCATTTGGGCGGGTCGCCGGCGGGACCGCCTGGAGTGGGCTCGAAGCGGACCCATCCGGCTCCCTCGAAGTACAATTCCGGCCACGCATGCGAATCCTGCATGCTGACCTCGAAGCCCCCACCGGCCTTGGTGCCTTCGCCGAAGCCGACACCGATGCGTGCCGGAATTCCCATCGTTCGGGCCATGATGGTCATCGCCGATGAGAACTGAACGCAGTATCCCTTCTTGTCGACGAGGAAGTCGGAGATCGCATCTCCGCTGGCTCTTTCGGGAGCATCCAGCGAATATTCGAAGTCGCCTCCGCGGAAATAGGCCTGGAGCAGGACGGCGGCTTCCCATTGGTTGTCTGCGTCCGCTGTGATCTTCTCAGCGGTCTCCTTCACGGTGCCCGGCAGGCTGTCCGGGACTTCGAGTTCCGTCTCGAAATCGCTGGAGTTCACGGGTATTGCGCTCTGCAGATCGTTGACGTCAGGGTTGATGGAGAGATAATCCATCGAGTAGTCCTGCCCACCGGACTTCTCACCATTGCCGACGACTGTCAGCGATTTCTCGTCATAGATCCAGCGCCGGTCCAAACCGGTCGGCTGCTGTGGGGCGTACGGGGTGGGAAGATACTGCTGATCGAATTCGTCAGTGATTGTGACGTCGATGCGCTCTTCACTGTAGTTCTTCTCCCGTGGGAGTCCCTCTGGCCAGGGCAAGCCCTCGTTTGCGATGGCGAAGGGATCGAGGGGGAAGGGGGTCGGTGCCCAGGACTGGCCGTCAAAGGAGTTGATCGAGGTCAGCCTGATCGGCTGTCCTTTGGACTCTGTCGTGGTGTAGTCGAAGATGGTCGAATCGTCACGGTCACCGAGGTCCGCACGCAGGTCGAGGAACGGGTTCGTCACCGTGAGGTCGCCCTTGTCGCCTGACGCCCGATCAGGCAGGGTCGGAACTTCCGGCAGCAGCACGGGAACTCCGATGCCGATTGCGACGGCCACAGCTCCGGCCACGGTTGCGGTCAGACCGCCGCGCCACTTCGCTGCGGGGAAGTATGGGCTGAGCATGAGTAGGAGGAAGGCCGCCAAGATGGAGACGACGTGCCACCACTGGACTTGGGTGGGGGCGAAGAAGACCGGGATCATCCACAGCACCAGGAGCAGAACACCACTGACTTTGGGGGCTCTTATGTCGGAGACGAGTCCGTCGATGAGGATGGTGATCAGGGTGAACGCGATCGTCAGCATCGTGGTGAAGCCAGGAGTGCTGGCTGCTGGGGGAGTGGTGGCGTACAGATCGCTGACTCCCGAGGACAGCAGGTCGATCACGGTGGTGAATGAACTGCCGGTGGGCACGACACCGAGAGCAAGCGTGTTCGGTGCGCACAGTACGAGGACCGTGATCAGGCCCACGACGCATTGTGCGATGACAGCAGCGCCGGTGGCTCGAAGGACCGGGACGCTGCGGAAGATTGCGCCGACGACGACGATCAGGAGGATCGAGATGAGGACAGAGGGAAGCCATGCGAAGTCGGAGAACACGGCGGAGAGCCCGATTGCGGCCAAAATCATGGCCACGAACACGGCACAGGCCTCGAGCCAAGCCGAGGGATGCCTGTCGGGGCTCTCAGTTGTGTCGGGGCTCATCGCTTCACCCGCTTCGAATCGAATGCGGTCCATGATTCGGGCAGATCCTCGCTCAGTCCCACCATCGTCAGATCGTTGATGTCGTCGAGGCTGCGCACGGTGACCGGAACGCGCCGGGAGAATTGTGCTGCCAGCTCCTGTCCTCGACCGTTATCAACGGCGCAGATAACTATGTGGTTGGGGTTGTCATGGGAAGGCAGTTGCACTTTGCCGGCCTCGACGAGGGCGGTGAGCAATCGCAGTCTGTCGATATCGCGCTGTCCTTTGAACCTGATCTGATGGCCGGGGGCGACGACGAAGACCTCATAGTCTGCACGCAGAAAAGCCGTCCCGGCGGCAGCCGCTGCGGCCAGGAGGAATTCGATTTCGAGGGAATCCGGGTGGCCGTCCTCTCCCTTGAGATCGACGACGATGAGTGCGTAGAGCGTCTCCTCGTCAGCTTCGTGACGGACCATGAGCTCACCGGACTTCGCGGTGCTCGGCCAGTGGACGTGTCTGAGATCGTCTCCCGGCACGTACTCGCGCGTGTGGAAGTCCCGAGCAGTGTGGCCGGCGCGCACCTTGCCGTCATCCAGACGGGCCGGTCTGATCGCCGAGTCGGAGGGAATCCGTGCGGGAAGGATCGGCACTGAGACAGCCACAGGATATCCGGCGACGACCTTCTTCTTCCTCGTCACCAGGCCGAAGGGGCCCGAAACAGTGATCAGCACGGTTTCAACCCCGCTGAGACCACGACGATTGGGTGTAAAGGATGTCAAGACGGTCTGAGAGGCACCGTGAGTCAGGGGAGGAACTTGCCCGACCGTGGAATCGCCGAAGCCCTCAGCTGCCACGAAGCTGATGGTCGAGGACGGGAGGGCCAGACGCCCGGTGTTAGTCACCAGGGCCTCGACCTGGACCTCTTTTCCCTCGTGCGCCAGCGGGTAGCGGTCTCTGGACTGAGGCAGTGCCACCGTGGGCAGTCCTGTCCGCAGCGTGATCGAAACACGGCGGGTGCCCCAGGTGATCAGCAGCGCCGAGAGGAGGACCAGCGCCAGAAGCAGAATCCCAGCAGGCAGCAGCCCGGGGAGCGCGAACCGATACGCGGTGATGATCAGTGCGACTCCGGCGAGGATGAAGATGATTCCCGAGGTGCTCAGACGCATGTGGTCACTGAACCGTCGAAATGGGCACTCGGGCCAGGAGCCGGCCGATCAGCTCGGCTGCCAGCTCGGAATCGTCGCCATCGCGCGGGATGATCCGGTGAGCCAGGATGTAGGGGGCCAGCGCCTGAATGTCGTCCGGTGTCACAAAGGTCCGGCCCGAGAGAGCAGCGCGAGCCTTAGCCGCTCGGAGAAGGTGAACACCACCTCTGGGCGAGCATCCGAGAAGGATGGCCTCGTCATTGCGGCTGGCGTGGAGGATGGAGACGATGTATTCGCGCAGCTGCCTGGTTGCGCTGACATGTCGGATGATTCCCCGGGCCTGGTTGATCTGCTCGAGGCTGGTCACCGGAGTCGCGCTGGAGAGCGGATCGTGCTCGATCTGGTTGTCGAGGAGGTCGATCTCGTCAGCAGTGTTGGGGTAGCCCAGGGAGATGCGAGTCATGAAGCGGTCCCGCTGCGCTTCGGGAAGTGCGTAAGTGCCTTCCATGTCGATCGGGTTCTGAGTGGCGACGACGATGAAAGGCGAGGGCATCTGGTAGGTCTCGCCGTCAATGGTAGCCTGCCCTTCGGCCATGCACTCAAGCATTGCGGACTGAGTTTTGGGGGAGGCGCGGTTGATCTCGTCGGCGATGACGATATTGGCGAATACGGGGCCTTGCCGGAACTCGAAGTGTCGGGTCTCCTGATTGAACAGGTTCACACCGACAACGTCGGTCGGCAGCAGGTCGGGAGTGAACTGGATGCGCCTGACTGAACCATCGACGACCTTCCCCATGGCTCGTGCCAACAGAGTCTTCCCGACTCCGGGCACGTCCTCGAGGAGGACATGGCCTCCGCCCAGGAGTGCTACCAAGGACAGTCCGACAGCTTCGTCCTTGCCTTCGAGGACGGCGTTCATCGCCGTGCGTGCCCGTGAGGTCAGTTGCTGCACCCATTCGATGTGCTCGGCACCGATCACGGAATTGGTCTGAGTACCTTCTTGGCTGATCGACATGATCCCATTGTCCCCTATCCCGTCTCCTGCATCCACATGGACGCCGCTCGGCCTTTCGAACAGTCACCGTCCGATCTCTCTGGTGATGCTTTAGCCGGCGACTGAGCCTGGTGTTTCTGCCACGGTGCCGGTGGCTGCGGGGCTACGCAGCTGTCTCCCTGCCCGGCTGAATTGGGCGCCTCCACATCGTTCCCCACTTTCCTCCCCACTTTGCTCCACCCGAGGCCCCCACTTTCCTCCCCGAGCGGCCACAAGCATCGGTGTGACCCGGAAATTCAAGGATCTGGGCCTTTAGCTGGCTCCGCGTCGAGACGGCAGCGTCGGTCGGGAAGCGCTGGAAAAGGGGCTCAGTGCACCACCTGCGACTCGCCGATCACAAATTTTCCCCACTTTCCTCCACCTATCTGACCTGCGGTTTTATAGGTCGAATGGGTCTTAAGGTAGTGCGCGACTAGATTGGGTGGAGGGAAGTGGAGTACTGTGGTTGCTATCGGAGCCAATTGGGTTTCGAAAGGGGTGAGACGACATGTTCTTGGGCACTCATTTGCAGAAGCTCGACGACAAAGGTCGGCTCATCCTGCCCGCAAAGTTCCGGGAGGAGCTTTCGCCCGGTCTCGTATTGACCCGTGGACAGGAGAACTGCCTCACCCTGTTCCCCACCACGGAATTCGAAGCCGAGCACGAGCGAATCCAGAACGCGCCGAAGACGAATAAGGAAGCTCGCGATTACCAGCGTGTGTTCCTGTCGGCGGCCTTTGCAGATCAGCCGGACAAACAGGGACGCATCACGGTCCCGAACATATTGCGGCAGTACGCATCACTGACACGGGAAGTTGCAGTGATCGGCATGGGCAACCGTGTCGAGATCTGGGATTCACCGACATGGGATAACTACCTGGTCGGCGCTCAGCAGACATTCGCTGAACGTGAGAACGAGGTGATCCCTGGAGTGATCTGATTCTGCTCGGGTTTGATCCTTGCCCGCCGTGTTCGAGTTTCGGGGAACTTCCCCGTTTCCGAAGCTCGGCAGTCCTGACACACTTCCCCGGTGCCAGGGCGGCGGCGGACAAGGTTCTGGCTCCAGCAGTTCACCCCCACGACCACCATCCACGAAGGACTCACCTATGAACGATCAGCATGTACCGGTGCTCCTGGAGCGCGTGGTCGAGCTCATCGGGGTCGGGGTCCAAGCTGCCAGAGACAATGGTCACTCACCGATCGTCGTGGACGGAACCCTGGGGATGGGCGGGCACTCGGAAGCCATCCTCACAGCCTTCCCTGATGTCCACCTCATCGGAGTCGATCGCGATACCCAGGCCATCGACATCGCTGCGAAGCGACTCGCGCCCTTCTCTGACCGCATCGACATCGTCCATGCCGTCGACGACGAGATCCCAGAGATCCTTGATGACCTCGGCGTCGATGACATCAGTGCCGTTCTCCTCGACCTCGGGGTATCGTCCCTGCAGCTCGACGAGGACGAACGAGGATTCTCCTACTCCCGTGAGGCGCCCCTGGACATGAGGATGGACCGAACCCAGTCCCTGACCGCCGCCGAGGTGTTGGCCACCTATCCCGAAGCTGAGCTTCGCCGCATCCTCCGTGAGTATGGCGAAGAGAAGATGGCGGGCCGAATCGCGAAGATCATCGTCACCGACCGTGAGACTGCGCCCTGGGAGACTTCGCAGCAGCTCGCAGCGATGCTGGGACGGGTTCTCCCTCAGACGAAGAAGAAGTCTCATCCCGCGAAGCGAACGTTCCAAGCCCTGCGCATCGAAGTCAATGACGAACTCGGTGTGCTGCGGACTGCTCTCCCGGAGGCGTTGAAGGCACTGCATATCGGGGGAGTTGCGGTCATCGAGTCGTACCAGTCCCTCGAGGACACGATCGTGAAGAAGATCTTCCGCTCCGCGACCACCACCTCGGCGCCGCCGGACATGCCGGTCGTTCCCGAAGAGCTCCAACCATGGTTGTCGGAAATCATTCGGGGTGCGGAACTGGCCGACGGCGACGAAGCAGACAGGAACCCTCGCGCCAAGAGCGTGCGATTGCGTGCAGTACAGAAGATCAGGGAGGCAAAATCGTGAGGAACGCGCAAGCGGCCGTCCGCCAATCCCGCGTCACTGAACGGACGCGGCGCCTCGAAGAGCACGTCAACCGGCCAACACCGCCGCGGCTCACGCTCCTCAAATTCGAGCTGCCGAAAGCCAGGGTCCCGTTCTCGATGCTGTGCGTGGCGATCCTCGTCGCCACTTTAGTCGCAGTCCTGCTGCTCAACATCTTCATCTCCCACACCTCGTATCAGATCGACCAGCTGAATTCTGAGAAGGAACAGCTGGCCGAGCAGAAGGATCGACTGGTCGAAGACAATTCTTACCGCGAATCTCCGCAGAACATCTCGATAGCGGCCGAAGAGCTCGGACTGGTCCGCGACTCCTCGCCCGAATTCCTCGATGCGAAGACCGGGAAGATCATCGATGCGCCGCCGATCGACGTCAGCGGAGAAAAGAAGCCGACAGTTGTCCCCGGCCCGCGTGCCAATACCCGCGAAGACCTCCGCCCCAATCTACGATCGGATGAGAAGCTGCCTGTAGTCGGTGGCAGTCCCAGCAAGGACATCGCGTCACCGGCTCAGGACGCTCCGAAATAGGGCGAGTCCGACAGCCATTCGCCGACAAGCAAGGACCAAGGACAGTGCAATGGGCCCACGAGCCACTCGGGTGAAGAAAAAAAGCGGACGAGGCAAACCCAACCTTCGTCTGCGGATGGGACTGATTGCGGCTCTGTCCATCCTGGTTCTTCTCGTCACCTCCGGGCGCCTGGTCTCAATCCAGGGAATGGATTCGATGAAACTGGCCGAGAAGGCACTGTCCAACCGGCTCGTCACCAAGACCCTACCGGCCGCGCGAGGTCAGATCCTGGCCTCCGACGGCACGGTCCTCGCCGACAGCGTCTCCCGATACCAGGTCGTCGTGGACCAGCAGAACGTGGCCCAGTACAAGATCGACGGAGAACTTGTCGGGGCCTGGGGAGCTGCAGAAGCCCTGGCCGAACCTCTCGATACCGACCCCGGACTGCTGTATCCGAAACTTGTCGGCGACAAACGCTGGAACCCCGTTGCCAAGGGACTGACCTCCGAGACCTGGCGTGCGGTAAAGGAACTCAACATCCTCGGCGTCTCCGCTGAGGAATATGCAGTGCGCTCCTATCCCTCAGGTGCAGTGGCCGGGAACCTCGTGGGGTTCCTCAGCTCCGACGGCCAACCTCAGGCCGGCCTGGAACTGGCCTACAACGAGCAGCTGAGTGGGCGCGACGGTCAACAGCAGTACGAACGCGGTGCTCGCGGCGAGATCATCCCGCTCGGCGACAACAACACGAGAAATGCGGTCGATGGCAAAGGGCTGCAGACGACGATCGACCCGGCACTGCAGTACTACGCCCAGCAGGCGATCGAGGAACAGCGGAAGAAGCATGAGGCCGAATCAGCCTCCATCGTCATCAAAGACATCAAGACCGGTGAGATCCTCACCGCAGCAGATGTACCCAGCGTCGATCCCAACTCGCCAGGCAAGGTCGACGGACCTGACCGTGGATCGCGCATCTTCACCGACGTCTTCGAACCCGGCTCGACCGCCAAGATGGTCACGGCCGCAGCTCTGCTCGACCAGGGTCTCGTCACCCCTGAACAGGAGTTCACCGTCCCGGACAAGTGGAAGGCTCCCAATGAAGAGGAGTTCCGGGACTCGCACCCGCACCCTGATGAGAAACTCACCTTCGCTGGAATCCTTGCCGAATCGTCGAACACCGGAACCATCCTGGCCGGAAACGCGCTCAGCGAAGCACAGCGCTACGGCTACATGAAGAAGTTCGGCTTCGGATCGACAACGGGCATCGGATTCCCTGCCGAGACCGCTGGCATCCTCCACCCTTACAAGGAGTGGGACGGCCGGACCAAGTACACGGTGATGTTCGGTCAGGGAGTGGCCGCGAACGCCCTCCAGACCACCGATGTCATCGCAACCATCGCCAATGGCGGAGTGCATGTCCCCTCGAAACTCATCGATGGAACCGTCTCGCCGTCGGGGAAGACGATCCCGAACCCGGCAGGGGAGACCGAGCGGGTCATCAGCAAGAAGGCCGCCGACCAGACCCTGGCCATGCTCGAAGGCGTCGTCGCGGAGGGCACCGGCAAGTCGGCGCAAGTCTCCGGCTACAGGGTGGCTGGAAAGACGGGAACCGCGCAGGCGCCGGCGGCAGAAGGCGGCGGCTACGACGGCTACACCGCCTCATTCGTCGGTGTCCTTCCCGCCGAGGATCCACAGATCGCGATCTCTGTGACGTTGCAGCGGCCCCGAAACGGCTATTACGGTGGAAGCGCCGCCGCCCCGGTATTCTCCGATGTCGCCGGTTTCGCCATGCGCCACCTCAAGATCCCACCGTCGACCGCGGATCCCCAGCTACCTGCTCGAGAATGGAAATAATGCGTATCTCACAGCTGCTGCCGGCAGCCCCTGGAACCATTCATGGAGATCCCGACCGCGAGGTCGGGGGAGTCTCCCACGATTCACGCACGGTATCGCCGGGTCAGCTCTATGCCGCGCTACCGGGTGCAAACGTGCATGGAGCGAAGTTCGCGCCGGAACTCATCGGGCGCGGGGTCACCGCGATCCTCACCGACGCGACCGGTTGGGCCATGATCGCCGAGAGTGTCGACCCGCAGGCCCTCTCCGAGG
This sequence comes from Brevibacterium sp. CBA3109, assembly GCF_040256645.1. Taxonomy (NCBI): domain Bacteria; kingdom Bacillati; phylum Actinomycetota; class Actinomycetes; order Micrococcales; family Brevibacteriaceae; genus Brevibacterium; species Brevibacterium koreense. Next base: position 2,111,687 of record NZ_CP158281.1, on the reverse strand, counting down.
TGACCGGGCTGATCGTAGAGCACCCGCGGTCCGTTCTGGGCTACGTCTCGGCCGCTGTGTACGGCACCTCGGGGTGCCCCCAGCTGATCGGTGTGACCGGAACCAACGGGAAGACGACGACTACCTATCTGGTCGACGGAATGCTTGAGGCCCTCGGGCATCGCACCGGTGTCATCGGGACAGTGGCGACGCTCATCGCCGGTGTGACCGAGCCGAGCGTGCGCACGACTCCAGAAGCTCCCGAGCTGCATGCCCTGTTCGCGAAGATGCGCGCCGCTGAGGTCGACACCTGCGCCATGGAAGTGTCCTCACATGCGCTGAGTCAGCACCGTGTCGACGGCGCCCACTTCGCTGTCTCAGGTTTCACGAACCTGTCTCAGGACCATCTCGACTTCCACAACTCCATGGAAGAGTACTTCGGAGTCAAAGCCGAGCTGTTCACCCGCGCCTTCTCGGATACTGCCGTCATCGTCGTTGAGGACATGTGGGGCGAGAAGATGGTCGAGGCCGCTCAGGTGCCTGTGCGCACGCTGGGACGTGACGATCGCAGCGACTGGCGGATCGAGCACACTCCAGGAGAGTCCGACTTCATCCTCCACCTCGACGAATCCGACGGTGAAGGCATCGCACTGCGATCTCCGCTGCCGGGCGATTTCAATGTCACAAACACTGCGCTGGCCGCAGCCATGCTGCTGGAAGCCGGAATCGCGGCCACAGACCTCAATGCAATCGGTCGAACCTTCACGGCCTCGGTGCCCGGGCGGATGGAGATCATCGACGTCAGCGGCCCGCGAGCCGAGAGCCAGTCGCATCCGGAACGCCTCCCTCGTGCGATCGTCGACTACTCACACACACCCGATGCGATCGAGAAGGCACTGGAGTCACTCCACGCTGACAGTGAGGAACTGGTCATCGTCTTCGGTGCCGGTGGCGACCGTGACAAGGGTAAGCGATTCGGCATGGGCCAGGCCGCCGCTCGGGGGGCAGACGTGGTCGTCCTCACCGACGACAATCCACGCACCGAGGACCCGGGGTCGATCCGGGCCGCCATCAAAGAGGGCATCGATGCTGAGGTCTCAACCGGAGGTGCACGTGTGAAGAAAGTCATTGAAGTGGCAGAACGAGGGGCCGCCATCGACGAGGCGATCGCTGCCGCCGGGGCCTTTGCAACCGTACTCATTGCTGGGAAGGGGCACGAAACCGGACAGTCCGCCGCCGGGGTGGTGACCGACTTCGACGACCGGTCGAGGACACGCTCAGCGCTGCGCACGCGACTTAGCGGCGCACAAACAGGTAAAGTTCACAGTTGATATGAAGCGACTGAGTGCAGCCGAAATAGCAACCGCCGTCTCCGGCGAGTTGTACGGCGTAGACCCCGAGACCAAATTGTCCGCTGGAGTTGTCACCGATTCGAGAGAAGTCGGCCCCGGCGATATCTACGTTGCCCGCCGAGGTGAGTCCTTTGACGGCATCGAATTCGCGGCAGCAGCCGTGGAGGCCGGTGCAGCGCTGATCATCGGTGAATCTGTTCCCACCCTCGACGATGAGACCCTGCCGACCCTCCTCGTCTCCGATGCCACTGAGGCACTGGGCCAGTTGGCCAAGTGCAACATCGAGGCACTGCGTGAGGTCGGTGGGATCACGGTCATCGCGATCACCGGCTCGGTCGGCAAAACCACCGTGAAGGATCTTGCAGCCGATCTGCTCGCCGGCGAGGCCGAGACAGTGTGGCCGCCCAACTCCTACAACAATGAGGTCGGAGTGCCGCTGACGGCTCTGCAGGCAGGGGAGACCACGCGTTTCCTGGTCCTTGAGATGGGTGCTCGTTCCATCGGCAACCTTGCCTACCTCACCAGCCTGGTCCGTCCTGACATTGCTGTCGAACTCGCTGTCGGCACCGCCCATTCAGGCGTGTTCGGTTCGATTGAGAACACCGCCCGTGCCAAGGCCGAACTCGTCGAGTCTCTCACCGCTGGGTCCGTTGCGATTCTCAACGCCGACGACCCTCGAGTGGCCGGGATGCGTGAGGTGCTCTCACCCGAGGTCGACACATTGTGGTTCTCGCAACGGGAATCGCTTCCCGATTGGGTCGCGGGCGAGGACTCCGTTGTCCGCGGCACTGGTGTCTCGACTGACGCCTCCGGGCACGCAGCCTTCTCACTGATCTTGCCGGGAGAAGAGCCTCAGGACGTCCGTCTGGCTCTGATCGGTGAACATCACGTCGGCAACGCCTTGGCCTCCGCGGCCATTGCCCATGCCTGTGGGGTGGGAGTGAAGTCCATCGTGACCACACTCGCAACGTCCTCTGCCGCGAGCCGTTGGCGGATGGAGCTCATCGACTCCCCGTCGGGCGTGACCGTGCTCAATGACGCCTACAACGCGAACCCGGAATCAATGCGCGCCTCCTTGAAGACGCTGGCATCGATGGGCCGCGGCGACGAGGACAGTCGGCCACGCCGGACCTTCGCTGTCCTCGGCGAAATGCTGGAGCTCGGCGACGAATCGATCTCAGCCCACTCCGATATCGGCGAGCTCGTCGTGCGACTGAACATCACCCGCACCATCGTCGTCGGTGACGGAGCAAAACCTATCTTCAACGCTGCGAACCTCGAAGGTTCCTGGGGCAACGAAGCGGCGTGGGTCGCAACCGCTGCCGAAGCGAAGGACCTGTTGAGTGCGGAATTGGCTCCCGGGGATATCGTCCTGTTCAAATCCTCCAGAGATGCCGGCCTGCGCTATCTCGGAGATGAAATCGCCGGTGTATCGGGGGCCCAATGATCGCCGTACTGCTCGCCGCCTGCCTGGCACTGATCCTGGCGATGGTCGGCACACCGCTGTTCATCCGCGTCCTCGTCAAACGAAGCTACGGCCAGTTCGTCCGTGATGACGGTCCGACCTCTCACGCCACGAAGCGCGGGACTCCGACCATGGGCGGCGTCGTCATCATCGGTGCCGCCATCCTGGCCTACCTGCTCGGTCACCTGTTCACAGGGTCCGTCCCCACCGCTTCAGGACTTCTCGTCCTATGGCTGGCCGCGGGACTCGGCGTGGTCGGCTTCCTCGACGATTTCATCAAGATCAAGAAGCAGCGCTCTCTTGGACTGCGACCATTGCCCAAGCTCCTTGGTCAGGCCTTCGTCGGGATCTCATTCGCGGTGATGGCACTGCAGTTCCCGAACTCATTCGGAGAGACCCCGGCGTCGACGAAGGTGTCGTTCATTCGCGACACCAATCTCGACCTGGCCTTCGGATCCGCAGTGCTCGGTCTCATCCTGTTCGTCATCTGGGCCAACCTCATCGTCACCGCAGTATCCAATGCGGTGAACTTGACTGACGGCCTCGACGGATTGGCCGCGGGCGCTTCGGTGGTCGTATTCGCCGCCTACGTCGTCATCGGCACATGGCAGTCGACGCAGAACTGCAATCTGATGACAGACGCCACGAGCGCCTGCTATTACATGCGCGATCCGCGTGACCTCGCAATGGTCGCGGGCGCCATGGCTGCAGCATGTTTCGGTTTCCTGTGGTTCAACACGTCGCCCGCGAAGATCTTCATGGGCGACACGGGGTCGCTGGCCATCGGCGGCGCAATCGCTGGCCTCGCGATCATGTCGCGGACCGAGCTTCTGCTCGTCGCTCTCGGCGGACTCTTCGTCATCATCACCCTGTCCGTGATCATCCAGGTCATCTCGTTCAAGACCACCGGAAAACGCGTCTTCCGAATGGCGCCGCTCCAACATCATTTCGAACTCAAGGGCTGGGCAGAAGTCACGATCGTGGTGCGCTTCTGGATCATCGCCGCACTCTTCGTCATCGCCGGAATCTGTCTCTTCTACGCCGAATGGGTGTCTCGCCTTGGCTGAGAATCCCCTGACTGATTATCCGAACGCCGAGGCGATCCCGGCCGCACTCGTGGGGCCCAGCTCGTCATTGGACGGGCTGCGGATCCTCGTCACCGGTCTCGGCGTGACTGGGTTTCCCGCAGCTGTCCACCTCGGCGAACGCGGTGCCGACGTGATCGTCGTCGACGGCGATGATCAGGCGGATGTCAGCGAGAAGGCACAGATCCTCGAGGTCTTCGACGTCGATATACGCCGCGGCGCCGATCATGTCTCGACACTGCCCGAGGAACCGCTCGATCTGGTCGTGACATCACCTGGTTGGCGTCCCGACCACCCGCTGCTCCTGGCCGCCGCCGAGGCGGGCGTTCCCGTCATCGGCGAGGTCGAGTTGGCATGGCGGATCCGTGGCACCAACGATGCCAAGTGGCTGGCCATCACCGGCACCAACGGCAAGACGACGACTACGACCATGCTCGAATCCATGCTCCTGGCCGACGGTCTGAAGGCCAAGGCCTGCGGCAACATCGGTGCACCGCTTCTGGAAGCGGTACTCGAACCCGGACTCGAGGTGCTGGCGATCGAACTCTCAAGTTTCCAGCTCCACTGGCAGTATTCGCTGAGTGCTGATGCTGCCACTGTGCTCAACATCGCCCCTGATCATCTGGATTGGCACGGCAGCGCAGATGCCTATGAGGCCGATAAGGCCAAAATCTATCACCAGGCCAAGACCGCGTGCATCTACAACGTCGGTGACGAGGTGACGCTGCGCATGGTCGAAGACGCCGACGTTGTCGAGGGTGCCAAAGCCATCGGCTTCACCACGGGCATCCCACGACCGGGAGAGTTGGGCGTCGTCGAGGACATGCTGGTTGACCGCGCCTTCATCCCACAGCGCTACTCTTCGGCCGCGGAGCTCGCTTCCATGAATGACGTGGCCATAGCGACAGGAGTTCCCGGCCGAGAGCCGGCAGACCACCAAGTCTCAAATGCTCTCGCCGCTGCCGCTCTGGCCCGCAGCATCGGAGTTCCCGGTCAGGCGATCTCCGAAGGCCTGAGGAATCACTCGCTCGGTGCGCACCGCATGGTCACTGTCGCTGAAGGCAACGGTGTCAGCTGGGTTGACGATTCGAAGGCGACGAACACCCACGCGGCCAACGCTTCGCTCAGCAGCTTCGACTCGATCGTCTGGATCGCCGGGGGACTGCCCAAGGGCGCGGATTTCACGTCACTGTTCACCGACCACGGCCATCGTCTTCGAGCACTCGTGCTCATCGGAGCCGATGATGCTGCCTTCCGCGAGGCTATCGCTGCGAGCATTCCAGACCTTAACGTGATCCGGATCGAACCCGCGCTCGGTGTGGACTCGGGAGTTCCCCGTCGCCGGGGTGAAGCCGTGGTCGCTGCCGCAGTGGAAGCTGCCGCAGGCATTGCCCACGCCGGCGATACCGTGCTGCTGGCTCCCGCGGCAGCCAGCATGGACCAATTCCTCAACTACAACACTCGGGGTGAACTCTTCACTCAGGCTGTCCACGCTCACCTGGGGAGCTGACATGGGACGGCAGACAACCGCGAAATCTCAGTCACGCCGTCTTCGATCGACCATGTCGGCCGAACCGGCCGTAGGCCGCGCTGGAGACACGAAGGCCGCAGCGAAGAAGGCCGCAGCGAAGCCGAGCGCGAAGTCGCCGACCACGAAGAAGGCTGCGAGCGCGAGGTCGTCGACCGCGAAGAGGCCGGCCACGCCGCACAAGGCCGGTGCGGAGAGTGCTGCTTCGACACAGGCCGGCGCGAAGACAACCGCTGCGAAGAAGACCGGCGCGAAGAAGACCGGCGCGAAGAAAACCGTTGCGAAGAAGACCAGGGCCACGAGCTCGGCTCGCAGCGGCAGACAGTCAGCGAGCGTCCACAGCGCCCAAACGACCCACGCTCAGAATCAGCCTCGGACAGGAGCTGCGCGGGCAGTGCTGGCCACTGTGCGGCGTGAATTCGCCCGAGTCTCTGCCTACCCGCTGACGACCTACTACCTGATTCTGGTTTCGGTCCTCGCCCTGACGTCACTCGGACTCGTCATGGTCCTCTCAGCGTCCTCGATCACCTCCTACGACGGAGGAGCGGGATCATCCTTCGCCTACTTCAACAAGCAGGCAGGCTTCGTCGCGATGGGCATCGCCCTCATGGTCGCGGCCACGTTCGTCCCGCTGAACTGGTGGCTCAAGCTGGCCTGGCCCGCGCTGCTGCTCGGCGTCTTCATGCAGGCGGCTGTCTTCCTCCCGGGTGTCGGCAAGTCAACGAAGGGCAACGCGAACTGGATCCAGTTCGGAGGGTTCCAACTCCAGCCCTCAGAGTTCCTCAAGGTTGCCCTGGCTGTGTGGTTGGGTGCCATCCTGGCCCGCAAATACGGAAAGATGACAACCTTCAGCCACGCCATGATCCCCGTCGTCCCGGGCATCATCCTCGCTGTCGGTCTCGTCGTCGGCGGCAATGACCTCGGCACGGGTCTGGTACTCATGGCCATGGCCCTCGTCTGTCTGTTCATCGGCTTCTTCCCGTGGAAGTACTTCCTGCTGCTCTTCGGCTCCCTGGGAGCCGTCGCCGCATTCTTCGTCTTCAGCTCGCAGAACCGGCTCCAACGCATCACCGCCGCGCTCACCGGCCACGCCGACCAGACAGCGTCCGACGTCACCGGTCAGGCCTGGCAGTCCAACCACGGTCTGTTCTCCTTGGCCTCCGGAGGCTGGTTGGGTGTGGGCCTCGGCGCCAGTCGAGAGAAATGGTCCTGGCTGCCCGAAGCCCACAATGACTTCATCTTCGCCATCATCGGAGAGGAGCTCGGCCTGCTCGGGTCGCTGGCGGTGATACTGATGTTCGTGGCGTTGGCCTGCGGCATGGTCCGGGTGATCCTGCGTTCGAAATCCAGGTTCGTCCAGGTCGCTACGGCCGGCCTCTTCGCTTGGCTGATCGGCCAGGCCGCAATCAACATCTGTGTTGTGACCGGACTCCTGCCGGTCATCGGGCTGCCCCTGCCCTTCGTGTCCTACGGCGGATCCTCGATAGTCGCGTCTCTGCTGGCGGTCGGGGTGATTCTGTCCTTTGCCCGAACAGAGGAAGGAGCTCCCGCCGCGATCAAATTGCACAAAGACCGCGTGAGATCGTCGTTCGCAGTATTGGCCAGAAAGAGAAAGAAGTGAGATGACGAGCATTCTCCTTGCCGGTGGAGGCACCACCGGCCATATATCGCCCATGTTGGCGATCGGCCGTGAGCTGCGCGAGATCCATCCCGATTGGGACGTCTTCGCACTCGGCACCGCAGATGGGCTCGAAGCAGATATCGTTCCGAAAGCCGGCTTCGAACTCCTCACCATCGACAAGGTGCCCATGCCACGTTCGATCAGCCCCGCCGCGTTGAAATTTCCGAAACGCTTCGCCGCCAACGTCTCGCGCGTCAAACAGATCATCGCCGAGCGAGATGTCAAAGCCGTCGTCGGCGTCGGCGGCTATGTCTGCCCACCCGCCTTCATCGCAGCCAAACAGGCGAACATCCCTCTGCTCGTCCACGAAGCCAACGCCAAGCCCGGAATGGCCAACCGCCTCGGCGCCGTCCTGACGAAACGGGGAATGGTCGGAGTCACCTTCCCCGATACGAAGCTGCGCAATTCGGAATTGGTCGGCATGCCGATGCCGACCGAGATCTCCGCACTCGACCGCAGCGACTTCGCCCAGCGACAGGAATGGCGAGAAGACCTCGGCCTGAGCGACGACAAACCCGTGCTCGTGGTGACCGGTGGGTCCTCTGGGGCGCAGCGCATCAACGACGCATTCCTCGCAGCGGCGCCGCTGTGCCAGGAGAACGGGGTACAGGTCCTGCACATCACCGGTGCCGGCAAGGATGAGGCCCTGCGGGAAGCTGCGGCAGAGTTGTCCGACTACCACGTCGTCGATTACGTGAACGGAATGCACAGGGCCTACGCGGTCGCTGATCTGCTCGTGGCACGTTCCGGTGCAGCGACCGTTTCCGAGGCCACCGTCGTCGGGGTTCCGGCGCTCTACGTACCATTGGCCATCGGCAACGGTGAACAGCGTCTCAACGCGGCCGGCAGCGTCAGAGCCGGAGCCTCGCTGCTCGTCGACAACGCGGACTTCACCCCGTCGACCGTGATCGATCAGATCCTGCCCCTGGTCAGGGACCAAGCCCGCTTGGATGCCATGAGCGAGGCGGCCCTCGAGCTGCACTATCCGACCAATGCCGCCGCCACCATGGCCACTATCGTCACTCGCGCTCTGAGAGGTTGAACATGAGCACAGCTGAAATCGTCCCAGCCACAGAACTGGGCGCCGTCCACTTCATCGGAATCGGCGGTTCGGGCATGTCCGGGATCGCACGGATCATGGTCATGAACGGTGTCACCGTCTCAGGCTCAGATGCGAAGGAATCAGCAGTCGTCGACGTCCTGCGGACACTGGGTGCCAGAGTTGAGATCGGGCACTCGGCGGACAACCTCGGCGAGACGGACTCACTGGTCATCTCCTCAGCCATTCGCAAGGACAATCCCGAACTCGTCGAAGCCGAACGCAAGGGCCTGCGGATTCTCCACCGGTCAGGTGCACTGGCCTCGCTGATGGCCGACAAGCGAGCCGTGGCGGTGGCCGGCACTCATGGCAAGACCACCACGACCTCCATGACGACAGTGGCGCTGCAAGCCTGTGGGCTCGACCCCTCATTCGTCATCGGGGGAGTCCTGTCCACCACGGGCACCAACGCCCATCTGGGCACCGGAGACGTCTTCGTCGCAGAAGCCGACGAATCCGACGGTTCGTTCCTGCTCTACGAACCCGCGATCGGCATCCTCACCAACGTCGAAGCGGATCACCTGGACTACTACGGGACACCGGAGAAGGTGAGGGAAGCCTTCGTCGAATTCTGTGCCGGCATCGGCGCCGACGGCGGTACCGTCATCGCCTGCGCTGATGATCCAGGTTCACTCGACGTCGCCGAGCAGGCCCGGGCGCAGGGAACCTCCGTCATCCTCTACGGAGCCTCCGAATCCGCCGATGTCCGCCTGCGCGAACTCCGTTCGGGTCTGGTCTCGGAGTTCGTTCTCGATGTACCGGGACGGACGGAGCCGCTGCCGGTGACACTGCGGCAACCGGGCACCCACAACGCACTCAACGCGACGGCGGCGATCGCCGTCGCCCACAGCCTCGGCGCCGATGTTGCCAAGGCGGCCAGTGGTCTCGGGAGCTACGGAGGCACTCGGCGTCGTTTCGAGGAACGGGGAATCGCCGCCGGTGTCCGTGTCATCGACGATTACGCTCACCACCCGACGGAGCTGCGAGCGGTTCTCAGCGCGGCTCGCGGTGTCGTCACCGAAGAGGGCCGGGTGTGGGCGATCTTCCAACCGCATCTGTATTCGCGGACGATGGAGTTCCGAGCCGAGTTCGGTGAGGCGCTGGGACTGGCCGACGAGGTCGTCGTCCTCGATGTGTTCCCAGCCAGGGAGGATCCGGTACCGGGTGTCACCGGTGCGCTGATCGCCGATCGTGTCCCACACAAAAATGTGGCCTTCGTCGAATCATTCAACGAAGCGGTGCCGTATGTTGCAGCGCGTGTGCGCCCCGGCGACCTTGTGCTCACCCTTGGCGCCGGGGATGTGACGATCCTCGGCCCTGAACTGCTCACCGCTCTGGAGGCCTGAACACAGTGGTGCCCCTTCCCGAACCGCGCACCGACGACAACTCGACTGCGGACCTCACCGGCGTCATCCGGGCACGCCGGAAACAGGTGTGGCGCCAGCGCCTCATGCTCATCGGTGCAATCGCGGCCGTCCTCGTCATCGCTGCCGTGCTCTGGTTCTCACCGCTGTTGGCTCTCGACAAGGTCAGCGTCAAAGGCAGCGAGCTGATCGACCATGAACAGGTTTCGGATTCGGTGCTCAGCGCCGACGGCGGCAAACCGCTGCCCCGGGTGCGCCCAGGGACGGTGGAGAAGAACGTACTCGAGGAGTTTCCCCGCGCGAAAGAAGCCTCGGTACACTATTCGGGACCGCGCAGCCTGAGCATCGTCATCACCGACAGGGACCCGGTTCTGGCGATCACAACGGCGGCTGGGTTCAAACTCTTCGACGATGAAGCCGTCAACTTGGGCACCGTTGAGAAAGCACCCAAGGGCGTGACCGTGCTCAAAGACTCCGGCGGTGCACCAGACCAGAAGACCGTGGCCGCAGTGATCCGCTTCATGGCGGAACTTCGACCAGGGCTGCGTTCCGATTTGGCCTCGATTCATGCCAAGGACGAAAACAACCTCGCAGGGGTCATCGACACGGGAAAGTCGCAGGCGAAAGTCGTCTTCGGTGACAGCACAAACGCAAGCCTGAAGATGCGCACCGCACTGCAGCTGGCGGCTGATGGCCGCACCGATATCGACGTCTCCGTCCCCTCGGTGCCCGTGACGAACTGAAAACCCGCGAAACCGGGTGAGTTGGCTGTCATTGCCGCCGACACACCGGGGCTGAAGTTTGGCCGATGTCCGACACTCCGGGGAGAATGGTTGCAGTGGTGTTGCCCCGGACAATAGCCTCAGGGCAAAGAAGACTTTTCGAATTTGCACGCAGATGATGCGTGGACGATGCGCCGAAAGAGGAACCGACTTGGCTGAATTCCCACAATCCGGAGCGGATATCAAAGTTGCCGGTACCGGCGGCGGCGGTGTCAACGCTGTTCAGAGGATGATCGACGTCGGACTGCGCGGCGTGGAGTTCATCGCGATCAACACCGATGCCCAGGCCCTCGTGCTTTCGGACGCAGATGTGAAGCTGGAGATCGGCCGCGACCAGACTCGCGGACTCGGCGCCGGTGCTGACCCGGAGATCGGCCGCAAGGCTGCAGACTCCAGCGAAGAAGCCATCCGCGACGCCCTCGAGGGTGCCGACATGGTCTTCGTCACCGCCGGTGAAGGCGGAGGAACGGGCACAGGTGCGGCCCCGGTCGTCGCCCGTGTCGCACGTTCCCTGGGAGCACTGACGATCGGCGTCGTCACACGCCCATTCACGTTCGAGGGGCGCCGCCGTTCCGCGCAGGCCGAGGCTGGCATCGCCGCGCTTCGCGAAGAGGTCGACACCCTCATCGTCATCCCGAACGACCGACTGCTCTCCATCTCAGACCGCAGCGTGTCCGTCGTCGACGCGTTCCGCTCGGCCGATGAGGTTCTGCGCTCCGGCGTCCAGGGCATCACCGACCTCATCTCCGTCCCGGGACTGATCAACCTCGACTTCGCCGACGTGAAGTCCGTGATGCAGGATGCCGGCACCGCCCTGATGGGCATCGGAGCGGCCACCGGTGATGACCGCGCCGTACAGGCAGCCGAGTCCGCCATCGCCTCACCGCTGCTCGAGGCCAGCATCGACGGTGCCCACGGCGTACTGTTCTGCATCCAGGGCGGTGCAGACCTCGGCCTGTTCGAAGTCAACGAAGCAGCCCGACTGGTGCAGGAAGCGGCACACCCCGAAGCCAACATCATCTTCGGTGCAGTCATCGACGACAACATCGGCGACGAATGCCGAGTCACCGTGATCGCAGCAGGGTTCGACAACACGGTCGCCGGCCAGGATTCAGCCCCAGCTGAAGCTGCCCCCGCCTCGATTCCGATGGCGACGAACCCGGCAGATGTCGAATCAGCGCCAGCGGAACAGGCAGAGACAGCAGGAGACGGCGAGCCCGAATCTCGCCGCGACGAGCATCAGATCCCGACCTCCCTGCCCAGCGAGCGCAGCAACTCGAGCCTCGACAACGATCTCGATATCCCGGATTTCCTGAAGTAAGATGCTGCACTCGAGATTCGTCGTTCCCGGAAGGCTGAACGCACATGTGGCGTTCACCGACCGGCACGGCGGCTACTCGAGGGGTGACCTGTCATCGTTCAACCTCGCCCGACACGTCGGGGATGACAATGAGCTCGTCGCCGCAAACCGCGCCGCTCTGGCCCAGGTTCTCGGGCTGAGCGGTGAGCGACTGAGCTTCGTTTCCCAGGTCCACGGAACCGATGTGGCCATCATCGATTCGCCAGAGCAGCTGCGGGACGATCCTGTGACGGCAGACGCGCAGGTCACGACACGCGCCGGTATCGGATTGGCGATCATGGTGGCAGACTGCACACCGATCATGCTCGCGGACCCGGAGGCTGGTGTCATCGGCGCGATTCACGCCGGACGCCCCGGCATGGCAGCAGGGGTCGTGCCGGAGACGATCGCTGAAATGCAACACCTGGGCGCGACTGACATTCATGCGATCATCGGGCCGTCAGTGTGCCCGCGCTGCTACGAAGTTCCCGCCGCGCTGCGGGAAGAAGTTGCCGCGATCGAGCCTGTGGCCGCCTCGGTGTCCGTGACCGGGACCCCAGCGATCGACGTCGCGGGGGCAGTGGCCGAACAGCTGCGACGCGCAGGTGCGTGCATCGACCATTTCTCCCGTACCTGCACACGGGAATCCGAGGATCTGTTCTCCTACCGGAGACAACGCAGCACCGGCCGATTCGCAGGCGTGGTCTGGCTGCAGGAAGAAAACCCCACGACACACCCATGAGACTCACCAGCCAAGCTGGTCAGTTGAGATAGTTTGGCGGCAGGCGAGGAAGTGCCGAAGGCCGAGGAGTGGAAAAATGTCAGCAATAAAGAAGACGCTGGAATACCTGGGTTTCGTCGAAGAAGAGGACGAGCCCATGGAACGTCGTGACCGTGAGATCATCGACACCTACGAAGAGCCCGTCGACGACCATGTCGAGGACGAGGAACGGCCCCCTGCCCAAGTGACGCCGATCCATCCGTCACCGATTCGCCCAGTTGACTCTCCCGCGCCAGGAATCTCCATGAACCGCATCAAGACAATCCACCCCCGCAGCTACAATGACGCAATGGTGATCGGTGCCGCGTTCCGCGAGGGAACACCGGTGATCATGAATCTCTCCGAGATGGACGAGAACAACTCGAAGCGACTCGTTGACTTCTCTGCCGGTCTGATCTTCGGCCTGCACGGTTCCATCGAGCGCGTGACCAACAAGGTGTTTCTCCTCACCCCCGAGAACATCGAGGTCAGCGGAGAGAACGAGTCGGATCCGGACACCCAGGCGAGCTTCTTCAACCAGAGCTGAGTGCTCCGACCTTCAATTGAGGTCGTTCTTATCTCATCCTCAGCTCGGACGTATACGCTGGGTATCGACAGCTAAGCACCAAAGAAAGGCACGAGGAAACACGTGGCCATCATCTTCTACATCCTCGGCACAGCACTCAGTCTTTACGTCTATGTTCTCCTGGCACGGGTGGTCCTCGACCTCGTGCAGGTTTTCTCGCGCGAATGGAAGCCCGCCGGCTTCTTCCTCGTGCTGGCCGAGATCGTGTACACACTGACCGATCCGCCACTGCGTCTGCTGCGCAAGGTGATTCCACCCTTGCGGTTGGGACAGATCTCACTGGATCTGGGCTTCATCGTGCTGCTGATCGGTATTCAGATTCTCGCATCGGTGCTGTTCAACTTCTCGAGGGTGACGGCCTGAATCTGGGCGTAGGAATCTGACAGCCTGAAACAGTGAGTCCGGATCACCTCCGGCCCCTGCTCTCACTCCGTTCTGGGCCTATTGCCGACATGGCAGTCACCTACTGGATCTGAGTCTCAGTTGGCCGAATGGTTCCAGGTGTTGTTAGGCTCGATGCGGGAAATTTTGTCAATGAATACGTGACACGGCATTTCTGCAGGACAAAACTGCAGGTGTTACGCTAATGTGACGTTGAAGCCGTCTTGATGGCGGCAGCGTAATGAATGTAGATCGACCAAAGGTGACCTCATGGCGCTCACGCCTGAAGACGTAGTAAACAAGCGGTTCCAGCATGTGAAGTTCCGCGACGGGTACGACCAGGATGAAGTCGACGATTTCCTCGATGAGGTTGTCGTAGAGATTCGCCGCCTTTACCAGGAGAACGACGAACTTCGTCAGAAGCTGTCCACCGCGGAACAGCGCGTCAAGGAACTCGACGCTGGCGGGGCATCTCCTGCCGCACCTGCTGAGGATACCGACGCCACCCAGGCAATGCCTGCAGCGGTGCCGGCTCCCTCTTCGCCGAAGGAGACCGAGGCGCCGGAGCAGGAGAAGGCTCCCGCAGCTCCTGCTGTGTCGGAAGCGACCGAGCAGCCATCAGCACCTGCAGTCAAGGAAGCAGCTCCCGCTGCGCAGGCGCCAGCTTCGAAGGAATCTGCTCCAGCCATGGACAGTGCTGCACCTGCAGCAACAGGCAGTGCCGCTGGACTCGGGCTCGGATCGACCTTGGGCAGTGGAGACGGCGACGCCCACGGGCTCATCGCTCTTGCTCAGCGCGTCCACGACGAGCACGTGGCAGAGGGCGAACGCCGTCGCGACGAGCTCATCAAGAGCGCTGAAACCGAAGCCAAGGACATCGTCGGCAAGGCCGAGACGAAGCGCGATGAGATCCTGTCGACTCTGGAAACGCAGAAGTCGACTCTCGAGCGTTCCATCGACCAGCTGTCGAACTTCGAGCGTCAGTACCGGACGCGTCTGAAGAGCTACCTCAACGATCAGCTGCGCGACCTCGAAAACTCAACGAGTCTGGCACCGGAGACCCTGGACGGGAGCACCTTCGGTTCGTCGTCGAATCACAAACTCTGATTCGTCACAGCAGACACGCAAGGTCCGGGAACTCTATGGAGATCCCGGGCCTTGTTCGTGCTCCCGTGCGTCGGAGCAGAGCTTCGCAGCCAGCGCCTTCGTGTCCTGAGACAGTAAGTTAGAATGAGCCAAATGAACGATGATGCCACTGACACGAGACCCCGGCGGCGCAGAATGCTCGGGGCGTTGTTCGGCATAGCCGTGATCGTCCTCGTGGTGGATCAGTTCACCAAGTTCCTCGCGGTCAGGTTCCTCGAAGGGCAGGAGCCGATCTCAGTCATCGGTGCTCTGGCGGGCTTCAACTTCTATCGGAATCCCGGAGCGGCGCTGGGCCTCGGGTCTGGTGTGACCTGGATCTTCCCCCTCATCGCGATCGCTGTGTTCGCAGCGATCATCATGCTGTCGAGGAAGTTGGGTTCTGTGGCGTGGGCCATCGGACTCGGACTGCTGTTGGGCGGACTGTTCGGCAATCTCGTGGATCGGCTGTTCCGGCAGCCTGGTTTCCTCCACGGCGCCGTCGTCGATTTCATCGACCTATCGTTTTTCATCTGCAATGTCGCCGACATTGCGATATCCGCAGCGGCGGTCACCCTCGTGGTGGCAAGCCTCAAAGGCATTGAACTGGACGGATCGGACTCGAAGCACGCGAGCACGGTCGGAGAGGACACACATGGCTGAACGCTCAATCCTGGTACCCGAGGGCCTCGACGGCCAGCGGGTGGACTCGGCGCTGTCGAAGCTGTTGGGACTCTCCCGTACAGCAGCTGCCGACATCTGCGCAGAAGGGGGCGTGCAGCTGTCCGGACACGTCGTGGCGAAATCAGACCGCGTCGAAGCCGGTGCACGCTTGGACATCATGATGCCTGAGCCTCCGCGCCCCTTGGAAGTCGTTGCCGATCCGGTGCCGGGGATGAAGATCGTCCATGACGAAGATTCCTTCGTCGTGGTCGACAAGCCCGTTGGCGTGGCCGCACATCCGGCACTGGGGTGGAAGGGAAGGACCGTCGTGGGTGGACTCGCCGCCGCCGGTTTCAGGATCGCCACTTCGGGTGCGCCTGAACGTCAGGGGATCGTACAGCGCCTGGATGTGGGCACCTCGGGCCTGATGGTTATCGCGAAGAGCGAGTACGCCTACAGCGTGCTCAAACGTGCGTTCAAGGAACGCACCGTTGAGAAGACCTATCACGCGGTGGTCCAAGGACTGCCGGATCCCGTCCTCGGTACAATTGACGCGCCCATCGCTCGCAACCCGCGACATGACGGCCTCTATGCGGTCCACAGCGGAGGGAAGAACGCGATCACCCACTATGAGGTGCTCGAAGCGCACCGCCGAGCCTCCCTGGTCGAAGTTCATCTCGAAACCGGGCGGACCCACCAGATTCGAGTTCATTTCTCCGCGCTCAAACGCCCCTGCGTCGGTGATCTTCCCTACGGGGCTGATCCGGTCCTGGCTAAGGATCTTGGTCTGGAACGTCAGTGGCTGCACGCTGTCAAACTCGGGTTCCATCATCCCAACTCGAACGAGTGGGTCGAATTCGAGAGCGGGTACCCCGACGATCTGCAGTACGCGATCGACCGCATCCGCACACCCTGAGCCCAGGCGCCAGTGAGCACCCAGAAGGCCGCATCATGACCTCGACGACTTCCCGTTTGTCGGCCGCCGAGGCTCCGCTGGGCGAGCCTTCGATGGTCTAAGCTGGGTGTCGCAACAACGGTCATATCTGAGGGAAGGCTGCCAGTGCCGAAAGACGATTTCGTCCATCTTCACGTCCACACCGAATACTCGATGTTGGACGGAGCAGCCCGACTCACGGACTTGATGGCCGCGACCAAAGCCTCCGGAATGTCGGCCATCGCGACCACAGATCACGGCTACCTGTTCGGAGCCTTCGACTTCTGGTCACAGGCGACTGCCGCCGGCATCAAGCCCATCATCGGTGTTGAAGCCTATGTCACCCCGGGCACGGATCGCCGTGACAAGACGAGGGTGAAATGGCGCACGGACGAGTCGCAGAAACGCGACGACCTGTCCGGCGGTGGTGCCTACACCCACATGACGCTGCTCTCTCGCAACAATACGGGCATGCGCAATCTGTTCAAGGCCTCGTCCTACGCCTCCCTCGATTCGGTGTTCAGCAAATGGCCGCGCATCGACCAAGACCTGCTTGAAACCTATTCTGACGGGCTGATCGCGACCACAGGCTGTCCATCGGGGGAGATCCAGGTGCGGTTGCGCTTGGGACAGTACGAAGAGGCCAAGGCTGCGGCCGGTAAGTACCGTGAGATATTCGGCAAAGACAACTACTACGTCGAACTCATGGATCATGGGCTCTCCATCGAGAAACGAGTGACCAAGGATCTGATCCGTCTGTCAAAGGAGATGGACATCCCGCTGGTTGCGACCAACGACCTGCACTACACACATGAGTCAGATGCGAAGGCGCACGAGGCGCTGCTGGCCATCCAATCCGGGTCGAAGCTGATCGAACCCACCTATGACCAAGGCGGCTCGCGCTTCGCCTTCTCCGGATCCGGCTACTATCTCAAATCACCCGCGGAGATGCGGGCGCTGTTCTCCGAGTTCCCGGAAGCCTGCGACAACACGCTCGAGATCGCTGAGAAGTGCGAAGTCTCCTTCGACACGTCTGCGAACTATATGCCGAAGTTCCCCTGCCCGCCCGGAGAGGACGAAACCTCTTGGCTGGTCAAAGAGGTCCAGACCGGGCTCGAGTATCGGTATCCGGGAGGAATTCCCGACGATGTGCGCAAGCAGGCCGACTACGAACTCGACGTCATCATCTCAATGGGCTTCCCCGGCTATTTCCTCGTCGTCGCCGACTTCATCAACTGGTCCAAGGACAACGGCATCCGTGTGGGTCCGGGGCGCGGTTCGGGTGCCGGTTCCATGGTCGCCTACGCGATGCGCATCACCGATCTCGATCCGCTCAAGCACGGACTGTTCTTTGAGCGCTTCCTCAACCCTGACCGTGTCTCCATGCCCGACTTCGACGTCGACTTCGATGATCGCCGCCGCGGCGAAGTCATCGACTATGTGACACGGAAATACGGCGACGAACGGGTTGCGATGATCGTCACCTATGGCACGATCAAGACGAAGATGGCGCTCAAGGACTCCGCACGAGTCCTCGGCAAACCGTTCTCCATGGGGGAGCGCCTGACGAAGGCGCTGCCACCAGCCGAGATGGCCAAGGACATTCCGCTGGCCGATATCGAGAACACCGAATCCAAGCGCCACAACGAGGCAGGGGAGTTCAGAGCATTCGTCGACTCGGACACGGATGCCCGTGAGACCTTCGAGACCGCAAAGGGCATCGAGGGTCTGAAACGGCAGTGGGGAGTCCACGCAGCCGGAGTCATCATGTCCTCGGATCCGATCATCGACGTGATCCCGATCATGCGCCGGTTCCAAGACGGCCAGGTCATCACCCAGTTCGACTACCCCACCTCCGAGGGCCTCGGACTGATCAAGATGGACTTCCTGGGGCTGCGAAACCTCACGATCATCTCCGACGCTGTGGAGAACATCAAGGCAAACCGCGATGACGATCTCGACTTGGAACACCTCGACCTCGACGATCGAGGCGCCTATGATCTGCTCTCTCGCGGTGACACCCTCGGTGTATTCCAGCTCGACGGTGGCGGACTGCGTGCCCTGCTGCGGCTGATGAAGCCGGACAACTTCGAAGACATCTCCGCGACGATTGCGCTCTACCGTCCGGGCCCGATGGGAGCCGACTCCCACACGAACTTCGCACTGCGCAAGAACGGACTGCAGGACGTCACGCCGATCCACCCGGAGCTCGAAGAGCCGCTCGAGGACATCCTCGGCACCACCTACGGACTCATCATCTACCAGGAGCAGGTGATGGCGATCGCGCAGAAGGTCGCCGGGTATTCGCTGGGTCAAGCAGACATTCTTCGTCGTGCGATGGGCAAGAAGAAGAAGTCCGAGCTGGACAAACAGCAGGTGGGCTTCTTCGGAGGAATGAAGGAACGCGGCTTCTCCGAGGCAGCGGCTCAGGCACTATGGGACATTCTGCTGCCCTTCTCTGACTATGCGTTCAACAAGGCCCACTCGGCCGCCTACGGTCTCGTGTCCTACTGGACCGCGTTCCTCAAGGCTCACTACACGGCGGAGTACATGGCAGCCTTGCTCACCTCGGTGGGCGACAACAAGGACAAACTTGCCATTTACCTCAACGAGTGCCGTCGGCTGGGCATCACAGTGCTGCCACCAGATGTCAACGATTCGGCTCTGCACTTCACACCAGTCGGTGAGGATATTCGCTTCGGCATGGGTGCTGTGCGCAACGTTGGTGCCAACGTCGTTGACGGCATTGTCGAAGCACGTGAAGAGAAGGGGGCATTCACCTCATTCACGGATTTCCTCGACAAGGTGCCCAGCCACGTATGCAACAAGCGCACGATCGAATCGCTCATCAAGGCCGGCGGCTTCGACTCATTGGGACAGACCCGGCGATCACTCGTCGAAGTGCACGAAGAAGCAGTGGATTCCGTCATCGGCGTCAAGCGTCAAGAAGCCAATGGACAGTTTGACCTGTTCGCCGGGCTCGGCGGCGACGATGACGAACCGAGCTTCTCCGTGGCGATTCCCGATCGACCCGAATGGGAGAAGAAGGAGAAGCTGGCATTCGAGCGCGACATGATCGGCCTCTATGTCTCCGACCACCCCCTCAACGGCCTTGAGGGCGTCCTCGCCGCCGAATCGGAGGCCTCCATCGCCGATGTGGTGGATCCGGAGACCCATCGCCACGACGGTTCTCAGGTGAAGATCTGCGGCATGATCACCCAGGTTGCGCGCAAGGTCTCGAAGAACTCGGGCAAACCGTATGCGATTGTGACTGTGGAGGACCTCGAAGCCGAGATAGAGGTCATGTTCTTCGGCGACACCTACGAACCAGTGGCGAGCCTGCTGGCCACCGATCTCGTCATCAGCCTGACCGGACGCATCCGCCTCTCCGATGATCGGCCGACCTCGATGATGGCGATGTCGATGACGATCCCTGACGTCACCGATCCGAAGGACCGGCCCCTCAACCTGATGCTGCCGATGGAGAAGGCGACGGAGGAGATGGCATCCAAGCTGCTCCGGGTCCTCGAATCACACAAGGGGCAGACCGATGTGCACCTGGTCCTCTCGCAGCCCGGCAGACACACGGTGATGCGACTCGACCGCGCTATCCGCGTCGACCCCAACCCGAGCCTCTACGGTGATCTCAAGGCACTGTTGGGGTCTCGCTGCCTGAGCGCCTGAGGCACTGCCTGGTCGCCCGAAACGGAAGCAGAGGCAATCGGTGAAGGGAAGGGGCCTAGAATGGTGCGAGTGAACATACTGGACTTCCGCGGTGAGAAACTGAGCAAGAGATTCCTCAAGCAGCGGCTGCCCCGTGCCGCCGACACGCATGCCGGTATCGAACGACGGGTGGCCGAGTTGCTGAGCCAGGTGCAGGCCGGGGGCAGTCGTGCCGTGAAGGAATTCACTGCGAGATTCGACTCGGTCGAACTCGAGTCTCTGCGTGTGTCCGTCTCCGAGCTGAAGCGCGCCGAAGATGAATTGGATCCTTCCGTCAAAGCGGCCCTGGTCGAATCGATCTCGCGGGCCAGGAAGGTCGCCGACGACCAGCGCCCCAATGACGTCCGCACAGAGCTGTCCTCCGGAGCGCACGTGACCACACGGCACCTGCCGATTGAACGAGTCGGCCTCTATGTGCCCGGCGGACTTGCCGTGTATCCATCGACCGTCGTGATGAACGTCGTGCCGGCACAGGCGGCAGGGTCTGCCTCACTGGCCATTGCCAGCCCGCCCCAGAGCAATGGACTGCCCCACCCCACGGTGCTCGCCACAGCCCATATCCTCGGCGTCGATGAAGTCTGGGCCATGGGCGGTGCCCAAGCAATCGGTGCTCTCGCCTACGGCCTTGACGATGAGGAGCAGCTGGAACCCGTTGACCTCATCACCGGCCCAGGCAATGCCTACGTCGCCGCCGCGAAATCTCTCATGCGAACACAGGTGGGCATCGACGCGGTAGCCGGACCCACCGAGATCATCGTGCTCGCCGATTCGACAGCAGATCCAGCGTTCGTTGCCGCCGATCTCATCAGTCAGGCCGAACACGACGAACTGGCTGCCTCCGTCCTCGTCACCGATTCGACTGAGTTGGTTGAGCGAGTACAGGCAGAACTCGCAGCCCAGGTCCCCGCCGCAGCCCATGAGGCGCGGATCGGCATCGCCCTGGCGGGGAAGCAGTCCGCCATCGTCCTCGTCGATGATCTGGACGCGGGCATCAACGTCGTCAACGGGTACGCCGGAGAACATGTCGAGGTCCACACCGCCGACGCTCCTTCTGTTGCCGCACGGATCACCAACGGGGGAGCGGTGTTCGTCGGAGACTGGGCGCCGGTGTCCCTGGGCGACTACTGCGCAGGATCGAATCATGTCCTGCCCACGATGGGAACGGCCGCCCACGGATCTGGGCTGGGTGTGCACTCATTCATCAAGGTCAGCCAGGTCATCGACTATGACCGTTCGGCCCTCGCCGAGGTTGCCGAACACATCGAGGTGCTGGCGGACAGCGAACAGCTCCCTGCCCACGGTCGGGCCGTCAGCATCAGGTTCGAGGAGTAGATATGCGGTGTCCCTTCTGTCGTGAATCAGATTCCAGAGTCGTCGATTCGCGGACCAGCGAAGATGGTGCCGCGATCCGTCGCAGGCGTCAGTGCCGTCATTGCGGGCGCCGCTTCACCACCATGGAAGCGACCAGCCTGTCGGTGATCAAACGCTCCGGCGTGACCGAAGAGTTCTCCCGTCAGAAGATCATGTCGGGTGTGCGCAAGGCCTGCCAGGGACGGCCCGTCAACGACGACGACCTGGCGAAGCTGGCACAGAAGGTCGAAGAGGACATCCGCTCCAAGGGAATTGCTGAGATCGACGCCGACGAGGTGGGTCTGAGTATCCTCGAGCCCCTGCGGGAGCTCGACCAGGTCGCCTACCTGCGATTCGCCAGCGTCTACCAGGGCTTTGATTCCCTCGAAGACTTTGAGACGGCGATCGACTCACTGCGTGCGGATGCGGCACTGAAGTCGGGTGACGCCAGGCAGGCGACCCCCGAAGATTTCCAACCCTAGGAAAATCACCTCAGAATTCTGTGAGCGGAGTAGTCCAGCGCACCGATTCTTGTGTAACATTGACAGTGCGCGCTTCTGGCGCGCGGCCGCTTGCGGTTCGGAGGGGAAGCCGAACCGTTAAGCGGCCCTTTACTTTTCCGCGAGGACCCAAAAGCCTGATCATCGGCCAGAAGTCTGCGCGGAGTGCAACAGAGGGCGCATCGGAGATGATTCCGATGCGCCCTCTGTCTGCCTCCGATCAGGTCCGGTGGACGTGAGGGAGACTGCGCTGACTCAGTCGGCGATGAGCTCGCTCAGTTCGGTCGATGCAGCGGCAAGGATCCGCAGCCGATCTGTGGTGCGCGTCAGCGACACATAGAGTGCGCCGACCCCATCCTCATGACCGGCGGGGGCGATCAGCCCCGGTTCGACGATGACGACGGAATCGAACTCCAGACCCTTCGCCTGCTGTGCAGTGATGACCGCGATCTGATGGTCGAGGCCGGTGACCGAACGGCCGATGTCGAAGCCGGTGAGCACCTCGGCGACGGAATCGATGAGATCGACAGGTGCGATCACAGCGATCTTGCCGCTTTCCACCGATTCGACCTCGTCTCTGACAGTAGGAACGAGAGCATTGACCACTTCCTGAGACGAAGCGAACGATTCCATCCGGGGGTCGGGGCCGCCCTGTCGGACGGACTCGACGAGTTCGAGCTGAGGGAAATGACGGTGCAGGTATCGGTTGGCCAGGTCCATCACCGACTGAGGTGTCCGATAGGACACGGTGAGCACCTGCAGAGCGTAGCGGTCCCCGACGAACTCGGACAGGATGGAATTCCATGTCCGGGTGTTGTCCACGTGTGAGGACTGTGCCAGGTCACCCACCACAGTCGCGGATTTTGACGGAACTCGCCGGAAGAGCACCCGCCACTGCATGGGTGAAAGCTCCTGAGCCTCGTCGACGACGAGGTGGCCGTAGGTCCATTCGCGATCGTCGAGCGCCCGCTCGGCCAGGGTGACCGTCGGGCCCTCTTCCTCCCACCTGGCGGCGAGCGTCTCGGCATCGATGAGGGCCGAG
This sequence comes from Brevibacterium sp. CBA3109, assembly GCF_040256645.1. Classification (NCBI taxonomy): domain Bacteria; kingdom Bacillati; phylum Actinomycetota; class Actinomycetes; order Micrococcales; family Brevibacteriaceae; genus Brevibacterium; species Brevibacterium koreense. Next base: position 2,088,952 of record NZ_CP158281.1, on the reverse strand, counting down.
GTGTCCGTCATATCGAGGACCGCTTCGGCATACTCACGAGCGGACTCGTCACGAGCCGCGGTCTGCTGTGGACTGCTGCCCAGCAGCTCGGCGAGCTCATCAAGGAGGGGAACGTCTTCAACGGTGAGTTCGGCATTGGCCGGGCGGATCAGCGTCTTCTGATCCTCTGGCGAGAGCAGGTGTCTGGCAGCGGCCTGCAACTTGTGTGGTTTGGACAGCAGTGCACGCAGCGCCGCAGCGGGACTGATCGGGAACCAGGCGAGATTGAGTGCTCGGCGCACGTCCACGCTCGAACGCAGCTCGTCCATCAGCTCCGGCAGTCTCTCACCGGCACCGTCGAGCCCCATCTGCCGTGCCAAATCCTCTGCGAGGGTCTTGAGCAGACCGGAGACGAAGCCGTTCCGGGCGGCGTTGTGAGCATCCCCGCTCCGGCGGGCTCGATCGCGGGCACCGCGCACGTCGCGGCGGCGCAGCCAGATGGTGTGTGAGCCGACGCGCAGCTCTTCGTTCTGGTCGGGGATCCGCTCGTAGTTTGCGATGTGATTCTTCAGCACCGCAGCCATCTCGGACCGGCCCTTGATCACTGCCACATTCGTGTCGTCGGTCAGCTCGGTCTCGAGACCTGGGTACAGCTGGCCCGGTGTGAGCAGAAGCGCACCCGTCTCACCGAGGCTGGGCAGGACCTTCTCGATGTACTTGAGGAACACTGCGGAGGGTCCGACCAGGAGCACACCTGATTTGGCGATGCGCTCCCGATGCCGATAGAGGAGGAAGGCCGCGCGATGGAGTGCCACCGCCGTCTTTCCTGTACCGGGGCCGCCCTGTACCACGAGCACACCTTGGAGCGGTTGGCGGATGATGGCATCCTGTTCTGCCTGAATGGTCGCGACGATATCGCCCATTCGACCGGTCCGGTGATTAGTCAGTGCCGCGATCAGCGCGCCCTCGCCCTGCAGGTTCGATCGTTGCGCATCGTCGAGAGCCTCGATGTCGAGCACATCGTCCTCGAGATCTGTGACCGTGCGGTTCTTCGTCACCAGATGGCGTCGACGGACGACTCCCGCCGGGTTGGCGGCAGTCGACTGGTAGAAGCGCTCCGATGCCGGTGCACGCCAGTCGATGAGAATCTGCTGTCGGTTGGCATCGGTGAGCCCGATCCGTCCGATGTAGCTGGGCTCGGCGTCTGATTGCAGATCCAGACGACCGAAGCACAGGCCGTCCTCGGCGCTGTTGAGCCGGATCAGCTGGTCCTCATACAGGGTGGCGAACGCATCCCGTTCACTCCGGTGCTGATGATTGCCGCCGACTTCGGAGATCCTCACAGTACCCAGTCGGGCCGTTGCCTCATCCCGCAATTCGTCGAGTCGTGCATAGAGCTCGTCAAGCTTGATCTGCTCGACGCGTATTTCTGAAGTCTCGGTCATCTCACCTTCCCAATCGGCATTCCATTATGCCGAACTTTTCTCACCGGGAGTAGTTGGAAGCAAAGATTCACTGCTGGTGTGTTCCGTCACAGTCCCAGTCTCGACATCAGGCCTTGCCCCGTCAGGAATGTCGCCATTGTCGCCGCAGTGCGCAGACTTCTATCGAGGTCGGGCGCGAGCAGTGGGGAGTTCGAGGCGATGACGACCACGTTCCCGCGTCTGCGACCTTTGAGAATTCCGGGCTCGGCAGCCGCCGCGACATGTTCGAAAGCAGGTTTCAGCAGCTCAAGCTCGGCTCTGAGGACGCGGTGGTTGCCAGAATCGGGGACGTTGGCGATATAGATGCCTGAGTCTTTGAGGATCCGCGCGCAGGTGGTGAAGAACTCCGAGGTCTGGAGGGTTGGCGGCACGGAGTCATGGTCGAAGGCGTCACGGATGAGCACGTCAAGAGTGTCGGGACGGAACTTCTCCGCTTCGACAGCGCCGTCTCCGGCACGCAGAGCCAGCCCAGGGGCTCGCGGAAGATCGAACCAGGTGCGAGAGTAGTCGAGGAGAGCTGAGTCGATGTCGATCGCTGTCTGCTTCGAACCCGGTCGCTGGGCATGGAGGGCACGGGCGAGTGCGCATCCGGCAGCACCGATGTGGACTGCTCGCAGCGGGCCGGCCGCAAACTGGACATCGATGATCCGCGACATCCAATCCAGATATTCAAAGTCCAGACGAGTCGGCTCGCTCAGAGTGATCGACGAGGACGGCACGCCATTGACATGGAGGACATAGCTGTCGGCCTCCCCGTCGACCTTCTCCAGGCGCGCGGTGCCGGTCGAGATTTCGACGACTTGTGAGCCAGGTGCTGTGTATATCCGTCGTTTTGCCACCCCTCACTTGTATGCCAGTTGAGCCGTGGTGGCAATTCTGCGCGACATTGCGTGGGGATATCGGCCCACACTTGAGTGCGTTTGGGCTGTGGACACCTCAGGTGTTTCCACATGCGCTCAGCTCACTCTGGCCAATCCGGCAGTTCCGGAGCTGAAGTGATGCCATGGAGACCACAGCGAAGACAGCAGAAGACATCATCGGAATCGTGCCCCACACTCTTGGCTACATTCCACGGGAGAGCCTCGTGGCTGTCATCGTGGGACCCGACGAACGCGGCACCCAGACATGTGCGACGACGTTGCGCATCGACTTCGACTTGGAGACTGCCGCCCATCTCGTGGCCGAGGGCGGGCAGTGGTACAGCGATCTCATCACTGGAGCGTGCACTGCAACGGGGGTGTTCCTCGTTCTCTACGACTCGGACTACCAGTGCGGCACGCCAGAGGCGATTCGCGCGGGAGTCGGGGCACTCGGTGATGAGTACCCGCGCGTCCATCGAGATCTCATCCGGGCGGCCATCGATGAGATTGCGCTGTCGCTGGAAGAGCGAGGCATCGACACGCTGAGCGCATGGTGGGTCAGCGAGGAGCGATTTGGCCGCATCGACGGCGATGCGCAGATCAGCACACTGCTTGAAGCCGCCTCGACATCGGCCTGTGCAACCGAACTCGTCGCGGCGGGTTCCTCTCCTGCAGCATCACCGCAGGAACTCGTCGTCAGGCCCGTGTCGAGAGCAGAATTCACTGTGAGTCGCAACGGTCACTGCGACACCTGGCTGACCATCGCCGATGGCTTCGACGTCCTTTCCAACCTGTACCCGCGGCTGGCCCGCCTAAGGGAAGGGGAGGACACCATCGACCGGGCTGCCGTGGCAGAGTTGATGACGCTGCAGACGATCAAGTCAGTCGACGCGATCCTCAGCGAAAAATGGTCTCGGGACGCACTCGAAATGATCCTCAGCTTTGATCACCCGAATTTCGCGCCGGCTGACATTGAGACGTGCGGTCCGGGTCAGCTCCACCTTCGCGCGCAGAGATATGCGTTGTCTCCGCAGGCTGCACAGCACATGGTGGGGCTCTCTCCGCGTGCTCCTCTCCCTCGCGATGTTCAGCTGGGCATCGAGTTCCTCAGGGCCTACATACCCCTGGGTCATCCCGACGTCCGCGCCACCGCATATGCTGTGATCGCATGGTTCGAATGGTCGTTGGGAGGCTCGACGATGGCAGAGCAGTACGCCCAGGCAGGACTCGAACTCGACGCTGACCACGCGATGGCCACCCTGATCCTGGACGCGGTTGAACAGGGGTATCTCCCACGCTGGCTGATGTCAGCACGACGCGGCCCCGGATGAGCTCTACGATGCGGTGTCGGCTCTCAGGGAAGACCTCGGCGCGCGGGCCGGAGCCAGCGTCAAGGGCTCAATTCGCCAAGCCGGGAATATCGTGCGAAAATTGGGTGTTGACCCTGTCATAGCATCATGGGCGAACTCTGTGTTCCCCCCGGGCCCGATACCTGGACCTCTTGACATGGGTCTTAGTAATGTCCTGGTGCATTCGAGAAGTTTCAACGCTCGCGAAAGGTGAACACGTGCCGAGAGTCGACAAGGAATCCACGACGGTGACGGAAAAGTCGGAGGGAACGGCCGCCAAGACCTCCACCGCTGGATCCAAGACCACTGCGGCGTCGAAGGGAGCCACGAAGACGACGAAGACATCGGCTTCAGCGACCGCTGCGGAAACCGGGACCAAGCAGACCACCGCGGCCCGAAAGACGGCGACCGCCAAAACTGCCGCGACGAAACCGACCGCCGCAAAGGTGGCGAAGACCACCGGTGCCAAAAAGACGGCTGCGAAGCCCACTAAGGCCGCGGGGGCGAAGAAGAAGTCCGATGACGCGCTCGAAGCGGGCGAGGCAGTCGAGCCGGCAACCGACACTCTCGGGACTGAGCAGAGCCCAGCTGAGGCGACCGAGACGAAGAACTCCGAAGAGAAAGAGAAGAACGCCGCTGTTACAGAAGCTGGCGGCTTCATCGTCTCCGACGCCGACGAAGAAGATGCTCCTGCACAGCAGGTCGTCTCGGCGGGAGCCACCGCCGATCCGGTCAAGGACTACCTCAAGCAGATTGGCAAGGTCGCACTGCTCAATGCGGCCGAAGAGGTCGATCTGGCCAAGCGCATCGAAGCCGGAATGTACGCCGAGCATCTTCTCGATGCCGGTGGCATCACCGAACCGCGTGAGTCTATGGACTACAAGTGGATTATCCACGACGGTCGCATTGCGAAGAACCACCTCCTCGAGGCGAACCTGCGTCTCGTCGTCTCGTTGGCTAAGCGCTACACCGGTCGTGGAATGCTCTTCCTCGACCTGATTCAGGAGGGCAACCTGGGCCTCATCCGTGCAGTCGAGAAGTTCGACTACACGAAGGGCTTCAAGTTCTCGACATACGCCACGTGGTGGATCCGTCAGGCTATCACCCGTGCCATGGCCGATCAGGCTCGCACCATTCGCATTCCCGTGCACATGGTCGAGGTCATCAACAAGCTTGCTCGTGTCCAGCGTCAGATGCTGCAGGATCTCGGACGTGAGCCGAGCCCGGAGGAACTCGCCAAGGAACTCGACATGACACCTGAACGTGTCGTTGAGGTTCAGAAGTACGGCCGCGAGCCCATCTCGCTGCACACGCCGCTCGGTGAAGATGGTGACTCGGAGTTCGGTGACCTCATCGAGGACTCCGAAGCGGTCGTACCGTCAGACTCGGTCAGCTTCACCCTGCTGCAGGAACAGCTGCACTCGGTTCTCGACACCTTGTCGGAACGTGAAGCCGGTGTCGTGTCGATGCGCTTCGGCCTCAACGACGGCCAGCCGAAGACTCTGGATGAGATCGGGAAGGTCTACGGAGTCACGCGTGAGCGTATCCGCCAGATAGAGTCCAAGACCATGGCGAAGCTGCGACACCCTTCGCGCTCACAGGTTCTGCGGGACTACCTCGACTGAGACAACTGTCTCCTGCCATGGCTGCGGCCTCAGGGCATGAGCCCGGTGACCATGATCGCCTGCGGACGCGAACTGTCGCGACCGCAGGCGATTTGGCTATTGCATGACCTGTGCAGCCCGACGCGTTCAGGTTCGCTCGACGCAAACTCAGGACCACTCGAGGACCGTTCAGTACCAGTCGACGATGCCCTGCATCAGCGCTTCAGCGTACTTCTGCTGACCGGATTTCGATTCCATCGTCTTGGCTTCGTCGGGATTGCGCATCTCACCACATTCGACGATGACGGCAGGAACAGAGGCGTTGTTGAGTCCCGCCAAGTCGGGGCGCCGGCTGATTGCGTTCTTCCCATATGCGGTGTTGGGGGTGAACGGGTCAGCCATGGCCTTGCTCATGGCATCGGCGAGGCGGTTCGAGTCGTCTTCGACTGTTTCGGACCTGCCCGGCTGCGCGACGATGACATGGAAGCCCTTGGCCTTCGTCGATTCGCTTCCGTTGGCGTGGATGCTGATCATGAGGTCGGCGTCATCGGCGAATGTACCGCGTTCGTCGACGCAGGGGCCTACACTGTCGTTGTCATCGCGACTCATGACAACCTCGGCGCCGGCATCTTCTAGGTCGTGCTTCAGTTTCTGACCGACGCCCCAGGTGAAGTCGGATTCAGGGTAGTCGGAGTCGGTTGCCGTTCCCGTGGTGTTGCACGCCTTGGTCCCGCCTCGTCCATCGGGCACCGGGCGAGTGATCGTGTTCGGGTGCGAGGCGTTGCCGCCGTTGTGGCCGGGGTCGATGGCGACGGTGCGACCGCTGAGATCGGTTCCGGGCTGTGTCGTCGGGGCGTCCCGGGCTTCAGAGCCCTTGGGGTCAGACATCCCTTCGGGCGCCACCGGAGTGGATGAGTCGGGTGGAGGCGGGTTCGAACCGCACCCGGCCAGCCCCTGCAGTGCGAGAATGGCGCACAGGACGGGGATCAGAGCGCGGCGAGGTGGAGACATGGTGCCATTGTTCCAGCAAATATGCCGCCAACGGTGGCATTCGGCGCAATCGGAGCGAGACACGGCTCGCAATGGCATCGACAGATCGGGTTGAGCGATTAGAATTTAATCGAACGAGAGGAAGCGTGTGGAAGAGGAAAGTTACGGCGCCAGGCATCTGTCGGTGTTGTCGGGCCTCGAGGCAGTTCGCAAACGCCCGGGCATGTACATCGGGACCACGGATTCCCGAGGGCTGATGCACTGCCTGTGGGAGATCATCGACAATGCCGTCGATGAGGCTCTGGGCGGCTTCGGCAAGTCGATCCTCATCGAACTCGAACCTGATGGTTCGGTGGCGGTCACGGACAGCGGACGGGGCATCCCCGTGGACATCGAGCCCAAGACCGGGTTGACCGGCGTCGAGGTGGTCCTGACCAAACTCCATGCCGGAGGCAAGTTCGGTGGCAGTTCTTATGCCGCGTCCGGTGGTCTCCATGGCGTCGGTGCCTCCGTCGTCAACGCACTCTCCGCCCGGCTCGATGTCGAAGTCACACGCGGATCGAAGGTTCACAAGATGTCCTTCCATCGAGGTGTGCCGGGACGTTTCGACGATTCCTCCGGCCAGCCCGGCCCCGACAACCCGTTCGAAGAATTTCAGGAGCCGACCGGACTCGACGTCGTCCGGAAGGCGAAGAGGGGAGTCACGGGCACCCGCGTTCAGTATTGGGCTGACCCGCAGATCTTCCTGTCCAAAGCCCAGTTCGACTACCAGCACCTCGTCGAGCGTGCACGCCAGACGGCGTTCCTCGTACCTGGGCTCGAGCTGCGGATCGAAGACCGTCGTGGAGTCGCTCGTGACGAGACTGGCGAGGTTATCGCCGAACGCCTCGAGGTTTTCCGCTTCGACGGCGGCATCACCGAATTCGTCGACCATCTCTCGATTGACCCTCCGATTACTGACACTTGGCGTCTGCAGGACACTGGAAAGTTCAGCGAGACAGTACCGGTGCTCGACTCCTCGGGTCACCTGGTTTCGAAAGAGGTCGAGCGCGAAGTCGGCGTTGACATCGCCCTGCGGTGGGGGACGGGCTATGACACGAAGGTCAAGTCCTTCGTCAACGTCGTGTCCACTCCCCACGGCGGAACCCACTTGGCAGGCTTCGAACAGGCCAGCCTCAAGGCCATGCGCAAGGCCGTCGAGGCCAACGCCCGCAAACTCAAGCTGGGCAAGGACAAGCTCGAGAAAGACGACGTCCTGGCCGGTCTGACCGCTGTGATCACGGTGCAGTTGGCCGAGCCTCAGTTCGAAGGGCAGACCAAGGAAGTCCTGGGTACGGCTGCGGTCAAACAGATCGTGGCAAAAACGGTTGAGAAGCAGCTGGGCGAAATCCTGTCTTCGACCAAGCGCGCAGAGAAGCAACAGGCTGCCGTCCTCATGGAGAAGGTGGTTGCAGAGCTCAAGTCGCGCATCTCGGCCCGCACACACAAAGAGAACCAGCGTCGCAAAACTGCGCTTGAAGCGTCGTCTCTGCCAGCCAAACTCTACGACTGCCGTGACAACGGGGTGGAGAACACGGAGTTGTTCATCGTCGAGGGTGACTCCGCGATGGGAACCGCGAAAGCTGCTCGCAACTCCGACCATCAGGCACTGTTTCCGATCCGCGGCAAGATCCTCAACGTGCAGAAGGCGTCGTTGTCGGACATGTTGGCCAACGTCGAATGTGCTGCTCTGATCCAGGTCATCGGGGCCGGGTCCGGCCGCAGCTTCGACATTGATGTGGCCCGCTACGGACGTGTCATCATCATGACCGATGCTGACGTCGACGGCGCTCACATCCGCACCCTGCTGCTGACCCTGTTCTTCCGTTATATGAAGCCACTGGTCGAACAGGGACGAGTGTTCGCGGCTGTGCCGCCCCTGCACCGTGTGGAGGTGGTCACGAAGCGGGGCACGCGCAACGACGTCATCTACACGTACAGCGAGGCAGAACTCCATGCACTGCTGAAGAAGCTGGAGAAGTCGAAGAAGACGTACAAGGAACCCATCCAGCGCTACAAGGGACTTGGCGAGATGGATGCCGACCAGTTGGCGGAGACCACGATGGACCCGAGCATGCGCACACTGCGTCGGGTCACAATGGCCGACGCCGAGGCGGCAGAGAACACCTTCGAGCTTCTGATGGGCTCGTCTGTCGGCCCGCGAAAAGACTTCATCGTCTCGGGAGCCGCTGTTCTCGACGCCGAACGCATCGATAGCTGAGTCAAGCATGTGAGCCCTCCGGGAGTCGAACCGGTGGGCTCCGGAGGGTCCACCGGAGTGGCGCGGCGAGTCAGAATCCGGGAGCGATGGGGACGAAGAGCAACAGGCTGGGGGCGAGCAGCAAGCCCAATGCTACGAGGGTCGACGTCACGCGCACCGGCACCCGCGCAGGGTCCAGGGGCCGTGAGAGACGGTCGATCCGCTGGTCCGAGAGATCGCTGCGATGTTCGGGGCTGATGCGTGCCGCTTCACGCACTGCCAGCGACAGAATCGCCGGATCGACATCTTCGCGCGCTTGGTCATCGGCCATGAGTTCAATCAGGCCATTGACGGAGTTGAGGCCGATCGCGGTGGCCGAGAAGAACGGCAAAGCACGGTGCCACGCGGCGAAGGGAATCACGAGCACGTCGTGGCGGAAGTCCAGATGAGCTCTCTCATGGGCGATGACGGCCGTGCGCTCGTCCTCGCTGAGGACTTCGAGCAACCCGGTTGAGAGCACCGTAGTGCCTTTGCGCGGACCCTGGGGCAGGCAATAGGCGACAGCCTCATCGGTCGTGATGATCCGCGTATCCGAGTACGTCGCGGACGGTTCGCTGAGCAGATGCAGGATCTCATCATGGCGAATTCGAGTCTTGCGCGCGGAGTAGAACGTCAGGGCGAGGCATCCCAACAGTCGTCCGATGAGTGCCACCGCGATGATGAGGAAAATCCAGGCGAAGACAGTGAGATGAGCGTGCGACTGTCCTCTGGCAAGCTGCCAAAGCCCCTCAGGCAGGCTGCGCGAGGCGGGGGCAACAGCGAAAGCCAGCGCTGTTCCGATGAGTGAGAGGCCACCGGAAAGGCCGACGGCCTGCCACAAGATGACCTTCGAAATAGGGTCTCCCCGAAAACGGGAGAGCGCGGCCGGAACCGGCCACGCTAAGAGAAATGCAAGTACCGCGAGGACGGATCCCACGATGCTCATGCTCGAAAACGACCTGCTTCAGGAGTTGGTCGAGTGATTGCGTCCCAGCAAATTGCGCAGAGCCTTCGTATCGGCCTCCGACACGGTGCCGAGGAATCGGGCAAGAACGGCCTGGCGATCCGGAGCCTGTGACAGGACTTCGGTCATCAGCTCTGCGACATGGTCTTCGCGCGTCGAAACCGCGAGGTAGCGATGTGGGCGGATGCTGCGGTCGCGAGTGACGAAGCCCTTCTTCTCCAGCCGGGTGAGGACGGTGTGGACGGTGGTCAGTGCGAGGTCGCGTGCTGCCAGCACATCGCGGAGTTCGGCCGCGCTCAATCCATCATCATGTACCCAGATGGCGTCCATGACGCTGCGTTCGAGTTCGCCCAGTGTTCCCACGGTGTCCTTGTCCTTCGAAGAGATGGCTCTTCTTGCCAGTTCAGTCTATCTCTACTGGCTGTCGAATTCCATGTGAAACCGCCCGTGATCCGCTTCGTGGCCGCTGGTGTAGCACCTTTTGGTCACACCGGGGATGTGCACGCCACGTGGAAGTGGAGTGAACGCTAGCGGGCACTGACGCGGAATCTGGGACGGCAGATCTCAGCCGGCAGAATATTGCCGCAAATGTTTCTACGCGATGTAGAATTCTACGCGTTGTAGAAAATTGGTCTTCCACGAACGGAGTACCCATGGACCTGGATCCGGTTCTCATCGGGCGCTGGCAATTCGGCATCACCACCGTCTATCACTTCTGGATGGTCCCGCTCACCCTCGGTCTCGGCATGCTGGTCGCGATACTGCAGACCATGTACCACCGCACGGGCAACGAGATGTACCTGCGCAGCACCAAGTTCTTCGGGAAGCTCTTCCTCATCAACTTCATCATGGGCGTGGCGACGGGTCTGGTCCAAGAGTTTCAATTCGGTATGGCCTGGAGCGAATACTCTCGGTTCGTGGGGGACGTATTCGGTGCGCCGCTGGCGCTGGAGGCGCTGCTCGCGTTCTTCCTGGAGTCCACATTCCTCGGACTCTGGATCTTCGGCTGGGGCAGGCTCCCGCGTGCGGTTCACTTGGGCAGCCTCTGGTGCGCCGTGATCGGATCATGGATCTCCGCCTACTTCATCATCGTTGCGAACTCCTGGATGCAGCACCCGGTCGGGGTCGAATTGGTTGACGGCCAAGCAGTGATGACCGACGTCTGGGCGGTGATGACGAACAACACGGCGATTGCTGCCTACACTCACACGCTGTGCGGTGCACTCGCGGTCGGCGGCAGCTTCCTGCTCGGAATTTCCTGGTATCACCTGTATCGCCGACGCAAGGACGGCATTGACGCGATCGGGCCCGACGGGAAGGTCCTCGTCGGCTCCGCCCCCGATGTGCCCGGAAGAGATGCCATTGACCACCAGGTGTGGATCCGGTCCCTGCGCATCGGTGCGGTAGTCGGCATCGTCGCATTCCTCGGACTGGCGATCACCGGCGACATCCAGTCGAAGCTCATGTTCGAACAGCAGCCCATGAAGATGGCCTCAGCCGAGGCTGCTTGCCACGATGGGACAGAGTTCTCGGTGCTCACGATCGGAGATCCCTCCTCCAACGACTGCGATGGAGTTGAGAACGTGTTCGAGATCCCCGGCCTGCTGTCCTTCCTCGCCAAGGGCGACTTCAACACTCCGGTCCACGGAGTGACGACACTGCTTCCTGACTATCAGGATAAGTACGGTACCCACCTGCCCGAGGACGAACGCTACGGGCAGCACTCCGGCGAGAAGATCGACTACCAGCCAATCATGATCGTCACCTACTGGGGATTCAGGATGATGATCGGGTTCGGCATGATCGCCGCCGGAGTCAGCGCTCTGGGGCTGTGGCTGACCCGCAAGGGCACCGTTCCTGCCTCGCCCTGGCTGATGCGCGGTGCGCTCCTGTCCGTGACTGCACCATTCATCGCGAACTCCGCCGGCTGGATCTTCACCGAGATGGGGCGCCAGCCGTTCGTGGTCGCGCCGAATCCTGCTCAACTCGACGGTGTGTACATGTTCACCCAGGCAGCACTGTCGCCCCAACTCACGCCAGCAATGCTGCTGTTCTCGCTGATCAGCCTCAGCCTCGTCTACGGCATTCTCATGGTCGTCGAACTGCGGCTGCTCATCGTCTACATCAGGGGAGGAGTCGCCTCGGCGATGCCCGAGGTCACGAAGACCAACCACACCCCGCGGATCACGAACGACGAAGACGACGTCCTGTCGTTCGCGTACTGAGGAGAAGACACGATGGAAATTCTTGCCACGATCTGGTTCGTCCTCATCATCGTGCTGTGGATGGGGTACCTGTTCCTCGACGGCTTCGACCTCGGAGTCGGAATGCTGATGCCGGTGCTGAGCCGGACCGAACGGCAGAAGCGGGTGCTGCTCAACACGATCGGGCCGACCTGGGACGGCAACGAGGTATGGCTGATCACCGCGGCCGGGGCGACCTTCGCCGCCTTCCCACACTGGTATGCCTCCCTGTTCAGCGCCCTCTACATACCGCTGACACTGTGTCTGCTGGCATTGATCTTCCGCGCCGTCGCCATCGAATACCGCGGCAAGGGACACAGCCAGGCGTGGAAGTCCTTCTGGACCTGGGCGATGGCAGCCGGATCGGCTGGAATCGCGTTCTTCATCGGTGCCATGCTCGCCATCACCTCCAGCGGACTGCCGCTGAATAGCAACGGGGACATCGTGGGTGGGGCCTTCGCCTGGATGGGGTGGCCTGCAGTCTTCGGTGGTCTGGGAGGGGTCGGCTTCGCCCTCGTCCACGGCCTCATCTTCCTGGGTCTGAAGACGCAGGGTGACATACGAGAGAAGGCGCAGCGCTGGGCCCGGAGGCTGCTGTTGCCCGCCTCGATCGGCTTCCTCGTCTGGTTCGGCCTCTCCATCGCCCAGCGCCCGTGGCTTGTCGCCGTGGTCGTTGCAGCGGTGATCGCTCTGGGGGCGGCGTACTTTGCTGTGCGTTCCGGGGCGGAGAAGGCAGCCTTCGTGCTGCACGGGATCTACCTGGTGTCCGGGCTCTTCGCTGTGTTCGCCGGAGCCTATCCCAACGTGCTGCCGTCAACTCTGGACTCGGCGAACTCGCTGACCATCGCCTCGGCGTCCTCGTCGGATTACACCCTCACCGTGATGCTGGTGGTGACCGCGATCTGCCTGCCGATCATCATCGGCTACCAGATTTTCAGCTATCGCATGTTCCTGGGCAGGATTGCCGAGACGCACATCCCCGAGGCACACCGTGTGCCGGTGGCGATCAGATCATGAAGTCCCCGCTGCGGATTCTGCTCGAACTGCCGGGTGGCCAGCGCGGGTTTTGTCTCTCTCTGTTCAGCGCTCTGTCGCGCGCAGTCGGCATCGTACTCATCGCCGAGGCTCTGGTGCGATTGATCGTCGGCTCCAGCCCCGTCGCGGTCTGGGCGGTGCTGGGGCTTCTGGGAGCGGCACTGCGGGGGGCGAGCCTCTGGACGGACCACAGTCTGGGGACATCCCTGGCCGCCGCGCACAAACAGCGGCTGAGGTTTTCGATTCTGAGGTCGCTGCTCACCGGGCCCGGCCAGCCGCGAATGAACACCGCAGTCACCGTCACACGCGGCATCGACGACCTCGACGACTACTTCACGACCGTGGTGCCGGCGCTGAGTGCCGCAGCGGTGGTTCCCCTGACACTGCTGATACGAATCCTCTTCACCGATGTCCTCTCCGCGATCATCATCGCGCTGTGCCTGCCGATGGTGCCGGTCTTCATGATTCTCATCGGCCGATTCACCGAGGCTTCAACGGCCGCCAGCACCACAGCTCTCGAGCGTCTGTCCGATCACCTCGCCGAGCTGGCAGAAGGACTACCCGTGCTCATCGGGCTCGGGCGTTCCAAAGACCACGCACGTGCCCTGCGCACCTTGGGAGAGAAATACCACAGCGCCAACCTCGCCACGCTGCGCATCGCATTCCTCTCGAGCCTCGCCCTCGAACTCATCGCCACGATTTCCGTGGCCCTGGTCGCCGTCGTCATCGGGCTGCGACTCGTCTCCGGAACCATGGACTTGAGTTCCGGGCTCTTCGTCCTGCTTCTGGCTCCTGAGTGCTTCACTCCGCTGCGTGAACTCGGGGCTGGCTACCATGCCAGCGAGAACGGTCGTGAGGCACGCGATCGTGCCCATGCGCTGATCGCAGGCACAGACAGTGCGTCACGGAAAGGGTTCGACTGCGACGATGCGGCTCGTGACGATGCCGCAGGCGCCCAGCACCGCGTCATCTACCCGAACGGAACGACGATCGAGTGGAACGGTGACTTCCCGACCGCTCCCGGCATCACGGCAGTTCGGGGTGCCTCGGGCGCAGGAAAATCGACGATTCTGGCAGCGCTGACCGGGCAGCTGCCCGACCGGGCCACAACCACAACGACACCGCACCGGGTCGCATTCGTCCCTCAGAGTCCACGTATCTTCGGTGCGACGATCGGCGCTGAGCTCGACGCCTACGGTCTCCCGCACTCACAGCAGGGGACTGCTCTGCGCGGAGCCCGTCTGCCCGAGGACTCGATGCTGTCGACGTCTGCGCTGAGTCCCGGCCAGCTTCGTCGACTCGCATTCGTCCGGGTGGTGCACCTGGTTGAGGGCGAGGCCGAGGCACTCGTCCTCGACGAACCGACCGCTCACCTCGATGATGACAACGCTGCGATCATCATCGACATGATCGTCGAGGCGGCAGCACGTGTGCGTGTCGTCCTAGCCAGCCATGATGACCGGGTAGTCGCACTGGCTGAGGACGAGATCGTCCCCAGAAAGACCAGTGTGAGCACGCACGCAGCAGCGTCAGTGCAGGAGCGTGGCCAGGACGCAGCTTCGGACGCGGATCTGCGGAATCGTGCTGCGGCAGCGACGCTCGCCGACCCAGCGACACACGCCGACCCAGCGACACACGCCGACCCCGCTGTGGGCACCGTGCCGGCGGTACCCTCGGGCCTTGTCCCGACGGGCAGATCACAGAGCGCGGACATGGTGAGCGAGGACCACAGTTCGTCAATAAAGGTACAGATCGCGACGCTACGTCGCCGATGGTCGCTCCTGCGGTCGAGCATGCCACTTGTGACCCCGAACATGATGATTGCTCTGCTCGCGTCCTGCGCCTCCAGCCTGGCTGCGATCGCGCTGACCGCAGTCTCCGCGTGGCTCATCGTCGAAGCTTCCTACCAGCCTCCCATCATGATTCTCATGGTTGCCATCGTCGGTGTGCGGTTCTTCGGGCTGAGCCGATCAGTGCTGCTCTACCTCAGTCGCCTCAAACTGCACTCGGCGATCTTCGCATCGTTGGGCCGACTGCGCTCTCGTCTCTGGGAGCACTTCGCAGCGGTCGGTATGGGGGATCGGAAGCTGCTGACCTCGGATGCCGCACTGCGCACCATGGTCTCCGATGCTGATGACGTTCGGGATCTGATTCCGCGGACTCTGTTCGCTCCTGTCGCCTCATGCCTGGTTTTCCTTGCCGTGCTCATCGCCGCCTGGGCCCTCGATCCTACGACGCTGCCGGTGTTTCTGGGCCTCGGCGCTCTCAACCTGGTTCTGCTGCCAGCGGCAGTGATCAGGAGTGAAAGCGGCCTCGCCCGCCGCGTCCGAACTGTCCGCAACCGGATACTCTCTGTCCTGGCACGCGCGTTGAATGCCAAAACAGACCTGCGGGCGAATCGAGCAGACGGCACGGTGCTCACGGTGCTCAGTCGCGAAGAGCAGGAGCTGCAGCGTGCTCAACGTCGCTCCTCACACCACTTGGGCTTCGCGCAGCTCTGGCTGCAGCTGAGCACGGTGGGCGCTGCAATGCTCATTGCGATGACATCGTCGGCGCCGACCGAGATCCGGGCCGTCGTCGTTCTCATCGCACTGGGCTCTGCAGATGTCTTCTCACAGTCTCTGCTTGCATTTCGTGCGCTGCCGACCCTCGGTGCTGTCCTCGATCGCATCCCCGCTTTGTCACCCGCCCCGTCGGGTCCTCCGGCCGGCGATCACAGTGGCAAACATCCCGACGCGACGGCGCTTACTGGCCTCGAGCTCGAAGGCATCACTGTCGGGTGGGAGGCCAGTCCAGTCGTCGAGCATGTGGATCTGCGAGCTCAGAGAGGTCGATGGACCGTCCTGCATGGCGACAGCGGCACCGGAAAATCGACGATGCTGAGCGTGCTGCTGCGCTTCCTGGACCCGTGGTCAGGCTCCTACCGAGCCGAAGACGAGGCAGGCCACGAGACGGACGTGCTCGGTCTGACACCAGCGGACCTTGCCGGCAGAATCGCCTGGTGCCCGCAGGAGGCACATATCTTCCGGTCGACGGTGAGGGGCAATCTGGCGATCGCGCGCAGAGAGGCGCCCACCAGCGAGGAGATGTGCGCGGCGTTGACCAGCGCGGGCTTGGGCGAATGGGCTGATCAAGCCGGCCTCGACCTCTGGGTCGGCGATCACGGAGCAGAGGTCTCCGGAGGGCAGCGTCAGCGTCTGGCCGTGGCCAGGACGCTGCTGAGCGGAGCTGAAGTGCTCGTGCTCGATGAACCGACGGCGCACCTCGACGATGAGATGGCACACCGGTTGGTGAATGATCTGCGGAAGAGCCTGGGCTCACACGCCGTTGTGATGGTCACTCATGATCGCAGTCTGATCGCAGACGACGATCGACTGGTCGAGTTGGGTGGCGAACTCAGTCGCGCTTCGAGCCGAACATGATCTCGTCCCAGCTGGGGATCGATGCGCGACTGTTCTTCTTCGACTTCGCTTTCGACTCCGTGTCCTTGAACTGATTCGATTCTTCACTGACACCAGGTTCATTGAGCAGGGACAGCTGATTCTCATCGTCGAATCTGCCGACCTCTTGTGTCGGCTCCTGAGGTTCTTCCGGGTCGACAGATGCCGGGTCCTCGAATGCGAAGACCTCGTCATCGGTGGCCTCTTCGGGCCGTCCTGGCGCGGTGTGGGCGCCCTGAGGGTGAGTCTCCGGGTCCTCGGTGACAGCGCGGAGCCTGCCACGGGGCTCGTCGTCGTCTTCATGACGACGACGTTTGCGCAGATTCTCCAAGATCCGCCCGGTCTCTGCCTGGTGGTCCCGGGCAGCGGGAGACGTTTCGGTCTGAGTTGGAGGCGCGGTCGGGGCGTCGATCTCCTCGGTGTTCTTCTGGCGTTGCGCACCGGTTCCGTAGTTCGGGATGGGTCCGGTGTCGGTAGGTCCCGAATCGGCTAGCCATTTCGCCTCGTCGTCGATGGGAGTCAACGACCGGCGGTAGTAGTTCCATCCAGCCGTGCGAGTCCGATCCGCGGCGGTGAAGCTGAGCTGGATGTACCAGTTGCCGTCCTGCTGCTTCCACGCATCCCAGTCCATCGTTTCGATGTCGACGTCGCGCATCGCCAGACGAGTCTGGCACAGTTCCACCAGAGGAGTCGGGTCGCCATTGGGGTCATGGTCGGAATAGATCGGATGCTGACTGGCTGTGTACGCCGTGTGTGCGCGTTCGGCCAGAGCAGGTCGCTCATAGGTGCGGACCTGTTCGATATCGGCGCCCGTGGAGGAGATGACCTCCTCTGCACTCATCCCGCCACGGATCATCGCCTGGATGTCGCGAGGGCGTACGGGGGTCTCGGGCTTGACTGTGGTGCGGTCCTTGCGGACAGCGGCGTACAGAGCTTCGTCGAGAGCCAATCGATACTGCAGCCCGTTTTCGTCGTTCAGCAGCAGATGAGTGCCGTCGGCGTCGACTCCGTTCAAGATCAGTTCACGCATGCCTTAAGCTCCTTTATCGCGTCTCCCTGCATCGTGTCACGTCCGGCGCCGCGCGCAGGGCAGATTTGCGCGCGAGTCGTGAAATGACCGCTCTCATGGGTGCGTGGCCGGTCTGTTCGATGGATGGCCGCTCTCAACGGTGAGTGGAACTGGCTCAGTGTGCGGACAACGGGCGCAGACTCTCTGCAAGCTGTAAAATCAGGAACTGTGAATAAAACTGCACCCATTGACGCTCTCGTCCTCATGTCATTCGGGGGACCGGAGGCTCCAGAAGAAGTTGTCCCTTTCCTCAAGAACGTCACCGCCGGCCGCGGAATACCGGAGGAGCGACTCGAAGAAGTCGGTGAACATTACTACGGATTCGGCGGGAAGTCGCCCATCAACGATCAGAACAAGGCCCTCCTGCAGGCCTTGCGCGAAGAGCTCGACCATCGTGAGATCGAGACTCCGATCATCTGGGGCAATCGCAACTGGGAACCGTATCTGACCGACGAATTGCGTGCCGAGGCGCAGTCCGGGCGGACTCGTTTCCTGTCCATCGACACCTCGGCGTACTCGTCCTATTCATCCTGCCGCCAATATCGTGAGGACTTCGCCAAGACGATTGGCGCACTGTCAGCCGAGGGCATGACCG
This sequence comes from Brevibacterium sp. CBA3109, assembly GCF_040256645.1. NCBI lineage: Bacteria > Bacillati > Actinomycetota > Actinomycetes > Micrococcales > Brevibacteriaceae > Brevibacterium > Brevibacterium koreense. The sequence continues at coordinate 2,071,062 of NZ_CP158281.1, read as the reverse complement.
TCACGATCGACAAGATCCGGCAGTTCTACAACCACCCCGGCTATGCCGAGGCGTGTGCTCTCCTCCTGAGAGAGGGGGTCGCCGATTTCACGAAGCAGGTCGGTGCCCTTGATGCGGAGAAGCATCGGATCCTCTTCGTCACACATTCGATCCCCAACGTCATGCAGGACGCTTCCGCTGTGGAGACCAGCGGCTATCGCGCACAGCACGAAGAGCTCATGACCCACCTGTTGAATGGGTTGCCTGCGTCCGAGGCGCTTCCGGCAGAGCTGGTGTACTGCTCCCGTTCGGGGTCGCCAGAGGTTCCATGGCTCGAACCGGATGTCAACGATCGGATGACAGAACTTGCCGCAGATGGGGTCAGCGGTGTGATCCTCGTTCCGATCGGATTCATCTCCGATCACATGGAGGTCGCTTTCGACCTCGATACCGAGGCGAAGGAGACGGCTGCCGAACTCGGCTTCGCCTTCACCCGCGTTGCAACTGTCGGGACGCACCCACTGTTCGTATCGGGACTCGTTGACCTGGTCGAAGAGAGAATCGCACAGCTTCGCGGCGATGAGACGACTGCTCCGACTATTCCCGGCTCCACTGCGCTGGTTCCCGGCAGCGGTGCGTGCAGCATCGAGTGCTGTCGCGGACGCATCGAGCGGACTACCGAACCCAATTGGCCAGCCTGAACGAGGCGTCCCCGAACATTCCTCAGGAAGCAGGAATCCCTCCTCTGCCGGTTGCGTAGGGGAGGGATTCTCGGTATCGATCTTCCTGAGGAGTCAGGACTCTTCCGGGGCGGGAATGACCGGAATCGCTCCGGTCTCTGCTGTGATGACTGCAACGATCGGACCGGTGTCGACATCGTTGCGATCGGCAAGTTCCAAGAGATTCTGCAGTTCGTCGATCAGGGTCTCGACGAGGTAGTCGTCCCCATCGGACCGGGCTTCATGAATGCGATGACGGACATCGTCGATCCTGTTATCGAGTTGATTTGCGAATTCACTCATCGTGTATCCGTCCTTCCTCGGGTCGTGTCCCACGAAGGGGGCGATGCCCGTTTCATTCACCGACAAAATGCTATCGGCGCTATTCGACTCATGTATTCTCGCAGAGCTTTTCGAGAGTCGTATGTGCGAACCGTCACGCAGCGACACATGAGTGACGAGAATCACTGCGAACATGGACGATCTGATCTTGCCAACCGCAACCATACAGTGCACAATGCTGGGGACACGTTTGGCGAGAGGGGTTGAAAATCCTCTTCAGCACACCCGACAGAGAGCGATGAGCCATATGGCAACGGATTACGACGCACCTCGTAAGCAAGACGATGAAATCAAAAGCGATTCGATTGAACAGCTGAAGGCTTCACGCTCGCAGGCGCAGGCTAGCAAGATTGACGAAGATGAGACCGCGGTTGCGGAAGGGTTCGAACTGCCCGGTGCGGACTTGTCGAACGAAGAGCTCTCCGTTCGAGTGCTGCCCAAGCAGAATGACGAGTTCACCTGCATGGAATGCTTCCTGGTTCGCCATCGCTCGCAGTTGGCCAGTGAAGAGGGTGGAGTCCCCATCTGCACGGACTGTGCTGGCTGAAGCTGCTGTCGAACGATACAAGAACGCGCCCTTGTCGGGGCGCGTTTCTGTGTCTCGGCTGGTTCGGTTCCGGGCTCAGCTTCATGGAGGCAATTGCTCAGGGCGGCAGCCTCAGGTCCTGAGTGCCTCGGCGAGCTCCATTGGCCGCTTGCTCGAAACCAGCCAGTAGGGGGTTGGGTCAGACTCATCGTGGATGTCGATCCGCACCGCGCACTTGGCCCAGGGGCGCAGCATGAGAAAGGCCCGAGCGTCTAGACCCGGCCCGCGGGCGGCCCGTGCATCTTCGGCGTCGTAGCCGGTGGCATCGGTGACGTACCGGCGATCGATATGTGCGTCACCGACGTAGAGCTGTCGTTCGGTGACGATGATTGAGATCCCGAGCGAACGCAGCCACCAGGCCAGGAGCACGAAGCTGACCACCGGAAGGATGATGGCGCCTGCCGTCCACACCGGGAAGACCATGAGAGCGGTAGAAGCCGCGGCGATCACAATGAGGATCCACATGCCGATGGATGGGCCGAGTTTTTCCGTGTAGACCACGCGTGTTTCGGGTTGAGTCGTTGCCATAGGGCCATTCTCCCATAGCGGACTTTTTGGAAGCGCTCAGGCTTCGGCACTAGAGTGCTTCTTTGTGGTAGAAACCCTGAAGATTGATCTCAAACTGCTCGACGCAGGCATGACTCCTCCCTCGTACGCACACGCGACCGATGCGGGTGCCGACCTGTGCTCGGCGATCGACTTCGTCCTCGAGCCATTCGAGCGGAAGGTCGTGCCCACCGGCATCGCGATCGCCCTGCCGGTCGGCTCCGCCGGATTCGTCCATCCTCGATCGGGACTCTCGAGCAAACACGGAGTCACTGTCATCAATGCTCCGGGCACGATCGACGCCGGTTATCGAGGCGAGATCAAGGTGCCGCTTATCAACCTCGATGCGCACACCCCTCTGCGCGTCTCGCGTGGAGACCGCATCGCCCAGCTCGTCATCCAAAAAATCAAACAAGCAGACTTCACCCTGGTCGACTCGCTGGACGACAGCGATCGCGGTGCAGGGGGCTTCGGCTCCACCGGTGGAGTACAAGCAGGCCTGACCGAGAAAGAGGTGTGAACGACCATGGGACTGTTCTCCCGATTCTCCAAGAAATCTTCCGATGAGAAGATCGACGACACCGTCGATGAGGAGCGCGGCGTCGATGACGCTGTGACAAATGACACCGACGCCGAAGACTCGACCGAAGCTGACACGGACGAGACCGACTCGAGCGAGTCTGCGGACTCGGCTGACGACCAAGACGTCGACGAGCTCGACGAGGAGGCCGTGCTCGAGAAGTCCGCTCCCTACGACCGTTCTGAGAAGGGCCCGTTCGACGCTGGCGAAGATTTCCCCGAGCTCAACAGGCTCGACCTGGGCGCTCTCAAGGTGCCCGTCGTCGACGGCATGCAGGTGCGCCTGGACACGGACGACGACTCGCAGCGGGTGCTGGCGGTGACACTCATCCATGAAGGCGGCGGAATCCAGCTGCAGGCCTTCGCGACACCACGGTCAGAAGGACTGTGGAACACCGTTCGCAATCAGTTGGCGACCGGAGTCGCATCACAAGGCGGCGAAGCTGCAGAGCTGCATACCTCGCTGGGCAGAGAACTGGCTGTCGAGGTTCCAGCCAAGACCGAGGACGGCCGACCAGGGAAGCGTGCCATGCGCTTCGCAGGAGTCGATGGGCCACGCTGGTTCGTCCGTGCGGTGTTCTCCGGCAAGGCCGTCACCGACGAAGAGATCCGGTCCGAACTCAGCGCACTCTTTCGTGGCATCATCGTCGACAGAGGACAAGAGGCGATGGCTCCGCGTGAGCTCATCGTGCTCACTGCCCCTCAGGTCGACGCAGATTCTGAGACTGAGGATGGGGACAAGGACGAGCTCAACCCGTTCGAACGCGGTCCGGAAATCACCGAGGTCCGCTGAGTTCCATGCTGGATCTCATCACACGCCTCGTGCGTGACTTCGGGTCGAGGGACGCCGAGGCGCGGGCCGATCTGAGACTGCTGTCCCAGATCCCCGGCGTCGTCAGCGTGCAGGACCTCGCCCCACGACAGATGTCGAGGATCGCTGGTGTCGTCAGTGCGGTGACGCAGTCATGCAGCGGTGACAGCCCCCGTCTGCACATCACCGTTGCCGATGGGACCGGGGAGGTCCACGCACAGTTCCTGGGCCGCCGAGAGATCAGCGGAATCAGGCCGGGAGCACTGATCGTCCTCGAAGGGCGCTTCTGCGCTCACGACGGGGCGCTGAAGGCCCACAATCCGGTCTACGAGCTGATCCACACCCGGGACGACCAGGAGTGAGCAGAGCTGACCACACGTGAGCAGAGTCCCGAGAGCAGAGTCCCGAGAGCAGAGTTCGAGGACATTGGGTCAAGCGTGAACTCATTGAGTGGGAGACTGCAGCAGTTCGAGCAGGGCACCCTGCTGATCCGGTGAGGAGAGGAAGAACAGTTCGTCTCCGGCCTCGATCACGTCATCGGAACTGGGCGCGAATGCCCGCGAGTTGCGAATGACCGCGACGAGCACGGTGTCGAGCGGGAACGCGATGTCACCGATTCGGGAGGCGACGAGCCCAGACGACTCGTGGACTGTGAACTCCATCAGACCCGCCTGACCGCGTTCGAAGCTCATCAGATGCACAAGGCCGCCCACCTCGACGGCCTCCTCGACCAATGCGGTCATCAGACGTGGAGTCGACACTGCCACATCGACGCCCCAATTCTCGTCGAAGAGCCATTCGTTCTTCGGGTTGTTGACTCGTGAAACGGTGCGCGGAACACCGAATTCCGTCTTCGCCAGCAGAGACAGAACGAGATTGGTCTTGTCGTCACCAGTCGCGGCGACGACAACATCGGCCTCCTCGAGTTTGGCCTCACCCAATCCCGCCAGCTCGCACGCATCCGAGAGCAGCCATTCGGCTCCTGGTATCCGCTCATGGTCCAGCGCCTCCTTGCTCTGATCGATGAGCAGGACCTCGTGCTTCTTGTCGATGAGCTCCCGGGCCACTGAACGACCGACGGACCCGGCCCCTGCGATGACGACTCTCATTTCTCCTCCATTGCTCGCACCGGCTGGTCCAGTATCTTCTCGATCTCGCCGAGGCCGTCCACCGGACACATCAGATGGACCAGGTCCCCGTCTTGGAGGAGCAGATCCTCGTGAGCGAGGATGCCCTCGGACAGTCGGGTGACGTAGGCGACCCGCGCCTTGGTCCTGGTCTCGATCTCCCTGATCGGCCTGGCCACCCAGCCGGGATCCAGATGGACTTCGGCGAGCACGAGTCTGCCTGAGGGTTCGCGGAATTCGGTGATGGATCCCTGCGGAACGAGTTTGCGCATCACTTGGTCGGCCGTCCACCTCACTGTGGGAACTGTCGGAATGCCCAGACGTTCAAACACTTGAGCACGGTTAGGATCGTAGATTCTGGCCGCGACGTTGACCACACCGAAGGTCTCCCTGGCGACACGCGCGGCGAGGATATTGGAATTGTCGCCGCTGGACACGGCGGCGAAGGCGTAGGCATCCGAAGTCTTCGCCTGGGAGAGAGTCTCGCGGTCGAACCCGATGCCCGTGATTGTGGAGCCGCTGAATTCCCTGCCGAGCTTGAGGAACGCATCGGGGTTGCGGTCGACGACTGCCACCGAGTGCCCATTGGCATCGAGCGCTTTGGCCAAGGACGCTCCGACTCGGCCGCAGCCCATAATCACGAAGTGCATGGGTAATCCTCTCCATATTGATCTACCATTGGTGCCCGTGGCCAGCAGTTTTTCTGATGCCGTCAAAAGACTACTCGTTGGACGGCCCTTCCGCAGTGAGGACAAGCGTACGCCTGCGCTGAAGAAGCGCATCGCAATGCCTGTCTTCGCCTCCGACATGCTCTCGTCCGTGGCCTATGCCCCCGACGAGATCCTGCTGGCACTGTCTCTGACATCTCTCGTCGCTCTCACCGTGGCGCCCTGGATCGGCGTGGCCGTCGGCGCGGTGATCCTGGTGATCGTCGCCTGCTACCGCATCAACGTCAAGGCCTACCCGTCCGGAGGCGGTGACTATGAGGTCGCTTCGAAGAACCTCGGGCCCCGTGCCGGTCTGGTCGTCGCTGCGGCACTGTTGGTTGACTATGTGCTGACCCTGGCCGTGTCGATGACGGTCTTCGCGGCTTACATTACGACGGCCTTTCCGCTTCTGGCTCCATACCGCGTCCCGGTGGCGATTATCGGGATCCTGCTCATCACCCTGGCCGGACTGCGCGGTTCACGTGCCACGCCGGTGCTGCTTGCGGTCCCCGCCTATCTGTTCTTGGGTGCTGTCTTCCTCACTATGTGCGTGGGCCTGTTGCGGGTCGGCGCCGGAGACCTCCCGCAAGCTGAGACGGCCGACTACACCATTGTCCACGGCGGAATCAACGACGAAGCCACGCTCGGTCTGGCGACGGTCCTCATCGTCCTGCGCGCGTTCTCCTCGGGCTCAGTGGCATTGGCCGGTGTGCAGACGGTGGCCACGGCGGTGCCCGCGTTCAAGAAGCCACGCGGCAAGAACGCCGGCAACACCCTGCTGCTCTCGGGTCTGCTGGCGGCCCTGATGCTCACAGGTCTGACATATCTGGCCTCGGTGACCGGGGTCAAATACGTCGACGATCCGCACCTCTACCTGGTGCGACCCGATGGCAGCGCGGTCAGTGCCGAATACGAACAGGAGCCGGTGCTGGCGCAGCTGGCCCATGCCATCTTCGACAATGCACCGGCGATGTTCTATCTCGTGGTGCTCGTCGCGGCTCTTGTGCTCCTCGTGGCCGCGAACACCGCGGTCGAAGGATTCCCCGGCCTCGCCTCTCGGTTGGCGCGCGACGGCTTCCTGCCCAGGCAGCTGGCGACGAAGGGCGACCGGCTGACGTTTTCGAACGGCATCCTGCTCTTGGCCTTCGCTGCGATCCTGCTCGTCATCGCAACGCGAGCCTCGGCGACGACGCTGATTCAGCTCTACCTCGTCGGTGTCTTCGCCAGCTTCGTCGTCGGCCAAGCAGGCATGGTCCTGCACTGGAACAAGCGCCTGCGGCTGGTCATCGACTCGAAGGCGCGGGCGCGCATGCACCTCAACCGACTCGTCAACGGAGCCGGCTGCATCATCGCTTCGGGTGTGCTGCTCGTCGTCATCGTCTCCAAATTCCTCGCCGGTGCCTGGCTCGCGGTCGTGGCGATGGCCGGGCTGTTCCTGGTCATGGGTGCGATTCATCGTCATTACTCTCGCGTCGCCCGGGAACTGGCACCGGAGGCGGGCGGCGGCTCCCACACCATCCCGTCGAACACCCACGCAATCGTCGTCGTCAACGAGATCAACAAGCCGACACTGCGGGCCCTGTCCTATGCCCGGGTGACACGCTCCAGCCAGCTCGAGGCCATCACCGTGGCCGTAGACGAGGAATCTGCCTCCGCACTGCAGCGGCAGTGGAACGAGATGGCGCTGCCAGTGCCGCTGACGGTCCTCGACTCGCCCTATCGGGAGCTGGTCCGGCCGCTGCTGGCACATGTGCTCGCGATCCGCCGCAGATCCCCGCGTGACCTCGTCATCGTCTATATTCCCCAGTACATCGTGGGACGTTGGTGGGAACACCTCCTGCACAACCAAGTAGCCTTGAAGCTGCGCACTCGTCTGCTGCTGGTCCCCAACGTCGTCGTGGTCTCCGTGCCCTGGCGATTGCGGTCCTTCTCCCGGCAGTACGGCGGCGACGGACCCGACAACGACAATCCACTGTACAGACAGGCTTGAGCACAGATGAGCGCACCTTCTGCCGAAGAGATCCCGGCCATGGATCTGACCCTGCACGTTGAGAGCCCTGCCGCCGGCGGCAGCAGCATTGCTCGCTACGAGGGACAGGTCGTCTTCGTCACCGGGGCGATTCCGGGCGAGACCGTGCGTGCTCGCACCGAAGCGGGACCGGCTGCTAAGTTCCTGCGCGCTGACGTCACCGAGGTCCTCGAGGCCTCGGAATTCCGTGTTGGAGACCGACGCCGGCAGTTCCTCACCGAGGATGTCAGAGGCTCGCATCTCTTCGGTGGGATGGAGTTCGCCCATGTCGATCTCGCCCACAGTCGTGAGCTCAAGGCCGAAGTCCTGCGCGATCAGCTCTCCCGCATCGGCCATATCGACCGCGGCGTCGACGTCGCGGCCGCACCGGGGGAGACCACCGGACTGAACTGGCGGACCCGGGTCCAGCTGGCCGTCGATGGCAGCGGCCGCCTGGGCATGCTGGCACCGCGTTCACACGATGTCGTGCCTCTGGCCTCGGCTCCGCTGGCGACATCTGCCATCGCCGAGGTTGCCTTGTCCTCGCTGCGTCTGCCGGGTGCTGATCGACTCGAGTTCGCCTGGTCAGGGGAGCGGGGCGCAGCCATCGTGCGCGGTGCCTGTGATCCCGCGGCGCTCACCGACCTCGTCCAGGCTCTGCCTGCGCAGTGGTCGGTGCTCGCAGATACGCGAAACGGAACTGCTCGCAAGAGAGTCGGCACCAAAGGCGGACACAGCAAGCTGTCCGTGGTCAGGGGAGAGGACCACCTGATCGAAACGGTCTCCGGACGTGACTACCGGGTCGCGGCCGATGGTTTCTGGCAGGTCCACGAACAGGCTCCGCAGCTGCTGAGCGCGCAGGTCAACGATGCGCTGAGTGAAAAGACGCAGATGATCACGGATCTCTACTGCGGTGTGGGGCTGTTGGGAATCAGCGCTGGCAGAGCCATCGGTGCCCGACTCTACGGGGTCGAGGGCGCGAAGCCAGCGATCGAGAACGCGAAGGTGAACGCAAAGGGCCTCAAGGCAGAATTCGACGCGTCACGGGCAGATCGCGTGACGATTCCGAACTCGGATGTCATCATCCTCGATCCTCCGCGTTCCGGCGCTGGCAAGGCAGTCACCCGAGCGCTGCTCGAATCGAATGCGAAGACGATCGTCTATGTCTCCTGCGACGCGGCCACCCTGGCTCGGGACTTAGCGGTCCTGGTCGACGGGGGATTCGCCATCGAAAGCCTGCGCGGCTACGACCTGTTCCCACTGACTGCCCACTTGGAAACGGTCACCGTCCTCAGGCGATGACCGGATCGGGACTTCGGGCCGCCTCGGCGAGGGACAGAGCTGAACTCGTGTCCACCTCGGCGGTAGGCGGTGTCAGACTCGCCCCCTCTGGGGGAGGAGGACGAGGACGATGAGAGCGATGAATGTGGTGAGGAAGCCCCATAGGCCCCACCATCCTGAGGAGCGGCCCTTCTCATCGGCCAACGTTCGACAGAGGACGGCGAATATGATGCCGACGAGGAGTGCACCGAATCCGAATCCGGCTCCGAGGGTGAACGGGTCCATGAAAGCTCCTTGTTCGCAGCTGCTGATGTGACTCCAGATTAGGGTCTCGACACGCCGATCCGCGCTGGAGTTGTCCGGACCGTCATCTGGGGAAAACCCGATTCTCAGTTCGCCGACAGACCACTGTCCGAAGGTGGTCAAGGGCGAGCAAATAAGATAGAATTTATCTTGACGTCAAGATACTTTTGGAAACATTTGTGTCGCGTAAATCGGTGCGCGGCTCACGGGCTGGCCCGGTTTCTTGGATGAGTGTCGGATGAAACAGGAGAATCACGATGAGCAACGTCGATACGTTCAAATCGAAGAGCACCCTGACCGTAGGCGAAACGGATTATGAGATCTATCGCCTGGATCAGGTCCCAGGGTCCCAGAAGCTTCCATTCAGCCTCAAGGTGCTGATGGAGAATCTGCTGCGCACTGAAGACGGTGCGAATATCACTTCGGAGCATATCGAAGCCCTCGGCAACTGGGATCCCAGTGCCGAACCGGCTACGGAAATTCAGTTCACTCCCGCCCGTGTGGTCATGCAGGATTTCACCGGCGTGCCCTGCATCGTCGACCTCGCGACAATGCGCGAGAAGGTCGTCGAACTCGGTGGCTCACCGGACCAGGTCAATCCGCTGGCTCCGGCCGAGCTGGTCATCGACCACTCGGTTCAGATCGATCACTTCGGCACCGCCGACGCGATCGAACTCAACATGGACATGGAGTACAAGCGCAATGGTGAGCGCTACCAGTTCCTGCGCTGGGGCCAGACGGCCTTCGACGACTTCAAGGTCGTTCCTCCAGGCATGGGCATCGTCCACCAGGTCAATATCGAACACCTCGCACGCGTCGTCATGCCGCGTGAGGTCGACGGTGTGCTCCGCGCCTACCCGGACACCCTGGTCGGCACCGACTCCCACACCACCATGGTCAACGGCCTCGGTGTGCTCGGCTGGGGCGTCGGCGGCATCGAGGCCGAGGCAGCCATGCTCGGTCAGCCCGTCTCGATGCTCATCCCTCGCGTTGTCGGCTTCAAGCTGACCGGCGAAATCCCTTCCGGTGTGACCGCAACGGACGTCGTGCTCACGATCACCGATATGCTCCGTCAGCACGGCGCGGTCGGAAAGTTCGTCGAGTTCTACGGCCAGGGTGTCGCTTCGGTGCCGTTGGCCAACCGCGCCACGATCGGCAACATGAGCCCCGAATTCGGTTCGACCGCTGCGATCTTCCCGATCGACGAGGTCACCATCGACTACCTGAAGCTCACCGGCCGTTCGGCCGAGCAGATTCAGCTGGTTGAGGACTATGCCAAGGCTCAGGGCCTGTGGCACGACCCCGACAACGAGGTCGAGTACTCGGAATACATCGAGCTCGATCTGTCCACGGTCGTGCCTTCGATCTCGGGGCCGAAGCGTCCGCAGGACCGCATCGAACTCACCGATGCCAAGAACCAGTTCGCCAAGGACATCCACAACTACGCGAAGCCCGGCGAAGAGAACAAGTCGGCTCCGGTCACCACAGGCGACGGAGCCAACTTCGAACTGGCCAACGGTGCTGTGGCGATCGCTTCGATCACTTCGTGCACAAATACGTCGAATCCTTCGGTGATGATGGCCGCGGGCCTGCTTGCTCGCAACGCCCGCAAGCGTGGACTCAACTCCAAGCCCTGGGTCAAGACATCGATCGCTCCAGGGTCCAAGGTTGTCACCGAGTACTACGAGAAGGCGAACCTGATCGAGGACCTCGAAGCGCTCAACTTCTTCGTTGTCGGCTACGGCTGCACCACCTGCATCGGCAACTCCGGACCACTCGATTCCGACATCTCGGAAAGCATTCAGGACAACGACCTGGCAGTCACCGCGGTCCTCTCCGGTAACCGCAACTTCGAGGGCCGCATCAGCCCCGATGTGAAGATGAACTACCTCGCCTCGCCTCCGCTTGTCATCGCCTATGCTCTGGCGGGAACCATGGACTTCGATTTCGAGAACCAGCCCCTGGGCCAGGACTCGGATGGCGTGGACGTCTACCTCAAGGATCTGTGGCCATCGCCGGAAGAGGTCGAGTCGGTCATTGCCTCTTCGATTTCGACCGATATGTTCGACACCGAATACGGTCGGATCTTCGAAGGCGACGATCGTTGGAAGGCACTGCAGACACCGGAAGGTGCGATCTTCGAGTGGGACGATGAGTCGACCTACGTGCGCAAGCCCACCTTCTTCGACGGCATGGGTCTCGAGGCCGAACCTGTCGAAGACATCAAGGGTGCACGCGTGCTGGCGAAGCTCGGCGATTCGGTCACGACCGACCACATCTCACCTGCAGGCTCCTTCAAGGCCGACACCCCGGCCGGTAGGTACCTCATCGAGCATGGCGTCGAGCGCAAGGACTTCAACTCCTTCGGTTCGCGTCGTGGCAACCACGAGGTGATGATCCGCGGTACGTTCGCGAACATCCGCCTGCAGAACCAGCTCCTTGACGGAGTCCAGGGTGGCTTCACCCGCGACTTCACTCAAGAGGGCGGTCCGCAGACTTCGATCTACGACGCATCAGTGAACTACGCCAAGGACGAGACTCCTCTGGTCATCCTCGGCGGCAAGGAATACGGATCGGGATCCTCGCGTGACTGGGCGGCCAAGGGCACCAAGCTGCTCGGCGTCGAAGCCGTCATCACCGAGAGCTTCGAGCGCATCCACCGTTCGAACCTCATCGGCATGGGCGTCCTGCCTCTGCAGTTCCCCGTCGGCGAATCGGCTGATTCGCTGGGACTCGACGGCACCGAAACCTTCGCGGTCTCCGGTATCACCGAGCTCAACGAAGGACAGGTCCCGAAGACCGTCAAGGTCTCTGCGGCGAAGGAAGACGGCACCACCGTCGACTTCGATGCAGTGGTCCGCATCGACACCCCGGGTGAAGCCGATTACTACCGCAACGGCGGCATCTTGCAGTACGTACTACGCCAACTTGCCGGTAGTTGAGAAGGCCCCTGGTAGGGATTGGTTTCGAGGCCGGCACGACTAGATGCTGCGGAGTCGGAACAGTCTAGAGGATCGCCCCACTCAGCGTTGCTGGGTGGGGCGATCTGGTGTTCAAGGGGATGGCCGACGGGTGGAAGGTGAGGGGCGGTTGTAGTCAGTCCTTCGCCCGGTCGCCAACACTCGATTGTCAACCTCGCGGACTCACACTCAGACTGTCACCTGTTCGTGCTGCGGTCTCGTGCGTGTGTCGCCCGGCAAGGCAGCACTTCATCTGGGATCATTGGGGGATTATGTTGTTTCCGAATAGTTAGACGGTGAGCTTGGGCTCCTGTCGGTCAGGGACCTCGATGAAGATGTGCCGCTTGCAATTCCGACGACCTGTCCTGTTCGTGCGCGCCGACGCGTCACGGGTCCTTTCGTGATGCGGAGGATTCGCAAGGTCAGCGGTGCCCGAGGCGCAGGCATCCTGGACGGGTGGTCTATGTCTGAGTGGACCGACGACTTTGCTCGTGTCAACGTCATTTACGGGGGCAACGGAAGCGGTAAGAGCACGCTTGCGCGCGTGTTCGCCCAGATGTCTGGACGGGACCTCACTGACCTAGAGGTCCAGTTGGATGAGTCCGGACCGGACAGGACGACGCGTCGCGTCATAGATCGCGCGGACAGTTTCTGGTCGCGTGTGAGGGTGTTCAACAAGGATTTCGTGAGCCGGAATTTGTTGTTCGACGTCGAAGGCCGTAGTGACGTGCTTCCACTCCTGGTCTTGGGCGAGCCGAACGTGGAGCGGGACAAACGGTTGGCCGAGATCAACCCACGTCTGGAGGCGATCCCCGGTGAGTTATCCGGGGCCCAGAAGGCTTCGACGGAAGCGACGAGAGCCGCGAACAAGCTCGCCACGGACACGGCCAGAACCATTAGCCAGGAGCTGCAGCCAGCCGGCGGTCGATACGAATCGCGTAAGTACGACGCACGACGGCTAAAGGAAGCTCTTCTCTCGATCGATCCAGAGGCTGACAGCCGATCCGACTCCGAGATGGCTGCCGATTTACGCGTCGTCCAGGGCCAGCGCATGGAGCCCGTAGGATTGATTCAGCCGGTTAGGTTCGACCTGAGGGGTCTCGAAGAGCAGGTCTCTGAGGTTTTAGGGCAAACGATCACGAGCACCGCGCTCGACGAGCTTGTGGGAGACGCGAGCGCGGAACGTTGGGTCCAGCGAGGGCTGCAGCTCCACGAGCATCGCGATGAATGCCTTTTCTGCGCCAGCCCGGTCACTCCCGAACGTCGCCGTGCGCTCGAGAAGCACTTCGATGAGAGTTTCAAACGCCTTCAGGACCGAGTAAGTGCTCTCGACCGCAGCCTCGAGTCCGAACATGCCGCGGTCGCCGAGCCGCTTACCTCCGCGCCGGACCGCGGCCGCCTCTACTCAGACCTTCATGAGAACCACGACAAGGGGATGCGGCTCCAGGAAGAAGCTATCGTCGAGTACCAAAGGCGCGTCGTTTCCCTGAGATCCGCCCTCGCGGAAAAGCAAGCGTCGCCCTTCAGCGTCGTCCGTCTAAGTGCGCTTCCCGGCCGGGCGGAGCTATCCTTCGAGCAGGTTAATGAACTGCTAAGTCAGCACAACGCGCGTTCTGCTGACTACCAGAAAGTCGTCGCGGCTGCGGCCCGGCGGGTCGAATCTGGGCGACTCGCAGCCATCGCGGACACTTACCGAGAATCTCAGAAGCGAGCGCAGACCAACTCAGAGCTGGCAGAGATGCTTCAGGGTGAGCAGGAGCGTCTCGAGCAGGAACGCACGAGTCTGAACGTGACGGAGCTGGACGCATCGCCGCTTGCAGAAGAGCTGACCCGGGACGTCGCCGGTCTCCTCGGGCGCGACGAGCTCGTTTTCGCGAACCAGGATGGGAAATACTCGATCGAGCGCCATGGGGAGCCGGCGACTGCACTGAGCGAAGGCGAGCGGACAGCGATTTCGCTGCTGTACTTCCTCTGCAGCCTCCGAGATGAGCGAACCAAGGACCTCGATGCGACAGTAATCATCGACGATCCCGTGTCCAGCCTGGATCAGGAGATTCTGGTCGGGGCGTCGAGCCACCTGTGGGGCGCTCTCGTCGGCAACGGCGCGAAACACCAGGTGCTCCTCCTTACACACAGTTTCGAGCTGTTCCGCATGTGGAGCAACCAGCTGGATCGACTTCCGCCGCAATTGAAGAAATTGTGCCCGTACTCCATCTATGAGCTTCGAGCTCGCTATAAAGAGGTCCTCGACGGGAGCGCCCGCCGGTCACCGGTGCTCCTCTCGTGGACGGATAAGAAACTTCGCACGAAGCTGAGGTCGCAGTACCACTACCTCTTCTGGAGAATCGCTGACGTCCTTCGAGAAGAAGATTCGGACGGCGACCTCGCCAAAGAGATGGAGGCAACTGCTGTCATTCCGAACGCTGCCCGACAGATGCTCGAAGCGTTCCTCGCGTTCAAGTACCCAAGCAAACTCGGAGATTTCGAGGGATCAATGCGTCGAGCATTCCAGGATCAGAGCGTATCCGATCCGATTCGACAACGGATCACTCGCTTCGTGCACCGCCAGTCGCATAACGAAGAAGCTAACATCGACAGGCCAGTCGGCATAGGCGAATCGGTTACTGTCCTCAGATCAGTGTTCGAGCTCATCGAAGCCGTCGACGCAGACCACTTCAACGAGATGTGCGCAGCTCTCGAACTCTCACCTTCGGTCGTGCTCTCGCGAGCGCCGGTTCCCGCTGGCCAAAACTGACGACGGTCGGCCACTAGAACACGATCCGATTCTTCATTTCTCTTCAGTCTGGAATTCTGGAGGAAGGGCAGGCTCCATTCGTCTTCCTCGATGAGGTCGATGGAACTTGTTCTGGCTGCGATTCTCGTGCGCAGCGTCATGTTCGGGTGAAGAATCAGCTCCTCTGACGGTCTTATTGCGGAATCGCGATCTTCGCCGGATGGTTCCTGGCAGCGTTTACGCATCTGTCGGGCGTTCTATAGATTTTGGAAGCGCGGTACGCTCGGCAAGGACGGGCTAAGCGTCCTTCGCGTGACCTTGGCGACATTGTCGTGATCAGGCTGCTCGGAGCGGCCCTCGTGAGCGCGGTCATGGCCGCGATCCTCGTCGTCGATACGAGCGTGGCTTAGGTTGACCAGGACATAGGGGCGGGCGTATGTGCGGCCGCGACAGGGGCGGGGTTGGCCTATCCTGGTCACATGTCAAAAGAGAGTGTTCGAGCGTCGCGTCCAGTATGGGCGTTGAATGAAAACACCAAGGAGTTGCAGGTAGCGCCGGAACGAAACCCTCGCGTCAAGGTAATAGCGGGAGACACATTGGTGGCAGCGGCCAAGGAGCTAGCAACGCTCCCTGATGCGCCGAACCTGAAGGTCAAATCGGGGGAGCACCTGGCTGGGATTGTTTTGGGAGCGTACGGCAGTACGATAAATGTTCTGGATACCGACGGAGGCTTCGATTTCGAGCTGTCCGACGATGCAGACCGCCTTTTCGATGGGAAGAGATATGCAATTGTCGAGGTAAAGTCGGCAGGCGGTGATTGGCGCGAATTCCACAGCAAAGGTGGGCCCGAAGATGTGCATAGTGTTCAAATCGAGCGCTACCAGGATGCGCTGATAAAGCTGGAGGAAGCAGTACTGAAGGCGGAAACACAGCTCAATTCAAAACATGCGGTCGGGCATCGGTCCCGCGAAGTCTTCTTGACTATCCATCCGTTAGATCTCGCAACCGATATAGGGCTTTCAGCGAATCCGCGCGTTGCGCTGCATGCAGGGCTTCCGGCCGTCAATCAAACTCTCGAAATCGAGGGGCTGTGGCTAATGTTTTACCCCGGTTTGATCGCGCGTTGGTCACAACGGCACAGATGCTGGGTGCGGTACCTCGTCGCGGCAAGTTCGGAGCATTCGACGTCCGACTCTGGGTTTGCCGAGGCGGAATCAGCGTATCTTAAGGAGCTGGCTGAGAAGCACGGTAACGAACCGGGATTTGCCTGGTCCGATGGTCTAGTATATAGCCGAGACTGACGGCAAGAGCTCATGGCTAAGGAACACCTCATCGGAGTACAACGGCTGATTCGACGGTGTTCGGGAGGTCGACCGGGAGAACGGTTCCCAGTCCAAGTTCAAATCCGTGGCGATTTCGATAGTTGATCACCAACTAGGACACATTGATGTGGCCATGCCCTCCACGGGAGCGCCTCAGTAGCATCATCCGGCGGTGGCATTCGGCTTCTCCCCGCTGAGCCACTCACGGAGGCTTGGGCTGTGAGTGCGGTAGGGAAGAATGATCTTCACCCCAATGCCCTCAGCTTCTTCGCTGTGTCCGAGAGTCAAGTTGCCGTTTCTGTACTTGGTGCGGAGGGGCAACACCCAGAGCCCTACGTGCCAACTCAGCCATTCCTCGTGCGCTTTAAGGTTGGGTGTGAACACTTGACCGAGCATATGGAGAGAGCCGGACACGCAACGCCGACAGCCACGCTATGGCCCGCCAGGCGGGTGCATCTCGTCAGCCACTGGGCGATCCCTATCGGCGGTAAAAGGACCAGAAACTCGCTCAGTCCTACTTCGCGACTCCGAAGGCTCGATCGACTTCCTGGCAACAGAACTTGTAGCGTCGGGTGCTTCCGCATGGGCAGGGCTGATATGGTCGTTCGCGGTAGCCATCGACACCGTCGTCTACTGTGGCGAGAGGAAACGGTGGGAACCAACTGGCGTGAATCGTACCTCTGGTCACTAGGACGGAGTTCGTCGGTTCGCGCGGAATGCCCCACGGATGGTCATCGTCTGCCCGTGCAGGTGAATCGAATGTGCCTACGCATCTCTCTGCGGCTGGCATTTCCTCTTCTAGGGAAGCGGAATGGCTGACGAGTGCAGTCCACGAAGTGCGGTTGCGCCGATTTCGCGCCCCACTCGTGAAATGATCCGCTGCTGCGGCTAGACCTGTAATTACTGGTGGAACCATGCTACCCGTGGCCGCGCCGATTCCAAGTCCGGCGAGAATCTGAAACGAGTTCTGGCGAAGAGAGAGCCCCATCTTAGAGAGGAGACCGCGATCGGCTTCCTTTCTAGTGTCTTCCAGAATCGGCCGGAGCATAACCTGCTCCTGCTCGTGGAGGTATGCTTCGAACTCTTCTTTGGTCGCCTCTACGGGAGCTTCGGAATAGATTTCGAAGAGTTGCCGCCTGAACTCGCCGAAGCTGTCATCGTTGTGAACTCGGCTCAATTTCTCCGAGGTTAGTCCCGAGAACACCGGTAGCTCGGACCGTATGAGGCATTCTCGAACGAGATCGGATTTTGAGGTCCTGGCTCCCATTCCCTCGCGGCACACGAATCGTTCGTACTCGAACGGAGCGCAGTAGGTACTTCCATAGGCGTTTGCAGAGACGTACTCGCGAGAAAAATAAGTCAATGCGTCTAGGAACGTCTTACGAGTTTGCTTTTCCCATGCTCCGCCAGCGAAGACGAACATGCCTCGTTCCCCGTCGTGCTTGGCCAAGTCCTCGGGTTGGAACCTCCGGGCAAGGGCAACGGGTTCGGTCAAAAGCGAGTCAGCAAGCTCGTCTCGAAGTCTCTCGATCTCGTCCTGCTGCTGGTGGTATTGGATCTCCATGGGAGCGAGCACCATGATTCCGCCCTCGATAAGCGGTCGCGCCTCCCGGAGGGCAGGTACGACTCGCGCCAAGAATGCGCGCGTCTCGGCGATCTTGGGGCCCTCTCCGGGTAGGTACCACCCTGGAGCGGACGACAGGTACTGATCGTTCAGGCGAGCTTCGTTGCTGAACCAGTCGGCGATCTGATCCTTGACCAGGACCTGCTCTGTGAATAGGAGACTCGATCGCACTACGCCCGAACCGATTCTCAGTGAGTCTGCCGAGGGCCACCCTCCGAGGTACTGAACGTCTTCGCGCAAACGCTCAGTCGGATCGTTGCTCGATGTGAATTTACGGACCTCGTCGCCCAGTTCCAGGATGCGAGATGCGGGCATCGCCCGTATGTCGTCGTCTCGATAGAAGAAATTGTCAATGACATCCAGGACCGTCGTCATGCTTTCCCTTTCCATCGACCCTCGCATTTCAAACGTACCGCATCACGGGTTGGAACTAGCAGACGCTTGCTCGCTCAGAATCAATTTTCTTCATCGGCTCTGGGTGGATCGGGGACACCATTCATGCCATGGACGATGAAACTCAAGCTCTGTAACCGTGGTCTCAAGCAGACGCGGTACTCCGGTGCGCAAACTGCGACCTAGAATCAGTGAATGACTGACCAACGGCACTGTCGATTCGTCAATCCCCAGACGACAATCGGAATCCCCTCCTCGCCGGACCGATTCCCGCTCACACCGCATGGCTTTGAACCTTCCGTTTGGGAACGGCACCGCTCGCCTGCGGTCACCGCGGTACGTCTGATCACGATGTCCACCGAGGGGCAGATACCCACGATGCTTCGCGGCAGCTCGTTGCGACCGGAGGAACCGCTGTTGGTCGGTGAGGCCATCGCCGAGACGCCGATGGGCGAGCAGGTGATGACCACGCTGTTTCCCTCCGTCGGCGTCAGTCTGCCGGGCACCGATCATTGGCCTGTCCTCATGACGGTGATTGCGGAGATCGCTGACTAGGTGCGGACACAGGCCGTGCCACGTCTCCTCACCAGAACAGAACCATTGGAGCCTGTGCTACCCGCGCACTTCGAAATCGTGGTCGGGCACGCTGATGAACGTCGGGCGATCATCGACGGATCCATGTCCACTGCCGGGATGCGGTACAAGGACCGGCTCGGTGCCGCATCGGCACGGATGGACATCCCCGAATGGCTCAGCCAAGTGGAGGGAGCACCGGACGCACAGCAGATCGCCCAGTGGCTCGATCAGCTCGGCGATCAAGGGATTGCGGGACGAGGCCGCAGAGTTCGTTTCCGATGGACCGCCAGTTCGTCAGAACGGCACGGCGTAACATTCCGGCGATCCGGCCGTCGGTGCCGGACACGGCAGCTAGGTCGGCGCATTGCTGGTGATCGTGACTACTCGATCACGGGGCCGACGTCCACAAGTCGAGAGATGCCGGTTCGCCGTTAAGTACCGCAATGGAAGCATGTCGACTGACGTGCTTCATCAACTGAGCGGTAGCGATTATTGCGTAACCGCTAACCTTCTGACCAGGCGTTTTCTGAAATGTACATTGTGTTTTCGGCAGATTTGAACTTCGAAGCATGTCTCAGTACGTGCTGCGTCAGCTCGCAACAGCGTGATCCGGGCCCGTCGTCTCAGTGACGACGGCTCCGATCAGCTCCAGCGCTGAGGGACGAAGGCCGGTGGGTTCAACCCACCGGCCTTCGCCGTACCCAGGCGCCATGGGTGGGTCGATGAAAGTGGAACCAGACACAATCGGCCCTAGTCGAACCTGGGGGTGGACGAACTCTGCGTCGTGAGGCGTTAAGATGATTCGAGCAGAAAGTGCCGTTTCAGACCATCTACTTTGCATTCAGGAGCGAGGCCGAATGACATTCCTCGAGTCGATGAACTCGCCATCACAGCTGCGTGATCTCGACGCAGCCGAATGCGAAGTGCTGACGAAGGAGATCAGGGACTACCTGGTCACTACGGTTGCGGGCACAGGTGGGCACCTCGGCCCCAACCTCGGCGTGGTCGAACTCACTGTCGGTCTGCACCGCGTGTTCGAGTCTCCTCACGACACGATCCTCTTCGACGTCGGTCACCAGACCTACGTGCACAAACTCCTCACCGGACGCATGGGGGACTTCTCGAGTCTGCGCCAGCGCGACGGTCTCTCGGGCTATCCCAGTCGGGCCGAGAGCGAACATGACGTGATTGAGAACTCCCACGCTTCGGCCTCTTTGTCCTGGGCCGACGGAATCGCCAAGGCTCACCAGATCAAGGGCGAAAGCGATCGCCACGTTGTCGCCGTCATCGGCGATGGAGCACTGACCGGCGGGATGGCCTGGGAAGCACTGAACACGATCGCGGCAGACAAATCGACTCCGCCGCGCAAGCTCATCATCGTCGTCAATGACAACGGTCGCTCCTACGCGCCGACGGTCGGCGGATTCGCCGAACACCTCGACGAACTGCGCACCACCACCGGATACGAGAAGCTGCTGACCTGGGGCAAATCGACCCTCCGGCAGTCGGGCGCACCAGGACGGGCCGCCTACAGCGCCATCCACGGTGTCAAACGAGGCCTCAAGGACATGGTCAGCGCGGAGCAGGCCGGAATGTTCGACGAACTCGGGATCAAATACCTCGGACCAGTCGACGGGCACGACCTGCCGATGGTGGAGAAGGCGCTCCAGCGGGCCAAACAATACGACGGCGGACCCGTCATCGTCCATATGATCACCCAGAAGGGCCAGGGCTACGACCCGGCTCTCAACGATGACGCCGATCAGTTCCACTCCGTCGGCGTCATCGACCCGCTGACGGGTAAGTCGACACCGTCGAAGCAGACCTCATGGACATCCGTCTTCGGCCAAGAGGTGCTTGAGATCGCACAGACGCGCGATGACATCGTCGCCGTCACCGCGGCAATGCTTCTGCCCGTAGGCCTCGCGAAGTTCGCCGAGGCCTACCCGGAGCGGGTCTTCGACGTCGGCATCGCAGAACAGCACGCAGTGGCATCCGCAGCGGGGCTCTCCTACGGCGGACTGCATCCCATCGTGTGCATCTATGCGACGTTCCTCAACCGCGCCTTCGACCAGCTGCTCATGGACGTGGCCCTGCACGGCCAGGGGGTCACCTTCGTCCTCGACCGTGCCGGAATCACCGGACCCGATGGTGCCAGCCACCACGGAATCTGGGACATGGCGATGCTGCGCATCGTTCCCGGTCTCAAACTGGCAGCTCCTCGTGATGCCGCGCGCCTGACGGAGGCACTGGCCGAAGCCGTCGCCATCGAGGACGCACCTACCGTGATCCGGTTCCCACGTGGAAGCGTGGGAGCGGACATTCCAGCACTGCGTCGCCTCGATGATGGTGTCGACGTTCTGCGAGAGGTGCCTGCGGGCTCCGCCAAGGACGTGCTCATCGTCTCCGTCGGTCCATTCGCCGGACGCGCCCAGGAAGTCGCTGAAGAGTTGGCGGACCAGGGCATCGCGTCGACGATCCTCGACCCGCGCTGGGTACTGCCTGTGCCAGGCGGAGTCATCGACATGGCCGTTGAGCACAGTCTCGTCGCGGTGATCGAGGACGGCGTCAAGATCGGTGGAATCGGTTCGCAGATCCGCAGCGATCTGCGGGCCGCGGACTCACGTATCGGAGTCCTTGAGCTCGGAGCCCCCGATGAGTTCCTGCCGCAGGGCACCCGCGACGAGATCCTTGAGTATGCAGGACTCGACGTGGCCACAATGGTGTCCGAGATCGTTCATATTCTGCCCGCAGAGGTCAGGAACCGAGCCCAGCAGGAATCGCGCAGAGCCGTCTGACTCCCAGCGGCCTCCAGTCTGAGTCCGAAGGCCTCAGGCCGTGGGCAGGGTCTCGATGGTGCGTCTGAGCACCGGAGCGCTCAATTCCACCTGCCACTGCCTGGCCCCGCGTTCGACGAGGAACTCCTCGACGTCGACCCGCGACTGAGCACCGAGGGCCTTGACGATGGCGGGCTGCAACAGCACGTCGTGAGGAATTGCGTGCTCTTCGGCCAGCTCTGCCATTGCAGCCTTGAGTGCTGCGACTCTGTCCTTGATGTCTGTGTGGCTGAACGGCGTCCGCGACACCACTGCGTTCGCTTCCTTCCGTGCAGGCAGCTCGTCAACCGTGAGCCGAGTCGCTTTGCGGTAGGCCCGGAAGAGCCGGCCGGAGTCTGCGCGGGAGAGTTTGGGCCAAATCGCCATGATGTCGTCGCTTGAGTGCACCCGGGATTGAGCCAGGGCGACGAGATCCCGATCGCGCAGGACGCGGGAGGGGGCGATGTCAGCTTCGGAGGCCATTTCGTCACGGGCCGTCCACAGCTCCCGCACCTTGGCGATGTCCTTGCGTGACTTGAGCTTGGTCAATCCGTGGGTCCGGCGCCAGGGCTCGGCGAAGTGCTTGGGCTGGAAATCGAGCAGATGCTCGAACTCCTGCCGAGCGAACTCCCACTTATCGGCTTCGATGAGTGCTTCGTGGAGGATGTCGCGAATGGGCAGCAGGACCTCGACGTCGAGGGCGGCATAGTTGAGCCATTCCTTCGGCAGCGGTCGTTTCGACCAGTCGGCCGCCGAATGCTCCTTGGCCAGGCGAACACCGAGAGTTCTCTCGGCCACGGCGGCCAGACCGAACTTGTCCCACCCCAGGATCCGGGCAGCGAGCTCGGTGTCGAAGAGCAGCTCCGGTCGCATCCCGCGCTCCTGCAGACAGGGCAGATCCTGAGTCACTGAATGTATGACCCATTCGTCTCCGCCGAATGCGGTGTTGAGGGGGCTGAGGTCCTCAAGCACTTCCGAGTCGAGGAGGATGGTGCCTGCGCTCGAGCGTCGCAGCTGAACCAGGAAGGCACGCTGGCCATATCTGATGCCCGATGCACGCTCAGCATCGATGGCGATGGGACCGGATCCATGTGCGAGCTCGTGACAAGCCGCGGAGAATTCGGCCGAGGAGTCGACGAGAGGCGGAACGCCATGAGCGGGTGTGGCCAAGAGCGGTAGTTCGGTTGTCATCGACGTCGCCCGGGCAGGGCTGAAACTCCTTCAGGAAGCGGTGGCAGTCCGGCAACTGTGCACAGCAGATCGATCCAGGCTTCGAAGTGATCGCCGATCAGTTCCGGCTCCGCGATCACAGGGGTCCATGAAGCGCGCAGCTCCAAGTCTATCGTGGATGACCGATCGGCAAGAGTGCCGAAGCTCTCTGAGAGGACGCGGGTAGTCGTACCTCCAGCGGCGACGACCTCGCAGTCATTTGCTTCAAGCGCCTCTTCGAGCCAGGTCCAGGCGACCGGACCGAGCATCGTCTCATTGCCGAGTTCGTGCTCGAGCTCGGCGCGGATGTAGGACACGACTCGGAACTGGCCCTCCCACTCATCGGGGGAGCTGGGATCGTAGAGGACGACGATGCGGCCGGTGGCCAATTCGTCGATGGCTTCACCACTGGCGCGCAGGAAGGTCTCATCGGCGCTGACCTCGGCACCCAGAGCATAGGAATACGGCGCCAAGCGGGCCGGTGCCGGTATTTCGGAGATCGAGACGTTGTTCGTGTTCCGCGCTTCGCGCAGAACCGAGGTCACGGCGGAGAACTCCGACGGAATGCGATTGAGAGGTGAGGTGTTGACCACACTCGCCACGATAGATCAGGCCACGGTAGAGGTGAACCGTCCACGCCGTGGTGGGACCAAGAGTTTTCACCCGCGTCTGCGATCAAGACACAGCGTCTTGAAACCGGAAACCGGTGGGCATCGAATCGTGTGGGATGGGAGGATGGGGACATGACTTCAACCTTGTTGCCCGCCCTGCGGGGAGAGCAGATTGCGCACACGCCGGTCTGGTTCATGCGGCAGGCCGGACGATCACTTCCCGAATATCGGCAGCTGCGTGCAGGCACTGCGATGCTCGATGCCTGCCGCACCCCCGAACTCGTCTCAGAGATCACCCTGCAGCCGGTGCGGCGGCATGGCGTGGACGCCGCGATCTTCTTCTCCGACATCGTGGTCCCTCTGCAGGCCGCCGGTGTCGATGTGGAAATCGTCCCCGGCACAGGGCCCGTGATCGCGAACCCGATCCGCAGCCGCGCCGATGTGGAAGCACTGGCCGAACTCGAACCCGACCAGATCCCTGACATAGCGGAATCGATCGGTCGGATCCTCGAGGAGCTGGGCCAGGCGACTCCGCTCGTCGGCTTCGCTGGTGCTCCCTTCACCCTGGCCAGCTACCTCATCGAAGGCGGGCCCAGCAAGAACCATGAGAAGACCAAGTCCCTCATGGCTGCAGACCCGGAGATCTTCTCCTTGCTGCTGAGCAAGCTCGCTCGGATCTCATCGACATTCCTCGACGTACAGCTGAGCGCCGGAGCCTCCGCGTTCCAGCTCTTCGACTCATGGGCCGGATATCTGTCCCGGCGTGACTACGAAGCCCACGTCCTCGAGCACTCCAGCGCGGTCTTCGAATCGCTGCGCCATCACGAGGTGCCGAGCATCCACTTCGGTGTCCAGACAGGTGAGCTCCTGACCTCCATGTCACGAGCCGGTTCCACAGCGGTCGGCGTCGACTTCCGCGTCGACCTGGCCGATGCCTCGACACGGGTGCAGCCGGGCCAGCCTCTGCAGGGCAACCTCGATCCGGCACTGCTCTTCGCCCCCTGGGAGGCTCTGGCACCGCGCATCGAGGAGATCGTGAGGCAGGGCCTGGAACATGAGGCAGGCTTCGTCTTCAACCTCGGTCACGGTGTTCTCCCCGACACCGATCCCGAAGTGCCCGGGCGGATCGTGGCAGAAGTCCACCGCGTCTCCGCAGAGATCCTCTCCGCACGGTCCTGAGACGATGAGTCACATCACGATCGTCGGGGGAGGCATCTCCGGTCTCGTCACCGCCTATCGCCTTGCACCCGAGCATCAGGTCACTCTTTTCGAAGCCGAGACACGCCTCGGCGGGTGCCTGCACTCGACGACCTTGGGCGGGACTGTGCCCGTGGGTTTCGACACCGGTGCCGAAGCCAGCCTGTACCGGCGCAGGGAGACGAAAGAACTCGCCGCCGAACTGGGGTTGGACGTCGAATTCCCCTCGACGGCGCACAGCTCCCGCGTCCTGTCGAACGGGCGTCTCCACGCGATTCCCAAACGCACAGTCATGGGAGTGCCCGGCAACTCGACCGAGGTCAGGGACCTCCTCGGCGCAGCTGCCAGCGACCGGGTCGCGCATGAGGTCATCACGGGTCCGATCGACGGTCGGGATGTGTCCTTGGGGGATTTCCTGACGGACCGCCTCGGCGCTGATCTCGTTGACACGCTCATCGACCCGCTGCTTGGGGGAGTGTATGCGGGACGGTGCCGTGACCTGTCACTGGGCTCAACGGTGCCCGCGCTGCTGCCGGCTGCACTCGAGGGGACCTCGGTGCTCGAACTCGTTCAGAGCCTGCTCGCCGCACGTGACGCACAGTCTGCGGAGCTTGCGGATGCGCAGAGCCCGCAACCGGTGTTCATGAGTCTCGTCGGAGGGATCAACGGCCTGGTCCCGGCGCTCGAGGAACGAATCCGCGAGCACGGCGGCGCCATCCACACCGGCACACATGTGACTTCCGTGCAGGTCGACGGCGGCCGATGGACGGTGGCGACCGAGGACGCCAACCTGGTCTCCGATGCGGTCGTCCTGGCCACTCCAGCGCATGTGACGAAGGATCTCCTCGCCGAGGCGGCTCCTCAGTCCGCTTCGATGCTCGCATCCGTGCCCCACGCCTCGACCGCTCTGATCCCGGCACTCGTCGAGGTCGGTGATCGCGAACTCGAAGGATCCGGATTCCTCGTCCCTCCAACAGAGAAGTCATTCATCAAGGCCTCGACATTCGTGTCGAACAAGTGGCCGTGGATGCGTGAGCACATTCCTGAAGGCACCGCCCTGATCAGGATGAGCATCGGACGATACGGGGACGGGCCGGGAGGCTGGCGGGATTGCGAGGACGAAGAGCTCATCGCACGTGCCTACGAGGATTGGCAGTCCATCGCCGATCGCCGATCAGATCGGCTCATCGCGGCCGAGGCCCACCGATGGGAACGTGCTCTGCCACAGTATCTGCCGGGCCACAGCGAAATGGTGGCGAGAATCGATGAGGAGATCGCCGGCATTGCCGGCCTCGAACTGGCGGGTTCGGCATACTTCGGTCTAGGCATCCCCGCCTGCATCGACCGAGCCAAGACGGTGGCCCAGAGACTCACCTCCACGCAGACCTGAGCCCTCCAGGCGAACCTGAGCGGTTCACCGACAACTGACCACCGACACACCGTGCTCAAGCACTGACACACAGAAGCTCAAGCACTGACACACACAGAAGAAGGAGCAGGAATGAGCGAATACTCAAACCCCACCGGCGAACAGATCGAACAGGCGAACAATGAGACGCGCTATATCGCATACTCGGTCTTCGCCTCGGCAGGCGAACTCGGCGATGCCGACCGAGCCGAACTCGCCGGTGAGGTCCACGAAGCACTCGCCCCGTTGCAGGACCAAGGCCTCGTCGTCCGCGGAATCTACGATGTCTCGGCCCTGCGCGCAGATGCCGATGTGATGTTCTGGTGGCATGCGCCGAGCATCGAACTCGTCCAGGCCGCCTACTCAGCAGTGCGTCGCAGCATGCTGGGCGGAGTCCTTGAACCGGTCTGGTCGGTTGTGGGTCTGCACCGACCAGCTGAATTCAACAAGGCACACCTGCCGGCGCTGCTGACCGACGACGAACCGGGCAAGTACATCTGTGTGTACCCCTTCGTACGGTCCTACGACTGGTACCTCCTCGATCCCGCAGAGCGCTCCACAATGCTGCGCGATCATGGCATGGCTGCCGCAGGCTACAAGGACATCAAGGCCAACACGATCGCCTCCTTCGCCCTCGGCGACTACGAATGGCTGTTGGCCTTCGAAGCCCCGGAGCTTCACCGCATCGTTGATCTGATGCGCGAGCTTCGGAACACTGAGGCCCGTCTGCACGTGCGCGAAGAGGTCCCGTTCTACACCGGACCACTCCGGGAACTCGTGGACATCATCAGCGACTGGCGCTGAGTTTCACCGGCCGATTCGACGGACTGCTTCGAGGCCGCGGCAGGACACACTGCCTCGCCGTGGCCCTGAATCGTCTGGCAAGGAAGTCACGGAACGGCGGTCGGTCGAGAATCTGCGCGAGAGCCTGGAGAATGGAAGTTGGGGTAAAGCACATGGCGCTCTGCGGATCGCTTCGCACTTCGAAGGATCCCTGGTCCTGATCAGGGCAGAAACTTAATCAAGGCAGAAGCCTGATCAAGGCAGAAGCCTGATCACTCGGACTTCTTCTTCTCCACCACATACGAGTGGCCATTGGCATCCGTACGCATCTCCAAGCCCATCGCGTCGAGTCGTTCGTGGCGCAGGTGCTCGTTCTCGTAGTAGCCACCGGGTCGGGAATTATCGACTTGTGCAGGACCGACGATCTTGCGGAAGAAGCGATTGAGCCATGCAACTCGTCGCTGGGAATCGTGTGAGTCTGGCATGCGAGTCCATTCGGTGGTGGCGAGCTGGTGAGATAGGTGCTCGTCTGAGGCGATCACAATACATCCAGTGTACGTTAAACGTTAGTGCACTAACTAATAGTTCAGCTTGGTCGACGCATAGAGTCGACGCATAGACCAGTCTCGTCGGAAGGACACCGAAACGATGCCGACCTCGTACGATCCGCTGGCTCTGGAGAGCCAGATCTGCTTTGCTTTGGCCGTCGCTTCCCGCGGAGTGATCTCCGCCTATCGTTCGGTGCTCGAGCCCATCCACCTCACCCACCCGCAATATCTGGTCATGTTGGCTCTGTGGCAGCACGAAACGCTGCCGGTGAGGAAGATCGCCGAGCTGCTGCGCCTTGAGGCCGCAACAGTGTCGCCGCTGATCAAGCGCCTCGAGGCCCTGGGCTACGTGGAGAAGCGGCGCGGCAGCCATGACGAGAGAGTTGTGGAGGTCTCGCTGACCGTTGCCGGTGCCAAGCTGCGGGGGACCGCTGAGGCCATTCCGGGGCAGATGATGGCCAAACTCGATATGGGTGAGGCGGAACTGCGCGAGCTCCACTCCATGATGACGCGTCTCATCGAGGCTGTCGACGCCTCCCAGGCGGTCGAGGCCTCCCACACGTCTCACGCGGTCGAGGCCTCCAACGCCATCGATCCCTCGAAGACAGTCGACGTGGAGTCCTCAGGTGCTGACTCGACGTGACATCGGAGTGTGCTCGATCCCGTCTTCGATGAACCGGGGGCCATTCTGGCTGAATCCGAAGCTCGTGTAGAAACTCTCAAGATGAGACTGGGCGTTCAGCGTCAGCAGGCGATGCCCATGACCGGCCACGATCTCGCCGATGAGCCTACGACCCCAGCCTTGGCCGCGCACATGCGGGTTCGTCACGACGCGGCTGATGCTGCGGGCTCCCGGCTCGAAGGCCGGGCCGTCAGGGATATCGGGCGGCAGGATACGGGCATATGCCTTGGGAGCAAGACTGCGGCCCACCTCGGCGCCGTGGCTGTCCGATATGGTCCGCGCATCATCGGGGTAGAAGGCGTGCAGAGTCTGCGGGAATGTGTCGACACCGTCCTGATCGAGGAAGACGCAGTCCTGCTCGACGACGAAGACCTGCGACCGCAGCTGGACGATCCCGTAGAGTTCAGCAACGCTCAGCTCGTCGAATGTTTTGACGACGAGCGGCGATCCTTCGCTCACTCCTGACCGTCGACGAGGCGCAGCGAGATCGAGTTCAGGCAGTATCGCTGGTCGGTGGGGGTGTCGTAGCCTTCACCCTCGAAGAGGTGACCCATGTGTGAATCGCAGTTGGCGCACCGAACCTCGACGCGCTCCATGCCCATCGAAGAATCGCGGAGGTAACGAACTCGGTCCTCGGCCAGGGGAGCGTAGAACGAGGGCCAACCGCAGTGCGAGGAGAACTTGGTGTCCGAGGGGAACAGGTCTGCTCCACAGGCACGACACTGGTACATTCCCACGGTGGTTGTGTCGACGTATTCGCCGGTGAATGGACGCTCGGTCCCTCCCTGTCGCAGCACCGTGAACTCGTCAGGGGTGAGCACGTCCTGCCAGCGGATCTCCTCGGAATTGGCTTCTGTGTTGACGTTGGGCGACTGACTCATCGCGACCTCCGGTGCTTGTCGATTTCTGTTGCAGTCCATTGTCCCACTGCACTCGGGCTCAGAGGAGCCCTTTCACCTGCACAACAGCGTTTGGAGACTACTCATTCCTTGGGTGACAATGAAGTCAGGAGGTTTTCATGGTTCGCGACACTAAATTCCCGACTCGCCTGCTTCTGGCTTCGGTGGGTGTCGGTGCTGGGATCGGCACCGTGATCTCGGTGGCGTCCTCGGGGCTGGCCGCATATTTCGCACGCAGAATCGTCGTTCCCGAGAACGCGCCGGAAGAACTCGAGATTCTCCACACCGACGGGTTTCCGCCCAATATGCGCATTCATCTGCCTGCCGATGAAGAGACCACGGTGCGCGGGACCTATGGACTCTACTTTAACCAGGGTGCCGGCCATGCTGTGATCGGCGATATCGTCGAATACGATCCGCGCTCGAGAACCGTGTCCCGGGAGATCCTCTCGGTGACCCGCGGAGACATCAAACGCGCCTCTCACGGCCGGTGGACGGGCATCGTGTACCCGGAACCGTTGGCGGCAGGAGTGAACGCCGAGGACATCGAGATCGAATCCGATGCCGGACGACTGCCTGCCTGGCTGCTGCCCACCGATCATCCCGAACCTCAGGACACGTGGGCGATCCTCGTCCATGGTCGTGCCAGCACCCGAGCCGAGGGCCTGCGCGCCGCCCCGATCCTCAACACCTTGGGCGTGCCGGCCATCGCCATGTCCTACCGCAACGACGCCGAGGTCAGGGTCGAGACCACATCCCGCTACGGCCTCGGCGACACCGAGTGGATCGACGTGGACGCTGCAATCGACTTCGCGATCTCACGCGGGGCCCGCGACGTCGTCCTCTTCGGCTGGTCGATGGGCGGAGCCATCGCGTTGCAGGCCGCCTCCCGTGGCAGGAACCGCCGGTATGTGAAGGCCCTCGTCCTCGACGGGCCCGTCGTCGACTGGGTGAATGTCCTTGACGGCCAGGCTCGCCGCAATATGCTTCCGACGCCGATCGCCAAACTCACTCTGGAGATGATCACCCAACCGTGGGCGCGACCGATCACCGGACTGCAGACGCCTTTGGACCTGGGCCGGCTGGACTGGGTGACACGCGCGGCGGAGCTCGACGTTCCGGTGCTGCTCATCCACTCCGACGATGACGAATTCGTGCCGTCCGCGCCATCCCACGCGCTGGCATCCGTGCGTCGCGACCTCGTGACGATGCCCGTCTATGACAAGGCCCGCCACACCAAGGAATGGAACATCGACCCCGTCCGCTGGGAAGACGATGTGGCGAACTTCCTCGAAGCGAAGATCCTGCCCAAGAGCTGATCTCAGGGCCGCAGCACCAGAGTATCTTCGGTGTGCCGGTCCAATGCGTCGGGCGTGTACGGCCACGGTCGGGTCCTATTGGCGGCCCAATCATCGGTCTGGTCGGCATAATGCGGGTGGAAAGCATGTCCGGAGGCGCCGGTGAGGTTGATCCACTGCGAGTGGTTGAAGTCCTTGAGGTCCACGATCTGGCGCATCGAGGGCACCCAGTTCGTCTCGTAACCGGCCGCGGCGTCCCAGCCTGTGGCGTTGACTTCTCCCGATCCGCCAGCGACCTCATAGGGGCCCCGATTGAATAGCCGCTCAACGGGTTTGATCCCTGATTCGCCGAGGCTGGCATTGCGGATAGTCAGCCGGTGCAGAATGCCCCACCGCCAGGTCACGGGTTCGGACCCGAGCAGATCCTCGGTCGTCTTCCACGCCGAGTCCATGGCCCGGGCCAATGCTTCGTCCCGGCCCTCGACCTCGTCGTCGACCCACCATTCGGAATCGGGTTTCTGCAGCTGGTTCTTGATGATGAGGTACCACCGGGATCCGCCCGCAGGTGGCACCGCATCGGGCAGCTTCGGAGCGAAGACTTCGTCGAGGATCGTCTTCGAGAGCACATTGAAATAGGCTGCGGCGGCACTGTTGGCATCATCTCGGCCATCCCAGTCTGCGAGCAGTTTCTGCGCTTCGGCGATGTTGGTGTCCTTGCCCGCATCGATTTCTTCCAGCAGCGGGATCAGCGTCAACGCCAGGGGATTGAGGTCATCACCCTGGATCCGGGACATGTCGGCTGTCGTGACATCTCCCTGAGACATTGTGTCGCGCAGCAGCTTCGTGATCCGTCGAGCTCGGTCCCCATCGTCGAAGTCATTGCTCAGCTGGACGGATTCTCCCGGGGGAGTGACCGGGTTGTTAGCCGTCACAATCCATCCGCGCTCGGGGTTGTAAAGACTCGGCAGGTCTTTGAAGTCGATGTAACCCTGCCAGTCCTCGTCTGTTTTCCAGCCGTGGCGTGGCAACATGCCGTCACCCTTGCCGCGTTTGGGGATCTTTCCCGGGGCTTGGTAGCCGATGTTGCCGGCGGTGTCCGCGTAGACGAGGTTCTGGGAGGGCACATCGAAGAGTGAGGAAGCCCCTCGGAATTCCTTCCAGTTCCTCGCAGCGTTGAGTCCGAAGATCGCGGAGGCTGTGTTGCCGGGTTCAAGTGCCGTCCATTGCAACGCCAGTTGGTAGTGCTCGTCGGCTGGGCCTGATTTCGTGTCCGCGGTGTTCGCCCCGGTGGAGGCATCGAGCACGCCGCGATAGGGTCCCTCGAGGTCGGAGATGAGGGGACCGTTGCGTGTTGAACGGATCGTGATTTCGCGCGGTTTCTCTTTCGCGATCTTCACGGTCTCCTTGCGCGTGGTCACGGGTTCGTCCCCGGAATCACGGAGGACCTTGCCATCGCGGATCTTCTCGACCACGAGGTCGGCGACATCAGGTCCCAGGTTCGTCAGGCCCCAAGCGATGGACTGGTTGTGTCCGATGACGACACCGGGCAGTCCCGAGAACGAGAACCCGGATACGTCGAAGGGACATTCGGGTGTGATCTTGGTGCAGCGCAGACCGATCTGATGCCACACGGAGGGCATGGCTGGAGCCAGGTGCGGATCATTGGCCAGCAGCGGGCCACCGGTGGCAGTGCGCTCACCGGAGACCACCCACGAGTTCGACCCGATGTCGTGACTGTTGACTCCCAACAGCACAGGCAGTGATCGCAGATGTTGTTTGAGTTCGCCGAGGTTGGACGGAGTCTCGCTCCCTGCCCCGTGTCCCGGTGGCTGAGGCTGTGCCGCAGTCACCTCTCCGCCGGCATGTGCCTCACCATCGGAGGACTCGTCGCCGGCCTTGTCCTTACCGGTCTTGCTGCCTTTGCTGCCGGCAGCGCGCGATTTGGCACCGGCATTGCCGCCGATGATCGTGGGGCGGGTGTCATAGGGGTAGTCGGGGTAGATATCGGCCATCTGCTCGTCGTCGAGCGCGGTCTGGCTGATCGCTCGATCGATCTCGTCTTCGACGTTCGAACGCAGGTCCCAGGCCATGGCCTTGAGCCAGGAGACGCTGTCGACAGGAGTCCACTCCTCGATCTCAACCCCACCGGCTTGGAGGCCGACGACTCCGTACTCGAGAGACACCTCGGTGGGGGATTTGTCATGCAGATAGGCGTTGACACCCTCGGCATAGGCCTCGTAGTACGCTCGCGTCTTGTCATCAAGAGCCGCGACCTCCGCCTCGGCGACCTTTCGCCAGCCCAGCGTGCGAATGAACGAGTCGGTGCTGAACTGTGACTCTCCGAAGAGTTCCGAGAGTCGGCCCGAGGTGACGTGCCTGCGGAAGTCCATCTCCCAGAACCGATCCTGGGCATGGACGAAGCCCTGAGCCATGAAGAGGTCATGGGAATTGCTGGCCTCTACGGTCGGGACTCCTGACTCGTCCCGGGTGACACTGACCTCGGCATTGAGGCCAGGCAGCGACATGTCACCGTCGGTGGTGGGGAAGGACCGTCGAACGAGGAAGACGCCGAGCAGGGTGATGACGAGGAGTAGGACGAGGACCGCTGCGAGGACACGGATGAGAACCTTCGCGCTCACGAAGCGATGCGCACCCGACGGCGGACGCACCGCTGCCACCAGAGCACTGGAATCCTCTGAATCCGCGTCTGCCATGTGTCTCCTTCGGCCAAGTCTGAGTTTCAGCTCAGATTATCAGGTGACCTAGCCTCATCTGGAGGTTTAGGCGGGTAGATGAAGGTGACGAGGACGACGGAGATCATCATCAGCAGAAACCATGCCACGAGTTTGGTTACAGGAACCATCTCCCAGCCGCCGATCTGGGACGGGTAGAGCCACGCACCGGTGACGGTGCCGATGTTCTCAGCGATCCAGATGAAGAACGCCACCAGCACGAACGCGAGGAGGACCGGCATACGCAGAGTCACACGGTGCACATGGAAGTGCATGCGACACCGGAAGAAGGCCACCCCGACCGCAAGGACGAGGAACAGGCGCACATCGACCACATAGTGGTGGGTGAAGAAGTTGAGATAGATCGCTGCGGCGATGACCGCGGTGATCCACCTCGGCGGGTAGTGACTGAACCGCAGGTCGAAGAGACGATAGACGCGCACGATGTAGGAGCCGACCGCGGCGTACATGAACCCCGTGAACAATGGCACGGCCGCGATGTGGAGAACGCCACCGGCGGCATAGTTCCACGAACCCATCGAGGTCTTGAAGATCTCCATTCCCGTGCCGACGATGTGAAACAGCACGATGACCCAGAGCTCCCGCCCCGTCTCCAGACGCAGGAGGAGCATCGCCGTCTGGATCAGGACAGCCAGGATCACGAGGAGGTCGTTGCGGGCCAGGCTCGCCCCGTCCGGGTACCACCAGGCGGTGACGATGATCGCGAGCAGCATGAGGGCCCCGAACAGGCAGGCCCACGCTTGCTTGATCCCGAAGACGAGGAACTCGCGCACCCCGGCCGGCACCCGTGTCAGATGCCGATTGGCAAATCTGTCGAGGAGTTGTTCGAGACGTGTGAGCTCATGCTGATCGGCCATGAGATCCTTCGACTGAGGGGAAGCGGTCGTGACAGAACCCTATCGCGCCCGGTGCCGGACTCGCCGTCGAACACCGCATGGTCAAGGCAGCGGTGGACTCAGCAAATAGACTTCGGACATGCACATCCTCATCTTCGGAGCCTCCGGCTATGTCGGAACGGGCCTGGCCCAGCATCTGTCCGCCGACCATCGCATCACCGGCATAGTCCGCGCGCAGCCGGCCGACGACACTGCTTACGAACCGGTCCTTGCCCCCGATTGGGTGGATCGACCGCAGTCCGTCATCGACGAGCTCCGCAGAGTGGACGCACCGCCTGTCGACGCGGTCATCGCTGCGGTCGGCGGGTGGTACGTGGATATGTCGATGATCGATCGCGGGATCGACTCCTTCGATGAGGACTATTCCTCCTACCTGCGTGGTCATTTTGGGGCCTGTGCCGTGTCGGAGGCGCTCGCCGAGGAGGGGGGACGGGCCCCTGTCCGACACCTGGCCCTCAATGGTGTGGCCAGCGTCGAGGCCTGCGTCGGGTCCGGAGCGATCAGCGTCTTCGGTGCAGCACAGGAGATGCTCATCAGGGTGGCCGCTGCCGAGACGGAGGCCGTGCACTACCGGGAACTCAAAGTCATGGCGCCCATCGGCGGTGATGACCGCAATGATCTGCGCGGGGGAGTGGAGACGATCGGCCTTCCCGCAGTCGCCGATGCTGTCAGCGCGCTCCTGTCCCGACCGGACGAGTACGAGATCAGCACTGCGCTCAACGTCTAGGTCATGCCTTGGCGTAGCGGATGAAGATCTGGTCATCGACGGTTCGCACATCGATGAGTCGCAGGTTGAGGGTGGCTTCCAGTTGGGAGAAGTGGCTGCCGGTGTTCCGAGAGTAGAGCGGGCTGAGGCTCAGGTGCAGTTCGGCACCCGGGGCGGCATCGAGGAGACGGTAGGCCAGATTGGGTCCGGACTCGCACACCAGAGTCTCATT
Organism: Brevibacterium sp. CBA3109; assembly: GCF_040256645.1. Classification (NCBI taxonomy): domain Bacteria; kingdom Bacillati; phylum Actinomycetota; class Actinomycetes; order Micrococcales; family Brevibacteriaceae; genus Brevibacterium; species Brevibacterium koreense. The sequence goes on along the minus strand of NZ_CP158281.1, from coordinate 2,036,427 downwards.
CGTGGACTCGAGGTCGTCGAGCACCTGCGCGGCAGTGTCGGGAGTGAAGTGCTGAGCTCGGTAGTCGAGGCCCGCCTTCGAGAGCTGTCTGCTCAGTTCGGCCGGGTCTGATTCGGTGAGGACATGCACGGGAGTGTGTTCGAGGGCTTTGCCTGGCGCGTTGATGACCGGCAGTGCGGGATTGAGTGCGGTCCTGCGATCGATGATGATGGCACCTGCCTGCTTGCGCAGGGACGTGAAGTAGGAGAAATCGGCCTTCGTGGACACGCCTGTCGACCAGCCGTCCTGGGCATACGATCCGTTGATCGTCTGCACGAGGGAGATGATGAGCTCTCGCATCTCGGTGCCTCTACTTCTGCAGCTGGGACTCAGGTCCCATGGCGATGCGCGGGTGGGCCTCGGGGTCGATGGTCTCAAGGATCCATTTGAGGTCCTTCTCCTTGAGAGTCACGCAGCCGTTCGTTCCCGAATCATGATCGAGATGCAGCCAGATCCCACCGCCCTTGTCCCACCCCAGCGGGCGGGTCGTGTCGGTGGGCGGTGTGCCCGGCACACGGTTGTAGTCGATTGCGATGGTGTAGTCGAAGACCCGTTCGTATTCGGGCCCGTAGGCCACTGTCGCCGACGACGGAAGTCGATCATCCTGGGTATAGGGAAGTGCGGTCCCCGGGTCCTGTTTGTACCCGCCCGCATCGCTGAGTGTGAATACACCGATCGGTGATGTCTTGTCCCCCTCTCTGCGGTCGGCCAGCCAGCCCTTCTTCCCATTGTGAATGTCGAAGGTCTTGGCCTTCTTCCACGCCCCGTCATCGAAGGTGTAGAAACTCAGCTGCCCGGAATCGGAACTCGCCTCCGCCCCGCTGGCGACGAGGACCTGAGAGGTCTCTGCGGGAATCTGTGCAGCGGTCTCCGGACCCAGCCCGGGGACCTGAACTGGGTGGGCTGGACCCGTTGCTTCGGTGGTCTCAGCCCCGGGCGGAGTCATCTGTGCGGGGGCAGCGAAATCACCGACGTCGTTGCGCTGTGCAGGTGCCGCGACCACCGCAGAATGAGCAGATGCACCGTCATCGTCTTCGCTGTCGGTCGGCGTCTGGCATGACGACAGCGTCAAGGCCAGAACAGCGACCGTCAGACCGGTCCCGGTCCGGGCTCCACCACTGAACATGAGGTCATCTTCTCACGAACCTTGAGAACACGGCGGAGGCGACTATGCGAAAATGAGCCCATGAGCATTCCACCTGTGCCGAACCAACCTCCGCGCCCTGGGCGTCGGAAGCCGGCCGAGGAGTCTCCGGATTCGATCACAACGCAGTTGTTCATCGGCCAGGACAGATCCCCTGCCGCGGATGGTTCGACTCAAGCCCTCAGCTCGGACGAGCTGGCCAGACTCCGGTCGATGGTGTCCTCCGACGGGGCCGAGGCCACCGAGGTGCTCAGTCTCGAAGAGCTGCGCCAGCTTGCCGCGGCGGAGAATCACGAATCCGCTGTCAGTCACCTGCCACCGCGAGCTGATAGTCACCTGCCACCGCGAAAGGTGAGGTCCGAGGACATCGCCGAGGCAGAAGCCGCCTCTGCACCGAAGCAGTGGAATCCGCAGGGCCCCTCGGCCGGGAACCTTCCGAATCCCGAACCATGGGGTGCCGATTTCGGTGCACCAGGGCCGCCTGCCACTCAACCACATCCCACTGATTACTCCGGAAGCGAGTCGCACGTGCCCAACGGCGCATCACCCTACGCCCCACATGCCGCAGCCGCCTACGCAGCAAGTGGCGGCCGCGGACCAGCAGGCGGAGCCCATGGGCCCGGTGGCGGCTCAGGCGGCCCCAGCAGCGGCGGATACGGCCCAGGGGGACCCGGAGGTGCCGGCCCCGGCCCCGGTGGATACGGCCCGGCCGGATACGGCACTGGTGGACCCGGCGGATACGGCCCAGGCGGCCCTGGTGGACCAGCAAGCCCCGGCGGCCCTGGTGGACCAGCAGGCCCCGGCGGCCCTGGTGGACCAGCAGGCCCCGGCGGACCCCACCGACGTGAGCCCGAGACGAAGAAGGTACCGGGATGGCTCTGGGTCCTGGCCGCGATCGCCCTGGTGGTCGCTCTCGGCATCGTCGGATACATCGCCTGGGACGCGACGCAGGGCAAGGATGACGCCGCGTCCGACACATCCTCGCAGGGGCCCTCCGACAGTGCAGGCTCAGAGACAGGCAGTCCGACGACCTCGGCGCCGCCGGCCGCTGCCGAATCGTTCAAATCCCCGTCTGGCAACATCTCCTGCACGATCGATTCGGATCGCAGCCGGTGCGTCATCTCATCCTTCGACTACACGGCCGGCGAGAAGCCCGATGACTGCCAGTTGGACAATTGGGGAGGTGTCGTCGTGGCCAATGAGAAGGGTGCCGGCTTCTCCTGTCGCGAGGCGCCGGGAAATTCGGGTCCCGCTCGGGTGCTCGGCTACGGCAAATCGATCACTGCAGAGGGGATGACCTGCACATCGACCCGCGAGGGCATGACGTGCAAGTCCGATGAGACCGGCGTCGGCTTCACCATACGACGTGCCTCGGTCGATTTCCTCGACTAGGGCCACCGGCCAGGGAGAGCCGCCGACGAGACAGGGTCACACGACCACTGGCCACCTCGGCGATATCGAGACCCTGATCTTAGAATTTGGACAGGTTTGGGGCGGACGGCGCAACCAGGGCTATGTTGATTGTGTGGCTCACAGGTTGCTCCTCCTTCCTTGCCGCGACGAGTCCTGAACTTCACAGCACACTCGTCGCGGAGTTTTCCTATGCTGATGAAGCTCACGATCGATGATTGAGGAACCATGAAACTGCAGAAGCCGACCCCCATGCCATTTGGCAAATACAAGTCCTTTCAGGACCGGATCGCTCTCGACATGCGCGACCGCACCTGGCCCGACCAGCTGATCCGGAAGGCCCCGCGTTGGCTGAGCACCGATCTGCGTGACGGCAACCAGGCTCTCATCGATCCGATGACGCCCGAGCGCAAGCGCAAGATGTTCGACCTCCTCGTCAAGCTCGGCTTCAAGGAGATCGAGGTCGGCTTCCCCGCAGCCAGCCAGGTCGACTTCGACTTCGTCCGCGAGATCATCGAGCAGGACGCCATTCCTGACGATGTGCGCATCTCCGTTCTCACCCAGGCCCGCGAGGACCTCATCGAACGCACGGTGGAGTCCCTCGTCGGTGCGCAGAAGCCGACCGTCCACCTCTACAACGCGACGGCACCGGTCTTCCGCAAGGTCGTGTTCGGCTTCGACGGTGAGGGCTTCGATCAGACTCGTGACATCGCCACCCGTGGCACCCAGGCGGTCATGAAGCACGCTGAGTCGCTGCTGGGCGACGTCGACTTCGGCTACCAGTACTCACCCGAGATCTTCGTCGACACCGAACCCGAGTTCGCCCTCGACATCGTCGGCAGCGTCCTCGACACGTGGCAGCCGGCCTCGGGCCGCGAGACTGTCGTCAACCTGCCCGCCACGGTTGAGCGCGGCACCCCGAACACCTACGCCGACCAGATCGAATGGTTCTGCCGGAACATGCCCTACCGCGACGATGTGGCCGTGTCCCTGCACCCCCACAACGATCGGGGAACCGGTGTGGCGGCCGCGGAGATGGGCATCATGGCCGGTGCCGACAGGGTCGAAGGCTGCCTCTTCGGCAACGGCGAACGAACCGGAAACCTCGACCTCGTCACCGTCGCACTCAACCTCTACACCCAGGGTGTCGATCCCGAACTGGACTTCTCCGACATCGACGAAGTCATCCACACCGTCACCGAATGCAACCAGATCGGCGTCCACGAACGTCATCCCTATGGCGGTGACCTCGTCTTCACCTCCTTCTCCGGCTCGCATCAGGACGCCATCAACAAGGCGTTCGCCGACCGTGAGAAGAATGCCAACGAACAGGGCGTACCGGTGGACCTGATGGAATGGGACATGCCCTACCTGCCGGTCGACCCCAAGGATCTGGGCCGCTCGTACGAGGCGATCATCCGCGTGAACTCGCAGTCCGGCAAGGGCGGAGTCACCTACCTGCTCAAGAGCGAGTACGGTCTGGATCTGCCTCGTCGCATGCAGGTCGAGTTCTCCCGTGCCGTCCAGGTCCACACCGAAGGCGGGGGAGAGGTCTCCGCCGAGGAGATCCGCCGCATCTTCAACCATGAGTACCTGCCCAGCGACGATCAGGACAAGGCCTGGGGCCGGTTCCAGATCGTGGGTCTGCGCACCGACTCCGGTACGGTCGACGACTCAGGCGCCTCGGAGCGCGTCGAGGTCGACCTCATCGTCGACGGTCAGGAACGCACCTACGAAGGCCGCGGCAAGGGGCCGATCGATGCGCTGGTGAAGGTGCTCATCGACAACTTCGACGTCGACGTTCGTCTCCAGGACTACACCGAGCACGCCATCGGCTCGGGTGCTGACACCATGGCAGCAGCGTACGTCGAACTCGCAGTCGAGGACCGTGTGGTCTGGGGTGCCGGACTGCACCCGAACATCACCAAGGCCTCGCTCAAGGCTGTCGTGTCGGCAGTCAACCGTGCCGCCCGTGACCGCGACGGTGAGCGCGAACGCTGATCCCGGCATGCGGCACGGCAGCGCTCGATCAACGCCGCGTTCGACTTTGTCGTCCCCGGCGACGCTGTATTCGACGTTGGCGTTGATCGAGCGTCGGCTAGCCCGCCGAAGCGGTGTGGAACGACCGCCGACGCGTTGATCGCAGCATCCGTCGAGGCACAATCGCACAACTTAAATCTCACAATTGATGCCTAAGTGCGGCGGGGATGTTTCCTCGTCGCACTCTGCGATAATGGGCGGGTGCACAATTATCGTGATGAAGGCATCGTGCTCCAGGGGCACAAGCTCGGCGAAGCCGACCGCATCGTCACTGTTCTCACCCGCAGCCACGGGCTGATCAGAGCAGTAGCGAAGGGCATTCGTCGCACCAAGTCACGTTTCGGTTCCCGTCTCGAACCCTTCATGCTCGTCGATCTGCAGTGCCACGTCGGCCGCAGCCTCGACATCGTCACCCAGGTCGAGCTGATCGAGCCCTTCGCACGTGGCATCGGCGCGGACTATGACGCGTATTCCGCCGCGAGCGTGATGGCTGAGACTGCCGCGCGCATCACGGAGGTCGAACCCCAGTCGCGCCCCCACTTCCTGCTTCTCGTCTCCGCAATCCGCTCCCTGTGCAATGGCGAGCACCCGCCGAGGTTGGCCCTCGACGCGTATCTGCTCCGGGCCATGTCCGTGGCCGGTTGGGCCCCGAGTCTGCTTGACTGCGCGCAATGCGGCAGGCCAGGTCCCCATCGCGCGTTCTCGGCTTCCCTGGGCGGAGCGGTCTGCACCACCTGCCGACCCAGCGGAGCGGCTCTGCCTGACACCGACGCACTGGAACACATGGCCGCGCTGCTCTCCGGTGACTGGCAGCGAGCGGAATCCTCGGACCTCCACGACCAGATCGACGGGTCCAAACTCGTCTCGGACTGGGTGTCATGGCACTTGGAACGCAATATCCGATCACTGAGAGTTCTGGAGAGCAGATGAGCTATCCCGCGCCACCCCCGCACCACAGTGGAGCCCGGCCTCCGCACATCGAGGCGAAGTTCGTCCCGAATCACGTCGCGGTGGTCATGGACGGCAATGGCCGTTGGGCCAACGAGCGCGGACTGCCGCGCACCGAAGGCCACAAAGCCGGAGAGGCTTCGCTCCTCGAGGTCATCCACGGCGCCATCGAGATGGGTGTCGAGTATCTCTCCGCCTATGCATTCTCCACCGAGAACTGGAAGCGGTCCCCGGACGAGGTTCGGTTCCTCATGGGCTTCAACCGTGATGTCATCCGGCGCCGCCGTGATGAGCTCAATGCGCTTGGCGTGCGCATCGTGTGGGCTGGGCGGCGTGGTCGCCTGTGGCGATCGGTCATCGACGAGCTCGAGTCTGCGGCCGAGATGACCAAACACAACACCGGCCTGGTCCTCCAGTTCTGCGTCAACTACGGCGGCAGGTCGGAGATCGTCGACGCGGTCAACCAGATCACCGCCGAGGTGGCCGCCGGGAAGCTCAAACCCGGAAAGGTCAGCGAGAAGACTGTTCGCTCGCGTCTCTACGCCGCGCAGGTGCCCGACGTCGACCTGTTCCTGCGCTCCTCTGGCGAGCAGCGCACCTCGAACTTCCTGCTGTGGCAGTCCGCCTACGCCGAGATGGTCTTCCAGGACGTCCTCTGGCCCGATGTCGATCGCCGTACCCTGTGGGCTGCGATAGAGGAGTATGCGCGTCGTGACCGTCGCTTCGGCGGTGCTGTCGATCGGGCGAGCTCCTAGATTTTCCGGGAGCTCCGAGGAATGTGACGTCACCCGAAGCAGCTTGATTGCCGGGCGCAGGTGGGCCTGCGCACGACGATCGCTGCGGCAGACGAGAAGAGGTCCCGCAACGAAAACGTTGCGGGACCTCTTCTCGTCTGTGAGCTCGGTGTCGAAGTCCGCTCTGCGGTTCAGCAGTGCCGGCGGCTCAGGAGCGGCAGTGACTGCGCACTGCCCAGCGCCTCAGTAGCGGTCGTGTGAGCGTTCGCCGCCGAAGCGGTCATTGCTGAACTTCTTGGCGCCTCCGCGGCGATCACCCCGGAAGCTGCGGTTATCGCCGGGCTGCTTGTCGAAGTTGCGCTTCTTGAACGGGCGAGCAGGACGGCCCGAATCGGGACGGATATCGATCGGGCGACCCTGGATCTCGGTGTTGGAGAGCTTGCGCATGACCGAGGAATCGAGGTCCTTGGGCAGATCGACCAAGGTGTGGTTCGACCGGATGTCGATGTGACCGATCTCTTTCGAGGTGAGTCCGCCTTCGTTGGCGATGGCGCCGACGACGGCACCTGGCTGCAGGCGTTCGTTGCGGCCGATGGCCAGACGGTAGGTGGTCATGTTCTCATCACGCGGACGGGACGAGCGCTCACGGCCGGGCTTGCCGTCGCGGCCCCCGGAGTCACGGTCACGGCCGGGTTTGCCACGGCCGGGTTCCGGCATGGGATCGGCCTTGAGGGAGTTCGACTCGAGGACCATGGATGCCAGAGCAGCTGCGATGTCCGTCGCTGGAACATTGCGGGAGAGCTCGTACTGTTCGATGACGGTTGCGAGTTCGGTCAGCTCGGTCGTGGCAAGCACATCGTCGATGCGCTTCGTGAACTTCTCCACACGGGTGTTCGTCAGCTGTTCGACGCTGGGCATCGTCAACGGCTCGACCTTCTGCTTCGTCGCACGCTCGATGGAGCCGAGGAGGCGCTGCTCACGCGGGGTGACGAAGAGAATCGCCTCACCCGAACGTCCGGCACGGCCGGTGCGTCCGATGCGGTGGACATAGGACTCGGTGTCGTGGGGGATATCGAAGTTGACGACCAGGGTGATGCGCTCAACATCGAGGCCACGGGCCGCGACGTCGGTGGCGACGAGGATGTCGACCTTTCCGGCGCGAAGCATGTCGATCGTGCGTTCACGAGCCTGCTGGGGAATGTCACCGTTGATCGCTGCGGCCTTGAAGCCACGTGCACGCAGCTTCTCTGCCAGTTCTTCCGTGGCCTGCTTGGTGCGCACGAACATGATGATGCCCTCGTACTCCTCGACCTCGAGGATTCGGGTCAGAGCGTCGAGCTTGTGGGAGTGCTGGACCATGAAGTAGCGCTGACGGATGTTCGATCCGGTCTGCGACTTCGCATCGACGCGCACTTCTTCGGGATTGTTGAGGTATTTGCCGGTCAGGCGGTGGATCGACGTCGGCATCGTGGCGGAGAACAGAGCCACCTGACGGGAGTCACCGGACTGGCTGAAGATCTCTTCGATGTCCTCGGCGAAGCCCATCTTGAGCATCTCGTCGGCCTCATCGAGAATGAGGTGCTGGAGGCTGCCGAGCTTGAGGGAGCCCTTTTTGAGATGGTCGATGACACGACCCGGTGTGCCCACGACGACCTGTGCGCCGCGCTTGAGGCCGGCCAGCTGTGGGCCGTAGGCCTGGCCGCCGTAGATCGGGAGGACTGAGAAGTCGTTGAGGTTGGTCGCATACGAGGTGAATGCCTCGGCGACCTGGATCGCAAGCTCGCGGGTGGGGGTGAGCACCAGAGCGAAGGGACCGTCATTGGCACGGCCCGCCTCGGCGAGGTGAGACAGGGCCGGAAGGGCGAAAGCAGCAGTCTTGCCGGTACCGGTCTGAGCCAGTCCGATGACGTCGCGACCATCGGTCAGCGCGGGAATGGTTGCGGCCTGGATCGGGGTCGGGGTTTCGTAGCCCTGGGCCTCGACTGCCTGGAGGACGAGCGGGTGGAGACCCAGCTCGGCGAACTTCGGTGTTGTATCGATGTCGGATGTTGACACATCTGTCATGAGTTTTTCTCTCTCACGTCGGCACACACTTGATCGCAGATGACTTTAGTGGCGATCTACCCTGCGGCCGCTTGTGCAATCATCGTGAGCAATCCGGGCCGAAACCGTATGAGATCCAAGGTTTGCTTGGACAGACGTGAAAACCGTCAGTACGGAGAAAGGTTTGGGTGTACCTCAATGCTACATGCCACACGCCCGCCGAGGTGTTTCTCAGGCCCGGAGAAAGTGTGAGTTCCGTCGCCCATGGGGGCATCCCCTCGGACTGGAGCTGAACAGATAGGCTGTATCTGCGAGCCACGGCAGCCGGCCGTCGGCGAACTACCTCAAGGAGAATTAACGTGGCACAGTCCAAGTTGGATGCCGTCATCGCCCTGGCCAAACGCAGAGGATTCGTCTTCCAAGCCGGAGAGATCTATGGCGGATCCCGTTCGGCCTGGGACTACGGGCCATTGGGCGTTGAGCTCAAGGACAACATCAAGTCCCAGTGGTGGCAGACCTTCGTCCGCGGTCGTGAAGACGTTGTCGGACTCGACTCCTCCATCATCCTGCCCAAGCGCGTATGGGAGGCCTCCGGACATGTGGAGACCTTCGTCGATCCGCTCGTCGAATGCCTCAACTGCCACAAGCGCCACCGCGAGGACCACCTCGTCGAGGCCTATGAGGCCAAGCACTCCAAGGCGCCCGAGAACGGGATGGCCGACGTCGTCTGCCCCGACTGCGGAACACGCGGACAGTGGACCGAGCCGCAGGAGTTCTCCGGCCTGGTCAAGACCTTCCTGGGCCCTGTCGACTCGGATGCAGGCCTTTACTACCTGCGCCCGGAGACCGCTCAGGGCATCTTCGTGAACTTCAACAACGTCATCACCGCGGCACGGAAGAAGCCGCCGTTCGGCATCGGCCAGATCGGCAAGGCATTCCGCAACGAGATCACTCCCGGAAACTTCATCTTCCGCACCCGCGAGTTCGAGCAGATGGAGATCGAGTACTTCGTCCGCCCCGAAGAGGCCGACGATTACTATCGCGAATGGATCGAAGCCTGCTGGAACTGGTTCCTCGATCTGGGAATCAGCGAAGACAACGTGCGTCGCCTCGACGTCCCTGAAGACGACCGGGCACACTATTCGTCCGGCACGATCGACGTCGAGTACCGCTTCGGCTTCCAGGGATCGGAATGGGGCGAGCTCATGGGTGTGGCCAACCGCACCGACTACGACCTGGGCACCCACACCGAGGCATCGGGCGCGAAGCTGCAGTACTTCGACCAGGCCAGCGGTGAACGCTTCACTCCTTATGTCATCGAACCTTCCTTCGGCCTGACCCGGTCGATGATGGCATTCCTCGTCGACGCCTACTTCGAGGACGAGGCCCCGAACACGAAGGGCGGCGTCGACAAGCGCATCGTGCTCAAGCTCGATCCGCGCCTGGCTCCGATCAAGGCCGCCGTGCTGCCTCTGAGTCGCAACGAGAAGCTGTCCCCGCAGGCTAAGGAGCTCGCTGCCCGGCTGCGCAAGCGTTGGAACATCGACTTCGACGATGCCGGTGCGATCGGTCGTCGCTACCGTCGTCAGGACGAGATCGGCACCCCGCTGTGCATCACGTTCGACTTCGACTCGCTCGACGACAACGCGGTCACGATCCGCAAGCGTGATGACATGAGCCAGGAGCGCGTCAGCCTCGATCAGGTCGAGAACTACCTGGCCGAGCACCTCGGCGTCTGATTCGGATTCGGCGTCTGATTCGGATTCGAGGTCTGGCACGGCCTCGGCTCGTGTCAGACGCATTCCAAGGCGACTGAGCTGGTTCCAACAGCAAGAAGCGGCCCCGACTCCTCGGATGAGGAGACGGGGCCGCTTCTGTGTGAGTGCTTGTTCAGCCTGTGGCCAGGTCGCAAGCTGCGAGCACGACTGCGATCAGAGCTTCGTCCAGGCTTCTGAGAGGACGCCGCGGATGATCTGCTCCATCTCATCGAACTCCTTCTGACCCACGGTCAGCGGAGGCGAGAGCTGGATGACTGGGTCTCCACGGTCATCGGCGCGGCAGTACAGGCCGTTTTCGTACATCTTCGCGGACACGAAGTTCTTGAGGATGCGCTCCGACTCCTCCTCGGTGAAGGACTCCTTGGTGTCACGATCCTTGACGAGTTCGATGCCGTAGAAGAAGCCCTCACCGCGAACGTCACCGACGATCGGCAGGTCCTTGAGCTTCTCGAGCGTGAACTTGAACGCGGCTGCGTTCTCATGGACGTGGTCGTTGAGCTTCTCCTTTTCGAACACGTCGAAGTTCGCCATCGCGGCGGCACAGGCGACGGGGTGACCGCCGAAGGTGTAGCCGTGGTAGAAGGTTTCTTCTCCACCGGGGCCGAACGGCTCGAACAGACGATCCGAGGCGATCATCGCACCCAGCGGAGCGTAGCCGGAGGTGATGCCCTTGGCGCTCGTGATGATGTCGGGGACATAGCCGAAATCGTTGCAGGCGAACATGTCGCCGATGCGGCCATAGGCACAGATGGTTTCGTCGGAGACCATGAGCACGTCGTACTCGTCGCAGATCTCGCGCACCCGATCGAAGTATCCGGGGGGCGGCGGGAAGCAACCTCCGGAGTTCTGCACAGGCTCGAGGAAGACGGCCGCGACCGAATCGGCGCCCTCAAACTCGATGGCCTCGGCGATGCGGTCGGCTGCCCAGCGGCCGAAGGCCTTCTCATCGTGGGCGTAGGGCTGCGGCGAACGGTAGAAGTTCGTGTTGGGCACCTTGATCGCACCAGGCACCAAGGGCGCGAACTGTTCGCGCAGATCCGGCAGTGAGGTCACGGACAGGGCACCGTGTGGGGTGCCGTGGTAAGCCGTGGCGCGCGAGATGATCTTGTGCTTGCCCGGCTTGCCTGTGATCTTGAAGTAGTTCTTCGCCAACTTCATCGCGGACTCGACCGAGTCACCGCCGCCGGAGGTGAGGAAGACGCGGTTGAGGTCGCCCGGGGCGAAGCTCGCAAGGCGCTCGGAGACCTCAATGGCCTGCGGGTGGGCGAAGGACCACAGCGGCATGAACGGCAGCTTCAGCGCCTGATCGTACATTGCCTTCGCGATCTCCTCGCGACCGTGGCCAACCTGGACTGTGAATAGTCCGGCCAGACCATCAAGGTACTTCTTGCCCTTGTCGTCGAAGATGTGGTGGCCTTCGCCACGAGTGATGATCGGTGCTTCACCACCATTGAACAGTGACTGGTGCGGTGACATATGCATCCACACGTTGTTGCGGATGGCATCCTGATAGCCGGTGCCAGCTCTGGTGACATTCTCTGTCATCGCGTCCCCCAATTGTATTTTTGCTTTTCGAGTGAGAGGTACATGAAGAGCTCCGTGTCCACGACTGCGTCGATTGAACGGAGCTCTTGGTTGACGAATTCGATCAGGTGGCGATCTGATTCGCAGACGATCTCGACCAAGAGGTCGAAGGACCCCGCGGTCACGACGAGATAGTCGATCTCATCGTATCCGTGAAGTCGGTCGGCGACCTTGGAGATGTCGCCCCGAACCTTGACTCCCACCATGGCCTGTCGGGCGAAGCCCAGACTCAGAGGATCGGTGACGGCGACGATTTCCATGACGCCGGATTCGATGAGCCTGGAGACCCGCTGACGGACGGCAGCTTCCGACAGCCCGACGGATTTGCCGATGGCGGAATAGGACTTGCGTCCATCGTGCTGCAACTCGACGATGATCGCTTTCGATTTCTCGTCGAGATTGCCCAGGCGGTGATTGCTTCCGCTCGGCATCAAGTGGGCCATTCTTCACCTCCGTGATTTGGGTCTCAGCATAATCTACCATTGTTTCAGCTGGAATACGCATCGTCGCATGCGAATTCAGTCGAATCTGAAAAACAATCATTCTGGATTCGTCATGAATTCGCATTTCCACCCTCGACAACACGCGTGTTGCAGTCATTGACACGGTGTGATGCGGCTCACCAGAATGTAGTTATGAATGAGGGTGAGCTGTTCTACGCCGGAGAAGACAACCGGCCGGATGTCCAGGGAATGCGGCCCGGCGCCGAGCAGGGGCGAGCGGGGCAGGAAGTCAGGGCTCGTCCCCAGCCTCGGCCGGGCGAGGTCGACACGATCGGGGCGAACGATCTGTTCTTCTCCGCGGACGAATATCTGGGGCGCATCGCCTCGGTGCGCGATCGGATGATCGACCAGGGGCTGTCTGCGCTCATTGTCACGGACCCCGCCAATATCTACTACCTGACCGGTTACAACGCGTGGTCGTTCTACACCCCGCAGCTCCTGTTCGTTCCGGCCGCGGGTCCACTCACCCTGTTCCTGCGAGACATGGATGCCAGGGGAGCCACACATACCTCGTGGCTGCCGCCCGAGGACATCGTCGGCTATCCCGAACGGTATGTGCAGAGGCCCCACATCCACCCGTTCGACTGGGTGTCCTTCGCGCTGCGGCAGCGCTGGGAGGTCGCCCGCGCGTCCTCCTCGCCGGTCGGAGTCGAGATGGACTCGCATTTCTTCTCTCCGCGCGCTTTCCGATCGCTGGTCAACGGCGTTCCTGAGTGGAGGCTGGTCGACTCCTTCGAACTGGTGAACTGGATCCGGGCGATCAAGTCCCCGGCAGAGGTTGCGCTGATGCGCACTGCCGCCGAGGTGACCACGGAGTCGATGAACGCAGCGCTGGGCACGATTGGGGTCGGCGTCGCGCAGAACGAGGTGGCCGCGGAGATCGCGGCCGCGCAGGCTCGCGGGCGCGGCAGCGCCTGGGGTGACTACCCGGCCATCGTTCCGCTGCTGCCGACGGGGGAGAGTGCGGACACTCCGCATCTGAGCTGGACGGACCGCAGATTCATCGACGACGAGTCGGTGAGCATTGAGCTGGCCGGCGTCCACCGCCGTTATCACGTGCCCCTGGCGCGGACCGCCGTGGTGGGAAAGCCGAAGCAGGAGCTCATCCGTCTCGAAGGCGTCGTCGCCGAGGCGCTGGCTGCGGTGCTCGACGTCGCCGCGCCCGAGGTCCCCACCGCTGAACTCGCCCGGACGTGGAATCGGGTGTTGGCGCTGGCTGGATTGGAGAAGCCGAGCCGTCTGGGGTACTCCATCGGGATCGGATATCCGCCCGATTGGGGCGAGCGCACGATCTCGATCAGGACCGAGGACGATCAGTTCCTCGAGGCGGGAATGACCTTCCACCTCATCTGCGGCATGTGGATGAACGGGTACGGGTACGAGCTGTCCGAGTCAATCCTCATCACCGACAGCGGCTGTGACACTTTCACTGCGTTCCCGCGCGAGCTCATCCGGGTCTGACCTGAGCCTCGGTGATCTCGGATCCATGGCCGTTCCCATGCCCGCAGCTGCTCTTCGGCTTGGCCTCAGGCCATGAACTGGATCCAGAGTCCGAGGCAGAGGGCGTTGGCTCCAGCCACGGCCAATGCTCGGCCCTGAACCCAGCCGATGTCACTCGCCGAGGCGGGCCCGGAGGGATCGGCCATCTGCACCGACATCGCCACACGTGGGGGAGCAGCCAGCGCAGCGAGTGAGCCGGCTGCGTTCCCTGCGGCAACCACGGGCAGGGACGAGATGTGGGATGCGGCGGCGACCGCGTCAATGGTGCCGGTGAACATTGAGTTGGCGCCGGTGTTCGAGCCGGTGACCACAGCTCCTGTGGCGGTCAGCCAGGGCGTGAGCAGGACGAGGCCGGCAGGTACCAGTGATCCGATCGCAGCACTCATCCCGGTTGTCGTCATGACCCATCCCATGAGCATGAAGGCCGCTGTCCCTGCCCCGATGGGTGCCCAGGAGCGCACGGCAGAACGCGTGACGGTGCGCCGAGAGTCCACCGTGAACGCCGCGATTATGCAGGCGGCAGCCAACCAGAACGGGGGAGAGGCGACGATCTGAGTCAGCAGCGAAGGGAAGGTGGACTGGAGTGCGCGAGCAAGGAGCAGTCCGAGAGTCAGTGTTGCGTAGGGCAGCACAGCGATTCCCAGCCGCCGGGTGAAGCCGGTGCTGCGACGCCGGATGATGAAGAGCCCGCCCATGACTGCAATGACGAGGAGTGAGCCGATGATGCCTGCCGGGGCCATGCCGATCGCAATGCTGGCCGTCAGGATGCCCGCCCACATGAGGGCGGCGGTCGCGGCGATCCCGAGGCAGGAGACGAGGCCAGGCCGCATGATGAGGATCACCGAGGCGGCAACGATGACCACAGGGATCGCATTGATCCACGCCGTCGCCACGCCAAGCTCGTCGACGTCCAGGCCGGCCAATGCCGCCGCGACCGTCGTGCCCGGCCCCAACGCGCCCCACGGCACGGCGATGAGGCCCAGGAGTCCGAGCATCGCCGATTGACGCAGCGAGCATCCGAGCAGTCGGAGGACGGGGACTCCGATCGTCACACCGATGCCGAAGCCGGTGACTGATTCGGCGAACGGGACGAGGCCGAAGACGACGAGGGCCACACCGAGCGGCCGACTGGGTGCCGCTGATTCGACCCAGGCGGAGATCTCGCCCATCGAACCTGCCGCTTCGAGGAGCCGTGCGAGCACCATGCCGAAGAGGAGGATGAGGGCGACTTCGAGGATGAGCGGAAAGTAGTCGGCACCGGATTCGAGCAGAACCGACATCGGCGTCGGAAAGAAGAGGACGACGGAGAGTCCGGCGGCGATGACCCCGGCTGTGGCGGAGATCCACGAGCTCTGCCTGAGGATGAGCAGGGCGATGGCGAGCATAATTGGAGCAAGCGCCAGCAGTGGTGTCATATGAGAAGGTCCATCATGTGAAGAAGGTTGCTTTGGTAGAATTCACTCTACTATTCAAGAATAATCTATGATGTCACAATGGCGAACACAGAAGACCTCGGGGCTCGAGTATTCGGCGCGCGCATCAGAGCCCGCCGCAAGTACAACGACTTCACGCTCAACGAACTCGCAGTCCGTGCCGGGATCTCACGGGCAGCCTTGTCGAAGATCGAACGTGGCGAACAGGACACGTCCGTCTCTAACGCCATGGGTCTCTCCCGCGCTCTCGGCGTCGATGTGGGAGAGCTCCTGGCCCCACCGGAGGTGGTCATCACCAGCAGCGACTCCATCCCCGCCCACAGCGCATACGGCAGGGGCACCCAGCGGCGGGATCTTCCCGCCCCGCAGGAGAACATGGAAGTCGTTCACTACAAACTTGATCCGC
Source organism: Brevibacterium sp. CBA3109 (assembly GCF_040256645.1). Classification (NCBI taxonomy): domain Bacteria; kingdom Bacillati; phylum Actinomycetota; class Actinomycetes; order Micrococcales; family Brevibacteriaceae; genus Brevibacterium; species Brevibacterium koreense. The sequence continues at coordinate 2,020,865 of NZ_CP158281.1, read as the reverse complement.
ACTGTGAAACTGCGTCGTTCGCGGCGCACCGCAGCGGCTCACGTGAGACCTTCTTCGTCCTCGCCGGCGCTATCGAAATCGTCACGATCGATCGCCGGACCACCCTGCGAGTCGGCGACTGTGCGCAGGCACCAGGCGACGTCCCGCATCAGTTGTCCAACCCGGGTGACGAGCCGGCGGAACTCATGCTCATCATCGTCTGAGACCTCCTCACCGTTTGAGATCTGGGAAGCAGTGTCACAGACGGCAGAAAGCCCGGTGGTCTGAGAGCACCCTTGACGAAACGATCCATGCTCGGGCATTCTGGTTCTGATCCATTCCCGGCGAAAGACAGTCGCTTCGTGAAGTAGTTCCTCATTTCCGCACCACGCGGGTGCAACGGACCCGCATCGCACTTCTGTGCACGAAATGAGGTCACACATGACTGCTGCCATATCCATCTCCGCTCTCGGGTACCGCCTCGGCGACGACACCGAGATCTTCACATCTCTGACCGCCTCGATTCCTGCTGCAACCGTCGGCCTGGTCGGCAACAACGGGGTCGGCAAATCCACCCTCGCCAGGATCATCGCCGGTCTGCTCAGGCCCACTGCCGGAAGCATCACCGGTGCCGAGGGTGCTGTCTACATCGATCAGCTGCTGCCGCACACCGAGGACAGTGTCGCCTCGGCGCTGGGAATCATCGAGATCAGATCGGCACTGTCGACAGCCTTAGCCGGTGAGGCCCAAACCGAAGACTTCGACGTCATCGGGGATGACTGGGACATCGAAGAGAGGGCGCTGAGCGCTCTGGCCGACCTCGGCCTCACACTCGACGCGGCTGCCTTGGACCGGCGGCTGTCCACCTTCTCGGGAGGCCAGGCCATGCGCATCGGGCTGGCCAGGGCCGCGCTGGCAGGCGAGCGCTGGCTGATCCTCGACGAATCCAGCAACAACCTCGACGAGGTGGGGCGTCGCCGACTGGCTGCCCTGCTCCGTGACAGGGCCGGACCGACCCTGGTGATCTCTCACGATCGTGGACTCCTGACGACGGTCTCGACGATCGTCGAGATGACGGACCAGCTGCGGGTCTACGGAGGAGACTTCGACGACTACGAAACCATGGTCGCGGCCGAGGAAGAGGCGAAGCTCGCGGACCTCGTCGACGCCAAGAAGTCGCTGGCGATCGAGAAGCGCCAGCGCATCGAACTTGAAACGAAACTGGCCAGGGCCGACCGGAAGGCGGCCAAGGACAAGGAGAATAAACGGCGGCCCAAGATGGTCATGAATGGACTGAGCGACTTCGCCCAGAAGAGTGCCGCGAAGCGACGCGGAGACAAAGCCGCTGACGAGGAGGAGGCCCGTTCCTCGGTGCGGTCTGCCAAGGGCGCCCTGCGCAGGGACTCGAGCATTCGCTTGGATCTGCCGGAGACCGTGATCCATTCCGGCAAACGAGTCCTCGACATCACGGGGGGAGGCCTGGTCCAGCCGCGCACAGTGGTCGGCCCCGAGCGCATCAGGCTGACCGGTGCCAACGGCTCTGGGAAATCGACGATGTTGACAGCAATCGCCGGCCGCCACGACACGGGGGCGCCGATCGACGAGCTGTTCCCGAACATGTCGGTCACAGTTCCGGTTCCCATCGGCATCCTCGACCAGCAGTACAGGCTGCCGCCGAGGCTCACCGTCATGGAGGCGGTGAGGGAGAACAACCATAGCCTGGGACCGCACCGCGTCCATGAGGTGTTGGCGGCGATGGGGCTGAGGGCGGGCCGTACCGATCAGCTCTGCTCGACCCTGTCGGGAGGCGAGCGGTTTCGCGTGGCCTTGGCGAAGAGCCTGCTCCAGGATCCCGCACCGCAGCTCCTCGTGCTCGACGAGCCCGGCAACAACCTCGACCTGTCATCGCTGACTGCTCTTGTGACCGCGCTGGACGGATTCGGCGGCGCGATGATCGTCATCACCCACGATGAGCGTCTCGCCGAAGAGCTGCGACTCGACGTCAAATGGGACATTCGGGAATTTCTGGCCCCGGAACAGGTTGATGTGGACAGAGATGAGAACGAGACGGAGGGTTCACATGTGCGATCGTGAGAGGACAGCGTCTGCTTGTGCAGGTGCCCCATCATTTGACGGCTCGGGGATAATAGCATGGTGAGTGTTATCAGCCCTGCCCCAGAATCCGTATCCCCAGCCACCGTCGAGCCTCTGCGCATCGGCCCCATCGAGCTGTCCTCGCCAGTGGTGCTCGCACCGATGGCGGGAATCACCAACACCGCCTTCCGGCGCCTGTGCCGCGAGTACGGTGCCGGCCTCTATGTGACAGAGATGGTGACGTCCAGGGCACTGGTCGAACGCAGCCCCAAGAGCATGCGCATCATTCGACACGAACCCTTCGAGACCCCGCGCTCGGTTCAGCTCTACGGCGTCGACCCGGAGACGATCGGACAGGCCGTGCGGATGCTCGTCGAGGAGGATCGCGCCGACCATATCGACCTCAACTTCGGCTGCCCCGTGCCCAAGGTCACCCGGAAGGGCGGCGGCTCTGCCCTGCCGTGGAAGAAAGACCTGTTCGAAGCCATCGTCACCACGGCCGTGACTGAGGCAGACCGCGGCGGTATCCCGCTGACGGTGAAGATGCGCAAAGGCATCGACAAGGACCACCAGACCTTCCTCGACGCCGGCGAGACAGCCCGCAACGCAGGTGTCGCAGCGGTCGCTCTCCACGGTCGGTCCGCGGCGGACCTGTACTCCGGTCAGGCTGACTGGGACGCCATCGCCCGACTCAAGGACCACCTCGGCGACACCGTTCCGGTTCTGGGCAACGGTGACATCTTCGCGGCCGAAGATGCACTCGAGATGATGCGCCGAACAGGTTGCGATGGCGTGGTCATCGGCCGTGGATGCCAGGGTCGGCCCTGGCTGTTCGGTGACCTCGCCAATGCGCTCAATGGCAGCGATGAACGTTTCCGGCCCGGCCTCGCCGAGGTGGCACGCGCTGTCTACAAGCACGGCGAGTACCTGGCCGAATACTATGAGGACGAGTTCTACGGCGTGCGTGACCTGCGCAAGCACATTGCCTGGTATTTCAAGGGCTATCCGGTGGGGGGAGACCTGCGCCGTCAGCTGGCGATGGTCTCCTCGCTCGAGGAGCTCGAGGGCCTGCTGGCGCAGCTCGATCACGACGCACCGTATCCTGGAACGGATGCGGAAGGCTCCCGGGGGCGGACCACCCGCCCGAAGAAGCCGCATCTGCCCGAAGGATGGCTCGACTCCCGCATCTTTGATGTCAGCGGGAAATCTCTGCTCTCCGAGGCGGAACTCGACATCTCTGGAGGATGACAATGCCATTCGATTCTCACCCACGCACATCGGTGCGCTCGGGGACCGTGGCGGTCTACACGCCGTGGGACGAAGAACGATGGGTGAGCGAACCGGCCAAGAATCCGCGCAGATCCGCCTTTCAACGCGACCGGGCACGGGTTCTGCACTCCGCAGGCCTGCGTCGACTCGGCGCCAAGACTCAGGTCGTCTCACCGGGAACCGATGATTTCGTCCGCACTCGGCTCACCCACTCCCTCGAGGTCGCCCAAGTCGGACGCGAACTCGCCCGCTACCTGGGCTGCGATCCAGACATCGTCGACACCGCCTGCCTGAGCCATGACCTCGGCCACCCACCCTTCGGCCACCACGGCGAAACAATCCTCGACGCTCTGTGCATCGACGTCGGCGGTTTCGAGGGCAATGCGCAGACGCTGCGCCTGGTCACGCGTATCGAGCCGAAGGTGATTGCCGACGACTCTCGCCCGGCCGGACTCAATCTGACACGGGCAAGTCTTGACGCGCTGACCAAGTACCCATGGTCGCGAAGTGAGGCAACCGTTGGTCGGCGCGACTCCGGTGTCCGAAAGTTCGGCGTCTACGACGATGACAGAGGGGTCTTCGACTTCTACCGTGAGGGGATCGAAGACGGGAAGCGATGCATCGAAGCCCAGGTGATGGACCTCGCCGATGACATCTCCTACTCCGTCCACGACGTCGAAGACGCCATTGCCGGCGGTCACCTGCACCTGGGTGAGTTCGCTGCTGAGAACCGCCGCGGAGAGCTCTTCGACATCACCCGGAAGTGGTATCTGCCGACCACGAGCGATGAGGAGATGGACAAGGCGCTGTCAAGACTGCAGGCAGCGGCATATTGGCCCTCGGAGACCTACGACGGATCCAGGCGAGCCCAAGCAGCACTCAAGCACATGACGAGCCAGCTCATCGGACGGTTCGTCGGTGCCGCAGAAGCTGCCACTCGTGAGGAGTTCGGGTGGGAGCCCTTGGCCCGCTATGCAGCCTCCCTCGTCGTCCCCGACCCCACGGTTGTCGAGATCGCCGTCCTGAAGGGAATGGCGACGTTGACGGTGATGGTCGCCGAAGATCGTCTGCGTCTGCATGACATCCAGTCCGCCGTCATCACCGAGCTGGCCCAGTGGTATTCCGAGGCACCGATCAATCTCGACCCGATGTTCAGGGCTGACTACTTCGAAGCCGCCGACGATGCGGCCCGACTGCGCGTCGTCGTCGACCAGATCGCATCTCTGACCGACCACTCCGCCTGGGCGCTGTACCACCAGCTCAAAGCAGGAGCGGAGGATCGTCTCTAGACTATGGCCGGACTGATCAAACGCGAGGACATCGACGAGCTGCGCAGTCGAACCCGCATCGACGAGGTGGTCGGTGAGTTCGTCACGCTCAAGACCGCGGGAATCGGCTCTCTCAAGGGCTTGTGCCCCTTCCACGATGAGAAGACTCCCTCGTTCACAGTCCGACCCCAGGTTGGGATGTATCACTGCTTCGGCTGCGGGGAGTCAGGCGACGTCTTCGCTTTCCTGCAGAAGGTCGAACAGCTCAGCTTCGTCGAAACTGTCGAATCGTTGGCCGGCAAGATCGGGATGCATCTGCGCTACGAAGATGGCAAGGGTCCCGATCGTGAGCAGGCGAGCCGGCGACAACGGCTGCTGGAGATGCACGAGGTCGCGCAGAGATTCTTCACTCAGTCGCTCGCAGGCGAGGCGGGGCAGATCGGGCGGAAGTTCCTTGAGGGCCGTGGCTTCCCCAGCAGCTCGAGCCGGGAATTCGGTCTCGGCTTCGCCCCCAAATCCTGGGATTCGCTGACCAAGCAGCTCAAACGGGCAGGTTTCAGCGAGGAGGAGATTCTTGCCGGTGGCTTGGCCAGTGAAGGCGGCCGCGGCATCTACGACCGTTTCCGCGGCAGGGTCGTGTGGCCGATCAAGGACATGACCTCGCGGACCATCGGCTTCGGTGCCAGACGCCTGTTCGACGACGACCAGGGGCCGAAGTATCTGAACACTCCGGAGACCGCTCTCTATCACAAGAACCAGGTGCTCTACGGGCTGGACCTGGCCAAGAAGGACATCGCGAAGACCAAACGCGTGGTCATCGTCGAAGGCTACACCGATGTCATGGCAGCCCACCTGGCCGGAGTCACGCAAGCGGTGGCCACGTGTGGAACGGCCTTCGGGCCCGAGCACGTGAAGATCGTGAGGCGACTGCTCGGCGACGACCCGACGGGCCAGGTGATCTTCACCTTCGACGGGGACGCAGCCGGACAGAAAGCGGCACTGCGGGCCTTCGAATTCGAAAGCGAGTTCACTGCTCAGACCTTCGTCGCAGTCGAACCCGATGGGCTCGATCCCTGCGACCTGCGGATGCAGAAGGGAGACGGTGCGCTGCGCGAACTCATCGACGGTCGCAAGCCGCTCTTCGAATTCGTCATCACCACCGCGATCTCTCGCTACGACCTTGACTCGGTCGAGGGCAGGATCGCTGCAGTCAAGGCCAGTGCCGAGGTCCTGGCTGACATTCGTGATCGCAACAGCCTCAGCCACTACTATCGCTTCGTGGCCGGCCGCATCGGCGTCGACATCGACGAGGTGGAATCTGCGGTCAGAGATGCCCGAAAGCGACCGAAGAAGTCGCAGCCGAACCAGACTCGTCAGGCTCAGGGTGGATTGCAGCAGACTCCTCCCCAGCACCCTTCGGAGCCGCCTCAGCCTCCTCCTGATGCCCCGCAGGTTTCCGCCGGAGTGTCACACGCGCAGATGAACAGATCGCAGGAACAGCCTGCCGCGTGGAAACAGAACCGGTCGACTCCGGCGCAGGAGCGATCCGGACGCCAGATGCCCGGTCAGCAGACGTCCGGCCAGGGTCAGTATCCGGCGACGAACGGTCAACGCTCGACCACAGGGTTTGCGCCCGGCACCGCCGGGGGAGGCACTGGCAGAGACGACACCGCCATCGAATACGTCTACGACGAGCGCCCCGACGTCTCGAACCTGTCGGCACCGATCAGCCCCGCTCGCCTCAAAACAGAGAAGGGCGCCCTGATGGTGGCGCTGCAGCATCCAGAGTTCGTCAACGCCAAACTCTTCGACTCCCTGTCCGGGCGAGCCTTCGAGCACCCGGGCTATCGTCGGATCCAGTCTGCGCTCAAGGCCGCCGGGGGTGTGAAGGCAGCCGGAACAGTTGACGCCACGCGCTGGGTGGAAGCCGTCCTCGATGCCAGTGCCGAGGATCTCAGGCCCTATGTCACGCAGCTGCTCGTGACACCCCTGCCGGTGGCAGACGGCGTCAGTGCGGAGGGGTTCGCTAGGGGCATTGTGGCCCGTCTCTTCGACTACGATCTCGAGCGGATCGCCAAGGAGCTGCATTCTCGACTGCAGCGGCAGGACACCACGGACACCGATGCACAGACGACGCTTCTGGGGCAGCTGCAGGTCCTCGAACAGCACAGGGCACGGTTGAAGACGCTGATGTGATGTTTGCGATTCACGCCTGAAAACGTGAAATATTGCACAATTGCAATTTTGCAGTTGGTGAAAAGTTGCATGTGATGCAAAAATATCATCATGGCCGACAACGAATCCCTCCGCTCCAAGAAGGCGCGACTGACACGACATGCGCTGCACGAGGCAGCGATCACGAGGGTCCTCGACGACGGCCTCGAGTGCGCAACCGTAGCGAACATCGCAGCAGATGTGGGGGTGTCCACACGAACCTTCTTCAACTACTACGCGACGAAGGAAGACGCGATCGTCGGCCTCGACGAATCCAACATCGACGAGCACGTCGTCGACGCCTATGTCCACTCCGAATCAGGGATCGAGGACCTGGCTGAGGACACGTCCCGATTCGTTCGCGAGGCCTTGCTGATGGGTTCCGTCGACCCAGATATGCCCGCGCGGCGGAGAAAGCTGTTCGCCCGATACCCGGAGCTGGTCAGCAAGCGCTTCGACCGGGCAGAAGCCCTCGAAGAGCTCGTGGCAGAGCATGTTGTCGCCCGTCTGCGCTTCCTGGGGCAGGAGTTCTCCTCGGAGGAATCGGTCTGGCGCAGTGCCCGAATGCTGACCCAACTGTGCAGAGTTCCGCTCAACCACGCGGGCCAGACACTCAAGCGATCGCCTGGGGTCGTGGTCGAAAAGGGCGGCACCAAAGAAATCTATGAAGAATCGTTGGGCCTCTTTCTCAAGGTTCTGAACCGACTATGACAAAGGCTGTGATGAGAAGTAACCAAGGGCTGAGTTCCGGAGAAGTGACCCAAACCGTGCAAGACCACGACGATACCGAGCCGATGAAGACATCTGCGATCATCCTGCTCTTCGTGGGTCTCATGATCGCTATGTTCATGTTCTCGCTCAACCAGACTGTGCTGGCGACCGCTCTGCCCACGATCGTCGGTGAACTCGACGGCGTCGACCAGATGCTGTGGGTGTCCACAGCATTCATGCTCGCCTCCACGATCATGATGCCGATCTACGGCAAGGTGGGAGACCTGTTCGGTCGCAAACTGCTCTTCATGTTCGCGATCTGCTGCTTCCTGCTGGGCTCGGTCTTCGCGCTCATCGCAGGCGACATGTCGATGCTCATCTTCGGTCGTGTGTTCCAGGGCATCGGCGGCGGCGGCATGATGATCCTCTCTCAGTCCATCATCGCCTCCGTGGTCCCGGCCCGTGAACGCGGAAAGTACATGGGCATCATGGGCTCCGCCTTTGCCGTGTCCTCCGTGGCCGGACCGCTCATCGGCGGCTGGCTGACAGAAGGACCCGGTTGGCGCTGGGCCTTCGCGATCAACTTCCCCCTGGGGGTTATCGCTCTCTTCGCTGCTGCCATCTTCCTCAAGGTGCCCAAACACACCAGTGGAAAACGTCCGAAGATCGACGTCGTAGGCATGGCCCTGGTCTCGATCGTCACTTCCTGCATCGTCCTCGTCTCTGCCTGGGGTGGGCACGACTATGCATGGGGCTCGTGGCAGATCAACGGACTCATCATCGTCGGCGCCCTCGCGATCGCCGGATTCATCCTCGTCGAACACAAGGTCAGCGAGCCGATCATTCCGATGTACCTGTTCAAGAACCGGGACTTCCTGCTGTGCACCATCGCGGGCTTGTTCATCGGAGTCGCCATGTTCGGCGTTCTGTCCTACATGCCCACCTACCTGCAGATGGTCCATGGTATCGACGCCACCAAGGCTGGACTGATGATGGTCCCGATGATGGGCACGATGCTCGTCTCCTCGACTCTCATCGGCTTCGTCGTCTCCCGCACCGGCAAGTACAAGAAGTACCCTCTGATAGGCGTGCTGATCATAGCCGCCGCGTTGGTTCTGCTCTCGCAGCTCAAGGCCGAAAGCGCGGCATGGGAGACGATGGGCTGTCTGGCTCTGCTGGGACTCGGACTGGGCCTGAGCATGCAGACGCTCGTCCTCGTCGTCCAGAATGCATTCCCCGTCGCCATGGTGGGAACAGCGACTGCTTCGAACAACTACTTCCGACAGGTCGGCGCGACCCTGGGCATGGCCTTCATCGGGTCGGTATTCACACAGCGCCTCCTCGACAACATCAAGGACGGGATGAGCGGGCTGGCGAAGGCCAATCCCGCACAGCCGCTGCCCAAGGTCTCCTCAACAGGGTTGACACCCGAGATCGTGTCGAACATGCCTGAGCCACTGCATACCCTCATCATCACGTCGTACAATGATGCGTTGGTGCCGTTGTTCCTGTGGGTCGCGCCTCTGGCAGTCCTCGGTTTCATCTTCCTGTGCTTCCTGCCGAATACCCCGCTGGCGCAGACATTGAAGACTGAAACCGCGAAACGCGAACTCGTCAGCGTGGGCACCGGCCCATCCGATAATCTCACGGACGCTTCCGGTAGCCTCGCCGACTCATCGGATAGTCTGGCTGAAAAGGCTAGGCTGAAGGAGTCGACTCATGACGGTACTGACAATACTCAACGCCCCCGGGACAGAGATTCCCGACCAGCTCACTGACCTCGCTCGGAGGGAGGATGTCGAGCTTCGGATCGTCGAGGCCCACGAGCTGGGCTCCGCTCTGCCCGGCACCGATGTCCTCCTTCTCTGGGATTTCTTCTCAAAGGCGCTGCGCAGCGAATTCGGAACCGCCGACAGCCTGAAGTGGATCCACGCCGCCGCGGCAGGGGTTGACTCGCTGCTGTTCGACGAACTCTCGGCCTCTGACGTCGTGGTCACGAATGCCCGGGGAATATTCGACCGACCGATCGCAGAATTCGTGCTCAACTACATCCTCATCCATGCGAAGAACTCGCTGCGATCGCTTGAGGATCAGCGGGATTCGGTCTGGAATCGTCGATCGACCAAGAATCTGGCCGGCTCTCATGCCATGATCGTCGGCACAGGTTCGATCGGCCGGGAGATCGCCAGGGTCCTCAGCGCCCTCGACGTCAACGTCACCGGTGCCGGCAGCCACGCTCGGACCGGAGATGCTGACTTCGGGACCGTCATCGACTCCGCGCAGCTGAGTTCTCATCTGTCCGGGGTGGACTGGGTCATCAACATCGCGCCGCTGACGGACAAAACGAAGAATCTCATCGACGCCGAGGTGTTTGCCGCCATGGATCCCAGCGCCTACTTCGTCAATGTCGGCCGTGGTGAGGGGGTCGTCACCCCCGACCTCGTCAACGCGCTCGAGACTGGCCAGATCTCTGGCGCTGGACTCGACGTCTTCGACGAAGAGCCGCTGCCCGCCGATCATCCCTTGTGGCAGGCGGACAACGTCATCGTCACCCCGCACATGAGTGGGGACACCGATGGATGGCGCATGCGTCTGGCCAACCAGTTCGTCGACCTGTTCGAAAAGTACGTGGCGGGCGAGATGTTCCCGCACACGGTGGACAAGGCAGCCGGATACGTACGATGACCGAGAAGTCAGACCATGCTGCCCAGCGGGCGTTCCTCGCTCAGGTTGTCAGTGAACTCATAGCGGTGCGCCGCGCACGACTGCTGAGCATGCTCGTTTTGGCCCTCGCAATGCTCGTCGCCGGTCTCGGCGCGGCGATGCAGGCGCAGGGGACTCGGGTGGACACGGTTCTGCTGTTCTCCGCCTTCAGCCTCATCATGATCGGAATCGTGTGTGCGCTGGGTGCGATCGTCGCATGGACGAGGATCAATCGTGACGTACTTGACTCAGTCGCCTCCGCCAGACCGGCCCGTGCCCGTGCGCCCAGGAGCCGCAACGCGGGAATGGCTGTGGCGACTGGCTTTGCGGTGCTCGGTATTCTGTCCGGATGGACGCTGTTCTCGACGACACCGATCCTGGCAGTCGCGGTCGTGCTGGCATGTGCGATCCTCGCCTGTCTGGGACCGATATGGGCCAACGAACTCTCGAGCGCCGATGATCGATTCGCCGTGATTCTCGACAGTGACGACGCTCTGGCCAATCGGTTCCGCACCTATACCCCGATCTGGCTCCACGACGCGGTTGAGAATGAGAAGGCACGCCAGGGCAGAGCACGAGCCTGAGCAGCCTCCAGCCTCCAGCTTCGCCGGCCACCGGCCGCGCCTGGACACCCCAGCAGACGTAAACAGGAGAGCACTCGAGACTAGCCAGCATTCACAGACAGCGAAGCGCCCACAGCCATTCAGGCTGCGGGCGCTTCCGGATGGGAACAGGATCAGGTCAGGGGAACGCGGGAACGTCGACCCCGGCCATCTTCGCCACACAGCGAATGACCTGGCAGCTGTAGCCGAACTCGTTGTCGTACCAGACGTAGACGACGACACGATCTTCATCGACGATCGTGGCCAAACCATCGACGACACCTGCTCGCTTCGAACCGACGAGGTCGCTGGAGACCAGCTCGGGAGAGGAGACGTAGTCGATCTGATTGCGCAACGGCGAATTCATCGAGGTCTCACGAAGGAATTCGTTGAGCTCATCGACGCTCGTTGCTGTCTCAAGGTTGAGGTTGAGAATCGCCATCGACACGTTCGGTGTCGGAACGCGGATCGCGTTGCCTGAGAGCTTGCCCTTGAGCTCTGGCAGAGCCTTTGCCACGGCCTTGGCCGCTCCGGTCTCCGTGAGGACCATGTTGAGGCCAGCGGCGCGACCACGACGAGAGCCCTTGTGGAAGTTGTCGATGAGGTTCTGATCATTGGTGAATGAGTGCACCGTCTCGACATGGCCGTTGCGGACCCCGTACTTGTCATGGAGGGCCTTGAGCACCGGGGTGATCGCGTTCGTGGTGCACGATGCCGCTGACATCACCTTATCGTCATCGAGGATGGCAGCGTCGTTGACTCCGTAGACGATGTTTTTGACGTCGCCCTTGCCGGGAGCAGTGAGGATGACCTTTGACGCGCCGGGGCACTCGAGGTGGTTGGACAGGCCCTCTTCGTCGCGCCATTTTCCCGTGTTGTCGACGATGACGGCATCGTTGATGCCGTATTCGGTGTAATCGACCTGCGAGGGATCGTTGGAGTAGATGACCTGGATCAGTGTGCCGTTGGCCTGGATCGTGTTGGCGTCTTCATCGACGACGATGCTGCCGTCGAAATTGCCGTGCACGGAGTCACGCCGCAGCAGCGAGGCGCGCTTGACGATGTCATCATCGCTGCCCTTGCGGACGACGATCGCACGCAGACGCATACCTGTTCCACCGGCGCGATCGATGAGAATGCGGGCCAGCAGCCGGCCGATGCGGCCGAAGCCGTAGAGCACGATGTCGCGAACTGCACCGTCTTCAGCATTGGTGCCCGCCACCGAGTCGAGCTCGGTGGAGAGGAAGTCCTCGATGGAGTCGGACTGTTCCTGCTGTTTCTTAATGAGGCGGCCCAAGTCGATTCGGGTGGGCCCCAGGTCGAGCTCGGTCAGGGCCCGAACGATCTTGAGTGTCACCTCGATGTCGAGATCCTCGCCGAGGAAGTGGCGGGCGTAGCGGTGAGCCTTGATCATCCCGGTCACCGACTTGTTCAGCAGAGACCGACCGAACAGCGTCAGCAGCACGTCATGTTCGCGATACAGGCGTCCGGTCAGTGGGATGAGTTCTTCGGCGGCAGTCTGCTTGTTCGCCCATTCATTCAGGCGAGCCGTCGTTGCATCAGTCAAAGGTCGTATCTCCTCGGTCAGTTAGCGAATTCTCGCCCAGTCTAACGGGTTGCCTACTCGCGTTTCGTCTGGTGTTCGTCGTATCGCCGGAATCCGAGCAGCGTCAGTGCGACGATGCCGGCACCGGTCAGGAGTGCGCCGAGACTCTGGATCTGGACCTGGGGCTCGACGAGTCGGTATTCGGGTGAGGGATCTTCCTGCGGCCGCGGTGGGTTCGCGGTGCCGATCCAGGCCGCAACGAACAGGACTATCCGGGCGAAGATATTCATCGTCAGCATGATCGCGATGATCGAACCGAACACGCCTGCGGCTTTGTTGCCGGAGAAGATCTCGACGAGGACCGTGGCCAGGTTGAGGAGGATCGTGAAGGCCACAGCGCCGATGAGTGAGCCCCTGATCTTGGCTCTCTTGCCCACCGGATGGTCGGGCAGCATGGTGAAGAGGAACATGAAGATCAGCCACGCGGCGCCCAGAGTGATGATGATCGGAACGACGACCAGCAGGCCCGAGGCCCACCCTGGAAGATTGAGTTTCTCGCTGATGAGCGGCTGAAGACCGCTGCCGATGACGGTCAATGCCACAGTGAGCAGCAGGCCGATGATGAGTCCCAAGAGCGTTGCAACGTTGTTGAGGATCTTCTTGACGAACGTTTTGTCGGGCACGGCGTCATCGAAGTCTGCGTGCAGCTGCGCTCTCACAGCGGCACCGAGGTTGCCGATGAATCCCTGCCCCGTGTAGAGGGCGGCCAGGATGGCGATGATTCCGACCGACTGCCAGCTGGTGAGGAAGCTCTCCAACTGATCTGTCAGTGACGAATTTCCGCCCACCTGCGTCTCGATCTGCTCGACGACGACGGGGAGGAGCTCCGGCCTCAGCACATCGAGGACGAAGCCCAGACTTGCGAAGGTGAACATCGCGATCGGCATCACCGCGAGGACCAGGAAGTAGGTGATAGCGCCACCGAATTGATTGCCCAGCCGCTCGCCGAAGCGCTTGATCGCGCGCATCAGATGAGCGGGACCCGGCTGGGTGATGGCGTTGTGGCCGGCTTCGGCCACGGTGTTGCGTGAGGCCAGTACTTTGGCTGGTGCCACTTCGTGCTCCTTCGATCTTAACCCGCAGATGTCTGTTTAAAGACTAACTGCTGGGAACGCGCTGAGAGTGGTGGACCGTGCTTCTAATCCAGACTTTTGACCATACTGGTTCTGTCCTCGACAGTGCCCTCCGCCGGTTCCACACTGTCTGCGGGGTCTTCGCCAGCAGCGTCACAGCCAGGCTGCAGCGGTGTGTTCCTGGGGAACTTCTTCACCGGCGGGGACCGGCCCGGGGGCGGTGCCCTTGCCGAAGGGCGATCCGCCGAGCTTCTCGCGGCCGTGAGGCGAGAGCCAGCCGGCGAGATCCGGGCCCTTGGGAACGATCTGCGTCGGGTTCACATCGACGTGGACGATGTAGTAGTGCTGTTTGATCTGGGTGAAGTCCACGGTGTCACCGAAGCCCGGCGTCTGGTAGAGGTCGCGGGCATAGCCCCAGAGGTTTTCGAAGTCCCGCAGTCTTTGTCGGTTGCACTTGAAGTGTCCGAAGTAGACCGGGTCGAAGCGAACCAGAGTGGTGAACAGACGGACATCCGCCTCGGTGATGGAACCACCCATGAGGTACCGGGAATGGCTCAGTCGTTCCTCCACGGTGCGAAGAGCAGTGAACAGCCGGTCGAAGGCTGCGTCGTAGGCCTCCTGGGAGCCGGCGAAGCCGCACCGGTAGACGCCGTTGTTGATCTCGGTGTAGATCAGGCGCATGACCTTCTCCATCTCCTCCCGAGATTCTTCGGGCCAGAGATCCGGGGCACCCTCTCTGTGATGCTTCTTCCACTGAGTGGAGAAATCCTCGGTGATCTGCGGGAAATCGTTCGTTACGACAGCACCGCTGGCGATCTCGACCATCGCAGGGACGGTGATTCCGCGGGGGTAGTCCGGGAACCTTGTGAAGAACGCCTGCTGCAGGCGCTCGATGCCCAGCACCGGGTCCACTCCGCCGGGGTCGAGGTCGAACGTCCAGGACCTGGCATCGTGCGTGGGACCCGGCATTCCGATGGAGATGACGTCCTCGAGGCCCAGCAGCCGGCGGACGATGATCGTCCGGTTCGCCCACGGGCAAGCGCGAGCGGCAATGAGCCTGTAGCGACCGGGTTCGACCGGCCACCGGGAGTCGGGATCGGCGAGGATCCGATCTTCGATGTAGTTCGTATCCCGGTCGAATGCCTCATCCCTGGCCACGTAGCTGTTCATCTGGCTGGTGTCATCGGGCATGGTCTGCTCCTTCGCGAAGGTGCCTGAGTAGTTTCATGGACTCCCAGCCTACGTCTCACCGCCGGAATGTGGTCAGTCGGCGTATAGCACATCGATGTCAGCGGCGAAGTCCTTGCCGACGGCGTGACGCTTGACCGACTGCTTGGCCGACAGGTATCCGTTGTCTTCGGTGAGCTCAACTGGCAGGATTGCGAACTTCTTGATGCCCTCTGCCCGCGACACCGTTCTGTTGACGTTCTCGACTGCCTTCTCGATGGTGGCCCTCACCGTTTCGTCAGCGGAAGCCTGGCGCAGGTCCATCTCTGGCAGGTCCTGATTCTTCAACCATGTCGGCAGCACCTCCGAGTCGAGGAAGATGAGCGCGGAGATGAATTTCCGGTTATCTCCGACGACTACGGGCTGGCCGATGAGGGGGTGGCGTCGCAGGGCGTCTTCGAGTGGTGCCGGCGCGATGTTCTTTCCACTCGAGGTGACGATGATCTCCTTCTTGCGGCCGTTGATCGTGAGGTAGCCGTCCTCGTCGAGCGACCCAAGGTCGCCGGTGGCGAACCAGCCGTCGTGGAATTCCTTGGCGGTGGCCTTCGGGTTGTTCCAGTATTCGCGGAAGACCGGGGCGCCCTTGGCCAGGATCTCACCATCGGGGGCGATCGCCACGCTCACCCCGGGCAGTGGAACTCCGACAGTGCCTATTTTGGCCTTGTCCGGCACGTTCACAGTGATGGGAGCGGTCGTTTCCGTCAGGCCGTATCCCTCGAGGACGATGAGGCCGACTCCGCGGAAGAAGTGACCGAGGTGGGCGCCGAGCGGACCGCCGCCGGAGACCGCGTGGGTGACATTGTTGCCCATGACAGAGCGCAGCTTCGAGTACACGAGCTTGTCGAACAGTGCATGCTGCAGTTTGAGCGTGATCGGGATCTTGCCTGCGTCCATGGCCTTGGAGTAGGCCACGGCGACCTGTTCGGCACGGCGGAAGATCTTGTCCTGACCACCGGATTCGGCCTTGGCCAGTGCGGAGTTGTAGACCTTCTCGAAGACGCGAGGGACCCCGAGGATGAACGACGGGCGGAAGCTGCCCAGGGAGTCGGTGAGCTTCGTAAGGTCGGACTGATGTGCCAGGAGGGCACCGGAGCTGATCGAGAGAACTTCGATGAAACGGGCGAAGACGTGTGCCTGCGGCAGAAACAGGAGGCATCGCATGCCTGTCGCGAAGACATCAGGGATCTGCATCTGCGCGGCCTGCGCGGTCTGGACGAAGTTCCCGTGAGTCAGGACGCATCCCTTAGGCCTGCCGGTGGTGCCGGAGGTGTAGATGAGTGTGGCGACCGAATCGCCTGTGACCTGCTGGCGCTGGGCTTCGAGGGCATCGTCGCTGATCTGTCGGCCGGTGGCCTCGAGTTCGGAGAAGGCTCCCTGATCCCAGATCCACAGCTGCGGGGCAGGGACTCCGGCGGCGGCTGCGGCGGCTTCGACCCGGTCGGCATGTTCGCGACTGCTGACGAGGCCGCGGCCGACGCCTGCGTCCTGGATCATCCAGGCGAGCTGTGCTTCGGAGGAGGTGTCGTAGAACGGGACTGAGACAGCTCCGGCGAACCAGGCGGTGTAGTCGCTGAGAGTCCATTCGTAAGAGGTCGGTCCGAAGATCGCGATTCGGTCTCCGACCTCGACACCCGAGGCGATGAGTCCCTTGGCCGCGTTTCTGACCTGGGTGAGGAATTCACCCGCAGACACCTCTTCCCAGTCGTCCTCGACAGGCTTGGCCACGAGAGGACGGTTCGGGTTCTCGGTAACCGTCGCGAGGAAGACATCGGTCGTCGAAGAGGTCGTGTCGACCTCGAAGCCGACGACCGGGGTTGTTGACTGCTGCATTGTCGCTGGGCTCATGAGGTCTCCTTCTGGGCGTAAGTTACTGCCCGGTTATCCTACTGCGGGAGCGTTGTGAGGTGAAATCCCTCACGTTTGGAAGCTCAAACCCTCCTCACACGTCTATCTGGCAGTCTAGCCAAGTCGATGCAGGGAATGTTCAGAGTACGATGGTCGAAACCCGCTCACGCCCAGTCAGTGAAGGAAGGTAATGACGACGATTCCTGAGGAGACCAGTTTCCGCTATGACGCGGTGCTGGCCGAGAAGATCGAGAAGTCGTGGCAGCACACGTGGGAAGAGGCGGGAACATTCCATGCCCCGAACCCCACTGGTGATCTGAGCCAGGCTGTGGGAGAACTTGGTCGACAGGATCCGGAGTCCGCCTATGGTCCGCCACAGGCACTCGGCGAGCGTGAGTCCCTCTACATCATGGACATGTTCCCTTACCCCTCTGGGGCGGGCCTGCATGTTGGCCACCCGCTGGGCTATCTGGGCACGGATGTCTACGGCCGCTATCAGCGGATGCGCGGGCACAACGTCATGCACGCACTGTCCTATGACGCCTTCGGATTGCCAGCAGATCTGTATGCAGTCCAGACGGGCCAGCACCCGCGCATTACGACTGATGCGAATATCAAGAACATGACACGCCAGCTGCGTCGACTGGGGCTCGCCCACGACGCACGCCGCAGCTTCGCGACCACTGACGATGACTTCGTCCGGTGGACCCAGTGGATCTTCCTGCAGATCTTCAATTCCTGGTACGACCCAGAGGCAAGCACCGAGGGAGAGGACTCTGTCGGTGCGGCTCGGCCGATCTCCACACTGATCGAGGCGTTCGCCCAGGGAACCAGACAGACGCCTGACTCTCGTCCCTGGTCCGAGCTGAGCCCGGCCGAGCAGGAGAACATCCTGCAGGACTACCGTTTGGCCTATGTCTCGGAGTCCCCGGTCAACTGGTGCCCGGGGTTGGGCACCGTGCTCGCGAACGAGGAGGTCACTGCCGAAGGTTTGTCCGAGCGCGGCAACTTCCCGGTCTACACCCGCCGCCTGCGGCAGTGGAACATGCGCATCACCGCCTACGCCGATCGCCTCATCGACGATCTGGACGATTTGGATTGGCCTTCGGCAGTGCGCAGCATGCAGGTCAATTGGATCGGCCGCTCCAAGGGTGCCCTGCTGCGCCTGCCTGTGGCCGCATCAGATGCTCAGGTCGAGGTCTACACGACCCGTCCGGACACACTTTTCGGCGCCACCTATCTCGTGCTCAGCCCAGAGCATCCGCAGGTTGCCGAGCTCACAGCCGCTGAATGGGGCGATCAGACGCCCGATTCCTGGCGCGGTGATCAGCCCACCCCTGCCGAGGCGATCGCCGCCTACCAGCGCGATGCAGCTGCGAAGACCGATGCGGATCGTCAGCAGAGCAAGGACAAGACTGGGATCTTCACCGGATCCTATGCGATCAATCCTGCGACCGGTGAGCAGGTTCCGGTCTTCGTCGCCGACTATGTGCTGATGGGTTATGGAACCGGTGCGATCATGGCTGTTCCGGCCGAGGACGCCCGCGACTGGGACTTCGCGAAGTCCTTCGGCCTGCCTTATGTGCGTACCGTTGCGCCTCCGGCCGACCACGATGAGGATACGCCCTTCACCGGAACCGGCGTGATGATCAACTCCGCCAACGACGAGATCGATATCAACGGTCTCGAGGTCGAAGCGGCGAAGGCAAAGATCACCGAATGGCTGGCCGACAAAGGGCTGGCCACCGAGTCGACCCAGTACCGTCTGCGGGACTGGCTGTTCTCACGCCAGCGCTATTGGGGCGAACCCTTCCCGATCGTCTACAACGAGGCCGGAACGCCCATCGCCTTACCCGACTCCATGCTGCCGGTCGCGCTGCCCGAGGTCGATGACTTCGCTCCTCGGACGTTTGCCGCCGACGACGCCGACAGCCATCCGGAACCGGCCCTGGGGCGCAATCGCGACTGGGTCGAGGTCGAACTCGACCTGGGCGACGGTCCGCAGAAGTACTACCGCGAGACGAACACGATGCCCAACTGGGCAGGATCGTCCTGGTATCAGCTGCGCTACGCCGATCCGCACAACAGTGAACGTCTCGTGGACCCGGTCAACGAGAAGTACTGGATGGGCCCGCGCGAATCCAAACCTCGAGGCGGCGCCGATCTCTATGTCGGCGGTGCCGAGCACTCGGTTCTGCACCTGCTCTACGCCCGGTTCTGGCACAAGATCCTGTTCGATCTTGGCCACGTGTCATCGTCTGAGCCATTCCATCGTCTGGTCAATCAGGGCTACATCCAGGCCTACGCCTACACCGACTCGCGCGGGGTCTACGTTCCCGCCGCCGAGGTGGAGGAGAAGACCGATGACAACGGCGATTCGACCTTCTGGCACGACGGTGCGCAGGTCAACCGTGAGTACGGCAAGATCGGCAAGTCGCTGAAGAACTCCGTCATGCCCGATGAAATGTATGACGCCTACGGTGCTGACACGTTCCGTGTCTATGAGATGTCGATGGGACCGATCGAACAGGCTCGTCCCTGGGAGACGCGTGCTGTCGTCGGTGCGCAGCGGTTCCTGCAGCGCGTGTGGCGCCTCTTCGTGGACGAAACCACCGGTGAGTCCGTGATCAGGGACGGTGCGGCAGACCCTGAGACGCTCAAGGTTCTCCACCAGGTCATCGATGGTGTTCGTGACGACATGGACCACCTGCGATTCAACACCGCGATCTCGAAGCTGATCGTGCTCACGAACCACGCGACGAAGCACGGCGGAGCCACGGCCGATGTGCTTGAACCGCTGGCCATCATGCTCTCGCCCTTCGCACCGCACCTGGCCGAGGAGCTGTGGTCAAAGCTGGGCCACACATCGACGCTGACCTATGCGTCCTTCCCCGCTGTCGATCCGCAGCATCTGGTCGCCGACCAGGTCACCTGCGTCGTCCAGGTCAAGGGCAAGGTGCGAGCGCGTCTCGAAGTCGATCCAGACATCTCGGCAGAGGATCTGGAGAAGCTGGCACTGGAATCGCCGAATGCGCTCAAAGCGCTCGACGGGGCTGGAGTGCGCAAGGTCATCGTGCGGGCGCCCAAACTGGTCAATATCGTCCCCGACGCCTGAGACACGGCGTCTGCCCGGAAGGGTTGAGTACATATGTCAATCGAAGCCACACGGGATGAGATCCGGCTCACCTTGGGCGTGAGACCGACAATAGATCCGGGAACGGAAGTCGCTCGTCGCGTCGAGTTCCTTGCCGACTACATCCTGACCACCGGCGTCAAAGGCCTGGCCTTGGGGATCAGCGGTGGGCAGGATTCAACTCTGGCCGGACGACTGTGTCAGTTGGCGGTCGAAGAGCTGCGCAGGCGGGGCGCTGGCGCCGAATTCTGGGCGGTCCGCCTGCCGCATCACATTCAGACCGATGAGAGTGATGCTCAGGCTGCGATGGAATTCATCCGAGCCGACCACGAAATCGTCATCAACATCGGTTCGGTCACCGACGCGGCGGCGGCTGAATATGAGAACGCCACCGGAGACGCCATCACCGACTTCGGCAAGGGAAACGTCAAGGCACGGATGCGAATGGTCGCTCAATTCGAGCTGGCGGGGGAGAAGCGGCTCCTCGTCGCGGGTACCGATCATGCCGCTGAGGCCGTGACTGGTTTCTTCACCAAGTTCGGTGACGGTGCCGCCGATGTGGTGCCGTTGGCCGGACTGAACAAGCGGCAGGGTCGAGCACTGCTGGACCACCTCGGCGCCCCCGATCATCTGGTGCGAAAGGTTCCGACAGCGGATCTGCTCGATGATGATCCGGGCCAGACCGATGAGTCGTCACTGGGCCTCAGCTACGACCAGATCGACGACTTCCTCGAGGGCAAAGACATCGATGAGGCTGCCGCTGCAGTACTCGTCGAGAAGTACCGTGCCTCCGAACACAAACGTCGGACCCCGGTGACCCCGACCGATTCGTGGTGGATCCGGCACTGACTTCGTTCAGGCGACGAGTCCGAGTTCCAACGCTGTCTGGTTGAATTCCCACCGGGCGGAGACGAACCTGGCGCCCAGGCTCTCGCCGCGGCTGCGTGCCTCCGTGTACTCTCTCCAGCCGCCCTTGCGGGAGTCTCCGGGACGGATCTCTCGCTTCGTCTTATCGTCCGCGAGCTGCCGTGTCTCTTCGTTCACCCAGATCGACAGAGCCTCGGCCGCGCGGTAGAGATTCATGAACGCGGTGTGGGAACGTGGGTTGTCGAAGCTGGACTTCGAGAATTCCTTCCTGAAGGTGTGCAGCGGCTCGAGCTCGTCGACGTCGAGCGTCCCGTAGGTCGCATCAAGACGCAGCGACTGCACCAGGCCGGCAGAATCCGGGAGCAGGCCCAGGATCCGCCGTGCTCGCTCTTCGTCGGGCAACGCGGTGACCTCTTCGTCGACGGGGGTCAGCCCCAACGTGTCGAGACGCCCGCGCTCAGTGCTCAGCAACTGGCGCAGGGAATCGATCTGTATCTGCGCCCGCCGCCACTCACCATGGAACATGAGCAAGGCGACGATGACTCCCAGGCACAGAATCAGGCCGGTGATCCAGGCGAACGGATGCAGTCCGGGCACAGCGAAGATCACGATGCCCAGCACGCTGAGCACCGCGAATGTCACCGCCGCCGGTGAGTTGGTCAGGAAATCCAAGAAACGCTTCACATTTCCAAGGGTACTGTTTCAACCTGCAGATATCGTGGAACCTAGTGGCATATAGTGTGGCTGAAATGCCGGGACGAAGCAGGGAGAACACGGGTTGAAGATTTCAGTCATCGGTTGCGGTTACCTGGGCGCTGTTCACGCGGCGGCTATGGCATCACTGGGACACGAGGTCGTTGGTGTCGACGTCGATGCAGACAAGGTTGCTGCGCTGACCTCTGGTCGGCCGTCCTTCTTCGAGCCGGGGCTGAGTGGATTGCTGGTGAAGGGTCAGAATCTCGGCAGTCTCGAGTTCACCACCGATGTCTCGCGTGTCGCGGACGCGGCGATCCATTTTGTGTGTGTCGGGACTCCGCAGAAGCCGGGGGAGTTCGCAGCCGATGTCACGTACGTCGATGCTGCTGTGGATTCGCTGGTTCCCCATCTGACTTCGTCGTCGGTGGTTGTGGGTAAGTCCACTGTTCCAGTCGGTACTGCCGAACGTCTGGCTGCTGTTCTGGTTCCCACGGGGGCAAGTCTGATGTGGAATCCGGAGTTCCTGCGTGAGGGCCATGCCGTCGAGGACACACTGCACCCGAATCGTCTGGTCTACGGCGTTGCCGAAGGTGAGGCCGGTGAACAGGCCACGGCGGTCCTCGACGAAGTGTATGGGCCGATGCTGGCGGAGCAGACGCCGCGCATGGTCACGGACTTCGCGACGGCCGAGCTGGTCAAGACTGCCGCGAACTCGTTCTTGGCCACGAAGATCTCGTTCATCAATGCAATGGCTGAGCTGTGTGAGGCTTCTGGTGCGGACGTGACCCAGCTGGCGGATGCGATCGGGATGGATGATCGCATCGGACGGAAGTTCCTCAACGCGGGACTCGGCTTCGGCGGTGGGTGTCTGCCCAAGGACATCCGTGCGTTCATGGCTCGTGCTGGTGAGTTGGGTGCCGATCAGGCGGTGGCGTTCCTGCGGGAGATCGATTCGATCAATATGCGTCGGCGTGTGCGCATGGTCGACATTGCCCGGGACACCTTAGACGGATCGTTCATCGGGAAGAAGATCACGGTCCTCGGAGCTGCGTTCAAACCCAACAGTGATGATGTTCGGGATTCGCCTGCTCTGGCGGTGGCGCGGCTGATCGCGACACAGGGCGGTGTGGTGACGGTGACGGATCCGCAGGCGATCGACAATGCGGCGAAGGCCTTTCCCGAACTGGACTATGTGGCTGATGCATCGCAGGCTCTGTCGGGTGCAGATGCTGTGCTGCTGCTGACGGAGTGGCCCGAGTACCGGGATCTTGATCCGGTGGCCACGGCATCGCTGGTGGCTGGCAAGGTCCTCATCGATGGCAGGAATGTTCTGACACCGCAGGTGTGGCGTTCGGCTGGTTGGACATATCGGGCTCTGGGCCGTCCATGAGGATTGGCCTGGTCACCGATTCGACGGCACAGCTGTCGGATACCGAGAAGATGACGCTGCGTGAGATCACCGGTGACCTCTTCGCCGTCGTTCCCCTGACAATCCTCGTCGGAGGGGTCGCCTTCACCGACGGGGAGCTTGACCCGGGAGACCTGTGCCAGAAGATGGACGAGGGTGTTGAGGTGTCGACTTCTATGGCGACACCAGCCCAGTTCTCGAATGCCTATTCGACGCTTCTTGATCATGGTGCTGAGGCGATCATCGCTGTGACCATGTCGGGTGAGCTCTCCGGGACCCGGGACTCGGCCGTCGCTGCAGCTCAGAGCGAGGAGTCGCTGATCAACGTCGTCGACTCTCGGACCACCTCGGCCGGACTCGCAGGTGCTCTATCGATCGCGGCCGCCGGGATCGGCCACGGACACGACGTGGCATCGATCGCCGGAACTGTCGCCGACTGGTGCGCTGGCGAGACCCGAACCGCATTCGCACCGGAGACC
This sequence comes from Brevibacterium sp. CBA3109, assembly GCF_040256645.1. Lineage (NCBI taxonomy): Bacteria > Bacillati > Actinomycetota > Actinomycetes > Micrococcales > Brevibacteriaceae > Brevibacterium > Brevibacterium koreense. The sequence goes on along the minus strand of NZ_CP158281.1, from coordinate 1,997,691 downwards.
TTGGAACATCTGCGCCGAGGCGGTCGCATCGGTGCCGCGTCCTCGTTGCTGGGCCGGGCCCTGCAGATCGTCCCGGTGCTCGGACTCAGCGCTGGTGTCGTGGCTCCCGTCGCCAGGGTCAGGACCCGAGCGAAGGCGCTTGAGCGCATGGTTGCGCTGGCTGGTGAGGCCGCGGCAGAGATCGCCGCCGATGAGCAGGATGTGTACGTGGAGATCCAGCACGCGGACGGTGAGCCCGACCATCCCGATGTGGTCTCGCTGCGCGAGAAGATCGAAGCCGCCGGTCTGCCGACGACGTTTCGAACCTTGTCGGCCATCATCACCGCCCACGTCGGATCCGGCACGATCGGAATCACGGTCCAGACCAGGCCCTGAGCTCCACCCTCGACCTCCGCCGCGTCGAACCTCGTTGATCTGAACTGCTCGCCGCTGACCCGCGTCGACCGTCGAATCCGTGCGTCCGGTATCACTTGTGGGCGTCGAACTGTGGACGAGCGGGCGACTCATGTGCGTTCGACCTGTGGACGCTCGCACGGTTTCCACAGGCGATATTTCGGCTCTGGTGTGGTCGGTGCAATCGGTCATAGCTTGTCGACATGGCTGTCTCTCCCGATGATCGCTTCGCAGGCCTCATCAATTCCAGCGCCGAACGCGGCGGATGGGTCCCGGGAGACGTCTTCGGAAGCGACAGCGAAGGCGAGGCAGAACCGGTTGAGCCGCGCCGAGTGCGCCTGCCCATCCTCGTGGCAATGGCGGTCGCAACCATTGCTGTGCTCGTCATCGCCTTCCTCCTCTTCCGGCCAGCCCCGCAGCACGCCGCCACCGAAGAACAGGTGGGTTCTGCCGAAGGAGGGGCAGGCACGACTGCGACGCGGACAGGAGCGGCGCCGGGACAGGGCCAAGATGCAGAGGCCGAGGCCACGTCTGCGACCCAGAGTGCCGAACCAGGCCGGGTCGTCGTCCATGTCACCGGAGCGGTGCACAGACCCTCCGTTGTGAGTCTGACCGCCGGTGCCCGGGTTCAGGACGCAGTGGAGGCAGCCGGCGGACTGAAGGAACACGCTGATGCGGAGGCGATCAACCTCGCCCGCGTCCTCCAAGACGGTGAGCAGATCCACATCCCCGCTCGCGGTGAGGAACCAGAACCCGGTCGGGCTGATTCCGACAACCCCGCATCGAACGCAGCAGGGGGAGCAGGGCCCGGCGGCGCGGGAGACAGCGCAGCGGGCGCATCCGGCGGTGAGGGGCCAGACCCGAACCCGAGCGCAAAGGTGGATCTCAACACCGCTGACCTCACGACCCTGGAGACACTGCCGGGAGTCGGACCGGTGACCGCGGAGGCGATCATCGCCCACCGGAATGAGCAGCCCTACACAAGCGTCGAGGATCTGCTGCTTGTCCAGGGCATCGGACCCAAGACATTCGAGAGCCTCAAAGACCGTGTCTGGGTCGGGTAGGGCCCAGCGAGGCAGAGCCTCTCGGTCGACGACTCAGTGCGTGAGAGATCGGTGGAGGGTCGGAGTCGGCTGGGTGGCCTCGGCTGCGAAGGTCTGGCCCGGATCTGTCCGCCTGTCCATATGTGCGCTGGGCCTGTGGATCACCGCGCTGCTGGCACCCGGATTATGGTCGCTGCTTGGCGCCCCAATGCTTGTCGGCCTCGGCTTCCTCTGCCTGCGCAGACACCATCACCTCGGGGTGTTCCTCATCGTGTTCGCTTGCCTGCTCACGGTGCAGACCACCATGCTCTGTGCCGTGAGTGGAACTGGGGAAGTCACCGAAGTGGAGGGCATCGTGGTCGGTCACAGCCAACCGGGGGCATCGGGGTGGTCTCGACTGACGGTGCTGACCTCAACCGGTGCCACCGAGGTGCTCAGTCCCTCCGCCCCACCCGAAGGTTCGCACGTGTCTATGCGTACGGACCATCTCGAGGACATCCGCATCAGCAGCAGCGATGCGAGGATCCTCCTCGAACCGAACACCCTGTGGCAGTGGCGCGGGGACCTGCGCATGCAGCTGCGGCATGATTCCCTGGCCTCAGGACACAGCGGCGGTGCACTGTTGCCAGGGCTCGTAGTCGGCGACACCGAGCCTCAGGATGCACGGATGGAAGACGACATGCGCGCGGTGTCCCTGACTCACATTTCTGCCGTTTCAGGCAGCAATGTCACGATCGTCAGCCTCGGCGCCGGACTGCTTGCAGGGCTGTGTCGGGCCGGTCCCAGAATCCGCGTCTCCGTCGGGGTGCTCACCTGCGTGGGGTATGTGTTCGTGGTCGGATTCGAACCCAGCGCCATCCGCGCGGCGGGAATGGCCATCGCGGTTGCCCTCGTCTTCCTGCGCGGGGGAGGGATCTCACCGGTGGCGGTGATGAGCTCGACCGTGTGCATCCTGCTCAGTGTGGTACCCGTACTGGCGACCTCGGTGGGATTCGTTCTCTCCGTCGTCTCAACTGCCGCAATCATGTTCATCGTTCCGATCATTCTGCGGCTTCTGAGCACGCGGCTGTCGCTGGTCCCCGCCATTGTCATCAGTGCCCTCCTCGTGCCCCTGGTCGCCCAGCTGGCGTGCACACCAGTGCTCGTGGCGATCGACCCCCGGATCGGGCTGTGGTCGGTGGCGGCCAATGCCCTGGCCGCACCCGCAGTTCTGCCGGCCACGGTTCTCGGGTTCCTGTCGCTGGTCTGCGGTGGCCTCGGGCTCGTCGGTGTCCCCGGACTGCTGTGGTGTGCTCAGCTCCCCGCATGGCTCGGTTCGCTGTGCGCATGGTGGATCGTCGCCGTGGCCAGGGTCTGTGCGGGACTACCCGGAGCCGCCCTCGACTGGCCGGAACCACCCTGGGGGACACTGGTCGCGCTCGGGCTCCTCGTCGTGCTGGCCGCAGGCACCTGGCTGATAGTCCGCAGACAGCTGTGGGGAGTTCCAGCAGTCGTCCTCTGCATCTGTCTGAGCGCACTGATCATCGTCGTCGGCCGGACGAAGCCACCGGCGCATGACTGGTTGGTGATGATCTGCGATGTGGGGCAGGGCTCGGCAACGCTGATCAACCTCGGCGAGGGTCGTGGGCTCGTCGTCGACACAGGGAAGGACCCGAAGCCCGTCGACGTGTGCCTTGACGACGGCGGGATTGAGGAATTCGACCTCGTCATCTCCCATTTCGACGCCGATCACAGCGCCGGGTATGCCGGAACCACATGGTCTCGGACCCTGCACCAACTGTGGGTGTCCGCCAACGTCAGTGGGGGAGACGAGGTGCGCGGCATTGTCGAGGACACCGGCGCCGAGGTGGTCCCCACAGCACGTGGACGCACATTCGACGCCGGTGGGGCCCGGATTGAGGTGCTCTGGCCGCCTGCGAAGGAGATGGAGGGGACCGAAGTCCGCAACGAGGACTCTCTGGTCCTCAGGGTTCAACAGAACGGACTGAGCTACCTGGTCCCCGGCGACATCGGTGCGGATGAGCAGTACATCGTGGCCCAGAATCTTGACCCCGTCGATGTGCTCATCGCTCCCCACCACGGCTCCTCCGACCTGTCGGAGGGCTTCTTCACAGCCGCAGGCGCTCGCCTCGGAGTGATCTCCGTGGGGGAGAACAGCTACGGTCATCCCACGCCCCGGGCCCAACGAGCCTTCGGTCCCGTCCCGGTCCTGAGCACCGACCTCTGCGGCACCATCGCCGTCTATGCGAACGCACAGTACAGCACAGGACGCAGCTGTGATGGTCATGTCGGTTGACTGCCGCGCATCGTGTCCGCGGCTGACGATAGGCTTGGGCCATGGCAGTGAAGAAGACCCTGATCCCGTGGAGTTCCGCGAAGCCCGCGCCCGTAGTGATGATATCCGGAAACGAGCCGGTGCTCATCCGCATGGCCAAGGATCGGATCGTCACTGCCGCACGGAAGTCCGATCCGGAGGAGATCGAGTTCGACGCCGCCGGGTACCAAGGCGGAGAGCTGCTCATGGCAGCCTCGCCGTCCCTGTTCTCCTCCTCGAAGCTCATCGTCGTCGACAGTGTTGAGAAGTGCTCGGAGGCATTCCTCGCAGATGCGCTCACCTACCTCGATGACCCCAATGACGATGCCGTCGTGGTGCTCCTTCACGGCGGAGGGAATCGGGGCGCGAAACTGGTCAAGAAGATCGAAGCCAACGGGTTCCCGCGGGTCGATGCGGCGGCGCTGAAGAACGAGCGCGACCGAGCCAAATTCGCCCAAGGCCGGTTCAAGGCAGCGAAGAGGCAGATCGACGAATCCGGGATGGCGGCACTGATGTCTGCGCTCGGGGCTGATCTGTCCGAACTCAACGCCGGTGTCGACCAGCTCGTCGAGGACACAGAGGGAACCATCACCGCTGCGATCGTCGACCAGTACTACGGCGGTCGGGTGGAGGCCACTGGCTTCAAGGTCGCCGATGCAGCAGTCGGGGGCGATGCGAAGAGCGCGCTGAGCCTCCTGCGTCACGCACTGTCGACCGGTTCCGACCCTGTGCCCCTGGTGGCGGCCGTTGCGATGAAATTGCGGGGGATGGCCAAGGTCCAGGGTTCCTCGGGATCGAGTGGTGAACTCGCGTCAGAACTGAAGATGGCCCCTTGGCAGGTCGACCGTGCCCGGCGCGAGGTGCGCCGGTGGAACGAAGTGGCCCTGGGGCAGTCATTGATCGCGGCGGCAGAAGCCGATGAGGCGGTCAAGGGCGGAGGCCGTGATCCGGTTTATGCGGTCGAATGGTTCGTCTCCGAAGTCTGCCGGCTGGCTCGGCAACGCTGAGTGGAGCATGCGATGGCCGGCACACCGAGCGATCAGCAGCATGATGAGCCGCTGAGCGGTGAATAGTTGAGGGGCCCGATCCAAACGGATCGGGCCCCTCGAAGCTATAGCCTCAGTGATCGACTCAGAGAGCGTTGATCTGCGTGGCCATTCTCGACTTGCGGTTCGCAGCGTTGTTCTTGTGCAGAACACCCTTCGAAACAGCCTTGTCGAGCTTACGGGCGGCAACAGCATATGCCTGCTGTGCTTCGTCCTTGTTGCCGGCAGCAATGTTCTCGCGGACGACGCGGACGTGTGACCGAACCTCGGACCGCACAGCCTTGTTGCGCTGGCGAGCCTTCTCGTTGGTTTCAATCCGCTTGATCTGTGACTTGATATTAGCCAATTTCAACACTCTTTCGTGTTAGTGGAACATGGTCGTGAGGGCACATCTGACCGACATATTCATCTCCGCGGGGAAACACATCGATGACATCGAATCTGATGGCATCTTCACCCGACCACGGCGAGACACACGCCTTTGATGAAGATACCTGATCAACGATACAGGCTGATCCCCTCAGGCAGAAATTGTCGGTGCCCTGGTCTCGGCTCGACCCGGGGTCAGCTTCGGCTCAGGCTCAGCGTCGGCTCAGGCTCAGCGTGGGTCGACGTTCTCTGCGACCTGTTCGAAGATGTCGCGGGGCATGATGGAACCTTCGCGGCGGATGGACTTCGGATCGAGGCGGATCACGCGGTCGAGGCGGATCTCAGAGGGCCTGCCCTGAGAATCCCAATCGCCACTGCCGATGTTCATCCACCGGGCATGGCGGTCTTCGCGGACCTCTCCGATTCCACCCGGGATGTGATCCTTGCTGGTGAGCATGAGTGCCAGAATCCAACGTCCGTCCTTGCCGATGACCAAGGAGGGACGGTCCTTGCCCTGGGAATGATCCTCTTCGAAGGGAACCCATCCCCAGACAACCTCACCCGGATCGGCATCGCCGTCGAGGTCGGGTGCATAGGAGACATTGACCGCTGCACGGTAGTCACCCGGATAGTCGCCGTCCTGCGCCGAGGTGGAGCCGGGGGATCGTGCACCACCCCGCTGTGGGCCGCTCGGGCGCGGGTCCGACCCCTGCGAACCCGCCTTCTTCTTCGCCTGTGATTCCCTGAGGAATTTGAAGCCTTCGTTGACGCCGATCTTGACGACGCGATTGACCAGTGATTTCCAACTCATGTGCGCCAACCTTAATCGACGTAGCTCAGAACCGCTTCGACCGGAAAATGGTCGGACGGGTACGAACCGTCAGCGGAGAAGGTGTTGATCCGTGTGGACACAGTCCGCAGGCCCGGTGACGTGAGGATCCAGTCGATGCGGCCACCCCCATCCGTTGGTCCCTTGTAGCGGTGGAAGGTGCCGATGTTCTCGCTCGGGACGATTGCCCCCGTGTCGGTGAGCCCCAGTTCTGTACAGAAATAGTCGTAGACGGGCGAGCCGGCGGCCACGTTGAAGTCTCCAGTGACCACAGATGGGCCGGTCACCTCGGCGAGATGACCGGCCATGATCTTCCCTGACTCCAGACGAGCCTCCTCAGACTTGTGATCGAGGTGAGTGTTGAGCAGGCGCAACGACTGCCCTGTGACACGATCTTGAAAGTCGACGACCGTCAGGGTCCGGGCGTGGGAGACACCCCAGGACTCGGAGGCGACCGTCTCCGGCTGTTCGGACAGCCAGCTGATGTCGACGGCGTCGACATCGAAGCGCGACGAGTCGTAGATGACGGCAGTGAACTCACCCGAATTCCCGCCCGAATGCCCTTCACCCAACCAGATGTACTCATCGGGAAGCAGGCTGATGAGCGTCTCGAGCTGATCGAGCTCACCCTCCTGCGTGCCGATGATATGAGGATGAGCCTCCGTGATGAGTTCGGCGGCGATGGGCAGACGCTTGGCCACGGGATGCCCGTCCATCGCGGGATATCTGAGGTTGAAGCTCATGATCGAGAAATCGCTCATGGCACAATCTTCGCCGATCAGCGCCCAGAGTGGCGGATCGGCACCCGGATTCTCAGTGAGTTCGAGTCGGTTCGCGGAAGCGCTGCCAGCATGCACCGAGGTGCGGAGGATTCCAGTCTGGTGCGTCACCCATGGAACAATGGAAGTTCTGGTCTGTCGAAGGAAGGGCGTTCATGTCACCTCAGGTGAAGCCGCAAGCACTCGAACGGATTTCGCCGTCCGCTACATCACCCGAGTTGATCCGCAATTTCTGCATCATCGCACATATCGACCATGGCAAATCGACCCTGGCCGACCGGATGCTTCAGGTTACCGGGGCGGTACAGCCGCGCGATATGCGAGCTCAGTACCTCGACCGGATGGACATCGAACGCGAACGCGGAATTACGATCAAATCCCAGGCAGTGCGCATGGCCTGGGAGAACGAGGGTGCTCCCTATGCACTCAACATGATCGACACTCCAGGCCACGTCGACTTCAGCTATGAGGTCTCCCGGTCGCTTGCCGCGTGCGAGGGCGCTCTGCTTCTCGTCGACGCCGCACAGGGCATCGAAGCCCAGACTCTGGCCAACCTCTACATGGCCATGGAGAACGACCTCGCGATCATTCCCGTGCTCAACAAGATCGACCTCCCCGCTGCACAGCCTGAGAAGTACGCGGAGGAGCTGGCCAACCTCATCGGCTGTGAACCAGAAGACTGCCTGCTGGTGTCGGGGAAGACCGGCGAGGGCGTCGACGCGGTCCTTGATCGCATCATCTCCGACATTCCTGCTCCAGTCGGCGACGCCGAGGCGCCGGCACGAGCCATGATCTTCGACTCCGTCTACGACACGTACAGGGGCGTCGTGACGTATGTCCGCCTCGTCGACGGTGCACTGCATCCTCGCGAGAAGCTGACGATGATGTCGACAGGCAGCACTCACGAACTCCTCGAGATCGGAGTCTCCTCACCGGAGCCGAACGCCACGAAGGGACTGGGCGTCGGCGAGGTCGGATACCTCATCACCGGCGTCAAAGACGTCCGCCTGTCCAAGGTCGGCGACACGGTCACTCTGAACTCTGCACCGGCCACGCAGGCACTCGAAGGCTACAAGGAACCCAAGCCCATGGTGTATTCCGGGCTCTTCCCGATCGATGGATCGGACTACCCGGTGCTGCGCGATGCGCTCGACAAGCTCAAGCTCAACGACGCATCGCTGGCCTACGAGCCGGAGACCTCGACGGCACTGGGCTTCGGCTTCCGCTGCGGCTTCCTGGGGCTCCTCCACCTGGAGGTCCTGCGGGACCGCCTCGAACGCGAATACGACCTTGACCTCATCTCCACCGCACCCAGCGTGATCTATGACGTCACGATGGAAGACGGGACGGAGATGGAGGTCACGAACCCGAGCGAGTATCCGACGGGCAAGATCAAAGAGGTCCGCGAACCGATGGTTCGCGCCACCATTCTCACCCCGAGTGATTACATCGGCGCGGTGATGGAACTGTGCCAGACACGTCGCGGCAACCTTCTGGGCATGGACTACCTGTCCTCGGACCGGGTAGAGATCCGCTACCGACTACCCCTGGCCGAGATCGTGTTCGACTTCTTCGACCAGCTGAAGTCCAAGACCAAGGGCTACGCCACACTCGACTACTCCGATGACGGTGAAGACGCAGCGGATCTGGTCAAGGTCGACATCCTGCTCCACGGTGACCAGGTCGACGCCTTCTCTGCGATCGTCCATCGCGACAACTCCTACTCCTACGGTGTGGCCATGGCTGGCAAACTGCGCAAGCTGATCCCGCGCCAGCAGTTCGAGGTGCCGATCCAGGCCGCCATCGGTTCGCGTATCATCGCTCGTGAGACCATCCGCGCCATTCGCAAGGATGTGCTGAGCAAGTGCTATGGCGGCGACATCAGCCGTAAGCGCAAGCTGCTGGAGAAACAGAAGGAAGGCAAGAAACGGATGAAGGTCGTCGGCAACGTCGAGGTCCCACAGGAGGCCTTCATCGCTGCGCTGTCCTCTGATGATCCGGAGCCCAAGAAGGAATCCAAGAAGTAAGTGCCCGCACAACCGACTGGTGAGACTCCACCGCGTGACGGTTCGCTGCCGGCCTCGGCCGGGATCGGCGCGGCCGCTCGCGGGCTGAGCCTGTACGTTCACGTCCCGTACTGTCGGGTCCGCTGCGGCTACTGCGACTTCAACACCTATACCGCAGAGGATCTGGGGCCCGGAGCCTCCCGCGACGACTACCGCAGCAATCTTGCCCGCGAGCTTGATCTGTCGACTCGTGTCCTCGCCGAGACGGGTGGCGCCGACCGCAGAGTGACGACGATCTTCTTCGGCGGGGGCACCCCGACGATGTTGGCCGCCGAGGTGCTGGCCGGGGTGATGGATGACATCCGTGCCCGCTTCCATTTGGCTCCGGACGTCGAAGTCACGACCGAAGCGAACCCCGACACATTGGATCCGACCTATATTGCGACCTTGGCAGGCGCCGGGTTCACCCGGATCTCTTTGGGTATGCAGTCAGCTGTGCCTCATGTGCTCGCGACCCTGGATCGCACACACGACCCGGAGAAGATTCCGGATGTGGCGAAGTGGATCAAAGAGGCCGGCCTGGAACTCAGCCTTGACCTCATCTATGGGACCCCGGGGGAGTCCATCGACGATTGGCGCAGGTCGCTGGATGTGGCGCTGAGCAACGACGTCGATCACATCTCCGCCTATTCGCTCATCGTTGAGCCCGGCACGAAGATGGGGGCAATGGTTCGCCGTGGCGAACTGCCGATGCCAGACGAAGACGACCTGGCCGACAAGTACGAGATCGCAGATGCCGCCATGGAGGCCGCCGGGCTGCACTGGTACGAGGTCAGCAACTGGTCAACCTCAGCAGAGACCCGTTGCGACCACAACATGGCCTACTGGCGCAATGCCGATTGGTGGGGCTTCGGCCCCGGAGCCCATTCGCACATCGGTGGAGTGCGGTTCTGGAACGCCAAACATCCCCGTGCCTGGTCCGACCGGCTGCTGGCAGGTGAGTCACCTGCCATCGGACGTGAGGTGCTGGAGGAATCAACCCAGGAGATCGAGAGGGTCATGCTCGCAGCTCGAATCGATTCGGAACTGCCTCTGGACTCACTGAGTCCAGGCAGCGACAGTGCGATCGAAGGATTCGTCAAGCAGGGACTTCTCGATGGTGACGCCGTGGACGAAGGCCGCTTCGCGCCCACGCTGCAGGGCCGGCTGATGGCTGACTACATGGTCCGCATCCTCACGGACTACGTGGACTGAACCGAGACAAGGTCAACTGAAACGAGTGCGGAGAAGCCGCTGTCATCTGATGTGATGACAGCGGCTTCTCCGCACCGGTAAGACGGTCAGGTCAGGTGACGGGTCTGATCACTTCACGAAGTTGAACACGAGCGGGAACTGATAACCCTCTCCCTTGCTCCCGGCCACAGCGGCGATGATGTAGAGCACCGTGTAGAGAAGTGGGACGAGGAACGCCAAGAAATAGACGAAGAAGCCGAGGCCAAAGGTGACTAGCGCGAGGATGAGGGCGATGACCATGAACACAATGACAGCCGCGAAGGTGGCGATGGCATTGGTGATCATGGCGTTGAGGCCCTGCCGCGAATGTTCGCGCACGTAAGGCGATTCGTCCTTCTTCACGAGGAACATGATGAGGGGAAGGAACCCGACGAATATTGAACCGATGTGAGTCCATAGCACCGTGGTCCTCTCGCTCTCACTGGCCTGCCAGAACATCTCGGAACCGGGACCGTAGGCGTTCTCGGGCAGCATCTGCGAGTTGAACATGGCCGGATTGCCGACTGGCTGCGCTGGACCGTAGCTATAGGGCTGCTGACCGTAGGGCTGCTGGGCATACTGCTGCTGGCCGCTGTAGGCCTGCTGCGAACCGTAATCAGCCTGTTGCTGTTGCGAGGCATAGCCCTGCTGCTGTGAACCGTAGTTCTGCTGAGCAGGGTTTGGCTGCTGTGAACCGTAGCTATGGTTCTGCTGGCTGTAAGGCTGTTGGGGTCCAGAGGCCTGAGAATAGTTGGGCGGCATGGGACGCGACTGGTCAGAGCCGTTGTTCGGCTGCTGGGGGTTGTATGACATGCGGGTCCTTTCAGAGCTTCTGGCCAATCACACTATCGGAAATGCCGCGGCCCCGAAGTGAGGAAAGCCCGAATCCTGTACCAGATCGATCACAATCGGCCGAGGTCACAATTGGTCGAGGTCACAATCAGCCGAGGTCTCAGCCGACGGTGACGAAGTCAATGAGCTCTTCGACTCGCCCCGAGAGCGTGGGTTCGACGTCGGCGATGGTGCTGACCTTGCCCAGAATGCGCACCCACCCTCGCGCCACGTCCCTGTGGTCGGCGTGCGGCCAACCGATGCGAGCCAGGATTCCAGTCTTCCAATCTTCGCCACGGGGGACGACCGGCCATTCCCTGATGCCTACGGCATGAGGCTTGACGGCCTGCCAGATGTCGACGTAGGGGTGACCGATGATGTGGACGACGTCTCGATAGCGCGGATCACCACGCACCGCCTCGGCGATCTTAGACTCTTTGGTGCCGGACACGAGGTGGTCGGCGAGGACACCGACGCGGTGGTCCTTGTCCGGACCGAACGCCGCGAGCTTGTCGGCGACATCGTCCAAGCCACCCAGCGGTTCGACGACGACGCCCTCAATGCGCAGATCGTCGCCCCAGATCTTCTCAACCAATTCGGCATCATGTTTGCCTTCAACCCAGATGCGGGATCCGCGGGCCACTCGGGCCCGGGCATTGCCGACTGCGCGTGAGCCCGAAGCTGTGCGACTGGGAGCCGATTTCTTCTTGGCCGGCAGCGTGATGTCGACGGGTTTGCCCTCAAGCAGGAAGCCAGGGCCCAGGGGGAATGCTCGGACTTTTCCGGCCCGGTCCTCAAGATTGACGACGACTCCGGCGGTTGTCTTTTCGGCGCCGACGACGGCGCCGACATACCCGCTCATCGCGTCCTCGAGAACCATTCCCAGCCCCAGCTCAACAGGTGTGGACTTCGTGGGCCGGTGCGAGGAGGGTGAGGAGCCTGCCAGTACATCGGGCCCGTAGCGATCAAAGGTATTCACGGTCAACTACCCTAATCAAGGACTCGGTCCGATGGGCGGTGACCCGCTGGGGCAGGGCCGAAAGTGAATTCGGAATCCAAGAAGCGTAGAATTGGCACTCACAGCAGATGAGTGCCAAATGAGGTGCCGAAGGCAGGGAGGAGACGAATGAACGACAGCAGGCGAGCACAGGTTCTGCGTGCGATCGTCGAAGACTTCGTCGCCACCAATGAACCGGTCGGGTCGAAGGCCATCGTTTCGCGCCACACCCTCGGCGTCTCTCCGGCCACGATTCGCAATGACATGGCCCACCTTGAGCAGGAGGGCTACATTGCGCAGCCCCATACCTCGGCCGGTCGTATTCCGACTGACCTCGGCTACCGGATGTTCGTTGATCGCATCGATGACTTCAAACCGCTCACACACGCTGAGCGGCGTGCGATCTTCCAGCTCATCGATGGCAACGGTGACCTCGATGACATGCTCGACCGCACGGTGCGTGTACTCTCTGGCCTGACCCACCAGGTGGCGCTGATCCAGTACCCGACCGTCTCGCGTGCCACGATCAAGCACATCGAGGTCGTGGGGCTGGGCCCCAACCGCATCCTCGTCGTCCTCATCACCGATGCAGGGCAGGTCGAACAGAAGATTGTAGTCACGCCGGGGATCGTCGATGACGAGGCGCTGCGCGGAATCCGCGATGAGACCAATGCCGAATTCTCCGGCCAGAAACTGTCGTCGGTGTTGAGTACAACCATGCCCAGTGCTCCGGCTCAGGGCGTGGACGGCACTCAGACAGAACCCGTCGTGGGGGCCAGCCCGGGCGGGACGGACGTCGCTGCAGCGCTGGCGCAGGTCCGCTCCGCCGTCACAGATCTCGTCGTGGCCACGCGTGAAGAGCGCATCATCATGGCCGGCACAGCAAACCTGGCTCGCTCCGGCAGGGAGTTCGGTGAGAAGATGGCATCGATCCTCGAAGCATTCGAAGAGCAGGTCGTACTGCTCAAGCTGCTGACGTCGATGGCTGAGGATCACGAGGAGATCAGCGTTCGGATCGGTCGTGAGAATACTCACGAGTCGTTCAGCTCGACATCCCTCGTAGCCGCCGAATATGGTCATGACGCGGGGTCCTCCGCGCGATTGGCTGTGCTCGGGCCGACCCGGATGGACTATCCGACGACGATCACAGCTGTGCGAGCCGTGGCGAAATACGTCTCCGCTGTCCTCGACCAGGGCTAGATGCACCGACACGAGCGCACAACGCACAGCGCAGACAAGCACCACAGTGCGAATAGGCACGACAACGCGAACAACGCACACCACCAGGGAGAGAGAAGTTTCTGTGGCCGATCACTATGAAGCACTCGGAGTGTCCAAGGACGCTTCAGCGGCTGAAATCAAATCGTCGTACCGAAAGCTGGCCCGGAAGTATCACCCCGATGTGAACCCCGGACACGAGGACGAATTCAAGGCCATTTCCCTTGCTTACGACGTCCTCTCCGATTCAGAAAAGCGCCGGAACTACGACATGGGCGGCGGCGAGAACGGACAGGGCGTCCCTGCCGGCGGCGGCTTCGGCGGCTTCGGTGACATCTTCGAGACCTTCTTCGGTGGGGGAGCCGGCTCGGCCGGTGGCCCGATGCCGCGCACACAGCGCGGCAAGGACGCACTCGTCGGGGTCAACATCGACCTCGAGACCGCAGCGTTCGGTGGCAACATCGACCTCGATGTCACCACTGCCGTCGTCTGTGACACCTGTTCCGGTGCCGGAACTCAGCAGGGTACATCGGTTGAGACATGTTCCCTGTGCCATGGTGCCGGCAGCGTCCAGCGCATGACCCGGACACTGCTGGGTCAGATGGTGACGAACCAGACGTGCAACTCCTGCCATGGCTTCGGCACCGTCATTCCCAGCCCCTGCCTCAACTGCCAGGGTGACGGTCGCGTCCGCAAACAGCGGACGATGAAGATCCGCATCCCCGCCGGAGTCTCTGACGGAACGCGCATCCAGCTCTCTTCGCAGGGCGAAGTGGGCCCCGGCGGCGGTCCTGCCGGCGACCTCTTCGTCGAGGTCATGGTTGGCCGCCACGAAGTCTTCCAACGCGACGGTGACAACCTGCGCGCCTCCGTCTCCGTGCCGATGACCGCAGCTGCCCTGGGTGCTTCGATACCCTTCGACACCTTCGATGGCTCGCAGGAACTTTCGATCGAAGCCGGCATCCAGTCGGGCACCGTCGTCAAGCTTCCCGGACTCGGTGCCACCCGCCTGCGTTCGGAGACCCGCGGCGACCTCCTCATCACGGTCGACGTGATGACCCCGGACAAACTAGACGATGAGCAGAAGGACCTGCTGTCCCAGTTGGCGACGCTGCGTGAGGAGGAGACCCCACGCGCTCAGATCACCACCCAGAACCGAGGCATGTTCTCCCGCATGCGTGAGAGATTCGCCGGTCGGTGAGTCTTCCCGTCTTCTTCTCGACCCAGGTCGCCGAGGCGGCCGCTGGTCACGTGCTCACTTTCGGTGAGGACGTGGCCGGGCATGCGGTCCGAGTCCGCAGGCTCGGACCCGGGGACGATCTCGAAGTTGTCGACGGTTGCGGCACCCGCGTGCGCGGAACGGTCTCGAGCGCCTCGGCGAACGAACTGGGACTTCACATCGCATCGGTGTCACACACCGACCAGTTCCAACCGCGGTTGGTCCTGGTGCAGGCACTGGCCAAAAGCGATCGCGATCTCCAGGCGATCGAAGCCGCCACAGAGATCGGAGTCGACGAGGTTGTCCCCTGGGCCGCTGAGCGCTCGATCGCCGATTGGCCCGCGAAGAAGCGCGAGAAGCTCGCAGCCAAGTGGGACAACGTCCTGCGCGCGGCATCCCTGCAGGCCAGGCGCTCCCGCTTCCCCCTGCGTCACGACCTGGTCCGCGGCACCGGCCTCACATCGGCTCTGGCTGAGACCGACACCGTCTACGTCCTCCATGAAGCCGCCGAGCTGAAACTGTCGCAAGCCCTGAGCACCGATAGTCCTGCGAACTCGTCGACCGCCGAAGAATCCTCGGCGGGTGAAGAATCCTCGACGCCTGCCTCTGGCCGCATCGTCTTGGTCGTTGGTCCCGAAGGCGGTGTCAGCGACGCAGAGCTGGACGCACTTGCGGCCGTCGGCGCGAAAGCTGTGCTCCTGGGACCCACGGTCCTGCGTTCGTCCTCCGCTGGAGCGGCCGGACTTGTCATGGCTCAGAATTCATTGGGCCGTTGGTGATGAAGCGGACTACGATGGAAGCACACAATTGCAGTACCCCCGCAAGCCCGAACAGTCACTAAGGATCATTCTGGACACCTCCACTCAGCCCACGAACTCTGTGAACTCCACACCTGCCGAAGCAGCATCAGCGGACACAGTGCGTCTCGTGATTCCTGACTCCATCGATCTGGTCGAGTTCTTCGGGCCTGGGGAGTCGAATCTGCGCAAGCTCGAGCGAGTCTTCCCTGACCTCGATCTGCATGTGCGCGCCAACCAGGTGCAGGCCAACGGGGAACCGACTCGAGTCGCAGCATTCGTCTCCGTCATCGGGGAGCTCAAAAAGCTGCATGCCTCCGGCCATCGCATCAACGAGGAGACGATCGATCGGGTGGCGTCATTCTCTTCGGAGGGGAAGGCCGCCTCGGCGGTGATGGGCACGAACATCCTGTCCACCCGCGGAAAGTCAATCCGCCCCAAGACGATGGGCCAGCACGATTACGTCAAGGCGATCCGCAACCACACGATCACCTTCGGCATCGGTCCTGCGGGTACGGGTAAAACCTACCTGGCGATGGCCATGGCCATCAACGCTCTGCAGCATAAAGAAGTCTCACGCATCATTCTCACCCGTCCCGCAGTCGAGGCGGGGGAGAGCCTGGGCTACCTGCCCGGAACTCTGGGCGAGAAGATCGACCCATATGTGAGGCCCCTCTACGATGCCCTGCACGACATGGTCGATCCCGAGTCGATCCCGCTGCTCATCGAAACGGGAACCATCGAGGTCGCACCGCTGGCGTATATGCGCGGCCGCACCCTCAACGACGCGTTCATCATTCTCGATGAAGCGCAGAATACGACCGGTGAGCAGATGAAGATGTTCCTCACCCGTCTGGGTTTCGGTGCGCGGATGGTCGTCACCGGTGATGTTTCCCAGATCGACCTGCCGGGCAAGACCCGCAGCGGTCTCAACGTCGTGCAGGACATCCTGACCGGAATCGAAGACCTGGAGTTCTGCCACCTGGGCAGTAAGGATGTCGTCCGCCACTCACTGGTGACGAAGATCGTCGACGCCTACGACCTGTGGGGAAGCAGCGAATGAATACCGAGATCTCAAACGAGACAGACGAGACGATCGACCTCGACGAGGTCGTGGCTCTGACCGAATACCTGGGTCAGGCTCTGCACATGCACACCGGCGCGGAGCTCGCAGTGACGATGGTCGATGCGAAGGCGATGGAGGAGCTCCACCTCACGTGGATGGATCTCGACGGTCCGACAGATGTGATGTCATTCCCGATGGATCAGCTCACACAGGGCCAGGTCGGAGTACCTACCGAGGGCCAGATGGGCGACATCATCATCTGCCCCGAGGTGGCCGCCGCCCAAGCCTCGTCCTCGGGACATTCAACCATGGATGAGGTGCTCCTGCTGACTGTCCACGGGTTCTTGCACCTGCTCGGCTACGATCACGGCGAGCCTGAAGAGAAGGAAGAGATGTTCGCCCTGCAGCGGCATCTGCTGCTGACCTTCTTCGCCGCCCGCTACGACGGTCGCACCGACATCCCTTCGCCCACCGAGGTCTGAGCCGTGCTCTGGCTGTTCCTCGGCGCCGCACTGTGTCTCGTGGTCTCGGCGACACTTGCCGCGGTCGATGCTGCTCTGCTCAGCGTGTCCCATCAGGCGATCCAGGATGCGAAGGACGAAGGCAAGAAGTCTGCATTCAGGGCTGAGAAGATTCTGATCGATCTGCCCACCAACATCAACGTCATCATCTTCGTCCGAAACTTCATGGAGGCACTGGCCACGGTCTTCATCGCTCTGGCCTATGACTCGATCTACTCCGTCGGGCCGCTTATGGTCGTGCTCACCGTGCTCACCGCCTCAATCGCGGTCTTCGTCGTCGCCGGTGTGTCCCCACGGACCATCGGCCGACGTCGTTCTCTGGCCGTGTGCCTCAATCTCAGCTGGGTCGTGGGCGTGGCGCTCGTCGTGCTCAAACCGCTGACGAAGATCCTCGTCCTCCTCGGCAACCTGCTGACGCCGGACCGCGTGTACAAGGACGGGCCCTTCGTCACCTCCGATCAGCTGCGCGACCTCGTAGAGAGAGCCAGCGAGTCCGATGTCATCGAAGACGGCGAACGCGAAATGATCCAATCCGTCTTCAACCTCTCTGACACTTCGGCCAATGAAGTCATGGTCCCGCGCACCGACCTCGTGACAGTCAACTCCGGTACACCACTGTCGAAGGTGATGAACCTCTTCCTCCGCTCGGGATTCTCTCGGATCCCCGTCAGTGGAGAGGACCTCGACGACATTCGCGGGGTTGCCTATCTCAAGGACGTCGCCAGACGACTCCATCTCCACCCGGAGGACGCGGAGCGACCGGTCGACATCCTGGCACGGGGAGTTCTCTTCGTCCCCGATACCAAACCCGTCGATGACCTGCTGGAGCAGATGCAGGTCGATGCGACGCATCTGGCGATTCTCGTCGACGAATACGGCGGCACCGCCGGACTCGTTACGATCGAGGACATCGTGGAAGAGATCGTCGGCGAGATCGAAGACGAGTACGACACCAGTGATGACGAAATCGTCGCGGTCGACGACGGCTCATTCGTCATCAGCACCCGCATGTCGATCTCCGACTTCGCCGACTACTTCGATGTGAAGATCGACGAGGACGACGTCAACAGCGTCGGCGGCCTTCTCACGAAACTCATCGGCCGCGTTCCCATTGATGGCTCGAACGCAGCGATCGAAGGGCTCAACATCGAAGCGATGGAGGGCCAGGGCCGTCGCCACCGCATCACCCACGTCAGGGTCACGAAGGAAGAGAACTGAAATGGAATTTCGCACGGACTACCCCGAGAACTACCGAGCGGGCTTCGCCTGCTTCGTGGGCCGACCGAACACCGGAAAATCAACGCTGACGAACGCTCTGGTGGGGGAGAAGGTGGCGATCACCTCGGCGAAGCCGCAGACCACCCGGCACACGATCCGTGGCATCATCCACCAGGAAGATCATCAGCTGATCCTCGTCGACACCCCGGGACTCCACAAGCCTCGGACCCTGCTGGGCAGTCGCCTCAACGATCTTGTGGCCTCGACGCTGAGCGAGGTCGATGTCATCGGCTTCTGCCTGCCCGCTGACGAACCCATCGGGCCCGGCGACCGGTACATCGCCTCCCAGCTCGAACTCCTCGACGGGCGCACCCCGATCGTGGCCCTGGTGACGAAGACCGACAAAGTCTCACAGGAGAAGGTCGCCGAGGCTCTGCTGGCCGTGGGTGCACTCGCCGACTTCGCCGACGTGGTCCCGGTCTCCGCCGTCGACGGGTTTCAGATCGACACAGTCGATTCCGTGCTGACCGGCCACCTGCCGGTCTCACCCCCTCTCTACCCTGAAGGCGAGCTGACGGATGAGCCAGAAGAGATGATGATCGCCGAGCTCGTGCGCGAGGCCGCGCTCGAAGGTGTCCGCGACGAGCTTCCGCACTCCCTGGCCGCCCAGGTCGAAGAGATGTACCCCCGTGAGGGACGCAGCGATAACAACCCGCTGTGGAACGTCCACGTCAATCTCTACGTGGAGCGGTCCAGCCAGAAGGCGATCATCATCGGCAAGGGCGGCAGCCGACTCAAAGCGATCGGAAGCGAATCGCGGCGCGGCATCGAAGCGCTGCTCGGGACCAAGGTGTACCTGGACCTGCATGTGAAGATCGCCAAGGACTGGCAGCGCGACCCGAAACAGCTGGGACGCCTGGGCTTCGATTTCAGCTGAGAGGACTCTCACGTCAGCGGCAGTTGATTGACGACGCGTGACCTGCAATAGACTAGGCCGAGTGAATGCCGAGCAGACTCTGGTCGCACTGAGCGACCGTTCCCCCCAAGTTGCACCCGAGGAACTCATTGCGGGCCTCGTCCCGCCGCCGCAGTTCCACGACGTGTCCTTTGCCAGCTACCGCACCGATGACTCGGAGCCCTCGCAGGCCCAGGCACGCAACAAGCTTGAGGAGTTCGTGGCGTCGTCCACGTCGAAGGGCTTCCTGGACAAACTGTTCTCGAAGGGAAAGGACGGCCCCAAGGGCGTCTACCTCGACGGTGGATATGGTGTGGGCAAGACCCACCTCCTGGCCGCGGCATGGCACGCCAATGACAAGCCTGCGACCTTCGGCACCTTCGTCGAATATACGAACCTCGTCGGCGCGCTCGGATTCATCCGTGCCCGTGACGATCTCTCACAGATGAAACTCGTCTGCGTCGACGAGTTCGAACTCGACGATCCCGGTGACACGGTGCTGATGTCGCGACTCATGCGCGAACTCACCGACGCCGGCGTGAAGATCATTGCCACCTCCAACACTCTGCCCGGGTCGTTGGGGGAGGGCCGCTTTGCCGCACAGGACTTCCTCCGTGAGATCCAGGCGCTTGCAGACCAATTCGACATCTACCGCATCGAGGGCAAGGACTACCGTCATCGTGGGCTGAGCGAGCCGGCTGAACCCGTTCCTGCCGAGAACCTCGATGCCGTGACCGCCGAACTGGCCGGTACAGTCGCCCGCGATGACTTCCCGACACTTCTGAGTCATCTCTCGACCGTCCATCCCTCTCGGTACGGTCGCATGGTCGACGGTCTGGACGCGGCAGTGTGGGAAGACGTGAAGACGATCGACAACGAGGGCGTGGCGCTGCGCTTCGTCGCCCTCGTCGACAGGCTCTACGATCGCAACGTCACGATCATCAACTCGGGTCAGGCGCTGAACCAGGTCTTCACCGAAGAGTCACTGGCCGGAGGCTACCGGAAGAAGTACATGCGCAGCCTCTCACGCCTGACGGCACTTTCCTCGCAGTAACAGGCTCTCCGAGCAGCCGCCTCGGCACTACTGCAGCTCGAGGTACTTGAGGACCTCGAGCTCGGGAACCCAGTCGGGGAGCCCGATGATTCTGAAAGCAGTCCAGACGACGAGGGCTACGAACGCTGCCGTGACTGCACCGACCGTCCAGCGCACCCACAGCGGCCGTGCCATGATCCAGTGCGTCCACCTCTCGACGTGGACTCGGACGAAGCGCAGAATCCTCTGCGCCCAGTGGAACTCGCTGGAGATGACGAACAGTCCGATGATGACGATGAGCCATCCCGGGCCGGGCAACGGCACGAGCAGCAACCCGATCAGTACGATGAGTGAGCCCACCGCACCGACGACGATCCGATAGAGCCGCGCCGCGTGCGGGTTGGCCATGACAGTTCCGCGCCAGCGCAGGAAGCTCAGACGCGTTTTGCGCCAGGGGCGCACACCTTGCTTGTGATGGCGCGACAGCCACCCTTTAGGGCGCTTGTCCTGGGGCTCGTCGTTCACACTTCCAATATAAGTCGAAGAGCCTGAAAGCTCGATTCGCGTGTGTGACCACGATCACTCGAATCTGATTTTGCATGGACCCCCACCTGCGTATAGAGTTGTATCTCGTTGCCAGGGAAACCGGGCAGCGAGAAATGCGGATGTGGCTCAGCTGGTAGAGCATCACCTTGCCAAGGTGAGGGTCGCGGGTTCGAATCCCGTCATCCGCTCGAAGGCGTCATGGCACTGCCTTGATGGTGGCGTGGCCGAGAGGCGAGGCAGCGGCCTGCAAAGCCGTATACACGGGTTCGAATCCCGTCGCCACCTCGGATTCGTCCAACAGTTCGCTGTTGGTGAGTCGGCGCGATTGGCGCAGCGGTAGCGCGCTTCCTTCACACGGAAGAGGTCACTGGTTCGATCCCAGTATCGCGCACAGGGACCTTGTGTTCCGGTGCCACAACTGAATAAGGCGCGATTGGCGCAGCGGTAGCGCGCTTCCCTGACACGGAAGAGGTCACTGGTTCGATCCCAGTATCGCGCACAGAAGAAGCCCCGAGTGACTCACTCGGGGCTTCGTGCATTCATCGCCAGTTTCTGCTCTTCCCGATGTGTCGGGCGTGTGTCAGGACTGCCACGTGGGCGCCATGGGGAAAGCGACACAATAGCTAGTACCCTAGTGAGGGTAATCATCGACGAAGACTTCGGAGCACTCATGTCTACTCCTCAGAACCCGTACGAACCGAATGACGGTTCTGGAAATCAGAACCCCAACGGCCCGGGCCCCGACAACCAGCCGCCGAGCGCTCCTGGCTCTTCGGGTGATCAGAACAGCGCGCCGCAGTACGGTTCGCAGAACAACGCGCAGCAGCCGCCGCAGTACGGCTCGCAGAACGATCCGAACCAGCAGCCGCAGTACGGCTCGCAGAACGATCCGAACCAGCAGCCCTACGGCTCGCAGCCTCAGTACCGCTCGCAGCCTCAGTATGGCCAGCCGAACGAGACAGGTGCTCCAGGCTATGACCAGAACCAGGGCTACGGCCAGGGTTATGATCCCAACGCCCAGGGCTACGACCAGGCGGCGTACGGCCAGAACCAGGGCGCCTACGGTCAGGGTTACGACCCCAACGTGCAGGGCTACGACGCGAACCAGTACGGCCAGCAGCCCGCATACGCCGGTGCTGACGGTTCTTCGGACCAGTTCATCCCCGCCAACCCCAATGCGAGCTATGGGTCGTATTCGGCT
Organism: Brevibacterium sp. CBA3109; assembly: GCF_040256645.1. NCBI lineage: Bacteria > Bacillati > Actinomycetota > Actinomycetes > Micrococcales > Brevibacteriaceae > Brevibacterium > Brevibacterium koreense. The sequence continues at coordinate 1,976,038 of NZ_CP158281.1, read as the reverse complement.
GGTTCGGGCAGCAACAAATCGAAGAACATCTGGGGAATCCTCGCTCTGATCGGCGGCATCGTCGGCATCGTTCTGTCCATCTTCTTCGGGATCGGATTCCTCTTCGGCGTCGCCGGTGTGATCTTCGCCTTCGTCGGTCTCTCCGCAATCAAGAAGGGGCTTGCCAACAACAAGGGCATGACGGTCACCGGCATGATCCTCAGCTTCATAGCGATCCTGTTCTCGATCATCTCGCTCGTCGTCACCTTCATCTTCGGTGGCTTGTTCCTCACAGCGATCGGCGAAGCCGCGGATGAGGCGTCCTCATCGGCGTCACCAGTCCAGAATCAGTCCGAGCCTGCACAGGACCCCAGCCAGGGCGCAGATCCCTCTGACGGCGGCGAAGAAGCCGCTCCTCGTCCTGTCGAAGAAGGGGGAGTCGAGATCGGCACCGATCTGACCGCGGCAGTCGCCGTGAAACCGGGTACCGCGTCCGACACTGCGGCTGGTGCGGAGGACTCCAACGGTCAGATCGCTGTTGTGACGGTGACTGTGGAGAACAATTCCAGCTCGGACGTCGATCTGAGCACCGCTCAGATGTCTGCAACCGATGGCGCAGGCAAGGAATACGACGACGTATTCCAAGGCACTGAGTACAAAGCCAGTCTCGTCTTCGACACAATGGTTCCAGCCGACAGCAAGAAGACTTTCCAGCTCGCCTACGGTGTTCCTTCGGCCGAGCTCGACAAAGTCCACCTCAAACTCTCCCTGGGACAAGACCTGGGTAAGGGCGAGGACTTCGAATTCACGAAGGACGCGTGACGCGGATCGAGATGGTGCTCCGATCTCGACTGGCATAGGCGCGGAACGACTGCCATAGGCGCAGAACGCGCAGACATCGAAAATTGCATATGATTCATCAGTTGGGTGGCGGTCTTACGACTGCCACCCAACTGATTTCGCACCGCCGATTTGGTATTAGACTCTAGTGGCGAGACACCCCAACACAGACGAACGGAGAAGATCAGTGGCAGACAGCATTGACTGCGCGGGAGAGACCATTCCTTGGAAACAGGGACTGACCGGCACGGAGATCTTCTCCACGGACCGCACGGTCGTTGCAATGTGGCTCGACGGGGAGCCTGTCGACCTCAGCCGCGAACTCGCTGCCGGCGACCAGATCGCTCCGATCACCATCGATTCTTCAGCAGGACTCGACATCCTGCGCCACTCGGCCGCTCACGTCACTGCCCAGGCTGTCCAGGATCTGTTCCCCGACGCGAAGCTCGGCATCGGTCCCTACATCACAGACGGCTACTACTTCGACTTCGATGTCGCGCAGCCCTTCACTCCTGAGGATCTCAAAGCGATCCAGAAGAAGGCCGCCCAGATCGTCAAATCTGGCCAGACCTTCAACCGTGTCGTCGTCACCGAGGACGAGGCGAAGACGCGGATGGCGAACGAGCCCTACAAACTCGAACTGATCACCGACAAGGGCGCAGGCTCCGACGACTCAGCCTCAGTCGAGGTCGGCTCCGGCGAGCTCACCGTCTACGAGAACCTCGACCGCAAGGGCGAGATCGTGTGGCAGGACCTCTGCCGTGGGCCGCACCTGCCCACCACCAAACTCATCGGCAACGGATTCGCCGTCACCCGCTCCTCGGCGGCTTATTGGCGCGGAGACCAGGCCAACGCGAGCCTGCAGCGCGTCTACGGCACGGCCTGGGCCTCGAAAGAGGATCTCAAGGCTCACCAGGACCGCCTCGCCGAGGCTGAACGCCGTGACCACCGCAAACTCGGTGCCGAACTCGACCTCTTCTCGTTCCCCGAGGAACTCGGCTCCGGCCTGCCCGTCTTCCATCCCAAGGGCGGAGTCATCAAGCGCGAGATGGAGGACTACGTCCGCGCCCGCCACATCGAAGAAGGCTTCGAGTACGTCGGGACCCCGCACATCTCGAAGGAGACCCTCTACTACACCTCTGGGCACCTGCCGTACTACGGCGAGAACATGTTCTCGCCGATCTCAGTTGACGAGTTCCGCGACGAATCCGGTGTGATCGTCAAGGAGGGCACCCCATACCGCCTCAAGGCGATGAACTGTCCGATGCACAACCTCATCTTCCGCTCCCGTGGTCGCTCGTATCGTGAACTTCCCCTGCGTCTCTTCGAATTCGGCACCGTCTACCGCGATGAGGCCTCTGGCGTTGTCCACGGCCTCACCCGTGTGCGCGCACTGACTCAGGACGATTCGCACTCCTATGTGGCTCAGGAGGACGCCGCGCAGGAGATCCGTCACCTGCTCGAATTCGTCCTCAGCCTGCTGCGGGACTTCGGGCTCGACGACTTCTACCTCGAACTCTCGACTCGCGACGAGGACGGGAAGAAGAAGGACAAGTTCATCGGCTCGGATGAGCAGTGGTCAGAAGCCACGCAGGTTCTCGAAGAGGTCGCGCTGGAGACCGGACTCGAGCTGGTGCCCGATCCCGGCGGAGCCGCGTTCTATGGGCCTAAGGTCTCCGTCCAGGCACGCGATGCGATCGGCCGGACCTGGCAGATGTCGACAGTGCAGCTCGACTTCAACCAGCCGGAGCGCTTCGGTCTGGAATATCAGGCCGCAGATGGAACCCGCAAGCAGCCGGTGATGATCCACTCGGCGAAGTTCGGGTCCATCGAACGGTTCATGGGTGTGCTCATCGAGCACTATGCGGGCGCATTCCCCGTCTGGCTGGCACCGGTCCAGGTCACCTGCATCCCCGTGGCCGAAGAATTCAACGACTACCTCGCCGAGGTGGCCGCACAGCTCAAGGCCGCCGGCGTGCGCGTCGAGATTGACGACAGCGACGATCGGTTTCCGAAGAAGATTCGCAACGCCTCGAAGTCGAAGGTGCCCTTCGTGCTCATCGCCGGTGGGGAGGACCGCGACGCGAATGCCGTGTCGTTCCGATTCCGCAACGGTGAGCAGGACAACGGCGTGTCCGTCGCCGAGGCGGTCACCCGGATCGTCGAATCCATCGAAACCAAGGCCCAGGTATGACAGAGGACTCACACAATCACCTCGGGGAGGGCAGCCCCGATCACGGTGAAGGCATGCCCGAACCCGAGGCGGCGGCGGGCTTTCCGGGTGAGGCTGATGGCTTCCAGCGACTGTGGACCCCCCATCGGATGGTCTACATCGGAGGACAGGACAAACCCAAGGACTCCGGAGTCTCCGAGTGCCCGTTCTGCACCGCGCCGACGAAGTCCGACGAGCAGGGTCTGATCGTGGCTCGCGGTGACGAAGTCTACGCGGTGCTCAACCTGTACCCATACAACCCGGGCCACCTGCTCATCTGCCCCTATCGTCATGTCGCGGACTACACGGACCTGAGCGAGTCGGAGACCGTGGAACTCGCCCGCTTCTCGCAGAAGGCGATGACTGTGATCCGCGCCGTGTCGTCCCCGGACGGCTTCAATCTGGGAATGAACCAAGGACCCGTGGCAGGTGCCGGAATCGCCGCGCACCTCCATCAGCACATCGTGCCCAGATGGGGCGGGGATTCGAACTTCCTGCCCGTCGTGGCACAGACCAAAGCTCTGCCGCAGGTGCACGCCGACGTGCAGACGGCGCTGTCAAAGGAATGGAACAGATGAATCCCGAAGATCTTGACTCTCTCGCCGAGTACTCATCCCCACTGCTGCGCGGGAGCGAATCCGTCATCACAATCACCCGCCCCGACCTGGAGTCGAACAGCTACCTCTCGCAGCTGTTCGCGCTGTCGGGGGAGTCCTCGAGACGGCTGACCCACAATTGGCGGGACTTCGCCCCCGAAGTCTGCAGCAATTGGTCCGGATATCTGAGTGCGGCCAAGAAGGAAGCCGGGCAGCTGTTCGTCGGCTCTAGCCTTGAAACGGCTCATCGGATCACTGACAACCATCTCGGCGTCTCCGAATTCGCACTCGATGATCAAGGCGCACGCGCGCTCTATGTCGCCCGGGTGGCTGAGCCTGGACGCTACGGCCAGGACGACGATATTCCCGCCGGTGAGGAGGCGCCACGGCGAATCACCTCGGCGTCTTACCTGAGCAATGGGCTCGGCTACACGAACGACCGTCCAGCACGGGCCTTCCTCGTTGACCTCGTCGAACCAGGGCTGGGAAAGTCCGGCATCGCCGGCGGTGCCGAAGTCCCGTTGTCTACGCTCCTGCAGACCCCGGAGACCGATGTCCACGACCCACAGTTCTCACTCAGTGGCACCAGAGTCAGCGTGGTTTCCTCATCGGCACCCGATGATGGCGAGCCTGACCTGCGCTCAACCGTGTGGCTGCTGAGCGGAGACAGTCCTGAAGCGCTGACGCTGCCGCGAATGAGCGTGAACCTGCACCGATGGATCGACGATGAGACTGTGCTGCTCGTCGGCAACGAGCTGACCCGAGACGAACTCGACTTCGTCGGGCAGATGCCCGGGCTCTTCGTCCACGATCTGACTACGGGCTCGACACGGCGCCTGACCGACCCGGAGACCGTCTCTGTCGCGTCGATCCGGCCCCAGATCGTCGGCCACGGCCACGGCACCGACGAAGACGCTTCTGTCATCGCTGTCGTGGATACGGACGGAGCCTCACGGATCATGTCGATCGATCTGGCGGCCGAGAATCGAACGCTGGGCGAACTGGACTTCCTCACGGATGACACAGCAGTGGTCAACGGCTTCGACGTTGACGGAGACAGCCTCGTCTGGACAGGGGAGACGCCCACGAACCCTGCTGTTCTCAACCGTGTGCGACTCGCAGACGTCGCGAGGACAGCCACGGACGACGGTGGCGCAGTCAGGGCACATCCTGCGCCCGCGAATTCCGTCCATCCCCAACTCCTTCGTGTTGACGGTGAAGGTGGTTCGATCACCGGGTGGCTGGCGAAGCCAAGCCGCCAAGGACCGTTTCCCGTCATTCTCAACATCCACGGTGGACCGTTCGCGCAGTACACCCATGGGTGGTTCGATGAAACCCAGGTGCTCACTTCGGCCGGCTATGCCGTGGTGTATGCGAACCCGCGCGGCTCCGGTGGACGCACCCGTGCGTGGGGGACAGCGGTGCAGGGGAACATGGCAGCCCCGGCGATGGCCGACGTCCTCGCCGTCCTCGACCACGCGCTGGCCAGCGATGCAGAACTCGACTCCAGCCGCCTCGGTGTCCAGGGCGGATCATACGGCGGCTATCTCACGGCGATGATCACCGCCGCCGACCATCGTTTCGAGGCAGCCATCGTCGAACGCGGTTACCTTGACCCCGACAGCTTCGTGGGCACCTCCGACATCGGACGGTTCTTCACTGAGGAGTACACCTCCCGTGACCAGCAGGCCATTGCCCGGCAGTCGCCGTTGGCGCACGCCTCGCAGGTGCGCACGCCCAGCCTGGTGATGCATTCAGAACTGGACTTCCGCTGTCCGCTCGAACAGGCACAGCAGTACTATGCCGCACTGCAGCGAGCCGGTGTGGACACCGAGCTGCTCATCTTCCCCGGGGAGAACCACGAACTGTCGCGCTCGGGTCAGCCCCGGCACCGTCGGCAGCGCTTCGAAGCGATGCTCGACTGGTGGGACCAGCATCTGGGCGGAGACGTCGATGGCAATGTCGACGACCAGACCACCTCGGCGATCCGCTGAACCGATGACCAGACCCACCGCCGCCGAGGCGATCACCCGGCCCCTGCCGCACCCGCCCAGAACACGTCCCAAGTCGGTGATTTCTCACATTGAACGCCACCAGCTTGGCCGACTGGGCACTTCCCGATATCGTTCTGTCGGTGACGATTGCGGTCTTGCTGGCTGCTTGCCGCTTCACTACTCTGACCAGACTGCGTCCGTCCACCGTCAACTCCTGGAGAACCATGAAACCTCGTAAAGCCTCACGGGTCGTATTACTCAATGAGCGCGACGAGGTTCTCCTGATTCGAGCTCAGGATCTGCTCACGCCTACCCATCAGTGGTGGATGACCTGCGGCGGCGGCTCCGAACTGGGAGAATCCGCCGCTCAGACCGCGGCCCGCGAACTCGCCGAGGAGACTGGGCTCGAATGCGAACCAGGCGAGCTCATCGGACCGTTGGCGACCCGCGACGAAGTCTTCAAATTCACGGAGAAGACACTGCATCAGCAAGAGACCTACTTCGCATTCCGCACAACCGAGGACATCGAACTCGAGGACGCTGTCTGGACAGACATCGAGAAACGTAGTCTGCTCGAATTCCGGTGGTGGTCCCGCGAAGAGCTGATGACCACGACGGAGACGATCTACCCGAAGAATCTTCTCAACCTCATGGATCTCGTCACGGCAGGCGCTGTGCCCGACGTTCCCCTCGTCATCGACTGAGGAATCGTGCCGCATGAGCGGGGAGCTGCGTGGTGAGGCGCACCGCACATAACGGCGTGCTGAGCGTATAGACTCTAGGGGCTGTATCTATAGGAAGGAACACCAGTGTCAGGTCATTCCAAATGGGCAACGACTAAACACAAAAAAGCTGCCATCGATTCTAAGCGGGCCAAGCTCTTTGCCAAGCTGATCAAGAACATCGAGGTTGCCGCTCGAAACGGTGGGCCTGATCTCGAAGGCAACCCGACGCTTTTCGACGCAGTTCAGAAGGCGAAGAAGAACTCGGTTCCTGCCGACAACATCACCCGTGCTGTCAAGCGCGGCGGCGGTCTCGACGGCTCTGCCGTGAACTATGAGAACATTCTGTACGAAGGCTATGCCGCTGGCGGCGTCGCCCTCCTCATCGAATGCCTGACCGACAACCGCAACCGTGCGGCCTCGGAAGTCCGCGTGGCAGTGACGCGCAACGGCGGCACCATGGCAGACCCCGGATCGGTCACATACAACTTCGACCGCAAGGGTGTCATCATCGTTCCGGCCGAGGGAACCGACGAGGACTCGATCGTCCTGGCCACCCTCGACGCGGGTGCTGAAGAGGTCAAGGCAGAAGGCGAGACCTTCGAGATCATCTGCGAGGCCACCGACCTCGTTGCCGTGCGCACAGCACTCGTCGATGCAGGCATTGACTACGACTCGGCCGAGGCATCCTTCGTGCCCGGGATCGAAGTCAGCTTGGACGCGGACACTGCGAGCAAGGTCTTCAACCTCATCGATGCGCTCGAAGACAGCGATGAGGTTCAGAATGTCTACTCCAATGCGGATGTCAGCGACGAGGTTCTTGCCGAACTTGATGCCTGATGAGAATCCTCGGTGTTGACCCTGGCCTGACTCGGTGCGGGCTGGGTGTCATCGACACACTGCCCGCCCGCAAGGTCGCAATGGTTTCAGTCGATGTGCTCCGCACGCCGTCCACAGATTCCGTGGACCTGCGTCTGGGCGCCCTCGCCGAGGCGTTCGACAGCTGGTTGGACGCTTACCGTCCCGATGTCGTAGCCATCGAGCGAGTGTTCGCCCGCAACGATGTCTCCACGATCATGGGCACCGCACAGGTCTCGGGCCTGACCATGGGACTTGCCGCGAGACGCGGACTGCCGGTGGCGATGCACACGCCTTCCGAGGTCAAAGCCGCCATCACCGGATCGGGACGAGCTGATAAGAAGCAGGTCACGAACATGGTGACTCGGATACTCGAGCTCGACGCCGCGCCGAAGCCCGCCGATGCCGCGGATGCTCTCGCGATTGCCATCTGCCACTCGTGGCGCGGGGCCCTCAGTGCGCAATCGACACCCGGAGCGAACAAGGACCTGAATGAGCGCAAGAGCGCTGGTCGCCAAGGCGCAGGTCTGACGAAGGCACAGGAGCAGTGGGCCAAGGCCCTTCGCAATTCCAAGTAGTGTCGTCGCGGTTGGGTGCCCCGCAGTCTCTCCGCTTCGCCGTCACTCCGGCACCCCACTCCGACACTTCACCGTCATTCCATTTCGCAGTGCGAAACAGGTGTGACGGTTCTTTTGTGCCTCAGGCCTTGTGTGCGAACGCGGCTGTCGGCGAGGTAGCCACTGAGCTGTCCTGATGGTTTTTCGTCATTCTGTGTTCGCAGTTCTAATCCTTTCTGGCAGACCATGGATGCTGCTGAAGAAGAATAGAACAACATAGAATACGATGAATATAGAATGTATCAAATCGAGTATCCCTCTATGCAGAGTGCGTTGGAGTGTATATCATAGAACTATAAACGCAACAACGTTGTTGACGAACGGATGCTCAGACGATGACTCTCACCCCCGACCGGACACCAGGAAAGAGCGGTAAGCGCTCACCTGGCACCGCCGCGGGCGAGTCTGCAAAAAACCCGCAGGTACCTGGCGCACCTGCGGGGGAGACCGCCGCTGGCCAAGGTGAATCGTTGTCGGTGTCGGAGCCGACAACGTTTCGTGAGCAGCTTGAGGCCGCCGGAATGGACCTGACGGGCAATCCTTTGGCCGGGAGACTCGATTCGATCGCAGCGGTTCCAGCGACGCCCGTCGACGACCACGACAATGACGATTCTGACGGGCACGGCACCGAGGGCGCCCAAGCCGATGAGCGAGTTCCTCCCGCCGATTCTGGAACGCATATTGATGGCGGTGGCACCGACCGGTACGCGACTGCCGACGAATGTGACTCGACTGCCGACGTGTTGCATCCACTTCTGTCGGATGCCGAATGGCGCGACCTCGACCGACTTGCCCCTGAGCTGACTCGCAGCATCGGTGATCTCAGTGTCCTCAAAGACGCACTGCTGAGACTCGAACGCCCCCTCGGGCCCGATCACGCGATGACGGTCGTCAACGGGATCGAAACCGCCACTCGCGTTCTCGAAGCGATGTCGGCCGTCGCTTTGTCGGTCTATGAACGGTGCGGGACACCCACCGACTACGGAGCGAAGACGACGAAGGCGCTGGTCCAAGCCCGGTTGAACCTGACCGGGTATGAGGCCAACCGACGTGCCGAGCTTGCGAAGAACCTTGGCAGCCGCGTATACATGACGGGCCAAGCCAGAGAACCCGTCAACCCGGTCGTTGCCAAAGCCCTGCACTCGGGAGTGCTCTCAGCTGGTCAGGCGACCACGATCAACGACTGTCTCTCCAAACTGCCGATCTGGATATCCTCCACCGTTCGCGACAAAGTCGAAGCGGACCTAGTGGAGAAAGCACCGCGTGTTCGAGTTTCAGACTTGAAAACGATCTTCGGTACGATTCTGGACCGGATTGACCCGGATGGAGAGGAACCGAAGCTTCCGCCCGATCGCTCGCGTTGTCGCGTCAACGTGCGAGCCCGGGATGACGGCTACTGGGATCTCAGTGGCATCTTAGACGCAGTCTCAGGAGGAATCCTCAACGGACTGCTGACCTCCCGCACTCTGCCGGGTGGCAATTCGGAAAACGTACAGTGCACGCCGGGTTCGACGGGTGGTCGGCAGACTCACGATGGCGCGCACAACAGGTGTTACGCGTACAACACGTGGCACGCGTACTGCTGCGAAGGACGAGGGGCCTGCCGAGCCTGAATTCGACATATTTCGCGCCGTTCTGGCAGGGGGAGTCTCGGACGCACCGTTGCCACATGATCTCCCCGAGGGCCACCCGGACTGGATTGTCGACACAGGTGGTTCCGATTCGGCCGTTTCTGGGTTTTCGAGCTTCGGCGTAAGCGAAGACGGAGCGATGGTCGACACGAGCAAGAGCCAAGGAACAGTCCGCACTCGAATCTACGAACGATTCGCAACAATGATCTCCCGGGTCGAGATGGACCGGATAGGGCGCGGTTCGCCATTCGCCTTGGTCGTCACCGCTAAAGCCGAAGACATTGCGACCGGAAAAGGGCGCTCGATCACAGGTTGCGAAGCCGAATTTCCGATATCAACGGCGGCCGGCGAAGGATTGAACGGATCAGTCTTCTTCCACCTCATGTCGGACCAAGCCAGAACGATGGAAGTCGCCACCGAAGGGCGATATGCCACGAACAGACAAGTGGCAATACTCGCAGCCAGAGATCAAGGCTGCACATTCCCCGGATGCGATGCACCGCCGGGATGGTGCGATGCTCACCACATTGTGCCCTGGGCTGATGATGGCAAGACCGATATCAACAACCTCACATTGGCGTGCGGACTGCATCACCACCTGATCGACAGATCAGACTGGTACGCCCGAATGCTCCATGACGGCCGACCCGCATGGATCCCGCCACCGAGCATTGATGTCGAACGGCGCCCGATCCTTCACTCCAGATTCGTCGCGCAGGAAATCATCGACGGACTGTCCGACGGGAAGGAGTCTCCACTGCAGTGATGTGCAGGTGATGTGGCCCGGGCTGTCCACTGCAGGGCGGAGCCTTGGTATCGTCGGTATGTCGAGTCAGGTCCTCGGGGGCTAGCTGATAGCCTGGATTCGTACATGTGTTCCCACTCGAAAGGCAGGCCGTGATCAGTTTCCTCAGCGGTACGGTCCATCGCATCGCAGCTGACCACCTCGTCATTCTCACCTACGGTGTCGGACGCAGAGTCAACGTCACGCCGGATACCCTTTCAGGCACTAGGCATGGTGCAGACATCGAATTGGTGACCACGCTGGTTGTGCGTGAAGACTCCATGACTCTCTTCGGGTTCGGGACCGAAGACGAAAACCATACGTTCGAAGTGCTGCTGTCGATCTCTGGAATCGGTCCGCGCCTGGCCATGGCGATTCTGTCGGTGATGGGGCCGGGCGAACTGGCAGCCGCAATCTCGAATCAGGACGCCAACGCGCTGACTCGCGTACCGGGTATCGGCAAAAAGGGTGCCTCCCGGATCATCCTCGAACTCGAGAACAAGCTGCCCAAGCTCGCGCCATCGGAGCAAGGGCCGCAGTTGTCCTTCGGCGGTGTGAATCAGCAGGTCGTCGATGCACTGGTCGGTCTTGGCTGGAAGGAAGCTCAAGCCGCTGACGTCGTGCAGGAAGTGGTCAACGATCTCGGCCAGAATGCCGGCACATCTGTGCTCCTGAAGGCCGCTCTCAAGGTTCTGGGTGCTAGGAAGTGACTAGCTCCTTTGACGGTGGAGGCACATCCTATGAAATGGAATTCGGCGACCAGGACCTGACAGGCGCCGAGCAAGAGCGTTTGGTCTCGGGTCGCGCAGAGACTGCCGAGCGTGATGCGGAAGCTGCGCTTCGTCCCAAGGGACTGCAGGATTTCATCGGCCAACCTCAGGTCCGCGAACAGCTTTCCCTCGTGCTCGATGCTGCGAAAGCGCGGAACAGGGCCCCTGACCATGTGCTGCTCTCGGGGCCTCCCGGACTGGGGAAGACGACGTTGGCGATGATCATTGCGCATGAGATGCAGTCGAGTCTGCGCGTCACTTCGGGGCCGGCAGTTCAGCATGCAGGAGACCTCGCAGCGATCCTCTCATCCCTGGAAGAAGGCGAAGTCCTCTTCATCGACGAGATCCATCGGATGGCTCGTGCCGCAGAAGAGATGCTCTATGTCGCGATGGAAGACTTCCGTGTCGACGTCATCGTCGGCAAGGGTCCGGGTGCCACAGCGATTCCGCTCGATCTGCCCCAATTCACCATGGTCGGAGCCACGACTCGCTCCGGTCTGCTTCCCGCACCTCTGCGTGACCGGTTCGGTTTCACCGGGCTCTTGGACTTCTACTCAAGCAACGATCTCTTGACTGTGCTGAAGCGGTCAGCGCACATGCTCGGAATCGAGGCAGATCTTGCGGGTCTGAAGGAAATCTCAACCCGGTCTCGCGGTACTCCTCGCGTTGCCAACCGGCTCCTGCGAAGAGTCAGAGACTGGGCGCAGGTGCGCGGAACCGGCATCATCGATGAAGCCGCGGCTCTCACCGCACTCAAGGTCTACGAAGTCGACGAACTCGGCCTGGATCGTCTTGATCGTTCAGTGTTGCAAGTCTTGTGTAAGCGTTTCGCCGGGGGACCGGTTGGCCTTGGAACCATCGCCGTCTCCGTCGGAGAAGAGGCCGATACCGTCGAAACCGTATCGGAACCCTACCTTGTGAGGGAAGGGCTGATCAGCCGCACTCCGCGCGGTCGCGTTGCGACGTCCGCAGCCTGGAAGCACCTGGGAATGCAGATCCCAGCAAACTATGAGTTCTGATCCCGGCAATTGAGTTCGCCTTGAGTACTGAGTACGAACTAAGGTAGTGGACTGGTTCGTTCTTATGAAAGGTAGATACCTGTGGATTTGTTGATCCCTCTCGCGCTTGCTGCGCTGCTTATTTTTTTCCTATTCAATTCTCGGCGTAAGCAGAAGGCGCGTGCAGAGCAGATCAAGACGGGACTCGTCCCCGGGGCTACCGTGATGACGACGTTCGGTGTCTTCGGCACGGTCCTGTCCATCGACGATGAAAACAACCAGGTCACTCTCGAATCGAGCCCTGGTACTGTCCTCCGCGTTCACCGTCAGGCAATCGGTCAGATCAACAACCCCGAAACCGAGACTGCCGCTGCCGACGGTGCTGTCGCAGGTGCGCCCGACGTTGCTGACGACGCTGAGAGCGGCGACGCCCCGGCGATCACCGATGCGGAGCTCGACGCTATGAATGAGCGTAAACGGGCCGAGGGCACCACCGGCGATGCAGAAGTTCCTGCGGACGATGTCGTCGATTCTGATGCCGAACTGACCACGGATAATGATCAGCTCAAGGCCGACGATGCAGATTCGATCAATCGCGATGATGTTCCTGGTTCTGAGCGTGCCGACGATGTCGTAGATGGCACCGGTGACCTTGATGCTGACGCATCCGGCACCGATTCTTCCGATCCTGAGAACCACAAGAAGAACTGACTTCGCTCACTGCACTCAATCGAAAGCTGAAACGTGTCCGATATTGAAGAAAAACCACGTCCTGGTTTGCGCTTCGTGTGGTTGTCGATCATTGCTGCACTGCTCCTCGGCATCATCGCTGGAGGTGTCGTGTGGTCCGATGCCACAACCACTCCGAAGCTCGCTCTCGACCTCGAGGGCGGAACCTCGATCATCCTGGAACCCCAGGTTTCGAAGGACACGGACATCAGCAAGGAACAGCTTGACCAGGCTGTGTCGATCATTCGACAGCGCGTGGACTCGACCGGTGTGTCTGAGGCCGAGATCACGACTCAGGGTGATCGCAACATTGTTGTGAACCTGCCGGGCAACCCGGACGAGGAAACACGCAACCTGGTCCGCTCTTCCGCTCAGCTCGTCTTCCGTCGAGTCGCCCTCGTCGGTGACCCCCGTTCCCAGGAGAAGATCCAGAAGGAACAGAAGGATCAGGAGAAGAGCGGCGGGGGAGAGCAGCAGGACCCCTCCGAAGGACTCACCGACGAGCAGAAGAAACGCCTCAAAGATCTCACTGGTGGCAGCGCCGGTGCCCAGGCGGATGCTGGTGCGCAAGGCGACGGCGGCGGGCAGAGTGGTGCGGGAGCACCTGGTCAAGACAGTGAAGATGCGCCGGCGGGCGGCGGCGATGTCGCCAACGCCGGCGGAAGCGTTCCCGGGCCCGCGGGCAAGGACGCTGCGAAATCAGGGGCTGAGAGCGGAAAGAGCGGTTCCAGTGACAGTGAAGACACGAAGGTCACCGATGAGACGCCGCGGCCATTGTTCGATCCTGAGAAGGACGTCGACAAATGGCAGACCGAGGCCATCATCAAGAAGTACTCCGAACTCGACTGCACCGACCCGAAGAACCGGACCGGTGGAGAGCAGCAGCCATCCGATGAACCGGTAGTCGCCTGTGGCAAGGACGGAGAGGCCAAGTACATTCTAGGTCCCGTAGAACTCTCCGGTGATCACCTCGCTGACGCCAACTTCGGATACGCCTCCGGCGCCAACGGAGTCCAGACCAACCAGCCTGCAGTGAACCTCAAATTCGATGCCACCGGACGTGAGATCTTCAAACAGATCACCTCGGACATCACCGGTAAGCAGCAGCCGTACAACCAGTTCGCAATCGCGCTCGATGGCCTTGTGCTCTCAGCGCCGTCCTCAAACGCAGTCATCACCGACGGAAACGCGGAGATCTCAGGTGCCTTCACTCTTGACGAGGCGCAGACACTGGCCGGTCAGCTCAAGAATGGCTCCCTGCCGTTGAGCTTCCAGGTCCAGAGCGAGGAACAGATTTCGCCGACCCTGGGTTCGAACTACCTCAACATCGGACTGCTCACCGGCCTCGTCGGTTTGATCCTCGTCGTCATCTATTCGCTCCTGCAGTACCGGGTGCTCGGACTCGTCACCGTCTCGAGTCTCGTCGTCGCCGGCGTACTGACGTATCTGCTGCTGCTTTTGGCTTCGTGGAGATACGGTTATCGACTGTCCCTGGCAGGTGTGGCCGGTATCATCATCGGCATCGGCATGGCAGCGGACTCGTTCATCGTCTACTTCGAACGCGTCAGAGACGAATTGCGCAGCGGCCGAAATCTGCTTTCCGCGGTCGAGGTCGGTTGGGATCGGGCCAAGCGCACCATCTGGGCCTCTAAGGCAGTGAACATGCTTGCCGCGGTCATCCTCTACGTGCTGGCAGTCGGTTCCGTGCGAGGATTCGCCTTCACCCTGGGGCTGACAGTGATCATCGACGTGCTCATCGTCTTCCTGTTCACTCACCCGATGTTGGAAGTGCTCTCGCGTACCAAGTTCTTCGGTCAGGGCCATCCGATGTCCGGTATGGATCCACGGCTGTTGGGGGTCAAGCCCGCTGCCTATCGTGGCGCGCTCAACCTCAGCATCGACGACGACGAGAAGTCGCCAGAGGCGCGCCGACGGGAGAAGGCTCGAGCCCGGAAGGCAGGAATGTCCTCAGACGCCGAGACAGAATCGGCCGAGCAATCGACTGCCGAATCGACTTCCTCCTCTGGGGACTCGTCTGCATCGTCGAAGTCGAAGGTCAGTTCCGCCACTGAACCTTCCGGTCAGCCACATGGCACGACCACTGAGATCGAATCGTCGAAGAAACCTCATTCCTCGGGTTCCGACGAGGTATCTGCCTCCAACAAGCCCGTCGACGAGCCAAGCGATGCGGATGATGCGGCAGAGCCGAAGGGCTTGAAAGCTGCTCAGCCCGAGAGCAAGTCGAAGAAGAAGACCAAGTCCCCGGCGATCTCGGGGCGGACCGGCAGCACGATCGCAGAGCGAAAGGCGGCTGCGAAGAAGGCTGCCGACGATTCTGCCGACAAGGGCAAGGAGGCAGACAAGTGAAACGGTTCTTTGCCTGGGGCAACCGGCTCCACAACGGTGAGTCATCGATCCCCTTCGTCGGGAAGGCCAAACTCTGGCTGCTGATCACCGGCGCCCTGGTCCTTCTGTCACTGCTCGTGCCGTTGATCGCAGGATTCAACTTCGGCATTGCCTTCAAGGGTGGATCACAGTTCCAGATCGACCACGTATCCGACACCGCAACAGCTAAGGGCGAAGACATCGTCGCTGGGGTCGTCGATGGTTCCGAACCACGTCTGACTCCGACGAGCGACACCGCGGTGCGGATTGAGACGAACCAGCTCAGTGATGATCAGATGCAGGAAGTCCGTGACGCTCTCGTGAGCGGATACGACGTCAAAGCAGAAGACGTCACATCCACGTTCGTCGGCCCCGAGTGGGGCCAGGACGTGACCGAGAAGATGATTCGAGCTCTGGTCATCTTCGTCGGCATCGCAATGATCGTGATGGCGTTGTACTTCCGGACCTGGAAGATGTCTCTGGCGGCGATCGTCGGACTGTTCGTCGTCATGATCGTGACGACGGGCATCTATTCCGCGACAGGATTCGAGATCACACCTGAGGCGGTGATCGGCTTCCTCACAGTCTTGAGCTTCTCGCTCTACGACACAGTGGTGGTCTTTGACAAGATCAGAGAGAACACAACTCGGTTCAAGGACAAACGCAACCTGAAGTTCTCCGAATTGGTCAACCTCGGGGTCAATCAGACGACAGTTCGCTCGATCAACACCTCGGTCGTCTCCGTGCTCCCGATCGCATCGATTCTGTTCATCGGCGTGTTCCTTCTCGGCGCCGGAACCTTGGTCGACATCTCTCTGTCGCTGTTCATCGGTACGATTGTGGCAGCGGTTTCGACGTTGTTCGTCGCTAGCCCTCTTTACGCCCTTCTACGGTCGAATGAACCCGCGGTCAAGGCGCAAGAAGAGGCCGTGCGTGAATTACGCTTGAAGAATGGAGCAGAGGATGTTCCACCGGTGATTCACTCCGAGGTCTGAGCAGAAAGGGGATGTCATGGCTTCTTCCGCCGATTCGCGCCGTCCGCGAGGCATCTCCCGCTTAGCGTGGTGGGCGGCCAGGGCGCAGAGCAACCCTGGCTACCCACGTGTCCTGGGTCCGATGATCAGGGCGCTGCAGTCCAACCATCCGAAGGCCGACATCGACCTGGTGGTTCGGGCCTATCAGATCGCAGAACAGGCTCACCGCGGGCAGACCCGCAAATCCGGTGATGACTACATCACGCACCCCGTGGCCGTGGCTACGATCTTGGCTGAGATCGGCATGCTGCCGGTCACTCTCGCCGCCGCGCTGCTCCATGACACGGTCGAAGACACGTCCTACTCGTTGACCGAACTCACTGAGGAGTTCGGCCCCGAGGTCGCCGCGATGGTCGACGGGGTGACCAAGCTCGACAAACTCACCTATGGCCAGGCTGCACAGTCGGAGACCGTGCGGAAGATGATCGTGGCGATGGCCAAGGACATCCGTGTTCTCGTCATCAAGCTCGCCGATCGTCTCCACAACGCCCGCACCTGGCGTTTCGTACCCGCTTCATCAAGTACGAAGAAGGCTCGGGAGACCCTCGAGATCTATGCCCCCTTGGCTCACCGTCTGGGCATGAACACGATCAAGTGGGAACTTGAAGACCTGTCCTTCCAGGTCCTCCATCCCAAGGTCTACGACGAAGTAGTGCGCCTCGTCGCCGACAGGGCACCCGAGCGCGAGAAGTACCTGGCCACGGTCTCCGATGAGCTCCAATCGGAGCTCGTGCAATCCAGTATCGAAGCCGAGATCACCGGGCGACCGAAGCACTACTACTCGATCTATCAGAAGATGGTTGTCCGCGGTCACGAATTCGCCGACATCTACGACCTCGTGGGCGTTCGAGTCCTCGTCGAAACCGTTCGCGAATGCTACGCCACGCTGGGCATAGTTCATGCCCGTTGGAGTCCCGTGCCAGGACGGTTCAAAGACTACATTGCGATGCCGAAGTACAACATGTACCAGAGCCTGCACACGACGGTGATCGGACCGAACGGGAAGCCCGTGGAGATCCAGATCCGAACCCATGAAATGGATCGGCGTGCGGAATTCGGTGTCGCAGCCCACTGGAAGTACAAGGACCGCCACAAAGCCTCGAAAGCCGTGACGTCGAATACCGCACGTTCGGTCAAGGTCTCAGATGACGGCGAAGTTGATGACGCCGCCTGGCTGCGGCAGCTGCTGGAATGGCAGCGCGAGGTCAGCGACCCCGATGAGTTCCTCGACAACCTCCGTTATGAGGTGAATTCGAGAGAGGTCTACGTCTTCACCCCCAAGGGGGACGTGATGAGTCTGCCGGCAGGGGCCACACCCGTCGACTTCTCATATGCGGTTCACACCGAGGTCGGGCACAAGACCATGGGCGCCAGGGTCAACGGTCGACTGGTCGCGCTCGACACCGAGCTGAAGAACGGCGACTCAGTCGAAGTCTTCACCTCGAAAGACGAGAACGCGGGACCCAGCCGTGACTGGTTGGGCTTCGTCAAGAGCCCACGCGCACGCAGTAAGATCCGCCAGTGGTTCTCCAAGGAACGCCGCGAAGAGGCGATCGAGAACGGTCGCGAACAGCTGGCGCGGGCAATGCGTCGCCACACGCTCTCGGCCTCGGCGCTGATGAGCCAGGAAGCACTGCAGGTTGTCGCCACAGAGTTGCGCCTTCCCGATGTCACTGCGCTCTACGCCGCGATCGGCAATGGAGTGAGCTCGGCCGCCCACGTCGTTGATCTGCTGGCTAAAGAGGTCCGAGACGACGACGATGAACCGGTTCTGCCGCCGCCGCGAAATCGCACTGGTCAATCCTCGGGACACCATTCCTCGTCCGGGGGAGTGACAGTCCGAGGCGTCGACGATGTCCTGGTCAAACTCGCCCGCTGCTGCACACCGGTGCCTGGTGACGATATCCTCGGGTTCGTCACCCGCGGTTCGGGCGTGTCTGTGCACCGTGTGGACTGTCCCAACATCTCGTCCCTTGAGCGGGAGCCTGAGCGAATGGTCGATGTCTCCTGGGGAGAGAAGACCAGCGGGATCTACCTGGTTCAGATCCAGGTGGAGGCCCTGGACCGCTCGGGTCTGCTCTCAGATATCACGAAGGTTCTCACCGAGACCCACGTCAATATCCTGTCTGCCACGGTCGCCACTTCCCGGGCCCGGGTGGCTCAGTCTAAGTTCGTCTTCGAGATGAGCGACGCCAGCCATCTCGACACGGTGCTCTCGGCCGTTCGCAAGGTTGAAGGCGTCTTCGACATCTACCGTATCGCCGGGGGCTGACAGCGTCCGCACGCGATTCTGCCAACGATTCCGTGCGCAGCGCCCGTCAACAGGACCCGTGCGCAGGAACTGTGCGCAGTTCCGTGTGTCGACGCCAATGTGACGACGCGCCCGGATACAGCGCGCGAGCACGGCGTCTGGGCCCAGAACGACCCAGGATCATCGTCTGTCGCGATCTGATGCGGCGCAGGTCCGCTCGAAGACGGTTCGCATGTGAGCAATATAGGGCCTGCGAGACATATCGGCCAGATACAGTCGGAAACGTTGTCGGACTCTTGTGGGAAGTTCGTCGATGAGATTCTTCACGGACCGGGCCGACCGTTCGTCGGGGCTGCGGATATGCGGGAGCAACAGATCGTAGAGCGTTCTGTCCTGCGTGGTGATGGGCAGATCGTTGATCAGTTCCCACTCGTCTGCCGTGATCGTGAGCTCATGAACGACGACGTCGCAGCCGTCGACATAGCGCCGCCTCGGATAGGTGATGAACGTCAGCGGACTCGGAGCCCGGCCCAGGCCGCTGTGAACCCACCAGGCGATGTCATGGGAGAGCACAAGGCGCGGTGGGATCTGGGCCTGCAACGCCGCCATGCGATCCTCTGAGCTGAGCACTGCACCCCTGCGGATCCAAGTGGACTCGGTCAGTCGAGTCAGCAGACCATCGAGTGTCAGCTCGGTGAGGTGCTCATAGCTGTAGTCGCGCAGATGAAACATCGCCTCCATACAGCCACTATCTCGCTGTATGGAGGCGTGTTCAAGACCGGGAACTCGATCTGTGGATAAACCGCGACTCATGGTCGCCAGGCTGTGGAAGCTGAGTCAGCCCAGTTCGGCAGCTGTCTGAGCCAACTGATCGCGCCATGCCCGACGTGCGTCTAGTGCCGACTGCGCGTCGGCGACGGTCTTCTCGTCGCCGCCGGACTTCGCCTTCTCGTACTTCTGCTCCAACTCGGCGATCGAATCGTCGAGCTGGCTCAGCGCACCGGACGTACGGGCCTTGGTCTCCGGGTTGCTGCGCTTCCATTCGGCATCTTCTGCATCGGAGAGTGCGCGTTCGACGTCACGCAGTCCGCTCTCCATGCGAGACACATCCGCACGAGGTACCTTGCCGGCGGCTTCCCATTCGTCCTGAATGACGCGCAGTTCCCTCTTCGCCACGCCGATATCGCCGATCGGCAGCAGACCCTGCGCTCTGGCCAGGATTTCCTCCTTGGCCTCCAGGTTGCCCTTGTACTCTTCGTCGACGGCAGCATTCTCTGCATCGCGAGCGGCGAAGAAGACGTCCTGAGCGGCACGGAAGCGGGCCCACAGAGCGTCATCGTCCTTGCGCGAGGCACGTGGAGCCTTCTTCCACTGGCTCATGAGGTCCTTGTACTTCTGAGACACATTGCGGAAGTCGGTCGAATCTGACAGCGACTCCGCCTCGACAACGAGTTTCTCCTTGATTCGCTTGCCCTCGGAGTTCTGCTTGTCGAGCTCTGCGAAGAATTCCTTGCGCTTGTGCTCGAACGTGTTCCGAGCCTGCGAGAAACGGCCCCACAGCTCCTGGTCCACGGCACGCGGCAACCTGGGACCGCTGCGTTGCATGTCCTTCCACTGGCCGAAGAGCTCACGCAGACGTGCCCCGGACTGCTTCCACTGGATCTTTGCGGGATCGCGTTTGGCCAGTGACTCAGCCTCCGCGACGATCTCTTCGCGTTCCTGCGCGGCCTCGAGCTTGGCCGCCTCTGCACGGGCAGCCTGCTTCGACTCGGTGGCCTGTGCATCCGAGATCAGGGTGTCCAAGGTGGCCGACAGGCCCTTGAGATCACCGACGACGTTGGCCTCGGGCAGAGTCTCCTGCAGAGTCGTCGCAGCCGAGACCACCTCGCGACCTGGTGCACCAGCGGACAGACGATTGCGGAGAAGAGCCGCGTTCTCCACGAGTTCGACGTACTTCTTCGCGAAGTACTCCAAGGCTTCGTCAGGACTGGCATCGGGATACTGCCCGACCGCACGTTCGCCATCGGCGGTGACGACGAAGACATTGCCCTCTTGGTCAGCGCGGCCATGCTCGATTGCGCGTCGGACTTCCGCATCATGATCAACGGTTGTCCCGGTCACTGTCCGGGCCGCCTGGGGACGGGGCAGAGAGGACGGGCGCGGGACCGGCTTCGGGGTCGGGGTCGACATGATTACTCACCTTGTTTCCATCGGTCGAACCTGCAGTAGTCTGTGCCTGCAGATCACTCGATTTCCTGATTGACGTTATCCCAGCATAACCAAGCCCCAGGCTCTGGATAGACTTTGATCATGGATGTATTTGTGACCCGTGCCGAATTTCTCGAAGTCAACTGCTACGCCGTGCGTGCCGAAGGCCATGACGACTGCATTTTCGTCGACTCAGGATTCGACTGTGCACCTGGCCTTGCCGAAATCGTAGACGAGGAGAATCTGGTGCCTCGCGCGATCTTCCTCACCCATGGTCACCCCGACCACATCCTCGGACTGACCAACGTTCTGGCCCGCTGGAATGTGCCCGTCTACCTGGGAGACACCGACCGCTACCGCCTCGACAAGCCCGCCGAAACTCTCAGCCCGCAGTTCGCCCAGATGCTTCAACCGCTCGTCAAGGACTGGTCGGCACCCGAGGTCAAGGCTCTCATCGACGCACAGACCGTGGAGGTCGCAGGGCTCACCGTCACCGCTGTGGCCGCACCCGGGCACACGGAAGGTTCGACTCTCCTGCGAGTGCAAGCCGACGGTGAGGAGATCATCTTCACCGGCGATGTGGTCTTCGCCGGAGCGATCGGCCGGGTCGACCTCCCGGGGGGAGATGCCTCGGCGATGGCAGAATCGCTGCAGGCGTTCGCGACGTTGCCCGACGTTCCCATCTATCCTGGACACGGTCCAGGCTCCCGTGTCGGCCACGAACTGGCGACGAACCCGTTCTTCTAGAGACGAGCCCGTTCCTTTCATTGAGACCAACCGACCACAGACAGCACCCGAACCCCATCAGAGACGAAGAGCACCAAGGAGAACAATGGCGAAGTCAGCCCGACTGTCCGGATTCCCGGAACGACTTCCAGCAGAACGCGTGATTGAGAAGTCGATCATCGACGTCCTCGAACACACCTTCGCGCTGCATGGATACTCGGCACTCAACCACCGTGCAGTCGAGCCGATCAGCCAGCTCGCGAAGGACGGAGAGATCGACAAAGAGATCTTCGCCGTGAGCCGACTGCACTCTGAGGGCACCGAGCGCAATCCACTGGGTCTGCACTTCGACCTCACTGTGCCGCTGGCGCGGTTCATCGCCGACAACGCCAACGAACTGTCCTTCCCGTTCAAGGCTGCCCGGGTCCAGCCGGTGTGGCGCGGTGAACGCCCCCAGCAGGGCCGGTACCGCGAGTTCATCCAGGCCGATATCGACGTCATCGCCGAGGCGGAGCTGCCCGGACACTTCGAAGTTGAGATTCCGCTTGCTGTGGCCGATGCCTTCAGCCGGCTGGCACCGCTGGGCGTGCCCGGGGTCAAGATCGTGGTCAATGATCGCAGGCTCCTCGAGGGGTTCGCTCGTGGCATCGGACTGACGAACATCCAGGCCGTCCTGCGCTGCCTGGACAAATACGACAAGATCGGTCCCGCCGAGGTGGGCAAGCTGTTGGCCGCCGAAGCCGACGCCGACGAGGAACAGCAGCGACTGTGCCTCGAACTGGCTGCGATCGAGTCGGATTCGCCGGACTTCGCAGACGACGTGCGGGCGCTCGGAGTCGAGCACCCATTGCTCGACGAAGGCCTTCAATCCCTGACCACGATGCTTCGCGCAGCCCATGGCAGGGCACCTGGCGTCGTTGTGGCACAGCTGAAGATCGCGCGTGGACTCGAC
This sequence comes from Brevibacterium sp. CBA3109, assembly GCF_040256645.1. Classification (NCBI taxonomy): domain Bacteria; kingdom Bacillati; phylum Actinomycetota; class Actinomycetes; order Micrococcales; family Brevibacteriaceae; genus Brevibacterium; species Brevibacterium koreense. Next base: position 1,953,752 of record NZ_CP158281.1, on the reverse strand, counting down.
TACTACACGGGAGCCGTCTACGAGACGCAGCTGATCGGGCATGAAGAACTCGGATCGGTCGCCTCGGGCGGTCGCTACGACTCGCTCGTGACTGTGGGGAAGAAGAGCTATCCGGGTGTCGGGATGTCGATCGGCGTCTCGCGGCTCATGGCCTTCATCCTCGATGCTGACAGCGGCATCAAGGCCACGCGCGGAACACCTTCGGTCGTCGTCGTTGCCGTGACCGATGAGGACAAGCGCAGCGAAGCCGATGAGGTTGCCACCGCTCTGCGTGCCCGCGACATCGCCTGCGAGGTCTCACCGAGCGCTGCGAAGTTCGGCAAGCAGATCCGCTACGCCGAGCGCCGCGAGATTCCCTTCGTGTGGTTCACCGATGGTGAGAGTGGTCACGAAATCAAGGACATCCGCTCCGGCGAGCAGACCTCGGCGGACCCTGCGACCTGGGTGCCTGTCGAGGCCGATCGCCTGCCACGGGTGTATCGGGACTGACGTAGGCGGAGTCTGCCCTGATTCAGGAGTCGCTCGGGGGCGGGTCGGGTGCCAACGATCCGTCCGGGGCGATGTGATCGAAGATCTCACGCACCATTGAGACCACGTGCGGGTCGTCGACGGTGTAGAAGATTCGACGCCCGTCCCGGCGAGACGAGATCAGGCCCGCCAATCTCATCTTCGCCAGATGCTGACTCACGGTGGGTACGGCCGCACCGATCGCCTCGGCGAGGGAAGAGACATCGAGTTCCTGGTTGACCAGCGTCCAGACCAGACGCAGACGCGTCCCGGACGCGAGCATGCGAAACGTCTCCGCCGCCACCTCGACCTGCGCCGAGGTGGGGTTAGTTTCCACGTCGGAGTCGAGATCCTCCGTGCCTGTACCACCAGTGCTCATGTCATCCTCTTCCTCTTGCCCCGCGGCAGATGACCTGCAGTGGGCCATGCCGGTAATCGAGTGGCGAGGCACTATCATTGTTCACGCGCTGCCACATAAACATCGTAAAGGAGCCCTAGGTGCTGCGAAGCCATGAAACCGGAAGCCTGCGAGCCTCACACGCAGGACAGACCGTCACCCTCTCCGGGTGGGTCGACCGCCGTCGCGATCACGGAGGTGTCGCCTTCATCGATCTGCGTGACGCATCGGGGATCGTCCAGGTCGTCGTCCGTGAGGACGATGCGCACGCACTGCGCAACGAATCCGTCGTCAAGGTCACCGGTACCGTGTCCCTGCGCCCCGAGGGCAACACCAACGCCAACCTGCCCACCGGTGACGTCGAGGTCATCGACACGAACGTCGAGATCCTCAGCCTCGCCGAGGCGCTGCCTTTCCAGGTCTCCGACCACGCCGAAGACGCCGGCACCGTCGGCGAAGAGACTCGCCTGCGCTACCGCTACCTCGACCTTCGCCGGTCCGGCCCCGCCGCCACGATGCGTCTGCGCTCGGCCGCGAACAAGGCCGCCCGTACGGTCCTCGACGAGCAGGAGTTCCTGGAGATCGAGACCCCGACCCTGACCCGGTCCACTCCTGAGGGCGCGCGCGACTTCCTGGTTCCCGCACGCCTGCAGCCCGGCTCCTGGTACGCCCTGCCGCAGTCACCGCAGCTGTTCAAGCAGCTCCTGCAGGTGGCGGGCATGGAACGCTACTACCAGCTGGCTCGCTGCTACCGTGACGAGGACTTCCGTGCCGATAGGCAGCCCGAATTCACCCAGCTCGACATCGAAGCCTCCTTCGTCGAGCAGGAGGACATCATCGCCCTGGCGGAGAAGATCCTCGTTGCTCTGTGGAAGCTCATCGGTCACGAGATCACAACCCCGATCCCGCACATCACCTACGCCGAGGCGATGGAGAAGTACGGCAGCGACAAGCCCGATCTGCGTTTCGAGCTCGAGCTGCACAACCTCACCGAATTCTTCGCGAACACCCCGTTCCGGGTCTTCCAGTCCGACTACGTCGGCTCCGTCGTCTACCCCGGCGGAGGCACCCTGCCCCGCCGTCAGCTCGACGGCTGGCAGGACTGGGCAAAGCAGCGCGGTGCGAAGGGCCTGGCCTACGTTCTCGTGGCCGAAGACGGAACCCTGACCGGTCCTGTGGCCAAGAACATCTCCGATGAGGAGAAGGCCGGCCTCGTCGAAGCCGCCGGAGCCAACCCTGGTGACGCGATCTTCTTCGCAGCCGGTGACCCTGCGAGCTCGCGTTCACTCCTCGGGGCGGCACGCAATGAGATCGCCGAACGCACCGGACTCATCAAGGAAGGTGACTGGGCCTTCGTGTGGGTCGTCGACGCACCGCTCTTCGAATCCGCAGCCGCGGCACAGGCAGCAGGCGACGTCGCCGTCGGCGAGGGATCGTGGACCGCAGTCCACCACGCCTTCACCGCGCCGAAACCCGAATTCCTCGACACTCTGGAATCCGATCCCGGCGCTGCCTTGGCCTACGCCTATGACATCGTCTGCAACGGCAACGAGATCGGTGGCGGTTCGATCCGCATCCACCGCAAGGACGTCCAGGAACGCGTGTTCAAGATTATGGGCATCTCCGAGGAGGACGCACAGGAGAAGTTCGGTTTCCTCCTCGAGGCCTTCAAATTCGGCGCACCCCCACACGGAGGCATCGCCTTCGGCTGGGACCGTATCGTGTCCCTGCTGGCCGGGGTCGACTCGATCCGCGAAGTCATCGCCTTCCCGAAGACCGGTGCCGGATATGATCCACTCACCCAGGCGCCCGCAGCGATCACCGACGCACAGCGTGCCGAGGCCGGCGTGGACTTCGAACCGGAAGACGAAAACGCCGAGGCCTGATGACCAACGGTCCTGACCTCTTCTCCTCCGATGGCCCGGACCAGGGATCTCCTGGTCCGGGCGTCGGGGGTTCTTCTGCCAGCTCGGGTCGAGCTCTCGACCCGCTGGCGGTGCGGATGCGTCCGCGCACCATCGCCGAGGTGGTCGGCCAAGACCACCTGACATTCCCCGGCTCACCCCTCGTCCAACTCGTCGAAGCCAGCGGGGGAGACCGGGCAGGAGCCTCCTCGGTGATCCTGTGGGGCCCACCCGGAGTCGGCAAGACAACCCTCGCTCACGTCATCTCCCACGCACCGGGCCGCACCTTCGTGGAGATGTCCGCCATCACCGCCGGCGTCAAGGACGTGCGGCAGGTGATCGAGAACGCCAGGCGCGAGCGTGACATGTATCAGCGCACAACCGTGCTGTTCCTCGACGAGATCCACCGGTTCTCGAAGGCGCAGCAGGACGCTCTGCTGCCGGCGGTGGAGAACCGCCTCGTCGTGCTCGTCGCCGCGACGACCGAGAACCCGTCGTTCTCCGTCATCTCCCCACTCCTGTCCCGCTCGCTGCTGCTCACGCTGCGTCCACTCGACGACGCCGCCATCGCCGATCTCCTCGACCGGGCGGTCACCAGCGAACGAGGCTTGGCAGGGGAATTCGAACTTGAGCCGGCTGCGAAGGACTTCATCGTCCGCATCGCCGGTGCCGACGCCAGACGCTCCCTGACGATCCTCGAAGCTGCCGCCGGCATCGCTGCCGCGCAGGCAGATTTCGTCGAGGCAGGTGCTGTCGACCCGTCTGATGCTGATGCCGATGCCGATGCTGAGGACGAGGTCGAAGCCGAGGACTCCGAGACTCGCGCGATCCTCATCACCGAGGCCGCCTGTGCCGAGGCCAGTTCAGAAACAGTGCTGCGCTACGACAAGAACGGCGACCAGCACTACGACGTCGTCTCCGCATTCATCAAGTCGATTCGCGGCTCGGACGTCGACGCCGCGCTGCACTACTTGGCCAGGATGATCGTCGCCGGCGAGGATCCCCGCTTCATCGCCCGGCGCGTTGTCATATCGGCTGCCGAGGACATCGGAATGGCCGATCCGCAGGCTCTGCCGATCGCGGTGGCGGCATCAACGGCGGTGCAGAACATCGGCATGCCGGAAGGTCGCATTCCCCTCGCCGAGGCGGTCACCTATCTGGCCATGGCACCGAAGTCGAACGCGAGCTACCGGGCTCTCGACGCCGCGATCGCCGACGTCAAGAACGGGTTCTCCGGACAGGTGCCCACGCACCTGCGCGACGCTCACTATCCCGGTGCCAAAGAGCTCGGTCACGGCGAGAGCTATAAATACTCGCACGACTATTCTCACGGGGTCGCCGCCCAGGAATACCTGCCCGAGACGCTGCGAGGGAAGCGCTACTACGTACCGACAGGCAACGGCATGGAGCGTTCCTTGGGGGAGCGACTCGAGATGCTGCAGAAACTTCTGCGACCCTGATCTCGACCGCCGCTCGCTGAATTCTGCGGCCGAAGCGCACCCTTTGAACTCTGGAACACGGTAGCTTTGTGCACAGGAAGAATGAGCGCCGCAGCCAGGGTCAGGAAGGCAGCGCCGGAAACGCTGAGGAGGTCCGACGTGCAGGACATCATCGTCACCATCGCGGTCGCACTCGTACTGGGCATGCTCGCCTATGAGCTGCGCATTCCTCCGCTCGTCGGCTTCCTCGGCGCCGGATTCCTGCTCCACGTCCTCGGCGCCCCTGCCTTTGAGGGCCTCGAGCAGGTCTCCGATCTGGGCGTGGTTCTTCTCCTCTTCACCATTGGGCTGAAATTCGACCTGCGATCTTTGCTCCAACCCGAGGCCTATGGCACTGCTGCCCTCCACATGCTCACGAGTGTCCTCGTCGGTGCAGGCACGATCGGGCTCTCGGCGGTCATCGGAATCGTCACTCTCGACGGTGGGTTGGGAACCATGGGACTGCTCGGCTTCGCGCTCTCATTCTCCTCCACAGTGCTTGTGGTCAAGGTGCTCGAAGAGCGCTCCGACGACGGTTCGTACTATGGTCAGATCGCCATCGCCATCCTCGTCTTCCAAGACCTCGCCGCGGTCGCGTTCATCACCGTCGCGGGGGAGGAGCCGCCGAGTCTCTGGGCGTTCGCGCTGGTCCTTCTGATTCCCGCGGCATGGGTGCTGCGGCGCATCCTCGATCGGGTCGGACGTGGCGAACTGCTCGTGCTCTTCGGCGTGGTCACAGCGCTGGGGCCCGGATACGTCGCTTTCGAATCCGTGGGCATCCACGGAGACCTCGGCGCCCTGGCGATGGGCCTGCTCTTCGCCACCCATCCCAGGTCCAATGAACTGTCCAAATCTCTGTTCAGCGTCAAGGAGCTCTTCCTCGTCGCATTCTTCGTCGTCATCGGCCTCCAGGCGGTGCCGACCTGGACCGACCTGGCTCTGGCTCTGATCCTGTGTGTGGTCCTCATCCCCTTCAATTTCCTCAGCTTCTACCTGTTGGGCCGCCTCTTCGGTCTGCGCAACCGCACGAGCATCCGCACCAGCCTGGCTTTGAGCAACTTCTCCGAATTCGCGCTCATCGTCGTCGCAGTCGGCGTGGGCAACGGTGTATTCGCGCACAACTGGTTGACTGTCACCGCTCTGGCCGTCGCCATCAGCATGATCATCTCCTCGTTGGCCAATGCCTACAGCCTTCAGGTCGTGGCCCGCCTCGACGAGATCCTGCCGGAGGAGAACGAAGCCCGACTGCGGCCCACAGACCGTCCGATCGACACTGGTGACGCCGAGGTGGTGGTGCTGGGCATGGGACGCATCGGTCGCGGAGCCTACGAGCGTCTGGTCAACCGAGGAGGCCTGAGCGTCATCGGCATCGACAACGACCATCTCTTGGTGGGGGAACTGAAGAGGGAGAAGTTCAACGTCCTCGAGGGCGACGCCACAGATCACGAATTCTGGCACCGCCTGGTGGTCGGCGGCACCGCGCGTACAGTCATCCTGGCCATGGCGATCCACGATTCGAACACCTTCGCCCTCGAACAGCTGCGGATCGCGGGGTTCGACGGCACCATCGCCGCAGTCGTGCAGCGCCAGGACCAGGCCAGCCATTTCACCGATGCGGGTGTTCATTCCGTCGTCAACATCTACGGCGGTTCGGGTGCCGCTGTCGCCGACGCGGCAATGCGTCCGCCGACGGGCAGGGGACCCGGCAGCGATGCTGATCACACGGGCGGCTGACCTGTGACCCGGCATTGGGAGTGGCCCTCTGCGTGCTGCCATGAGACGGCTGCCGAATTGCTCTGGGGCGATGATCTTCCCAGCACGAATCTGCTCGCCGAGCCCGCGGGGCTCGCGTTGCGCCCGGCCGCCGGCTTCCGCTAAGATAGGTTGCTGTTGTGCCTGCACGCTAAAGGCGGTCGGTGCGAGCGGATCTCGACGCTCAATCCCTCTTTCCCATCCAGGGAAACAACCGTGTCGACTAGGGCGAGAACCCATGGCCGGTCGAGACACACCATATTGATGAAAGGTAATACTGTGCCAGCACCAGCACGTAACCGCCGGATGACGCGCGTCTCGCGCGCCCTCGGCATGCCGCTGACTCCGAAGGCGGAGAAGTACTTCGAGCGTCGCCCGTATCCTCCAGGCGAGCACGGCCGTGCACGTCGTCGCAATGACAGCGACTACTCGGTCCGCCTCAAGGAGAAGCAGCGTCTTCGCGCCCAGTACGGCATCCGCGAAGCTCAGATGCTCAAGATCTACAAGGAGTCCAGCCGTCTCTCCGGTCTGACCGGTGAGACCATGGTCGAGCTCCTCGAAATGCGTCTCGACGCACTGGTGCTGCGTTCGGGCTTTGCCCGGACCATCGCCCAGGCGCGTCAGTTCGTCGTGCACCGTCACATCACCGTTGACGGCCAGCGCGTCGATCGTCCTTCATTCCGCGTGAAGGAAGGACAGACCATCCAGGTCCACACCAGGAGTGCGTCGATGGATCCGTTCCAGGTCGCCGCAGCCGGTGGACACAAGGATGTTCTCCCTGCAGTCCCGGGTTACCTCAACGTCAACCTCGAAGGTCTGCAGACCACCCTGCTTCGTCGCCCTAAGCGCGAAGAGGTTCCTGTGACCGTCGACGTTCAGCTGGTCGTCGAGCACTACTCGCGCTGATCACCCCAGCGGGATCGCACGGCATCAACTGCCCGGAACGTCGAGTTCCGGGCAGTTGTGCATTCACCCGCGGGTCGGCGGCGCGCAGCGTCGGCACCTCGCATAATGTGGATGAGCCACTAAACTAATCACTGATGAGTGCAAGAGTGCACACGCAACATGTGAAAGGCCTTGGATGAAGACGGCAGAGATCAAACAGCGCTGGTTGGACTACTTCGAAGCGAATGGGCACGCAGTCGTCCCCTCAGCGTCGGTGATCAGCTCCGATCCATCGATCCTGTTCAACATCGCGGGAATGGTGCAGTTCATCCCGTATCTCACCGGTCGGGAGCCTGCCCCGTTCAATCGCGCTACGAGCGTGCAGAAGTGTGTGCGCACCGGCGACATCGAAGAGGTCGGCAAGACCACCCGCCACGGCACCTTCTTCCAGATGAATGGCAACTTCTCCTTCGGCGACTACTTCAAGCGCGAAGCCATCCGCTTTGCCTGGGGTCTGCTGACGAACTCCGTGGACGACGGCGGGCTCGGCTTCGACAAGAACCTCCTGTGGGCAACGGTCCATGAGGACGACATCGAGACCATCGACCTGTGGCTGCAGGAGACCTCGATTCCACGTGAGCGCATTCAGCCGCGGGACAACGAAGACAACTTCTGGCACACCGGACAGCCTGGCCCCGGAGGCTACTGCTCCGAGATCTACTTCGACCGTGGCCCGGACTACGGCATCGAAGGCGGGCCCGTGGCCGATGAGGACCGCTACATCGAGATCTGGAACCTCGTGTTCATGGAATTCGAACTCAGCGAGGTCCGCTCCAAGGTCGACTTCGACATCGCCGGCGACCTCCCCGCGAAGAACATCGACACAGGCATGGGCCTCGAACGTGTCGCCTTCCTGCTCCAGGGTGTCGAGAACATGTACGAAATCGACGAAGTCTTCCCCGTCATCGAAGCCGCCAGCCGGCTCTCGGGTCACCGCTACGGTGCCGATCACGAGGCCGACGTGCAGATGCGCGTCGTGGCCGACCACGTGCGCTCCTCGCTCATCATCATCGGCGACGGTGTGCGTCCCGGCAACGAAGGCCGCGGCTACATCCTCCGTCGCCTCCTGCGCCGGGCTGTGCGTGCGATGCGCCTCCTCGGCGTGACCAGCGAGGTCCTGCCTGAACTGCTGCCGGTGTCGATGGAATCGATGAAACTCTCCTATCCGGAGCTGGAGACCGACTTCGATCGCATCTCTCGCATCGCCTATGCCGAGGAGAAGGCCTTCCTGCGGACCCTGGAGTCCGGCACGCAGCTGTTCCAGAACGCTGCCGCCTCGCTGCCCGAGTCTGACAAGACCATCAGCGGAGACGTTGCGTTCGCACTGCACGACACCCATGGATTCCCCATCGACCTGACGCTTGAGATGGCTTCCGAACAGGGCGTCCACGTCGACGAGGAGGGTTTCCGTGCCCTCATGAGTGAGCAGCGGACCCGTGCGAAGGCCGATGCGAAGGCGAAGAAGGGCGGCGGACATGCCGACCTCTCTGCCTACTCGGCTCTGCTTGAAGACGGTGCCTCCGAATTCGTCGGCTACGACAGGCTCGAAGCTGACTCCCGGGTGCGCGGAATCGTCGTCGACGGGCTCGCCCAGGAAGTCCTGACACCGGGTCAGACCGCCGACCTCATCCTCGATCTGACTCCGTTCTACGCCGAGGCGGGCGGACAGCGCGCCGATATCGGGCTGATCAAGGGACATGGATTCAGTGCTCGTGTCCTCGACGTGCAGAATCCCATCAAGGGACTCCCCGCACACAGGGTGGAAGTCATCGACGGTGAGATCCGCGTCGGGGCTGAGGTCCTGGCCGTCGTCGACCACGACCACCGGTTCCAGGGTTCGCAGGCGCACACCGCCACACACCTCGTCCACGCCGCTCTGCGTGAGATCCTCGGCACTCACGCTGTCCAGGCCGGCTCGATGAACCAGCCAGGCTACATGCGCTTCGACTATTCGTTCCCCGAAGCCCCGAGCCCGCAGATGCGGGCCGAGATCGAAGACGTCGCCAACCTCGCCGTTCGCTCGAACTATGAGGTCGGCACCGAGTTCCTGCCGTTCGAGGACGCCAGGAAGTCCGGTGCGATGGCGCTCTTCGGCGAGAAATACCCGAACATCGTGCGCGTCGTCGACATCGGCGGACCCTTCTCCCGAGAACTCTGCGGCGGCACCCACGTCGGTGCCTCGTCCGAGGTGGGGCCGATCTCCGTGCTCTCCGAAGCCTCCGTGGGCTCAGGCGTACGCCGCATCGAGGCTGCAGTCGGAATGGATGCCTTCCGTTCACTGGCCGCGGAACGCAGCATCGTCTCCTCGTTGTCAGACATGCTCAAGGTACCGGGAACCGATGTGCGCGAACGCGTCGGGGATCTGATGAGCAAGCTCAAGGACGCGGAGAAGGAGATCGCCCGTCTGAACTCCCAGCAGCTCTTAGCCTCGGCCGGAAAGTTCCTCGACAACGCCGAAACCGTGGGATCAACCCTGTTCGTCGTCGCCGAACTCGGCGAGGTCTCAAACCCAGGAGACATCCGTACAGTCGTCACCGACCTGCGCGGCCGAGTCTCCGAACGCTCCGCCGTGGTCCTGGGCATTGGGACCAGCAATGGAAAACCCGTCGTCGTGGTCGCCACGACTGCCTCGTCACGCGACGAGGGGCACCAGGCCGGCAAACTTGTCTCCCTGGCCTGCGGTGAACTCGGCGGTGGTGGAGGGGGCAAACCCGACCTCGCTCAGGGCGGCGGCAGCGATGTCTCTGCGATCCCCTCTGCCATCGCAGCGGTCAAGGCAGCTCTCCAGTGAGTTTTCGCCGAGGCCGACGTGTGGGCCTCGACATCGGCTCGGTGCGTATCGGGGTCGCCAGCAGCGACCCTGATGGCATCCTCGCCACGCCGCTGACCGTGGTCCGGCGGACCGACGAACCCGCTGCGCTGAGGGCACTGCGGGAGATCATCGACGAATACGAACCGATCGAACTGCTCATCGGCGACCCGAAATCCCTCGATGGAGCGGCCCGGGCAGCGGCGGCCACCGCGCTTGAGTTCGCCAGGCGGATCAGCGTCGCCACGTCGACACCCATCCGTCTCGTCGATGAGCGCTTCACCACGGTCGAAGCCCACCACGCTCTGGCAGCTGCAGGGAAGAACTCGCGTCAACGCCGTGAGATCGTCGATGCCCAGGCCGCCGTGATCATTTTGCAGAATGCCCTCGAATTCGAACACAACACCGGTGAGCCAGCCGGTCGAGGCATGCCCGACGAAGAGAGTGAGCAATGAGCCCGTTCCCAGGCGAGTTCTCGGAGGACGAAGGGCTGTCGCGGTCCGATCTCAAAGCAAAGAAGCACCGACGGATGCTGCGCAGGCGGCGGACGACGGCCATCGTCGTCATCTGCGTGCTCGTCTTCGGCATCGGCGGGTTCTTCGGCGTCAGAGCCGCAAGCGGAGTCTTTCAAGACCTGTTCGGTCCCAAAGGCGACTACGACGGCGCCGGCACCAGCGAGGTCTCGGTTGAGATCCCGCCGGGAGCCTCGGCCCGCTCCGTGGCCAACCAGCTCGTCGAAGCCGGGGTGATCATGAACTCCGAACCGTTCCTCGACGAGGTCGAACGTCGCGATGTCACGATTCAGGCCGGACCGATCATCCTGCGCGAGAAGATGAGCTCTAAGGCTGCGGTGGAAGCGATCGTCAATCCGATCAAACCTCCCACGATCACGATCGCCGAGGGCCGCAAGATCGATCAGATCAAATCCGCGATGGTCGAGTCGGGAATGAAGGCCGAAGCGGTCGACAAAGCCATCGATGACAAGACTCCCAAAGACTACGGCCTCGACGTTGATGCCCCCTGCCTCGAAGGGTATCTGTATCCGGCGACCTACGACCTTAACAAAGACAAGACCGCCGAGGACGTCGTGTCCAAGATGGTCGCCAAGACGAAGCTGGAGATTGAGAACGCTGGCATCGATCTCGAAGACGCAAATCGAATCATGACCCTGGCAAGCTTGGTCGAAATCGAATCACCCGGTGACGAAAAGGTTCGGAAGAAGGTGGCACGGGTCTTCCTCAACCGCATTTCAGAGGATTCGAGGACCGGCAAACTGCTCCAATCCGATGCGACAGTGGCCTATATCCACGGTGCCCGCAGCGACCTGACGACGACGAAGAAGGAACGCGAGTCCGACAGCCCGTACAACACGTACAAGAAGAAGGGGTTGCCCCCGGGGCCGATCAATTCGCCCAGTTCCGGAGCCGTCGACGCCGCGCTCAACCCGTCCAAGGGCGATTGGCAGTTCTTCGTGGCCACGAACCCGGACACTGGGGAAACCAAGTTCGCCAAAACCTACGACGAGCATCAGAAGAACGTCAAGATCTACCGGAAATGGCTCAAGGAGCACGAAGAGGACAGCGGCGACAAATGACGATCTCGGCTGCGGTGCTCGGTCGCCCGATCGCCCATTCCAAGTCGCCGCTGCTTCATCGTGCGGCGTTCCAGGCTCTGGGCCTCGACGGCAGCGACTACGCCAGCTTCGACCTCGGCGCCGAAGACCTCGAATCCTTTCTCGCAGCTCACAGAGGCCAGATCGGGTTCTCATTGACGATGCCGTTGAAGGAACGGCTCGTTCAGCTCGCGCTCACCCACGGGTGGGAGGTCGATGACACGGCCGGGCTGACCGGAGTGGCGAACACGCTGGTTCGCAACGATGGGGTGACGTCGGTGGCCAACACTGACGTGCAGGGAATCGTGCGCGCGTTGACCCCAGGACTCAACACCTGTCGAGAAGCAGCTGTCACCGCTGCGATACCGACCACGGTCGGTGGTCTCGGTGCGGCTGCAGGTGTGAGCAACGTCGACAGCAACGGTGCTGACAGGGCGACCATCCTCGGTGCCGGGGCGACCGCTGCCTCGGCGCTGCTGGCCTGCCGTGAACTGGGCATCACCACGGTCGAGTTCCTCGTGCGAAATCCTGATCGGGCCCACCGGGTCCTCGAACTCAGCCAGCAGCTCGGGGTCTCGGCGAACACCGCACCGCTGAGACTGATCGCACCCTCCGGCCTCGTCATCTCGACCCTCCCCGCCGAGGCTGTCCCCGAGCTGCAATGGTCCCCTGACTTCTGCAGCGGAGTGGCCCTCGACGTCGCCTATGCAGCCGAGTCCAGCTTCCTTCGTCAAGCCGAATCACATGGACTCATCCCAGTCGAAGGCACGGTGATGCTCGTCGAACAGGCCGTGGCACAGTCGGAGATGTTCATCGCCGCGGCCGAAGGACCAGATGCCGAGGCCAGCCCCACACAGCATGCAGATCGTCGTGCTGTGATCACGGCGGCCATGTACCGCGCGCTCGAGGACCAAGCGGGACCGGCAGGCGACTGACAAGAAGGACGGGAAAGGCGGGCGAGGGTGGACATCGGAGTTCTCCACGGGTGGCCGATCGCTGCCACGGCCGTCATCAGCGCTGGTGTCGGCATTCTCCTGGCCCGCTGCCCGACTTGGTGGTTAGCCGATGATGGGCACGCCGCCGTGCTTGCGAAAGCTCGCCTTTTCCGCCCCCTGCCCTTAGCGATCCTCGGCGTCGTCCTCGCAGTTGCGGCCGCCCTGCTCTTCCCCGACACCGGCGCCGCGCCCGGGTTCGGGTCCATGGACCGACTTCTCCTGGCACTGAGCCTGGGTGCGGCCGCTGCAGCGACACCGTTCCTCGTTGTCGTCGACATCGTCGTCCATCGGCTGCCGGATCGAATCGTGTATCCGCTCATCGGTCTCGAACTGCTCGCTCTCGTTCTCGGTCAACTGCTGGGGGAGTCCCCGATCTGGGGCCTCGGCCTCATCGCCGGTGGTACCGGAGTTCTGTTCTTCGGTGCCCTGTACCTGATCGGACTAGTGATGCACGCGCGCACAATGGGCCTCGGCGACGTCAAACTCGCCTTCATCGTGTTCTGCGTGCCCACTCTGTTCTCTGCCTGGGCACCGGCGCTCGTCTTCATCATCATGATGCTCATCGCCGGAACCGCAGCCCTCGCGACCGCCGCTGCGAAACGCAGTCTGAGCGCGACGACGATCGCATTCGGGCCCGCAATGTTATCCGGAATGTGGTTCGGGTCGGTACTTGCGCCAAACCTTTTGTAGAATCGGTTGAATGTTGAGATGGCTGACTGCAGGCGAATCCCACGGCGAAGCACTGACTGGGATCATTGAGGGGCTTCCCGCCCACGTTCCTATCGCCAGGGAAGACATCCGCGCGAGCTTGGCTCGACGCAGATTGGGCTACGGCCGTGGAGCACGGATGAAGTTCGAAGCCGACGAGGTTCGCCTCCTCGGTGGAGTCCGACACGGTCAGACACTGGGTTCACCGGTGGCGGTTGAAGTCGGGAACACGGAATGGCCCAAATGGGAGACCGTGATGAGTGCCGACCCGATCGACGAGGAGGAACTCGCCGGTCAGGCACGAAACGCTCCGCTGACCCGGCCGCGGCCGGGCCACGCCGATATCGTCGGCATGCAGAAGTACGCATTCGACGAGGCACGACCGATTCTCGAACGCGCCTCTGCGCGAGAAACGGCTATGCGTGTGGCCCTGGGCACCATCGCCGCGAACTTCCTTCGTGAGCTCGGCATCACCCTCGTCTCCCACACCGTGGCGATCGGGACCGCCGAAGATGTCGCCGACTCCGCGACGGGGCCCTCCCTGCCACTGGCATCCGACGTGGACGCACTCGACGCTGATGCCGTGCGCTGCTTCGACCCCGCCCTCTCGGCGCGCATGGTCGAGCAGATCGATGCGGCGAAGAAGGCCGGTGACACGCTCGGGGGAGTCGTCGAGGTCCTCGCCTACGATCTGCCGCCTGGGCTGGGTTCGCATGTCCACTGGGACCGCCGGCTCGACTCCCGACTCGCCGGAGCCCTGATGGGCATTCAGGCGATCAAGGGCGTCGAGGTCGGAGATGGCTTCCTCACCACGAAGCGCCCCGGATCGGCAGCTCACGACGAGCTCGCCGTGGGTGATGATGGGATCCGGCGCGTGAGCAATCGCGCCGGCGGCACCGAAGGCGGAATGTCGACGGGCGGTCCGCTGCGAGTTCGGGCAGGTATGAAGCCCATCGCCACTGTTCCCCGCGCTCTGGCGACCGTCGACGTCGCCACCGGTGATCCTGCCAAGGCCAACCACCAGCGCTCCGACGTGTGCGCGGTTCCGGCCTCCGGCGTCGTCGCCGAAGCGATGGTTGCTCTTGTCCTCGCCGAGGCAGTGGTGGAGAAGTTCGGCGGAGACTCCGTAGCCGAGACCAAACGGAACTTGGATGCCTACGTGGCCGCCATTCCGGAGAACCTCCGCATCGGCCAATGACACAGCGCCCGCACCCGAAACCGGTTCCACCGCTGGAACCGGTCCCGGCCTCGCAGTCACGCATCGTTCTGACCGGGCCGCCTGCCGCCGGCAAATCCACGATCGGCCGCCTTCTGGCTGATCGACTCGATCTGCCGCTCATCGACACGGATGCGAACATCGTCGACAAGTACGGCGTCATCGCAGAGATCTTCGTCGAACGCGGTGAGGACCATTTCCGTCGGATCGAACGGGAGGTCGTCCGGCGTGCCCTGCGGCGTCTGCTCGACCGCCCAGGCATCGTGTCCCTGGGCGGGGGCGCGATCCTCAATCCGGGCACACGTGCCCAGCTGGGTCATCCCGCGATCAAGGTCGTACACATCGACATCGACGTCGACACCGTCATGACGCGGCTGAACTCCCCGCACAGACCGTTGCTGCGCGGTGCAGGAACCCCGATGGAGAACTGGTTGGCGCTCGTGAACGAGCGCGAACCCCTCTATGATCAGGTCGCCACATTCCGAGTCCACGCCTCGAATTCGCATCCGTCGACCATCGTCAACCGCGTCGTCGACGTCCTCACCGGCCTGCAGCGAGCCGAGGAGTATGCCAAGTACTCGGGCCGCGATCCGGAGAGTTAGGCTTGAGGTCGCATCAGGTTCGTAAGTTCAGCCACCGCGGCCATGACATGCCCGGAGGCAGCAAAGGGGAAAGTGCACGAATGAGTCTCACACGCATCAACGTCGAAGCCGGCGGGAACTATCCGGTTCTCGTGGGGCAAGGTCTCCTGGGCGAACTTCCCGAGCTCCTCGGTCCCCGCGTCGAAAAGGTGCTCGTCATCCATCCTCGGGCTCTGCGGACGACGGGGGAGACGGTCCGCGATGACCTGCGCGCAACTGGTCTCGATGCGATTGTGGCTGAGATCCCCGATGCCGAGGAAGCCAAACATGTGCAGGTCGCCGCGTTCTGCTGGCAGGTCCTCGGTCAGAGTGACTTCACCCGCACCGACGCCATCATCACAGTCGGTGGAGGTGCCGTCTCCGATCTCGGCGGCTTCGTCGCCGCAACCTGGCTGCGCGGAATCTCCGTCATCCACATTCCCACCACGGTCCTCGGAATGGTCGATGCGGCCATCGGAGGCAAGACCGGCATCAACACCGCTGAGGGCAAGAACCTCGTCGGGTCCTTCCACGCGCCCTCGGGTGTCCTCGTCGACCTCGACACCCTGCAGACGCTGCCGGAGAACGAGCTCTTCACCGGCCTCGCCGAGGTGGTCAAGACCGGCTTCATCGCCGATCCCACGATCCTGGATCTGGTGAGCAGGCATTCGAAGGCTGAGATCGCCGAGGTGGACGGTCCCGTCCTGCGCGAGCTCATCGAACGCGCCATAACCGTCAAGGCCGAGGTCGTCGCCGATGACTTCAAGGAATCCGGACGCCGCGAGATCCTCAACTACGGCCACACACTGGCTCACGCCATCGAGCACAAAGAGCGCTACCAGTGGCGCCACGGCGCTGCGGTGTCCGTGGGAATGGTCTTCGCCGCCGAGGTGGCGGCGATGGTCAAGAGTCTCTCTCCGGAGATCGTCGACCTCCATCGTGAGTTGCTGTCCAAGCTGGGTCTGCCCATCGCCTACCGTGCCGATGTCTGGCCGCAGCTGCTGGAGACGATGAAGCGAGACAAGAAGACACGCGGCTCCATGCTGCGGATGGTGCTTCTCAGCGAGGTGGGCGCACCCGCGACTGTGGAGATCCCGGATGTCTCGATTCTCCACACGGCCTACCAGGAAATCGGTGAGGACTCACCCCGGGTCATGCTCGGTACAGGCCTGGGCTGAGCGGCGCGGCTGAGGAGCTTGGGCGCAGCGACGCGGGCCGAAGGTCTGGTCGCTTGGAAGGTGGGCGACAGGCCTGAGATGGCAGCCCCTGCAGGAGCTTGCTAGAATTGCTGTTTGGCGAAACTGCCAGATAATGCCAGACGCACAGAATCACCTCGCGGTGGCCAAGACTGACACGAAGAAGGACGGATTAGTGGCTTCAACCAACGACCTGAAGAACGGCCTTGTGCTCAATATCGACAAGCAGTTGTGGCAGGTGCTGGAATTCCAGCACGTCAAGCCTGGCAAGGGTCCGGCATTCGTCCGCACCAAGCTCAAGAACGTCATCTCCGGCAAGATCATCGACAAGACCTTCAATGCCGGCACCAAGGTCGAGACAGCCAATGTCGACCGTCGCGATATGCAGTACCTCTATCATGACGGCACCGACTACGTCTTCATGGACGCCGAGGACTACGACCAGGTCAGCGTCTCGCCCGACCTCGTCGGCGACGCCGCAAACTACATGCTCGAGAACCAGAACCTGCAGATCTCCTTCCACGAGGGCACCGCGCTCTCCGTGGAACTGCCACCTTCAGTCGAGCTGCTGATCACCCACACCGAACCAGGGCTGCAGGGCGACCGTTCGACCGGTGGATCCAAGTCTGCAACGCTGGAAACCGGCTATGACATCCAGGTGCCGCTGTTCCTCGAAGAGGGCACCAAGGTCAAGGTCGATACCCGCAATGGCGACTACCTGGGTCGCGTCAAGTAAGTGTCAGCACGAACGCGGGCCCGCCGTCGGGCCCTGGAACTGATGTTCGAGGCAGGACAGCGTCGCCTCGACACTGATCAGGTCGTGACCATGCGGTCCAACGACCCCGACTATCCGATGAAGGCCTACGCGGTGGAGATCGTCGAAGGAATCACCGGTCATCGTGTCGAGATCGACGAGATCATCGCCACCTACGCGGAGGGTTGGACCCTGGAGCGGATGCCGGCCGTCGACCTGGCGCTGCTCCAGATCGGAACCTGGGAGATCCTCTTCAACGATGAGGTGCCCGACAAGGCCGCAATCGACGAAGCAGTCTCCTTGGCTAAGCAGTTCTCAACGGATGACTCACCAGGCTTCATCTCAGGCCTGCTCTCACGCGTTCTGGACGTCAAGCCGACCTTGATCTGAGTCCGCGGGTCCGGAATCCGGACCCGCGAACCGACCTCACTCATCTGAGGTCTACAATCGAATCGAACCACTCCTTTAACCACCGTCCGGAGAGGCGGAGAAGGGGAAGCATGACACAGCGAACAGTGCTCGATGCCCCAGATATGAAACGGGCCATGACCCGTATCGCCCACGAGATCATCGAGTCCAACAGAGGCAGCGACGGCCTCGTCCTCTTGGGGATCCCGCGCCGCGGGGTTCCCCTGGCCACTCGCCTGGGCGAGCAGATCGCCTCGATCTCCGGACGACCTGAGATGGCCGACGAGCTCGTCGGAAGCCTCGATATCACGATGTATCGTGACGATCTGCGCAGCGGCGCCTACCGCGCCCCGGAACCCACCACGATCCCTGCCGACGGCATCGATGCCAAGACCGTCGTCCTCGTCGACGATGTGCTCTTCTCCGGACGCACGATCAGAGCAGCCCTCGACGCGCTCTCAGATCTGGGCCGCCCGGCCAAGGTGCGCCTGGCAGTCCTCGTTGACCGGGGCCATCGTGATCTGCCGATCCGTGCCGATCACGTCGGGAAGAACCTCCCCACCTCCAGCAGTGAGCGCGTCAACGTCTCCTTGGTCGAGATCGACGGTGAAGACGGCGTCACGATCTCGGGAGGCCGCGAATGAAACACCTGCTCGACACCATCTCTCTGAGCCGGGAAGAAGCCATCTCGATTCTCGACATCGCAGAAGAGATGACTCAGGTCTCCGATCGTGAGGTCAAGAAGCTGCCCGTCCTACGCGGACGCACCGTGGTCAATCTCTTCTTCGAGGACTCGACGCGGACCCGCCTGTCCTTCGAAGCCGCCGCCAAAAGACTGTCGGCCGACGTCCTGAACTTCTCCGCCAAGGGATCCTCAGTGTCCAAGGGCGAAAGCCTGCAGGACACCATCCAGACGATCTCCGCCATGGGAGCCGATGCGCTCGTCGTCCGCCACGCCGGATCCGGTACCCCGCATCGCCTGGCCCACACCGGCTGGATCGACGTTCCCGTCATCAATGCCGGCGACGGCACCCACGAACACCCCACACAGGCGCTGCTCGATGCCTTCACCCTGCGTCGCGCCCTCGGCGGGTTCTCCGCCTCGGGCGCTGTCAAGGACGGCCCGCGTGGGCGCGGGCTCGACGGGGCGAAAGTCGCCATCGTCGGTGATGTCCTCCACTCTCGAGTGGCCCGCTCGAATGTCCATCTGTTGGACCGCCTCGGCGCCGACGTCCACCTCGTCGCACCTCCGACGCTGCTGCCATGGGGTGTCGAAACCTGGCCGGTGACGCTGCACTATGACCTCGACGAGGCGCTGCACAGTGAGGAGTACGCGGCCGTGATGATGCTGCGTGTCCAGCACGAGCGCATGCACGAATCGTTCTTCCCCAACGAACGCGAATACGCACGACTGTGGGGACTTTCCGCAGGCCGGCTGGCCGGACTGCCGAAGGAGACATTCATCATGCACCCGGGGCCGATGAACCGCGGTTTCGAGATCTCAGCGGCAGCCGCCGACTCACCGCGCGCCCTCATCCTCGACCAGGTCGAGAACGGAGTGAGCGTGCGAATGGCGGTCCTGTACCGCCTCTTGACAGGTCAGGAGGAGACCAATGACTGATTATCTGATCCGCGGTGCGAATGTGCTGGGCCAGGGAATCTGCGATATTGCGATCAAGGATTCAACGATCGTCGACCCCGAACTGCTCGACCCCAACGGCAGCGATGTGGAGGTCGCGAACGCCGACGGGCTCATCGCTCTGCCCGGGCTCGTCGACATGCACACGCACCTGAGGGAGCCCGGAAAGGAGGACGCTGAGACGATCCTGAGCGGGTCTCGCTCGGCCGCCTCGGGCGGGTTCACCTGCGTTCATGCGATGGCGAACACTGCTCCGGTCGCGGACACCGCAGGCGTCGTAGAGCAGGTCCATCGTCTCGGCCGCACCGCCGGCTACACCGAAGTCGTACCCATCGGAGCTGTGACCCTCGGCCTGGAAGGGAAGAACCTCGCGGAAATCGGAGCCATGGCTCGCTCCGCCGCTCGAGTCCGGATCTTCTCCGACGATGGCATCTGCGTCTCAGACCCGCTGCTCATGCGCAGGGCCCTCGAATATGTCAAGACCTTCGACGGAGTCATCGCCCAGCACGCCCAGGAACCGCGCCTGACCGAAGGGGCGCAGATGAACGAGGGCGTCGTCTCTGCCGAACTGGGGCTGCCCGGCTGGCCCGCCGTCGCAGAGGAGTCGATCATCGCCCGTGACATGCTCCTGGCCGAACACGTGGGCTCGCGTCTGCACATCTGTCACGTATCCACCAAGGGCAGCGTCGACATCATCCGCTGGGCGAAGTCCCGCGGAGTCGACATCACCGCCGAGGTCACCCCGCATCACCTGATGCTCACCGACGAGCTCGTCCGCAGCTTCGATCCCGTCTACAAGGTCAATCCGCCGCTGCGCACCGAAGCCGACGTCAACGCACTGCGCGAGGCGCTGGCCGACGGCACGATCGACGTCATCGGCACCGACCACGCCCCGCACACCGCGGAACACAAATGCAGTGAGTGGACGGCTGCGGCCATGGGCATGGTCGGCATGGAGACGGCGCTGCCCATCGTCGTCGAGGCGATGCGCGACTACGATTTCGACTACGGTGACCTGGCGCGTGTCATGTCCCAGGCTCCGGCACGCATCACCGGAGCAACCGGACACGGCAGCCTCGAGGTCGGCGCGAGTGCGAACATCGTCCTCATCGACCCCGCCTCGACACACACGATCGTGCCCGCCGACCATGCCACGAAGGGGCGCAACAATCCCTTTGCCGGGCTCGAGGTCTCCACCTCGATCACCGACACCTTCTTCTACGGCCACCGGGTGCTGTCCGGCGGACGGCTCGGCACACCCCACCCGGCAGGAGCATCATGGACAGATCAGTGAGCGTCATCATCATCGCAGTCGTCTTCCTCCTTCTGATCCTTGCGATCACCTGGGGCTGGAGCCGACGAAAGAAGAGCCAGGCAGTGGTGCCGCAGCCAGCGAAACCGCATATGGGAATCACCCCCGTCGCGGATCCCGTCGAGGGATCATACGTGTCGACGACCTTGGCCGGACATCCGCTTGAGAGAGTCGCGGTCCATGGTCTCGGTATCCGCACCACGGGAGAGATCGTCGTCACCGACGGTGGCGTGATCATGGACCTGGCAGGGCGTGAGGACTTCCTGATTCCCCGACGCGATATCGTCTCCGTCGACACCACCGCCGGCATGATCGGCAAATTCGTCGAACGCGGCGGCATCGTGCGCATCACCTGGCGGCTGGGGGAGACCCTCGTCGACACCGGCTTCCGCGCGCGCTACGCCGCCAGCACCACACCCACCGTCGAGAGCATCCGCGAAATGATCGAAGAGGCACAATGAGACTGTCCACCACACCTGCCATCCTCGTCCTCGAAGACGGACGCACCTTCCGCGGTTCCGCCTACGGGGCTGTCGGTGAGACCCTGGGCGAAGCTGTCTTCGTCACCGCCATGTCGGGTTATCAGGAAACCCTGACCGACCCGTCCTACCACCGTCAGATCGTGATCCAGACCGCACCGCACATCGGCAACACGGGAACCACCGATGACGACGACGAATCGGGCAAGATCTGGGTCGCCGGTTACGTTGTTCGCGACGCCTCACGCATGTCCTCGAACTGGCGCTCCATCGGCGACCTGTCCACCCGCCTTGAAGACTCAGGCATCGTGGGCATCAGCGACGTCGACACCCGCGCTCTGACCCTGCACCTGCGCGAAGCAGGGGCCATGCGCATGGGCATCTTCTCCGGCGCGGCCGCCGGAAACAACGCCGATGAGCTGCTGGCCAAGGTCCAGGCCTCTCCACATATGGCCGGAGCGAACCTTGCCGAAGAGGTCTCGATCACCGAGCCCCAGCTCATCCCCGCAGTGGGCGAGAAGAAGTTCAGCGTCGCAGCCCTTGACCTGGGCATCAAGTCGATGACCCCCGAACGACTGAGCGAACGCGGCATCGACGTGCACCTCCTACCTGCGACGACGAGCTTCGCGCAGATCCAGGCACTCGGAGTCGACGGAGTCTTCTTCTCCAACGGACCCGGTGACCCGGCGACCGCCGATGCTCAGGTCGAGCTCCTCCGCCAGGTCCTCGGCGCGAAGATCCCGTTCTTCGGAATCTGCTTCGGCAACCAGCTGTTGGGCCGGGCCCTTGGCTTCGGCACATACAAACTGCCCTTCGGCCACCGCGGCATCAACGTTCCCGTCATGGACCGGACCACAGACAAAGTCGAGATCACCTCGCAGAACCACGGCTTCGCCGTCGACGCACCCCTAGACGGTGAGACACAGGCCCCGCATGATGCGAACTTCGGTCGCGTGAGCGTGTCCCACGTGTGCCTCAACGATGACGTGGTCGAAGGGCTCCGATGCCTCGACATTCCCGCGTTCTCCGTCCAATTCCATCCGGAGGCCGCAGCCGGTCCCCACGATTCGAGCTACCTGTTCGATCGCTTCATCGACCTCATGTCCGCTTCCCCGGTCGCACAGGCCTAAGGAGAATCCATGCCACTCAGACCAGATCTCTCATCCGTTCTCGTCATCGGTTCCGGCCCCATCGTGATCGGGCAGGCCTGCGAATTCGATTACTCGGGCACTCAGGCATGCCGTGTGCTGCGGGCTGAAGGCCTGCGCGTCATCCTCATCAACTCCAATCCCGCGACGATCATGACCGATCCCGACGTCGCCGATGCCACCTATGTCGAACCGATCGATCCCGACATCATCGAATCGATCATCGACAAGGAACGCCCCGATGCGATCCTGCCGACCCTGGGCGGGCAGACAGCGCTCAACGCAGCGATCGCTCTGCACGATGCCGGTACCCTCGAGAAGTACGGGGTCGAACTCATCGGCGCCGACGTCGACGCCATCCAGCGCGGCGAGGACCGGCAGAAGTTCAAGACAATCGTTGAGGAATGCGGCGCCGAGTCGGCCAAATCAGTCATCTGCCACACCATCGACGAGGCACTTGCCGGGGCCGAAGAGCTCAACTATCCCGTAGTTGTGCGGCCCTCGTTCACGATGGGCGGCCTGGGCTCTGGTATGGCCTATGACGAGACCGACCTGCGGCGCATCGCCGGCGCCGGCTTGGGGGACTCCATCACCCACGAGGTGCTCCTCGAAGAGTCGATCCTGGGCTGGAAGGAATACGAACTCGAACTCATGCGCGACCACAAGGACAACGTGGTCGTCATCTGTTCGATCGAGAATGTCGACCCCGTCGGCGTCCACACCGGCGACTCGATCACAGTGGCCCCATCGCTGACCCTGACCGACCGCGAATATCAGAAGATGCGCGACATCGGCATCGACGTCATTCGCGCCGTCGGAGTCGCCACCGGCGGCTGCAACATCCAGTACGCCGTTGATCCCAAGACCGGCCGCATCATCGTCATCGAAATGAACCCCAGAGTCTCCAGGTCCTCGGCACTGGCATCGAAGGCCACAGGCTTCCCGATCGCCAAAATGGCTGCCAAGCTGGCCGTGGGCTACTCACTCGACGAGATCCCCAACGACATCACAAAGGTCACACCGGCCAGCTTCGAGCCGACACTCGACTACGTGGTGGTCAAGATCCCACGGTTCACGTTCGAAAAGTTCCCCGCTGCTGACCCGACGCTGACCACGACCATGAAGTCCGTTGGCGAGGTCATGTCACTGGGCCGCAACTTCACCACCGCCCTGCAGAAGGCAATGCGGTCGATGGAGCAGCGAGATGCCTCCTTCTCATGGTCCGATCTTCCCGACATCAGTGACGAGGATGTCAGAGAATCCGTCCTCGAATCGATCTCGCACGCGACGGCCGACCGCATCCATTCCGTGCAGCGCGGACTGGCCGCCGGCCTGAGCAATGCCGAGGTCTTCGAGGCATGCGAGATCGATCCCTGGTTCCTCGACCAGATCGAACTCATCAATGAGGTCGCCGAGTTCATCTCCTCGGCGGACGAACTCGACGCCCAGGTGCTGCAGGTCGCGAAGAACCACGGGTTCTCCGACGAACAGATCGCGAGCCTGCGCTGCCTCGATACTGGTGTCGTCACCGGAGTCCGCCACGCTCTGCGTATTCGCCCCGTGTTCAAAACCGTCGACACCTGCGCTGGTGAGTTCGCGGCACACACCCCATACCACTACTCGAGCTATGACGAGGAGACCGAGGTCGAGCCCCGCGAGAAGCCTGCCGTGATCATCCTCGGCTCGGGGCCGAACCGGATCGGTCAGGGCATCGAGTTCGACTACTCATGCGTGCACGCGACGATGGCCATCTCCGAGGCCGGCTTCGAGACGATCATGGTCAACTGCAACCCGGAGACCGTGTCCACGGACTACGACACCGCTGATCGCCTCTACTTCGAGCCACTGACCTTCGAAGACGTGATGGAGGTCTACCACGCCGAGGTGGCCGCCGGCCCCGTACTCGGCGTCGTCTGCACCCTGGGTGGTCAGACCCCGTTGGGATTGGCCGATCGGCTCAAGGCCGCGGGGGTGCCTGTCCTCGGCACTCAGCCCGAGGCCATCGACCTGGCCGAGGATCGCGGCGAATTCGGTGCCGTCCTCGACCGTGCCGGTCTCACCGCACCGAAGCACGGCACTGCAGTGACCTATTCGGAGGCCGAGAAGATCGCCGAGGAGATCGGCTACCCGGTCCTCGTGCGGCCCTCCTACGTGCTCGGCGGCCGCGGAATGCAGATCGTCTATGATCGCACGCAGCTGGTGGACTACATGGCCACGGCCACGGAGATCTCCGTGGATCGTCCGGTCCTCGTTGACCGGTTCCTCGAGGACGCCATCGAAATCGATGTCGATGCCCTCTATGACGGTACCGACATCTTCATCGGCGGCATCATGGAACACATCGAGGAAGCCGGAATCCATTCCGGTGACTCGGCCTGTGTGCTGCCCTCGCTGACCCTGGGCGACGACGTACTCGACCGTGTGCGCAAGGCCACGCTGGCCATCGCCGAAGGCACCAACGTGCGGGGGCTGCTCAACATCCAGTTCGCGATCACCGCCGATGTCCTCCACGTCATCGAAGCCAACCCGCGCGCCTCGCGGACCGTGCCGTTCGTCTCGAAGGCCACATCCACGCAGCTGGCAAAGGCCGCCGCACTCATCGCGGTCGGTCGCACCATCGCCGATATGCGCGGTGACATGCTTCCGGAGACCGGCGACGGTTCGAGGCTCCCGTTGGACCACCCGATTGCGGTCAAGGAAGCGGTCCTGCCGTTCCGTCGGTTCAGGACCGTCGAAGGCAAGGTCGTCGATTCGATCCTCGGACCGGAGATGCGCTCCACCGGTGAGGTCATGGGCATCGACCACGACTTCCCCACAGCCTTTGCGAAGGGGCTCCTGGGCGCATCGATCAAGCTGCCGACATCCGGCACTGTGTTCGTGTCCGTTGCAGACCGGGACAAACGTGCCATGGTCCTGCCGGTCAAGGAACTCGTCGACCTGGGCTTCGACGTGGTCGCCACCACCGGGACCGCTGCGGTCCTCTCCCGCTACGGGATCAAGACCACCCAGGTGCACAAGCACTTCGAGGCCGACGCCGAGGATCGCACTATCCTCGACTACCTGGCCGCAGGGACGATCGACATGGTCATCAACGTCCCCTCCGGACGCCAGGAACGGGCAGACGGCTACGAGATCCGTGCCTGCGCGACCGCGAACTCTGTTCCGCTGATCACCACGCTCGCCGAGTTCGCCGCTGCAGTCACCTCACTCGAGGTCGTCCGTGACAAGACCTTCAAGGTCCGCAGCCTGCAGGACTGGAACGCGTGATGTTCGGCTCCCGCCTGCGGGCGGCCATGGACGAGCACGGACCGCTGTGTGTGGGCATCGACCCCCATGACCATCTCCTTGAGGCCTGGGGGCTGTCGCGCACAGTGGAAGGGCTGCGGAAATTCTCCCTGCGCACGGTGACCGAGCTCGCCGGGAACGTGGCCGCGGTCAAACCGCAGTCAGCCTTCTACGAGCAGCACGGTTCGGCCGGAGTCGCCGTTCTCGAGGAGACCTTGGCAGCCTGTCGGGAACACGATCTCATCAGCGTCCTCGACATCAAACGCGGGGACATCGGATCGACCATGGGAGCCTACGCACGCGCCTACCTCGATCCTTCCTCGGCGCTGGCCGCCGATTCCATCACCGTCTCTCCCTATCTCGGCTTCGGGGCGCTGGAACCGGCTTTCGGGCTCGCCGAGGCCCATGATCGGGGAGTCTTCGTCCTTGCTCTGACCTCGAACCCGGAAGGCGCGGAGGTCCAGCACGCCCAGTGCGGCGAGGCCGTCGATGGCTTCGGAGGTTCGGTGGCGGGGTCGATCGCCGGACAGGTCGCTGCGCGCAACTGGGCCCATTCCCCACAGGAACCCGGCCGTTTCGGACTGGTTGTGGGGGCGACGATCGGCTCCGCGGCACGTGAGCTCGGATTCGACCCAACCGACTGCAAAGGCCCTATCCTGGCACCGGGAGTCGGCGCTCAGGGAGCTGGGATTCGTGAACTCATCGACGTCTTCGGATCCGAAGCCATCGCAGACAACCAGATCCTGGCCACAACGTCGCGCGCTGTGCTCAGCGCGGGGCCAGACGGTGTGCGGGCAGCGGCGCGGTCGCTCAACGAGTCCCTGACCCAGGTGGGCTGAGTTCCGTGCAGGGTGTGTCGAATCTCACCGCTTGATCCACAGTGCAGGCTGCCCGTTCCGGCGGCCTGCGCGAGCCATGCATGCAACGGTTGGCACCGGTCTGCGAATGTCGTCTGAGCTGAGACGGTACGGGCCCGGAATGGCCAGTTCTGCCGGCACTTGAGTTTTCTTTGCCGCTTTATGCCTCTCACGAGGGTTTTTGTTTTAGACTGAAGCAACTTCCCTACCTGCCCGTTCATGGTGACAGAGGAGATAATGTGGCACTCGAACCTTTGACCCCGCAACAGCGGTCAGCCGCTCTTGACAAGGCGTTCAAAGCGCGTCAGGCGCGAGCCGAGGTCAAGACCGCGCTGAAGAATGGTCAAACCGATCTCGCCGCCGTGTTGAAGAAGGCGGACGCAGACGAGGCACTCGCGAAGATGCGAGTCGTCGATCTGCTGAGATCACTGCCCGGCGTCGGCGACCGACGCGCGGAAGCGGCCATGGATGACGTGGGCATTGCTTCGTCCCGTCGGATCAAGGGCCTGGGTGTTCACCAGAAGAATGCCCTGTTGGAGAAATACTCCTGAATGTGTGAACAATAGATCTGTGAATAATCGACTGACCGTCCTCGCGGGACCCACCGCGGTGGGAAAAGGCACCATCAGCGCGTACATCAGAGATCATCATCCCGAGGTCTGGTTCTCCGTCTCCGCCACCACGCGGCCGCGGCGACCCGGCGAAACCGATGGTGTTCATTATCACTTCATCAGCGACGACGAATTCGACTCGCTCATCGCTGCCGGTGAGCTGCTCGAGTACGCCGTCGTCCATGGACGCCACCGCTACGGCACGCCTTCGGCTCAGGTTCAGGAGAAGCTGAGCCAGGGGACTCCCTCCCTGTTGGAGATCGATCTGCAGGGAGCGCGCCAGGTCAAGGACAAGATGCCTGGGGCGCTGTTCGTGTTTCTGGCTCCGCCCAGCTGGGAGGAGCTCGTGTCGAGACTCACCGGGCGCGGAACGGAATCAGCGGTCGAACAGGAGCGTCGACTGACGACGGCCAAACAGGAATTGCAGGCCGAATCCGAGTTCGATGTCACCATCGTCAATGACCACGTTCGCACTGCGGCCGAAGAACTCATATCATTGATGGGTATATCCACTACCGATTAGATTGGACATTCATTGCCTGCACAACCTGAAGGCATCACCAATCCTCCGATTGATGATCTGCTGGCCGTGACCAGCTCGAAGTACGAACTGGTCTCGATTGCGGCTCAGAGAGCCCGCCAGATCAACTCCTATTACGCCCAGCTCCAAGAAGGACTGCTCGAGAACGTCGGTCCGCTGGTGACCCCGGGCACCCACGAAAAGCCTCTGTCGATCGCGCTGCGCGAGATCAACGAGGGCAAGATCGTGGCCCGCGAAGTCACCGAAGCCGATTTCGGTGCTCTCACCCAGGAGCCTGCGCAGCCTGCTGCCAGCAACGACGGTGCACTGGACTTCAGCGACCAGTGAGAACCGTACTCGGCGTCGCCGGTGGAATCGCCGCCTACAAGGCGGCTCACGTCATTCGGCGACTCCGGGAACTCGGGCACAGCGTGAAGGTCGTGCCCACCGCCAGCGCATTGAATTTCGTCGGTGCGGCCACCTTCGAGGCACTGTCCTCACAGACCGTGACCACCGATGTCTTCGACGATGTCGAATCGGTCAACCATGTCCGCATCGGGCAGGACGCCGAACTCGTCATCATTGCGCCCGCCACAGCCAATATCCTGGCGAAGTTGGCCGCAGGCATCGCCGATGACCTGCTGACCGCCACCGTCCTGACGACGACCGCCGAGGTGGTCGTTGCCCCAGCCATGCACACTGAGATGTGGCAGAACCCTGCCACCGTCGCGAACATCGCGACCCTGAGACAGCGTGGCATCCATGTCCTCGAACCCGCTGTGGGACGTCTCACCGGGCCGGACTCCGGCCCCGGCCGTCTGCCCGAACCCGAAACGATCGTCGACTTCGCGCTGGCCGCTGCCGGATCAGCGTCCCACGTGGTCGGGCGGCTGAACGACAAACACGTCGTCATCAGTGCCGGCGGGACCAGGGAGCCACTCGATCCCGTGAGGTTCCTCGGGAATCGCTCCTCAGGTAAGCAGGGCATTGCCCTCGCACGTGCCGCCGTCGCCGCTGGAGCCCGTGTCGACCTGGTCGCGGCCAACATCGATTCAGGTCTGCTGTCCGCCCTGCCCGACGGTGTCCGAATCATCACAGTCGAGTCAACGCTCGAACTCCAGACCCAGATGCATGCCGCTCAAACCGACGCGGATGCCATCATCATGGCGGCCGCCGTCGCTGACTACCGTCCAGAAGGGTGCACCGACTCGAAGATGAAGAAGTCGGGTGATGAGGGAATGACTCTGAATCTGGTTCAGAATCCAGATGTGCTCGTGGGACTCGTCGAATCACGTCGTGAGCCCCAGGTCATCGTCGGATTCGCCGCGGAGACCGGAGACTCTCAGCACACGGCGCTGGACTACGCGAGAGCGAAGTTCCGTCGCAAGGGCGTGGACCTGCTGGTCTTCAACAACGTCTCCGAGGACAGGGCCTTCGGCGACGACGACAATGCTGTCCAGATCCTGAGTCATAACGGTGACCAAGTCGTGACCAGCACGGAATTCCGCGGCAGCAAGGACGATGTTTCGGAAAAGGTCATCGAGGCTCTCGCCAATCGTATGGAATGCGTAGAATCGTCGCCGTGAGTCAATCAAATCTGCGTTTATTCTCGTCCGAATCCGTCACCGAGGGCCATCCCGACAAGATCTGCGACCAGATCAGTGATGCCGTCCTCGACGATCTGCTGAGTCAGGATCCGAACGCCAAAGTCGCCGTCGAGACGATGGTCACCACCGGTCTCGTCCACGTCGCCGGCGAGGTCAATACGGCCGCCTATGCCGACGTGGCCGGCATTGTCCGCCGACTCATCACCGGAATCGGCTATGACTCCTCCGATACCGGATTCGACGGCCATTCCTGCGGCGTCTCCGTGTCCATCGGCAGTCAGTCCACCGACATCCATTCCGGTGTGACGAACCCACTGGACTTCCGCGAAGCCGTGGAATCCGACCACGGTTCGAGCCTGGGTGCCGGCGACCAGGGACTCATGTTCGGCTATGCCGACAACGCCACCGACGTTCTCATGCCCGTGCCGATCCACCTCGCCTCACGCATGGCGGAGAAGCTCTCCGAGGTGCGCAAGACCGGTGCACTGGACTATCTGCGTCCTGACGGCAAGACCCAGCTGACACTCGGCTACGACGGAGACGAAGCCGTGTCGATCGAAAGCATCGTGGTCTCGACTCAGCACGCCGGACACGTCGATCAGGCGCAGCTTCACGCCGAGATCAAAGATTTCGTCATCGATCCGGTCATCGCAGGCTGCGGGCTCGATGACAATCATGCGAACATCCACATCAACCCGGCCGGGCCTTTCGTCACCGGTGGGCCGATGGGCGACGCGGGGCTGACGGGCCGCAAGATCATCGTCGACACCTATGGCGGATACTCTCGCCACGGCGGAGGCGCCTTCTCCGGGAAGGACCCGTCGAAGGTCGACCGTTCCGCTGCCTACGCCATGCGCTGGGTCGCGAAGAACGTTGTGGCCGCCGGACTCGCAGACCGCGCCGAGGTGCAGGTCTCCTATGCGATCGGGCGTGTCGACCCGATGGGCCTCTACGTGGAGACCTTCGGCACCGAGAAGGTCGACCCACACGCGATCTCGAGGGCGATTCGCGAGGTCTTCGACCTGCGCCCAGCCATGATCATTCGAGACCTCGATCTCCTGCGTCCGATCTACTCTCAGACATCGACCTACGGTCACTTCGGCCGTGAGCTGCCTAATTTCACGTGGGAGGTCACGGACCGCGCCGACGATCTGCTGCGTGCAGTCTCCTCGGCTTGATGGACGAACCACTTCCGATCGATACCGGCACCTCGGCCATCGGGCAGGTGCCGCTGGCAGCGGAAGACCCCGTGGCCCACGTGCTCATCGATCACCCGGTTCCGCACCTGGCCCGTGCCTTCGATTACGCAGTTCCGGAGAAGTTCGCCGACACGGCCCGGCCCGGTGTGCGAGTCAGAGTCAAATTCGCTGGCAAACTGCGCGACGGTTTCCTCCTCGAACGGGTCGAGAAGTCAGAACACATCGGACCGCTCGCTGCCATCGAGCGCATCACCAGCCCTGTCGTCGTGCTCACCCCCGAGTTGCTGCGCCTCGGCGCTGCCACCGCCCGTCGCTATGCGGGAACCCTCTCCGATGTTCTGCGTCTGGCGATCCCACCACGCCACGCCCGGGCCGAAAAAGCTGTGCTCAAGGCCGAGAAGACTGTGCAACACAACGTGAAGACAGAGCAACACGACGAGAACGGTTCCGATACACAGGCAAGTGCTGACAACGCGACTGCGACTGCCGAGAAAGCGACAGTTGAGAACTCGACTGCGACGAGAGCGGACACGATCGTGCGCCTCGGCGAATGGGTGGTGAGCGAGACTCAGCACGACAGAGACGACAACTTCCCAGCCGCCGAGCACCCGCGGATTGCTCTGACCTGCGTTCCCGGCCCTACTCCTGGGCTGAGCTGGATCACCGCCGGTCTGGAGGCCGCCCGTGCGACGTTGGCAGCGGGAGAATCGGTACTGTGGCTGGTGCCCGATCACCGTGAGCTCGCCGTCCTCTCGGCGGCCCTCGACGCAAGCGCGGACATCCCCTCCTACTCCGTACTCAGCGCAGATCAGTCACCGGAGCAGCGGTGGAAGGCCTGGCTGAAAGGTCTGCTCGGACACACACGTATGACGATCGGCACCAGGGCCGCTGCCTTCGCCCCGGTCGAGGGCCTGGGCCTCATCATCTGCTTCGACGACTCGAACTCGAACTACCTCGACCAGCACGCGCCGTACCCGCACGCCAGGGAAGTGTGCTTGCTGAGGTCGACCATCGAAGCCACCGGGCTGCTGTTCGTATCCACCGATCGCAGCGCAGAGATCCAGCGCCTGGTTCAGGTCGGATGGCTGCGTGACGCTACGCCCACAGGCCCGGAACGCCGTGAGGGTGCTCCCCGTGTCTTCGTTCCCGATGAGGAGCGGGACCCCTTCGCCTGGCAGCGCATCCCCTCACGCGCCTGGCAGCTGATGCGCGGTGCCCTGCGCCCCGGCACCAAGGACACGAACGCGGTCGGACCCGTCCTCGTCCAAGTCCCGCGGGCAGGGTACTACCCGGTGTTCGCCTGTGCGAGGTGCCAAGAGGTCGCTCGCTGCCCTCATTGCTCGGCCACTCTGACCACACAGTCGGAGGTGGGACCCTTCGCCTGCCGAGCCTGCGGCTTCCATTCCGATGCGTTCTCCTGCGGGCGCTGCCGCTCGAACCAGGTGCGCTCGATCGTGCGTGGCAGGGGCCGGACCGTCGAGGAACTGCGCAAGGCCATGCCGGGGATCGAGATCCTCGAATCCGGCGGCGATGACATTCCCATCGCCATCGACGACAGTCCGCGCCTCGTCGTCGCCACCACCGGGGCTGAGCCCTATGCCCTCGGCGGCTACGCATGCGCAATCCTGCTCGATTCGCTGTGGCCGGGGCCGTGGATGCGCTCGACCGATGAAGGGATCAGCAGGAGATTGCGAGCGGCAGTCCTCGTGAGATCACGCACAGCTGGGGGAGTCGTCTACCTCGGCGATACTGATGAGACGATCCGGAACACGGTGACCACCTTCGACCCCGTCACCACCATGTCCAGGGCCCTCGACGATCGTCTGGAACTCGGCTTCCCGCCCTATCGCCGCATCGTCGAACTCACCGGCGCCGGCAGCGACATCGACGCCATCGTCACGGCCGTACCCGAACTCACCGAACTCATCCGCGACTCCGACGGTGATGACCAGAAGGCTGTCGCAGCCTATCCAATCGCCGCAGGCGACGCTGTCGGCGAAGCACTGTCTCATCTGATCGCCTCCCGGTCTGCGAAGAAGCTTCCCCAGGTGCGTATCCGCATCGACGATCCACGGTCGCTGTGAGCGCGCTGGTGCCCGGGCTCTGCGTTCGCGAATCGAACAAGTAGAATTCCTCAAGTGGATATCGTCTTCGCCGGAACTCCGGATGCCGCAGTGCCAGCCCTCGAGGCCCTCGTCGAATCCCGGCACCGCATCCGTGCCGTCCTCACCCGACCTGATGCTCCGGTGGGACGCAAACGCGTCGTCACCCCCTCACCCGTCAAGGCCCGGGCCCTCGAGCTCGGTCTCGACGTCATCGAGGCCAGCCGACTGCGCGGCGAGGTCATCACCGAGCTGCGAACCCTCAAGGTCGACGCCGTGGCCGTCGTCGCCTATGGTGCCATCGCCGGCCCGGCAGCGCTGTCCACCGCTGAACTCGGGTGGTTCAACCTGCATTTCTCGCTCCTGCCTGCCCATCGCGGAGCCGCACCGGTCCAACGAGCCCTCATCTCAGGCCAGAGCCGCAGTGGAGTCAGCGTGTTCAAGATCGACGAGGGCATGGACTCCGGCCCCGTCCTGCGCCGCCTCGAACTGCCGCTGGATCATCCCGATGTCGCCACCGCCCTCGACGACTATGCTCGCTTGGGCGCGGCCGAACTGGTCGCCGCCTTCGACGACCTCGCGGACGGAACCGCAGTGATGACCCCGCAGTCAGGGGAAGCGAGCCATGCGGACAAGATCGACGTCGCAGACGCCCATCTCGACTTCTCCGACTCTGCACGGGCGATCATCGACCGTTCCCGGGGGGTCAGCCCCAGCCCCGGACCGTGGGCGAACGTCGACGGGAAGCGGACCAAACTGTTCGGACTCGCACCCGCTCCTGACGTCGCCACGCCCACCGAGGTCGGACTTCTGACATCGTGGCAGAAGGCAGCCGTCCTCGGCTGCAGAGACGGCTGGGTCCGCGTGGAGGAGATCCAGCCCTTCGGCAAAGCGCGGATGGCTGCAGTGGACTTCCTGCGCGGCCATGGCGACATCCGATTCGACCCGAGTGAAACCAGCGCCGAGCCGGCGGCAGACCCCGAGCAAGGAGCATGAGACCGATGCCAGCAGATGAACGTATGCCGCGGAAGAGATCAGCAGCGAACAAGCCCGCAGCAGGCAGGAAGCCGACAGGCGGCAAGCCCTCGGCGGGACGAGCGCCGAGCCAGGCGAAGAACCTGCCGCGACGCATTGCCTGGGAGGTCCTCGTCGACGTTGAGACGAAGGACTCCTACGCGAACCTGCTCCTGCCCGCCAAGCTCGCACGCACGCACATGGACACCCAGGATGCGGCGTTCACGACGGAACTGACTTACGGTGCTCTGCGCCAACAGGAGTTCTACGATGCGATCATCGCCAGGGCGGCGAACCGTTCCATCGACACCATCGACCCTGAACCGCTGGCAGGAATGCGCCTCGGCGCCCACCAGATCCTGTCCATGCGCGTACCAGACCATGCCGCACTGTCGGAGACTGTCGCCGTCATCAAGTCCTACGCACCGAAGACCGCGGGATTCGTCAACGCCGTCCTCCGTCGGATCTCCGAGATCGACCGGGCCGAATGGCTGCGCCGCGTCACCGCCGGGACGACCGCAGTGGGCGAACAGGCCATCGAATACTCCCACCCGGAATGGATCGTCCGGGCCATGACACAGGCTCTCAAAGGCCACGGACGCCAGGCTGACGAACTGCAAGCACTGCTCGAAGCCGACAATGCGGCCGCGAAGGTCAGCGTTTCCGCTCTGCCCGGGCTCGTCGACCGCAGCGAGCTGCCTGGGCAGCCGACCGAGTTCTCACCCATCGGCATCACCCTCGAGACCGCTGTGCCCAAGAACGTCGATGCCGTCGCCACCGGCCGGGCCCGAGTGCAGGACGAAGGCTCCGCGCTGGTGGCATTGGCACTGGCACACGCCCCGGCACCGCAGGGCACCTGGGCCGACCTGTGCGCTGGACCCGGTGGTAAGGCCGCAGTCCTCGCAGCGATCGCTCGGCAGTCGGGAACCACCCTTGACGCCTTCGACTCAAGCGACCACAGGGTCGAACTCGTCCGATCCTCAACTCAGGCACTCGACAACGTCACCACCCGCGTCCAAGACGCCCGCGATGCCAGCGGCCCCTATGCGAAGGTCCTCGTCGACGTCCCCTGCTCGGGCCTTGGTGCCCTGCGTCGACGCCCCGAAGCCCGGTACCGCCGTCGCCCTGAGGACATCAACGCGCTGGCCGGATTGCAGCGAGAACTGTTGCGGGCAGCCCTGAACGCATGCGCTCCGGGGGGAGTCGTTGCCTACTCGACCTGCTCTCCCCACTACGCGGAGACCGTGCTCGTCGTCGACGATGTCCTGCGCGGCAGTGACGTTGAAATCCTCGACGCCCCGTCCGTCCTCGCTGAGGTCACGGGTGCCGATGCCGAAGGGTTCGCCTCGGTGAGCCGGGGAGCGGGACGATACGCTCAGCTGTGGCCCCATGTCCACAACACCGATGGAATGTTCTTGGCTCTGATGCGGAAGGCGAACTGAAATGGCGATCGAGATCAACCCCAGCATCCTCAGCTCCGATTTTTCGGACCTGCGTGGTGAACTGGACAAAATCAGCACTGCCGACATGGCGCACATCGACGTGATGGACAACCATTTCGTCCCGAACCTCACCTTCGGCCCGCCCGTGGTCGAACGGATCCAGGCGATCAGCCCGATCCCGCTAGACGCCCACCTGATGATCGCCGAGGCGGACCGGCACGCCCCGGTCTACGCCGAACTCGGCTGCGCCTCGGTGACCTTTCACGCCGAGGCGGCCGCAGCGCCCGTACGCCTGGCCCGGGAGATCCGTAAGCTGGGGGCCAAAGCCAGCCTCGCACTCAAGCCGGCCACTCCTATCGAACCCTTCATCGACCTCCTCGGTGAGTTCGACCAGATCCTCATCATGACCGTCGAACCCGGTTTCGGCGGGCAGAAGTTCCTCGATGTGTGCCTGCCGAAGATCCGGCGAACCCGTGAGGCCATCTCGGCCACAGGGCTTGAGATCAAGCTGCAGGTCGATGGCGGAGTCTCGGCGTCGACGATCGAACGCGTCGTCGACGCGGGAGCCGATGTGCTCGTTGCAGGCTCCGCCGTCTACGGTGCCGACGACGCTGCCACCGCGATCTCAGGCCTGCGCGAACTCGCAGCATCCCACGTGCACTGAAGAAGGCCGAAATGGAACTGCTTGACTGGCTGAACACCCCAGCATTCGAACTACTGGGCAAACCCGTGCCGTACTCCGACCTGTTCGGCAACATCTGCGCCTTGGCCACCGTGGTCCTGGCGCTGCGGCGCAACATCCTGTCCTGGCCGGTCCAGATCCTGGGCTCTATCCTCCTCTTCGCAGCGAGCATCTCCGCGGGACTTGGCGGCAACGCCTCCCGCCAAGTCGTCATCATCGTCGCCGCAGTGTGGGGATGGACACAGTGGAAGAAGTCCCGGGAAGCCGCCGGCGAGGTCCTCGTCCGCTGGGCGACCTGGAAGGAGCGTCTGCTCCTGCTCGCCGGACTCCTCGTGGGCACAGGTGTCTTCGGCTATGTCCTGGCACTGGGCGGATGGTCCTGGAACCCCTATCCCGACGCCTACATCTTCGTCGGCTCACTCGTGGCGATGTACGCCCAGGGGCGCGCGATCGTCGAGTTCTGGTTCGTATGGCTGGCCGTCGACCTCGTCGGGATACCCCTGGCAGTAGCCGGGGGACTGGTGTTCTCCGGTGCCGTGTACCTCATCTTCCTCATCATGGTCGTCCTTGGCTTCATCGACTGGTCGAAGAGATCAAGCCAGACGATCTCCGCGCCGCACCGGGGTGCCACGGACATCAACCGCAGTACTGAGGGCTGAGGCTGTCCCGAGGATCGAGACCCCATGTGAGCGTGGCGTCGGCGATGTATTAGGCTGGTTTCGTGAAGACCTTTGACTCGCTCTACGCCGAACTCCTGCAGAAATCCCTCGATCGACCCGAAGGTTCGAAGACCGTGGCCGAGCTTGATGCCGGAGTCCATGCGATCGGGAAGAAGGTCGTCGAAGAAGCCGCAGAGGTCTGGATGGCGGCCGAATATGAGACCAAGGACGAGCTCGCCGAGGAGATCTCTCAGCTGCTCTACCACCTGCAGGTGCTCATGATTGCCAAGGATCTGCGCCTCGAGGACGTCAGCGCGCATCTGTAGCCGACCACGGTGATGCCCAGCCGAAGACCCGATCAGCCGTTGACGATGAAACACAAGACGATGAAATACAAAAGGACACCATGCTGCGTGTAGCCGTGCCGAACAAGGGCGCACTGTCCGAAGCTGCCTCCGAGATGCTCAGCGAGGCCGGATACTCCACCCGCCGTGGAAGTAAGACCCTCGTCCATCAAGACGAAGTCAACGACGTCGAATTCTTCTACCTGCGGCCGCGCGATATCGCCGTCTACGTCGGCTCGGGAATCCTCGACGCCGGCATCACCGGCCGCGACCTGCTGCTCGAGTCGAAGGCGGAAGCTCAGGAAATCGTCGGTCTCGGATTCGGTGCCTCTCGCTTCTTCTACGCCGGAGTCATAGGTTCCTACTCTTCGCCGACCCAGCTGGAAGGCGCCCGCATCGCCACCAGCTTCCCGAACCTCGTCGAAGCCGATCTGGCGGCCAGGGGCATCGACGCGAAGACTGTTCAGCTCGATGGCGCGATCGAAGTCTCCATCCAGCTCGGCGTCGCCGATGTGGTCGCCGACGTGGTCGAGACCGGCAGCACCCTGCGCGCTGCAGGGTTGGAGACGTTCGGCGAACCCCTGTTGGAATCCGAGGCCGTCCTCGTCCAACGCGAGGGTGCAGCCGACACGATCGAGGTGCTGCGCCGCCGTCTCGAATCCGTGATGGTGGCCCGGCAGTACGTTCTCGTCGACTACAACATCGAAGAGCGCCTCCTGCCTGAAGCACTGGGACTGACTCCCGGTCTCGAATCACCCACGATCTCCCCACTGCAGGAGACAGGCTGGGTGGCAGCCCGAGTCATGGTCGAATCCAAAGAGGTCAACAATGTCATGGACCGTCTCTACGCAGTCGGTGCCCGTGCGATTCTGGTGACGAACATTGGCGCCTGCCGAATCTGAATTCCGCGTCTTCAGACCCCGCCAGGTGCGCATCATCAGCACCGTCGGCGCAGTGGTGGTGTTCATCGGCTTCGCCGTGCTGTCACTCGCCCTGATCGTCGTGGACTGGGAACCCTGGACCCCGCTCGACGTGGTCTGGATGAACCTGCTCGGGATCATCTTCGCTGCAGCCCTGCTGCGCGTCGCCGATATCCAGGCCCGACCCAGCGAATCGGGTCTGGTCGTGAAGAACATGGTCAGGACGCGCACCTTCGCCTGGGGACAGATCCTCGGCGTCGCCTTCTCACCGGAGGGCGACGACCCGTGGCCCACCCTCGACCTGACCGACGGAACCACGTACACCGTGATGGCGATCCAGCACGCGGATGGACCCCGAGCCCACGAGGACTGTCAGCGATTGCGTATGCTCATCGCTAGATGGACCCACTTCAAGGAGGAATAGGAATGTCGAACGACACAATCGCAGGGGTCGAAGGCCCACTGACCGGATACACGGTCATCGACCTCTCCCGCGCATTGGCCGGCCCACATGCGGGAATGATGTTCGGCGACCTCGGTGCCCGAGTGATCAAGGTCGAGAACCCGGGCAAGGGGGATGACTCCCGGTCATGGGGCCCTCCGTTCGTCGGCCCCGAGGACGATCCGCAGGCCACGTACTTCTTCTCCTGCAACCGCAATAAGGAGTCCATCGCCCTCGACCTCAAGTCCGACACCGGCAAGGAGACACTGCGGGAACTGATCTCCCGCGCCGATGTGCTCATCGAGAACTTCCGCTCCGGCGTTCTCGAACGCCTCGGCTTCTCCACCACCGTGTGCATGGAGATCAACCCTCGCCTCGTGCTCCTCTCGATCACCGGCTTCGGCCACGACGGTCCCGAATCCTCCCGCGCAGGATACGACCAGATCGCCCAGGGCGAGGCCGGTCTCATGTCGCTGACCGGGTCCGGACCCGATGACATGCAGCGCGTCGGCGTACCCATTGCCGACCTCTTGGCCGGCATCTACGGCTCTTATGGTGTTCTCGCGGCACTGCTCGAACGTGAACGCACGGGCAAGGGCAAGGTCGTTCGCACCTCACTCATCGCCGGCATGGTCGGAGTTCACGCCTTTCAGGGCACACGCGCCACCGTGGCCGGGCAGAACCCTGAACCCGGCGGCAACCACCATCCTTCGCTCGCGCCCTATGGCTTGTTCAACTGCAAGGAAGGAGCCGTGCAGATCTCCGTGGGCAACGAGAACCTGTGGCAGAAGTTCTGCGCCGCATTCGACATCGACCCGGCCACTGAGGGCATGGGCGACAACGCCGCTCGTGTCGCGAACCGTCCGGCCGTCATCGAACTCATCGAAAGCAAGTTCGCCGCCTATGGAGGTGATGAGCTGCTCGCCAAGCTCGGAGACGCCGGAATCCCGTCGGGTACTGTCCGCACCCTCGAAGAGGTCTACTCGTGGGACCAGGCTCTGAGTCAGGGCCTCAAGGTCTCGGTCGACCATCCCGTCCTCGGCGACATCGACCTGCCCGGACCGCCCCTGCGGTTCTTCGACGCGGATGGCGAGTCCGAGGTCGAAACCACGAGGACCGCCCACGACGCGCCGCCTCTGCTGAACGAGGACGCCGATGCGATCGTGTCCTGGCTCGATTCGGACAGCTGAGGCCCCTGACCGCAGCGGCACCGCCCGATCCGCACAGGGTGGCCCGAATCCGCTTTACCGTTCGTCAGACACATCTGAAACAGGAGATAAGCACGTGGCACGGTTGAATGCACATGAACTTCTCGACATAGTCGTCGATGACGGATCCTTCGTGTCCTGGGACACAGCTCCGATCCTGCCCGCTGGGGGCGTCTCCGAAGATTACGCGGCCGAACTTGCCGCCGCCCGGGAGAAGTCGGGAGTCGATGAGTCCATCATCACCGGAGAGGGCATGATCGAGGGCCGTCGCGTCGCCATCGTCGCCGGGGAATTCCGATTCCTCGCCGGTTCGATCGGCGTTGCAGCGGCGCAGCGACTCGTTGATGCAATCGAACGTGCCACGCTCGAAGGACTGCCGCTGCTGGCCGGCCCGGCCTCGGGCGGAACCAGGATGCAGGAAGGCACGATCGCCTTCCTGTCGATGGTCAAGATCACCAATGCCGTCGTGGCCCATCGACGGGCGGGCCTGCCCTACCTCGTGTACCTGCGGCATCCCACCACCGGCGGCGTCTTCGCCTCCTGGGGGTCGATGGGCCACGTCACCGTTGCCGAGCCGGGATCACTCATCGGCTTCCTCGGTCCGCGTGTCTTCGAAGCCATCTACGCAGAGAAGTTCCCGGAGAACGTGCAGACAGGTGAGAACCTGCACAAGCACGGCATCATCGACGCAGTGATCGGTCCCGAGCGAATCCCGGCCACCGTTGCACGAGTCCTCGACGTCCTCATGGGAGCCAAAGAGGTCCCTCCCCGCGTGGCCGATCCCGACACTCGTCCGGAGATCGTCGACCCGAACTCTGGTGCATGGGAGGCGATCACGCGTTCCCGCAACCCTGATCGTCCCGGGGTTCGCGACCTGCTGCGTACCGCGGCCAACACCGTGCTTCCCCTCAACGGCACAGGGGAGGGTGAGAAGGACCCTGGGCTCCTGTTGGCATTGGCAAAATTCGGCTCCGCCCCGTGCATCGTGCTGGGTCAGGATCGTTTCCGCCAAGATTCCCGGGCACCGCTCGGGCCTGCGGCACTGCGAGAGGCCAGGCGCGGCATGCGGCTGGCGGCCGAACTCGATCTGCCACTCGTGACCGTCATCGACACCCCTGGTGCTGCGTTGTCGAAATCTGCGGAAGAGGGTGGAATCGCCGGAGAGATCGCCCGCAGCCTCGCCGACCTCGCCAACCTCGACGCGCCCTCGGTGTCCCTCATCCTGGGTGAGGGTTCCGGCGGGGGTGCCCTCGCGCTGATCCCGGCGGATCGAGTGCTCAGCGCCGAGAACGGGTGGCTATCGCCCCTGCCTCCGGAAGGTGCTTCGGCGATCGTGCATCGGACGACCGACCGCGCACCGGAGATGGCCCAGAGCCAAGGCGTGCATGCACCCATGCTCAAGGCGACGGGAGTCGTCGACCGCATCATCGCCGAACATCCGGATGCGAGTGAAGAGCCATTGGACTTCGTGTCCCGGGTTGGTGCGACACTGGAGTACGAACTCATCGAGCTCATGCGCGAGCCCTCTGCCCGGCGCCTGGCGCGCCGGATGGAACGGTATCGCACACTTGGAATCTGATCGCCGACTGGGAATCTAGGAGAGTCACATGGTTGCCATCAGAGTCATTCCGTG
The DNA here is from genome assembly GCF_040256645.1 of Brevibacterium sp. CBA3109. Lineage (NCBI taxonomy): Bacteria > Bacillati > Actinomycetota > Actinomycetes > Micrococcales > Brevibacteriaceae > Brevibacterium > Brevibacterium koreense. The sequence goes on along the minus strand of NZ_CP158281.1, from coordinate 1,913,348 downwards.
TCTGGACGTCGACGAAGGCCGTGTCGTCAAGGGCGTGAAGTTCGCTGATCTCAAGGACGCCGGCGATCCGGTCGAACTGGCCAGACGCTATGGGGAATCCGGGGCGGACGAACTGACGTTCCTCGATGTCACTGCCAGCAGCGGTGATCGGGAGACCGTTCACGACATCGTCCGCGCCTCTGCCGAAGAGGTCTTCATTCCTCTGACCGTCGGCGGCGGCATCCGCAGCGTCACCGACGTCGACCGGCTCCTGCGCGATGGGGCCGACAAAGTCGGCGTCAACACCTCCGCAGTCGCACGCCCCCAGCTGATCAGCGACATCGCCCATCACTTCGGCAATCAGGTCCTCGTCCTGTCCCTCGACGCCAGGCGTGCGCAGGGGACGCAGACGCGGTCTGGCTTCGAAGTCACCACACGCGGCGGTCGTGAGGGAACCGGTCGCTGCGCGATCGATTGGATCACCGAGGCGGCCGAGCGTGGCGTCGGCGAGATCCTGCTCAACTCCATCGACGCAGACGGCACTCGCGACGGGTTCGATCTCGAACTCATCGCCGCGGCTCGGGCAGCCGTCGACGTCCCTCTGATCGCATCCGGGGGAGCCGGACGGGTGGAACACTTCGCACCGGCCGTGGCTGCCGGAGCGGACGCGCTGCTGGCTGCGAGTGTCTTCCACTTCGGGACGCTGAGCATCGTCGAAGTCAAGGACGCACTGCGAAGGGAAGGGATCGAAGTCCGATGAGCACACACGATTCTGCTGCCGAAGTCGATGCGAATCCGAAGAACTGGCGCGAACTGATCACGGTCAACGCCGACGGGCTCATTCCCGTCATCGTCCAGGAGGTCACGACCCGTGAGGTCCTCATGATGGCCTGGATGGACACCGAAGCCATCGAGCGCACCCTGAGCAGCGGCGCCGCAGTCTACTGGTCGCGGTCCCGGCAGGAATACTGGGTCAAAGGCGAGACCTCGGGTCACACTCAGAAGGTGGCCTCCCTGAGCCTCGACTGCGATTGCGACGCTCTGCTCATGGAGGTTGAACAGACCGGGCCGGCCTGCCACACCCTGACCCCGACGTGCTTCACCGGAAGGACCATCAGTGCCAACTGACACACGGACGACTGACACCGGGCTGACGATCCGCCCCAGCCTCGATGAGTTCCGGGCCTCGGGCGCCGATCACCGTCTGGTGCCAGTCCACGCGGAAGTTCTGGCCGACACCGAGACTCCGTTGAGCCTGTACAGCAAACTCACAGACGGCGGCCCCGGCAGTTTTCTCTTCGAGTCGGCTGTGTCCGGAGCCTGGGCGCGCTACTCATTCATCGGCTCCGCCCCCGTGGCCACCCTGATCTCCGAGGACGAGAGTTTTCGGTGGGAAGGCACACCTCCGGTGGGAATCCCCACCGAAGGCAGCGTCCTCGATGCAGTCACCGCGACCCTTGAACTGCTTGCCGTCGATGCGACCGAGTCGGTTCTTCCCCCGATGGTCTCGAGCTTCGTGGGGTACTTCGGTTGGGACATCGTACGTCAGTTCGAAAGGCTTGGACCCGCCCGAGTCAACGAGCATCATCTGCCGACCGTACAGCTGATGATCCCCGGCGATATCGCGGTCTACGACCACTACTCAGGAACTCTCACGCTCGTCGCCAACGTCTTCAACGTCAATGGTGCCGACACCGGCATCGACGATGCATACCACGCGGGTGTGGAGCGGATCGAAGCGATGCTCGCGAGGATCAGCAGGCCCAGCGAAGCCGAGATCTCGAGCACGCACTTCGTCAAGCCCGAGGTGTCGACCCGCACCGACCCTCAGGTCTACCTCGACAACGTCGAACGGGCCAAGTCCGAGATCGTTGATGGGGAGATCTTCCAAGTCGTCCTCGGACAGCGCTTCGACACCGAATGCGAAGCCGATCCGCTGACCGTCTATCGGATGCTGCGCCATTCGAACCCCAGTCCATTCATGTATCTCCTCAACCTCCATGACGACCGGGGGCAGCCTGCCAGCATCATCGGCTCGTCCCCGGAAGCTCTCGTCACGGTCCGCTCCGGGGACGTCGTCACCCACCCGATCGCCGGCTCGCGACCTCGGGGCGCGACGACCGAAGAGGACTCGTCGCTGGCCAGAGACCTGATCAGCGACGAGAAGGAACGTGCCGAACACCTCATGCTCGTCGACCTTGCCCGCAACGACCTCGCAAAGGTCTGTCGGGCGGGCACAGTCGATGTCAGCGAGTTCATGGACATCGTGCGCTACAGCCACATCATGCACATCTCTTCGACCGTGCGCGGTGAGCTCGCTCCCGGCCACGGGGCCGTGGACGTACTGCGTGCCACGTTCCCGGCAGGCACTCTCTCCGGAGCACCGAAGCCTCGCGCTCTGCAGATCATCGACGAGCTCGAAACCATCGGCCGCGGAATCTACGGGGGAGTTGTCGGCTACATGTCGTTCACCGGCGACCTCGATCTGGCGATCGCCATCCGCACCGGAGTCCTTCGCGAATCGGTCATGAGCGTCTATGCCGGCGGGGGACTCGTTGCCGATTCGGTTCCTGAAACCGAATATCTGGAATCACAGAACAAAGCGGCCGCAGTCCTGGGGGCAGCGGCAGCAGCCAGCGCGGTGGTCAAACTCGGAGCCTCGACCAGGGAATGTGGCTGAGATGACGAAATCACGCGGTGTTCTCCTTGTCCTTATTCTGGCCGGTGCTCTGTGGGTGATCAGCCTCGCGTCCTGGCAGGGCAGCGTCGCCGGCGACACGCTTGGGCCCGCAGGCGTGGCCGATGTCACAGAGGATGCGAGTTCGCAGGCATCGCCGGTCGCCACCGCCTGCGTCGCAATCATCGCCGTCACCGGGCTGCTCTCAGCCATGCTGGGTAAGGTCGGGCGTTTCGTCGTTCTCGGCTTCGCCGCGCTGGCCGCCATCGGCTACGGCCTGACCGCACTGCAGTCCATTTCCTCTCCCGGGGCCACCGCCTGGCCGATCGTGGGCCTGTGCGCGGCAGCCAGCGCGCTCATCGTCATTGTCTACGTGGCCTTCGCTTCAGCCAGATGGGCCAATTCGAACCGGTACGCCAGGACGGCGGAAGCAGGCGGTGAAGAATTCGATTCGGCAGCGACCTGGGATGCACTCTCACGCGGAGATGATCCCGAGCCCGGCCCGAGGACCCCGGGGTCAGACATCGGCAACGACGTCGGACCGACATCCGATGACCCTGATTCCACTGCCGGTGGGGCGGATGACGGATCGAAATGACCTCGTGACCGGGCCGGTGTCTCGGCCCAACTCGAAGCGTGTCACAATGGATGCAACAAGTTTTCACACGTGCCACGCCTGCATCTCTAAGGAGCACCATGTCGCAATCCGTCGCTCGTAACGGCGCAACCGATCTCGACAAATCGACGATCGACTATGCAGCCATCGCCGACCCAGGACACGGAAACTCCGTGGCTGGTTGGACCGGTGTCATCATCATGCTGGTCGGCGTGACCATCGGCTGCGTCGGGTTCACGATCCACACCGCGACCATCACCTATGTCGGTGTCGGCGTCGTCGCGCTCGGCCTCATCGTCGGCCTGATCCTGCGTGCCGTCGGTCTGGGAAACAAGCCGAAGAATAAATGACGGTTCTCGACGACATAGTCGCCGGTGTGCGCGACGATCTCGCCGAACGTCGGAGGCAGACACCACTGGCAGACGTCATCGACCGAGCGCGTGAGGCCCAGCCTGCGCGTGCGTTCGATCTTGATGCCGACTTCGGCGTCATCGCCGAGGTGAAGCGACGTTCTCCCTCCCGCGGAGACCTCGCCCACATCCCTGATCCGGGGACCCTGGCTGGCCTCTATGCCGCCGGGGGAGCACGGGCGATCAGTGTCCTCACCGAAGGGCGGCGCTTCTCCGGCAGTCTGGAGGACCTCGACTCCGTCCGTGCAGCCGTTGACATTCCCGTCCTGCGCAAGGACTTCATGGTCGAGGAGTACCAGTTCCATGAAGCCCGCGCCCACGGTGCCGATCTCGTCCTTCTCATCGTTGCGGCACTCGAGGTCGAACAGCTCCAGGAGTTCCATGCTCTGGCCAATGAACTCGGGATGACGGCCCTCGTTGAGACCCACAACGCGCAAGAGCTGGCGATCGCGGCCGAACTCGATGCCCCTCTGATCGGCATCAACACGCGCAACCTCAAGGATCTCAGCGTCGACACGAATCGTTTCGCGCCGCTGGCAGACCTGGCACCGCCGGAATGCACACTCGTCGCAGAGTCCGGGGTCACGGGCCTTGAAGATGTCGAGACCTACGCCGGCGCCGGGGCTGATCTCGTGCTCGTAGGCGAAGCGCTCGTCACCGGCGGCGATGCTGAGTCCGCTGTGGCCGCGTTCACCTCGACCGGGTGCCGGCGCCGGGCTGCGACCAGCAGTCAGTCTTGATCCACCCGACCACCATTTCGAACCACGAAGGACTGCAATGACCGATGTGAGCCAGGAGAACGGACCCTACTTCGGTTCGTACGGAGGCAGGTTCTTCCCAGAAGCGCTGATCCCCGCACTCGAGGAGATCGAGGAGACATGGCGCAAATCCCAGGTTGATCCGGAGTTCACTCAGCAGCTGCTGGAGCTGCAGAAGAACTACATCGGCCGTCCCAGCCTGCTCACCGAGGCCACCCGGTTCGCCGCGCACTGCGGCGGAGCCAGGGTGTTCCTGAAGCGTGAGGACCTCAATCACACCGGCAGTCACAAGATCAACAACGCTCTGGGACAGGCTCTGTTGGCCAAGCGCATGGGAAAGACCCGTGTCATTGCTGAGACCGGAGCCGGGCAGCACGGCGTGGCCACAGCCACAGCAGCAGCTCTCCTCGATATGGAGTGCGAGGTCTACATGGGCGAAGAGGACACCCAGCGGCAGGCGCTCAATGTCGCTCGGATGCGTCTGCTCGGTGCGAAGGTCAACTCCGTGTCCAACGGCACCAAGACACTCAAAGACGCGATGAACGAAGCGATGCGCGACTGGGTCGCCAACGTGGATCGTACGCACTACATCATCGGCACCGTCGCCGGGCCGCACCCCTTCCCGGCCATGGTCCGCTCGTTCCAGGACGTCATCGGCATCGAATCCCGTGAACAGATCCTGAGCGCCGTCGGTCGTCTGCCCGACGCGGTGTGCGCCTGCGTCGGCGGCGGGTCGAACGCCATGGGCATCTTCGCTGCCTTCCTCTCAGACACCGATGTGAAGATCTTCGGCTTCGAAGCCGGAGGAGAAGGCGTCGACAGTGGCCGCCACGCAGCCCGGTTCTCCGGCGGACGCCCGGGAGTCCTCCATGGTTCCGCCACCTACATCCTGCAGGACGAGGATGGTCAGACCCGAGGATCCCACTCGATCTCGGCCGGGCTCGACTACCCGTCGGTGGGCCCTGAGCATTCCTACCTTCATGACACGCAACGCGTGACCTACGAACCGGTTGTCGATGAAGAGGCGATGGACGCCATGCAGCTGCTGTCACGGACCGAAGGCATCATCCCCGCGATCGAATCCGCTCATGCCCTGGCCGGCGCGATGCGCGTGGGACAGGAACTCGGCAGCGACGCGGTCCTGCTCGTCAACCTCTCCGGGCGTGGCGACAAGGACATGACGACCGCGGGCAAATGGTTCAATTACTTCGATGAAGGAGCTGTGCAGGTATGACGAGCTCAGGATTCCGAACCGGTACCACTCTCGACGCGGTCGCTCAGGCGGGCCGCAAGGCCGCATTGATCGGTTACCTGCCTGTCGGCTTCCCCACTGTCGAGGGTTCCATTGAGGCAATGGTCGAACTCGTGAAGTCCGGAGTCGACATCGTCGAGGTCGGCATGCCCTACTCGGACCCAGGAATGGATGGTCCCGTCATTCAACGTGCCGCCGAGCAGGGACTGGCTGCCGGGGTGCGGACCTCCGATATCTTCTCTGCCGTCTCAGCTGTCGCGCAGGCCGGTGGAACGGCCGTTGTGATGAGCTATTGGAACATCGTGCTGCAGTACGGTGTCTCGGCCTTCGCCCGCGACCTGGACTCGGCCGGTGGCGGAGGCATCATCACCCCGGATCTCATCCCCGATGAGGCATCCGAATGGGTGAGCGCATCGGACGCATACGACCTTGACCGGATCTTCCTCGCTGCCCCTTCCTCGACGCCCGAACGCCTGGCCGCCATCGTCGCCGCGAGCCGCGGATTCGTCTATGCCGCATCGACGATGGGTGTGACCGGAGTCCGCTCCGAGGTTGACAATCACGCTCGCGACCTGGTCACCCGTCTCAAGGACGCCGGAGCACCGCACGCCTGCGTCGGGCTCGGTGTCTCGACGCGCGAACAGGCCGCAGAGGTCGCCGACTACGCCGACGGCGTCATCGTCGGCTCGGCGCTCGTGCGCGCTCTTGACAGCGATGGAGTCAGCGGAATCGCCACCTTGGCCGCTGAGCTCGCCGAGGGCTGTGCATGAGCCGGGCTCACCTGCTTGCGGCCGATACCGGCCTTCAGCTGGGCTCCGCTACGATCCCGATCTGGACCCTGTGGGTGCTTGCGCTCCTCGTGGTCCTGCTCATCGTCGGTATCGTCGTCTTTCGTCTGGCTCGTCGCGCCCGGAAACTGGCACGAGCGAGCGATGATGCCTCGCAGGGTGCCGGCGATGACTTCGGCGGGCACAGTTTCGGATATTTCGGAGCGGTCACCTCGGCGATCTCGATCACCCCCGATGTGAAGCCGAGATCTCGGGGCGACAGCGGTTCGAAGTCCGACGACTGAGACGTTTTGGTTCGCTGAACGGTCCTTTTTCAGTGTCAACCTGAGCTGCCCAGGGGTGTAGATTGGGGATCCGACCGTGAGAACCACGTCACAATAGTGTCTGAGGACGATCTTCGAAGGGCACCACAGCAGCAGCTAGAGACAGCGCCGTCTTTAACGTAAGTTCCTACACCCCGTGAAGGCAGCGATGTACAGTGAAGATCCATCGACCCCGAAAACCCCGCGCCGCCCAGTGCGCGCCGGACTCTACGACCCCGCACTCGAACACGATGCCTGCGGACTCGCACTCATCGTTCGCTATCGCGGACCTGCCGACCACCAGGTCGTCGACCAGGCTCTGAGTGCACTGCGAAAGCTAGAGCATCGAGGCGGAGTCGGTTCCGACGAAGGCACCGGCGACGGTGCGGGGATCACCCTCCAGATACCCCATGACTATTTCGCGAAGGTGCTGCGTGAGGCGGGCATCGAGCTTCCGGAACCCGGCACCTATGCCGCGGGCATCGGCTTCTTCGCCCAGGACTACCGAACAGATCTCATTCCCGATGCGGCGTTTCTCACGGACTACGGAGATGCCCCGGGCGCTGACAGGATGGCTGAAACACCGGCGGATCAGGAAGACCTCGTCGAGCGCATCGCCGCCGAGGAAGGCCTGCGGGTTCTCGCCTTCCGCGACGTTGCCCACGATGCGAGCGTGCTCGGTGAGACCGCACGCACCACGATGCCGCGCATGCGCCAGCTCTTCCTCACCATTGACGAGAGATTCCCCTCTCGGGATGCACAGGATCTGAGCCGCCGGTCCTACATCGTGCGGAAGCGCCTCGATCACGCAGGCCTCTACTGTCCCTCGCTGAATCCAGGCACCATCACCTATAAGGGCATGCTCTCGACAGGACAGCTGTCCGCCTTCTATACGGAACTGCTCGACGAACGTGTGACCTCGCGCATCGCACTCGTGCACTCACGGTTCTCGACGAACACGTTCCCGTCCTGGCAGTTGGCACAGCCCTTCGGAACGATCGCCCACAATGGGGAGATCAACACGGTGCGCGGCAACCGCAACTGGATGCAGGCCAGGGAATCGACACTGGCCTCGGACCTCCTCGTCTCCCCGGTGCCCGGTACCTCGACGAGCCTGGACAGGCTGTGTCCGATCGTGCCGCCCGGAGCCTCCGACTCGGCCTCATTCAACTCGGTGCTCGAACTCATGGTCGCCTCGGGCAGATCGCTTCCGCAGGCAATGCTGATGATGATCCCAGAAGCCTGGGAGAACAACCCCGGCATGGGGGAGTCGCGCAAGGCGTTCTACGAATACCACTCTCTGCTGATGGAGCCGTGGGACGGACCCGCCTGTGTGGCATTCACCGACGGGACTCTGGCCGGGGCTGTCCTGGACCGCAATGGTCTCAGACCCGCTCGCTACGTCATGACGTCTGACACTGTGGTCCTCGCCAGTGAGATCGGTGTCGTCGACCTGCCCGAGTCGGACATAGTCGCCCGCGGTCGACTGACCCCGGGGCGCATGTTCCTCGTCGACACGGAATCCGAGCGGATCATCTCCGACACCGAGATCAAGAACCAACTGGCCACCGAGCACCCTTATGAGGATTGGGTCAAGGGCTGCTCCCGCCGACTGGCTGACCTGCCCACCCGAGTCCACGTCACCCACCCGCAGGCTTCCGTCCGGAGACGCCAGCGCACCTTCGGCTACACCGAAGAGGAGCTGCGGATCCTGATCTCGCCGATGGCAGAGACCGGAGCCGAGCCGCTCGGCGCCATGGGCACGGACACCGCGATCGCGGCACTGAGCACACGGCCCAGACTTCTCTTCGACTACTTCCATCAGAACTTCGCACAGGTGACGAACCCGCCATTGGACTCCATCCGGGAGGACATCGTCACCAGCATGTCCTCGGGCATCGGACGTGAAGGCAACCTCCTTCAGTTCGCGCGCCCAGACTCCGCGCACATCCTGCTCGACCGACCCGTCATCGACAACGACGAACTCACTGCGATTGCACACGTACAGGGCCACCACCTCGGCGTCGACGATGGTCGACCCAGCGTGACCCTGCCGGGGCTGTACTCGGTGAATGCGGGTCCCGAAGCGATGAGGATGCGTCTCGACGCACTGTGTCAGGAAGCGAGCGCCGCGGTCGAGGCCGGTGCCGTGTTCATCATCCTCAGCGACAGGGATTCGACGGCAGATCTCGCTCCGATCCCGTCCCTGCTGCTGACCTCAGCACTCCATCACCACCTCGTCCGGCAGCGTTCGCGCACTCGTGTGTCCATCATCGTCGAGGCAGGTGACGTGCGGGAGGTCCACCACGTTGCCACATTGGTGGCCTTCGGCGCCTCAGCGGTCAACCCTTATCTCGTCATGGAGTCGGCGGAGGCGCTCGTACGATCGGAGCGGATCGGGGGCGTCAGCGAATCCGCGGCCGTGGCGAATGTGCTTGCGGCACTGAACAAGGGGCTGCTGAAGATCATGTCGAAGATGGGGATCTCGACGGTGCAGTCCTATCACGGCGCGCAGACCTTTGAAGCTCTCGGACTCTGCGCTGACTTCATCGACGAGTACTTCACCTCCACCCCACATCAGCTGGGCGGGAAGGGGATCATCGAGATCACTGCGGAGTCGAGCGCCCGACACGCCGACGCCCACCGCGACGATCATCCCAAGCCTGCGCACCGGGACCTGCGGGTCGGCGGTGAATACCAATGGCGGCGAGAAGGACCTGGTCATCTGTTCAACCCGGAGACGATCTTCAAACTCCAGCACTCCACAGCCACCGGACGATTCGACATCTTCGGTGAGTACACCCGGGCAGTCAACGAGCAGTCGCGTGAGCTGATGACGCTGCGTGGCCTGTTCGAACTCGTGCCCGTCGACACCGGTCCCATCGATATCGCCGAGGTGGAACCCGCTGCGGAGATCATGAAGCGCTTCTCCACCGGAGCCATGAGCTACGGCTCCCTGTCGCAGGAGGCGCACGAAACGCTGGCCATCGCGATGAACCGCATCGGCGGCAAGTCCAACACGGGCGAGGGCGGGGAAGACACCGAACGTCTTATCGATCCCGAACGCCGCTCAGCGATCAAGCAGATCGCCAGCGGTCGCTTCGGTGTGACCAGCCACTACCTGACCGAGGCCGACGATCTGCAGATCAAGATGGCCCAGGGAGCGAAACCCGGTGAGGGCGGTCAGCTGCCGGGAGCCAAGGTCTACCCGTGGATCGCAAAGACCCGTCACTCCACTCCCGGAGTCGGACTCATCTCCCCACCACCGCATCATGACATCTATTCCATTGAGGACCTGGCACAGCTCATCCACGATCTCGGTCGGGCCAACGCCCGGGCCCGTGTGCACGTCAAACTCGTGTCCGGGATCGGGGTCGGCACGGTTGCCGCCGGGGTGGCCAAGGCCGGCGCGGACGTCGTGCTCATCTCCGGCCACGACGGAGGAACTGGAGCCAGCCCGCTGAACTCACTTAAGCACGCCGGCACCCCATGGGAACTCGGCCTCGCCGAGGCCCAGCAGACACTGGTGCTCAACGGTCTGCGGGAGAAGGTCAGCGTTCAGGTCGACGGGCAGCTGAAAACAGGTCGAGACGTCATCGTCGCCGCTCTGCTCGGAGGTGAGGAATTCGGGTTCGCGACCACAGCTCTCGTCGTCTCGGGCTGCATCATGATGCGCGTCTGCCACAAAGACACCTGCCCTGTCGGTGTTGCGACCCAGAATCCGAAGCTGCGTGAGCGCTTCCATGGTCAGGCCGACCACGTGGTGAACTTCTTCACCTTCATCGCCGAGGAGGTGCGCGGCTACCTTGCGGAACTGGGCCTGCGGACGCTCGATGAAGCCATCGGTGCAGTCGAGAGGCTGCGCATCGATGACGAACAAGAGCGCGCCTCTGGGCTGAACCTTGACCTGGCCTCGATTCTGAAGGTGCCCGAAGACATTCACGGCAGCACCGCCTCGGCCCGCAAATGCACTACAGGAGTCGACCGCGATTTCGCGGGCGAACTCGATCTGCGACTGTTGGCTGAGGCAGAGAAGTCGATCCAGTCCGGAACCGAGGTCACGATCACCACGGCGATTGAGAACACGGACCGCAGCGTCGGCACGCTGCTGGGCCATCACGTCACCCGCGCCCACGCGGACCGCGGACTGCCCGAGCACACGATCAGACTGAAGCTGCACGGCACCGCAGGGCAGTCGCTGGGGGCGTTCCTGCCTCGTGGAGTCAGCATCGACCTGCACGGGGATGCCAACGACTACGTCGGCAAGGGACTCTCCGGAGGAACGATCAGCGTGCATCCGCACGCTGAGAACCCGACTCGCCCCGAACACAATGTGATCGCGGGCAATGTCCTGGGCTACGGTGCGACTACCGGCAAGCTGTTCGTGTCCGGGCAGGTGGGTGAGCGGTTCATGGTGCGCAATTCCGGCGCCGAGGCGGTCGTCGAGGGAATCGGCGACCACGGCCTTGAGTACATGACAGGAGGAATCGCCGTGATCCTCGGCGCAATCGGACGCAACTTCGCCGCCGGAATGTCCGGTGGCACGGCATACGTCCTGGATTTCAATCCGGCCCGGCTCAACCCCAAGGAACGCGCCGCGGGTGTGTTCCGCTTCACCGGGGTCGGAGTCGTTGATATGGACGTCCTGCAGCGACTGCTGTCTGAACATGTTCAGTGGACGAATTCACCCCTGGCCGCGCAGCTGCTCGAGGGACTGAGCAGAGGAGAGGACGTCCTGTCCCGCTTCACGAAGATCATTCCCGTCGCGTATGCGATGGTCAAGGACGTTCAGGACGAACTCACCGCGGCTGGAGAGCCTGCGGATTCCGAAACCGCCTGGCACACAATTCTGGAGGTTGCCAATGGCTGATCCACACGGATTCCTGAGCGTCGATCACAGGGAGACGCCCCGGCGGCGTCCGGTCCCGATCCGTCTCATGGACTATCGGGAGGTCTACGAGGCGGGAGACCCCGAACAGCTGCGCAGACAGGCCTCACGCTGCATGGACTGCGGTGTACCCTTCTGCCATCAGGGGTGTCCCTTGGGCAATCTGATTCCCGAGTTCAACGATGCAATGTACCGGGGAGAGCTGCCACGGGCGGTCGAACTCCTCCATGCGACGAACAACTTCCCGGAATTCACCGGCAGGGCCTGCCCTGCACCATGTGAGAGCGCCTGTGTCCTCGGCATCAACCAGCCGGCGGTGACGATCAAACAGGTCGAGGTGACCATCGTCGACCAGGGATTCGCCGCTGGCCTCATCCAACCGGTGATCCCCGAACGGATCACCGGGCACACGGTGGCCGTCATCGGTTCGGGTCCCTCCGGCCTCGCTGCTGCCCAACAGCTGACCAGAGCCGGTCACACCGTCGTCGTCTACGAACGCGATGACCGCCTCGGCGGCCTGCTGCGCTACGGGATACCCGACTTCAAACTCGAGAAGCATCATATCGATCGCCGTCTCGATCAGATGCGGTCCGAAGGCACTCGTTTCAAGCCCTCGGCCGATATCGGCGCCGACATCAGACTCGAGGAGCTGCAGTCCAGCTTCGATGCGGTCGTTGTGTGCACGGGAGCCACGGTGCCCCGGGACATGGACATCGGTGGGCGGGACCTGGCCGGGGTCGAATTCGCGATGGACTACCTGGTGCCCTCGAACCGAGTGCAGGCGGGGGAGGCCTCGAGTCCCGGCGGGGCCGGAGAGTACATCGATGCCCGAGGCAAACACGTCATCATCATCGGTGGCGGCGATACGGGAGCCGACTGTCTGGGCACGGCGCTGCGGCAAGCCGCGGCCTCGGTGACTACCTTGGCGATCGGAGCGCAACCTCCTGCCGACCGCAGCGAATCCGACCCGTGGCCGACGGTTCCACGGATCTTCGAGGTTCAGTCCTCTCATGAGGAGGGTGGAACGCGGCGATACCTCGCATCGACAACAGGGTTCGTCGGCGATGATCAGGGCAGAGTGATCGGCATCGATGTCGCCGAGACCCAGTACGTCGACGGTCGGCGCATTCCAGCACCCGGCACCGAGCACCGTCTCGACGCCGATCTCGTCCTCCTGGCACTCGGGTTCTCAGGCCCCGAGCCCGAGGCGCTGGAACTCGACGTGGCTGCGGGCGGTTCCTTTGCCCGCGACGACTCCTATTCGGCGTCAGCACCAGGAGTCTTCATCGCCGGTGACGCCGGTCGGGGCCAGTCGCTCATCGTGTGGGCCATCGCCGAAGGTCGGTCGGTTGCGGCCGAGGTCGATCGGTTCCTCACCGGTTCTTCACGCCTACCCGAACCGGTCGGACCACACGATAAAAGTTTTAAATGTTAAGATGGATGGTGTCAATTAATGAGAAGTCCGCACGGAGATGTGCGTGATTCTCCTCCGACGAACAGACGTGGCGGGCGGTTCGAATCGCCCGCCACGGTACAGGTAGGGTGGTGTGCATGAGGCGTGCAAAGATAGTCGCAACATTAGGTCCGAACCAGAACTCCTATGAAGAGATCCGCGCTCTCGTCGACGAAGGCGTCGATGTGGCCAGATTCAATCTCAGCCACGGCAAGCGGGAAGAGCACGAAGAGAAATTCGCCTGGGTTCGCCAGGCCGCACTCGACACCGGCCGCGCCGTCGCGGTGCTGCTCGATCTGCAGGGTCCGAAGATCAGGGTCGGCAACTTTGCCAACGGCAAGGAGGAATTGGTCGAAGGCGCAACATTCACCATCACCAATCGCGACATCGCCGGCACTGCTGAGATCGTGAGCACGACGCTGTCGACTCTGCCAGGTGATGTTTCCGTCGGCGATCCGCTGCTCATCGACGATGGTCGACTGCGTCTGCGCGCCACCGAGGTCACCGACACCGATGTCGTCACCGAAGTGGAGATCGGCGGAACGATCTCGAACCACAAAGGCATCAACCTTCCCGGTGTTCCGGTCTCCGTGCCGGCACTGTCAGAGAAAGACATCGAGGACCTCAAATGGGGCCTTGAACTCGGCTTCGACTGGGTGGCACTGTCCTTCGTCCGCAGCCCCGAGGACATGGATGATGTCAGGGCGGTCATGGATGAGGTCGGCATCACCGCTCCTGTCATCGCCAAGCTGGAGAAGCCGCAGGCCGTCGAACAGCTCGATGCAGTCATCGACGCCTTCGACGGAATCATGGTCGCCCGCGGCGACCTCGGTGTGGAGCTTCCTCTCGAGCAGGTCCCGATCGTACAGAAACGCGCTGTCGAGATTGCTCGTCAGCAGGCGAAGCCCGTGATCGTGGCAACGCAGATGCTCGAGACCATGATCGATGCGGCCAGGCCCACACGCGCCGAGGCGAGCGACTGCGCCAACGCAGTCCTCGACGGCGCCGATTCCCTCATGCTCTCCGGCGAGACCTCCGTGGGCGATTACTGGGTCGAAGCGATCCGGACCATGAGCCGCATCATCGAGTCCACCGAGGAACACGGTATGGAGCGAATCCCGCAATTGGGCACAGTTCCTCACACCAAGGGAGGGGCCGTGACCGCGGCAGCGGTCCAAATTGCTCAGCAGCTCGACATCGATCTGCTGTGCACCTTCTCCCAGACAGGCGACTCAGTACGCCGGATGTCGCGTCTGCGTCCCGCTTGGCCCATCCTCGGCTTCACGCCCGATGCGCAGGTTCGCCACCAGCTGGCTCTGACGTGGGGAGTCCGCCCTTATCTGGTCAAGACCGTGCGGCACACGGACCAGATGGCCAGGCAGGTCGATGCCGTGCTGCTCGCTGACGGAACTGCTCACGAAGGTGATCAGAGCATCCTCGTGGCAGGGTCCCCTCCCGGCATCCCAGGGTCGACCAATGCCCTGCGCATCCACACGATGGGCGATGCAGCCAAGGGCGTCGCAGCGGCCTACGAAGACTCCTCGGACGATGATGAAGATCCCTTGGCAGGGTATGGCATCGTGTTCGAATCGCCTGGTACCCGTGAGGTGCCGATAGTCAAGGAGAACGGAACGCCGAGGCACTGAACGGGCCTGCTGTTTCGCGGAGAGGCATTGTGAGGCTCTGACCTTCCCGCGCTCCTGACGCCACTGGACGACAACGGCGGCTGATCCGATTTTCGGGTCATCCGCCGTTGTCATGGCCGGGACCTGGGCGGTACTGGCCGCGATGTGCGGGGCAGCAGCAGTGAGAGTCACTTCACTCGGACTTGCGGAATTTCCACGATTGCTCAACAGTTGTCCATTGAGTTGAGCATCGCTTGCAGTGAGCATCGCTCGGAAATCGACCGACGAAGAAGAGGAGTGGCATGAGATTGCCCAAGTGGAGCCGATCATTCGGGGTGCAGGTCACCATAGCGCTGATTGCTGGCGTGGTTCTCGGGCTTGCTGCCCGGTCCTGGGGTCCGGTCAGTGAGAGCCAGGACAACTGGCTCGGTCAGACCTTGGACACCATCGGATCGTCCTATGTGACCCTCCTCAAGGCGGCCGTCGTGCCACTCGTGATCACAGCGATCATTGCCAGCATCGGCAACCTGCGCAAGGTCACGAACGCAGCCAGGCTCGCGGTCTCCACACTCCTGTGGTTCGCCTTCACGGCACTTATCGCCGTCCTCATCGGGCTCATCCTCGGTGTTGTTCTGCAGCCGGGAATGCACGCTGACGCCACTTCGTTGAGCGGTTCTGCGCCCGCTCATGAAGGAAGCTGGATCGGATTCCTCACCGGACTCGTGCCAGTCAATTTCCTTGGGCTCGAGGTGGGCACCTCCGCCGACGATGCCGGCGGCTTGGTCTCAGACGTCAACTTCAACATCCTTCAGCTCATCATCGCCTCCGGCGCGATCGGCATCGCCGCAGTCAAGGTCGGCAAGGCAGCTGAACCCTTCCTCCAGTTCGTTGAGGCGGCCTTGGCCGTTGTGCAGAAGGTGGTCTGGTGGATCGTGCGCATCGCTCCGATCGGCACCCTTGGGCTCATCGGCAATGCCGTGAACTCCTACGGGTGGTCGACCATGGGTTCCCTGCTGTGGTTCGTCGTCGCCGTCTACATCGGCCTGGCGCTCGTGTTCTTCGTTGTGTACCCGACTCTGGCCAAACTCAACGGCCTCTCCGTTCGTCAGTACTTCTCCGGTGTGTGGCCGGCGGCCCAGATGGGCTTCGTATCCCGGTCATCGATCGGCACCATGCCAGTGACCCAGAAGGTCGCGACCGACAATTTCGGCGTTCCGCACAGTTACGCGGCATTCGCAGTTCCCTTCGGCGCGACAACGAAGATGGACGGCTGCGCCGCGATCTACCCGGCGATCGCCGCAGTCTTCGTGGCCCAGTTCTTCGGCATCGACCTCGGGCCCGTCCAGTACTTCCTCATCGTCTTCGTCTCTGTCATCGGTTCCGCGGCGACAGCGGGCACGACCGGGGCCACAGTGATGCTGACGCTGACTCTGTCCACTCTCGGTCTGCCCCTTGAAGGCGTGGGCCTGCTCCTGGCGATCGAGCCGATCGTCGACATGGGACGCACGGCACTCAACGTCTCCGGACAGGCTCTCGTCCCAGCCATTGTGGCCAAACGCCACGGAATCCTCGATCTCGACCGCTACGATTCCGACCGTGTCGACGGCTATGTGCCGGTCGACGAGGAAGCAGAGTCCTCAAGCGAGACTTATGCCTGACTCACCTGCGCATGTGGCCCAGCTCGCGGCGGGAGACCAGCGCTTCGACACGCATCGTTGCGTTCTCGATCGTCGCAGCTGACGGGTCCGTTTCCAGCAAAGAGGGCCTGGCGGGGCACAGTGAAGGGGCCGGCGAACGTAAGTCCGCCGGCCCCTTCACTGCTGCTTCGTGTCCATCGACTGTCTGGAGCACACGCTGAGTACCGGATGTGGGACTCGAACCCACACGTCTTTCGACAATGCATTTTGAGTGCACCGCGTCTACCGATTCCGCCAATCCGGCTAAGCCGCGGACCGAATCCGCGACAGGCTTGAGTTTACGACAGCTTTTGCGCGATTGCACAATCGGCAGAGGTGGTCGGCGTTCGCGCCATGGCGGCGACAGTGATCGAGAATTCGATTGCTCAGACGTCCTGCCCGGTGGTGACCATCACAGGGGTGGTTACCATCACAGAAGAAACTTGGGTGCCGACGTCGGTGCACGCGTGGGCCTGGTTTAGACTGGTGCCGTGCTTTCAACCAGCGAACAACCAACTTCAGATGAGTCCGTGCCGGTTCGCCGCGTCGTAGTGGCGGAAGACGAGGCCGTGATTCGTCTCGATATCGTCGAGATGCTGCGTGAGGTCGGATACGACGTCGTCGGCGAAGCCGCAGACGGCGAATCCGCGATCCGCCTGGCAGAAGAGCTGCGCCCTGATCTCGTCGTGATGGACATCAAGATGCCCATCCTCGACGGAATCTCGGCAGCCGAGAGGATCGCTCGGGCACGCATTGCCCCAGTGGTTCTGCTCACCGCCTTCTCGCAGAAGGAGCTCGTCGAACGAGCCCGTGACGCGGGAGCAATGGCCTACGTGGTCAAGCCCTTCACCGCTGCGGACCTCATCCCGGCCCTCGAGATCGCCCTGTCGCGTCATGCAGAGATCAGCTCGCTTGAGAGTGAGATCTCCGATCTGACCGAACGCTTCGAGACCCGCAAGGTCGTCGAGCGCGCCAAGAGCCTGCTCCAGACATCGATGGGACTGAGCGAGCCGGAGGCCTTCCGGTGGATCCAGAAGACCTCGATGGACCGCCGACTGACCATGCGCGAAGTTGCCGACACCGTTCTCAAGCAGATCGGCTCCGATAAGTAACCAGCGTCCACCCGAACACACACGGAGGCCGGCGAATCCGATGAGGATTCGCCGGCCTCCTGCATTGCACCTGCGGCCTTCTTGTCCTTGCGCCGCGGGCCACGTTCAATGCTCACCAGCGGTTTGGCGGCAGTGCCGGCACATCAGGTGTCACTGCCTGCAGATCATTTGGGTTCGGTCTTGAGGATCATGTTCGTGATCCGCACAATCGACAGGAGCCGACCGGCGTCATCAGTCATCTTCACCTCGTGGGACACAATCGTGCGTCCCTGGTGGAGCACCTCGGCGCGGCCGGTCACTGTGCCGTCCCGCGCGGCACGCAGATGCGTGGCGTTGAGGTCGACGCCGACGACGTTCTTACCGCCGGAGATGAGGAATGAGTGCATCGACGCCAGGGACTCGGCCAGCACGACATGACCGCCGCCGTGAAAGAGACCCATGGGCTGAGTGTTGCCCGCCACCGGTGCCGTACCAGTGGCATGATCGTGAGTCAGCTCTGTGAACTCGATCCCCATTTTCGCCGCCAGATCACCGACCGCATCGGCAGCGTTGAGCTGGCCGAGCAACTCCTCGCGCTGGTCCTTCGGGGTCTGCGCGGTCAGTGATACCTGTGGTCTGAACATTGCTCTCCTTCATGTGAGTTTTGAACGATAGGCTATGTCATGTGACTCAAGTAAACGAATCCCTCCTGCTCATCGACGGACACTCTCTGGCCTACCGGGCATTCCACGCCCTGCCGGTGGAGAACTTCGCCACCAGCACCGGCCAGCCGACGAACGCCATCTACGGCTTCATCTCGATGCTCATCAACGTCCTCAGGGACGAGTCACCGAGCCATGTGGCAGTGGCCTTCGATCTGGGGCGACAGACGTTCCGCTTCGAGGAGTACCCGGAGTACAAGGCTGGGCGCGCCAAGACTCCGCCGGAGTTCCATCCCCAGATCGATCTGATCAAGGACATCGTCGTTGCGATGGGGATCACCGTGGTGACCAAGGAAGGCTTCGAAGCCGACGATGCGCTGGCGACCATGGCCCGGATGGGCACCGAAGCAGGAGCCCACGTCGAAGTGATGAGCGGCGACAAGGACTCGTTCCAGCTCTCCAACGAGTCCGTGACCATCCTCTACCCCAAACGCGGAGTCAGCGACCTCAATCGCATGACCCCGGCCGCGATCGAAGAGAAGTACGCCGTCACTCCCGCGAACTATCGTGGACTCGCTGCCCTGGTGGGGGAGAAGGCGGACAATCTCCCCGGAGTGCCCGGGGTCGGTGACAAGACCGCTGCGAAGTGGCTGACATCCTACGGTGACCTGCCCGGCGTGCTCGAGAACGCGGAGTCGATCAAGGGCAAGGTTGGTGAGAAGCTTCGTGACCACATCCCCGAAGTCGAACGCAACTTCAGGCTCAACCGTCTCCTCGACGATGTCGACCTCAGCCTGACCTACGCCGACCTGAGATGGGGCGAGGGCGACCCCAGTGAACTCTCGAACCTGTTCGACCAACTCGAATTCCAGGCTCTCGGCAAACGACTGAGCGCGATCTTCGGTGAGGAAGCCGTACCGGAGGAATCCGCCGGGCCAGCGCGTGAAGTCTCCGTCGAGACCATCGACGTTCCGGGGCTGCTTCAGAAGATGGCGGATTCTGATGTGATCGCCCTCGACTCCGATGCCCGCTATGAGCTCGGGCACGGGGACGTTCGGATCCTCGCTGTCTCCGGAACGCCGGAGGAAGCCTGGGTCGTCGACCTCGCCGAGGCGGGGGAGGCAGCCGTTGCGAATCTGAGTTCAGCGCTGCGGACGAAGAGCCTCATCCTGCACAGCGCGAAGACACAGATCAAGGCCTGGCGCTCACTGGGTCTCGAAGTCGACGACATCGCCGGTGACACGGCTCTGGCCGCCTACCTCCTGGTGCCCGATCAGCGCAGCTACGAACTGCCGCAGATCGCGCTCGAACGCGCCGGGATCGAACTGAGCGAAGCCGGCAGGGACAGCGGTCAGCTCGCCCTCGACTTCGACTCGGACCAGACCGCTGCGACCCACGGCTGCAGGGCTGCCGCGCTGCTTGAGGTCCACGAGATTCTGGCACAGGCGATCGATGAAGCGAATATGAACCAGGTCTATCGCGACATCGAACTGCCTCTGGTTCCGGTGCTGGCCATGATGGAGCTCGCAGGGATCGCTGTCGATGAGGCAGGACTGTCCGGACTCATCGACGAATTCACGAAGCAGGCGCGCGCGAGCGCTGAACTCGCCTATGAGGCGATCGGTCATGAGGTCAACCTCGGGTCGCCGAAGCAGCTGCAGACTGTGCTCTTCGACGAACTCGATATGCCCAAGACGAAACGCACGAAGACCGGATACACCACCGACGCCGAGGCACTGGCGGAGCTGTTCATCAAGACGGAGCACCCTTTCCTGCAGCATCTCCTGGCCTACCGTGATTCGACGAAGCTCAAGCAGACCGTTGTCGGCCTGCTCAAGACCGTGGCCGAAGACGGTCGCATCCATACGACCTACCAGCAGACCGTTGCTGCCACTGGCCGCCTGTCCTCGCTCGACCCGAATCTGCAGAATATTCCGGTCCGCACTGAGTCAGGCCGCCGGATCCGTGAGATCTTCATCGCCGACCCCGAGGTCACAGACTCTCGACTCCTGACAGCTGACTACTCGCAGATCGAAATGCGCATCATGGCCCATCTGTCAGGCGATGCCGCACTGATCCAGGCGTTCAAGGATGGCGAGGACCTGCACTCCTACGTCGGGTCGAAGGTCTTCGGAGTCGGCATCGACGAAGTGGACTCCGCGATGCGATCGAAGGTCAAGGCCATGTCCTACGGGCTGGTCTACGGACTCTCCGCCTATGGACTCTCCCGACAGCTGGCGGTCGGTGTGGATGAGGCGAAGAACCTCATGGAGCAGTACTTCGAGCGCTTCGGTGCGGTCAAGGACTACCTCGACGAGATCGTCGAGCAGGCTCGGGCCAACGGCTATACGGAGACCATCATGGGTCGCAGGCGGTACCTGCCGGCTCTGCACAGCGATCGGCGGCAGCTGCGGGACATGGCCGAACGTGCCGCCCTCAACGCCCCGATCCAGGGATCGGCCGCCGACATCATGAAGATAGCGATGCTCAAGGTCAGCGACCGCCTCGGCGATCTGAAGTCGAGAGTCCTGCTGCAGGTCCATGACGAGATCATCGTGGATGTCCATCCGGACGAGATCGATTCGGTTACGGCCATCGTGACCGAGGAGATGGGATCGGCCTTCGAGCTGGATGTGCCCCTCGATGTCAACGTCGGCACCGGAATCTCGTGGCACGACGCCGCTCACTGAAGCGCAGCATAGCCTTGCGCTGACTGGATGCCCCCTGTCTTGGCGTCCCCGCGAGGACGCCGATACAGGAGACAGCCCGGGATCATTGTGGGCTCCGGCTCGACAGCCAGCCCACCGAAGTGGCTTGCTGTCGGGTCAGTCCTTGTTGAGCGTGGTGGAGAAGATGACGGTGCCGGGCATGAGCGAACCGCGGAGGGGAGACCAGCCGCCCCACGCAGTCGGGTTGGACTCCGGCCATTCCGGCTCGGTCACCGACTCGATGGTGAAGCCGGCCGTCACCAGCAGATTCACCCAATCACCCATTGTGCGGTGATGCTCGGCGTAGACCGGCTGCCCATCCGCGGAGATCTCCACATAGGGAGTGCGGTCGAAGTACGAATACTCGACGGTCAGACCGGATTCTCCGGGCACGTCGGGGAACATCCACCGCATCGGGTGCGTCGTCGAGAACGCCCACCGACCGCCCGGGCGGACCACACGCGCGACCTCGGCGAGAACCACCTCGGCGTCCTTGACGAAGGGCAGTGCACCATAGGAGGAGAACGCAACGTCGAAGCTGTTCGAGGCGAACGGCAGTGCACGCGCATCGGCGTGGAGGAACGTCGGGGGAGTGGCATCGTCGCTGAGCGGGTGCTCACGCTGCAGGCGAGAGGCCTGTTCGAGCATGCCCGCGGAGACATCGACGCCCGTGGCAATCGCGCCCTCCTCAGCCAGCCAGCGCGAGCACTGGCCTGCACCGCAGCCGACCTCGAGGATCTGACGTCGGTGCACGTCTCCAAGCAGATTCAGATCCGATTCGTGAATTCCCTCGGGGCACCACATGAACTCGGAGGCGCCGAGGAAGCTGCCGTGCTCGGAGAGGTATTCCTCGGCAGAATTGTCCCAATAGCCTCTGTTGGCGCGGACTGATGCCTCTTCATCGATGGGTAGGTAGCCACCGCTGATGACCTCGGCCCGATAACTTCCGTCGCTCATCATTCCTCCGTGGCGATTGCCATGTTCCGTTTCCGACTTCGGCGTGCATTCACGCCATGGATGATGCTAGTATTGACAACCGTATGCGCGTATGCATACATGTCCAAAATCGTAATCGAGACCGGATCCAATTCTCGGGCTGTTGCACAGCATCGCCTCAGAGTATCGGATCTGGACCATAATTCCATCGGAGTCCCAACCTATATGACCACCACCACGCCGGAATCGGTGCAGCCGAAGCAGGTCGCTGTCAACGACATCGGAACCGCTGAGGACTTTCTTGCCGCCGTCGATGAGACGATCAAGTACTTCAACGATGGCGACATCGTCGAAGGAACCGTCGTCAAGGTCGACCGTGACGAGGTCCTCGTCGACATCGGATACAAGACGGAAGGCGTCGTCCTTTCGCGAGAACTCTCCATCAAGCATGATGTCGATCCCGGCGAAGTCGTCGAGGTCGGGGACGATATCGAAGCCCTCGTTCTTCAGAAGGAAGACAAAGAAGGCCGACTCATGTTGTCCAAGAAGCGTGCGCAGTACGAGCGCGCCTGGGGCGACATCGAAAAGATCAAGGAAGACGACGGTGTTGTCACCGGTACCGTCATCGAGGTTGTCAAGGGCGGCCTGATCGTCGACATCGGTCTGCGCGGCTTCCTGCCCGCTTCCCTCGTTGAGATGCGTCGCGTCCGCGATCTTGCTCCTTACATCGGCCAGCAGGTCGAAGCCAAGATCATCGAACTGGACAAGAACCGCAACAACGTCGTTCTGTCCCGTCGTGCCTGGCTCGAGCAGACCCAGTCCGCGGTCCGCCACGACTTCCTGCAGACCCTGCAGAAGGGCCAGGTCCGTCCCGGCGTCGTCTCCTCGATCGTCAACTTCGGTGCATTCGTCGACCTCGGTGGTGTCGACGGACTCGTTCACGTCTCCGAGCTGTCCTGGAAGCACATCGATCACCCAGGTGAGGTCGTCACCGTCGGTGACGAGGTCACCGTTGAGGTCCTCGACGTCGACATGGATCGCGAACGTGTCTCCCTGTCGCTCAAGGCGACTCAGGAAGACCCATGGCAGCACTTCGCACGCACCCACGTCATCGGTCAGATCGTTCCCGGCAAGGTCACCAAGCTGGTTCCGTTCGGTGCGTTCGTGCGTGTCGAAGACGGCATCGAAGGCCTCGTCCACATCTCCGAACTTGCGGTTCGCCACGTGGACCTGCCAGAACAGGTCGTCTCCGTTGACGAGACCATCTACGTCAAGGTCATCGACATCGACCTCGAACGTCGCCGCATCTCGCTGTCTCTGAAGCAGGCGAACGAAGGCGTCGACCCCGAGGCCGAAGACTTCCTCGACCCTGCCCTCTACGGCATGCCGCAGGAATACGACGAGGACGGCAACTACAAGTACCCAGAAGGTTTCGATCCCGAGACCAACGAGTGGATGGAAGGCTTCGACTCAGCGCGCGAGGTCTGGGAACAGCAGTACGCTGCCGCTCAGGAACGCTGGGAAGAGCACAAGAAGCAGGTCGCCAAGGCCATCGCCGCGGATGCCGAAGCAGGCTCCGAAGAGGCCGGCAGCGCTCCTGCCGAAGCTGCACCAGCCACCGGATCGTTCTCCTCGGAAGAGGCAGACGACGAAGGAACACTGGCCAGCGACGAAGCTCTCGCAGCACTGCGTGAGAAGCTTGCAGGCAGCTGATAACAGCACTCACAAGGGCTCCCGGTCGATTGATCGGGAGCCCTTTGTGTATGCACCCACTCTGCGACAGCGAGCCCGGCCGTGGCTGTGGTACGCACTGCTGCTCACTCTCGCCAGCATCTGCGTGTTCGGACAGGTCGCTGCCGATCCCGGTGGCCGGGTTGTCGCCGGCAACGACGACTCATCACTCTTCATCTGGTGGCTGGGACACGCAGCGGACATCGTCGCGAACCAGATCGGCTTCGGCACCGGCGGCACTCCAGCGGGCACCGCGAACGGTCTCCTCTACACGGAGGCGATGAACACCCTCAACGGGGGTGTCAACGGAGCCTGGAACACGTCTCTGGCTGGACTGGCGCTGATCCTAGTCCCACTCACCTGGGTGGCAGGGCCCATCGTCAGCTATAACGTCCTCATCCTCTCCATCCCGGTGTTGGTCAGCCTCGCGACGGCGGCTCTCTTCACACGTTTCCTCACCCGAATCCCTGCCTTCGTCGCAGCTGGCGGTGTGGGTTTCTCCAGCTACGTGATCGCACAGTCCTCCGGCCATCCCAACCTCGCATTCGCCGTCGCACCACCCCTGGTGGCGCTCATCATCCTCAAATTCCTTCTTCGGGCACCCCGGACCAGATTCTTCAGCCGTGAATTCTGGACGCTGAGCCTTGGGCTGGGCGCAGTCCTGGGATTCCAGTTCTACGTCTCCACCGAGGTCCTCGCCGGCACTTTCATCGCTGCGCTGTGTCTGCTGTCAGCCATCGCGGTCTTCGGCCGGAAGGCCTGGACCCTCGCCGGCTGGCTGCGGCTGGTGCTCGGTGGTGTGCTCGGCTCCGCGCTGGCGCTGCTCATCGCGCTGCCCCTCCTGCTCCTGATGCGCGGGCCGAACGCTCCCGACGGTGCGATCAGGCCTCACGGAGTCTGGAACACAGATCTGCTCGATCCCATCGTGCCTGCGAGCCCGACTCTCCTGGGGCCCGGTTCGTCTCCGATTCCGCGTGTGATGGATATCGATGCTGCGGAGCTCGGCGCCTACGTCGGAGCGCCTGCCCTGATCGCCGCTGCCATCATCGTCATCTGCCTGGTCCGCAGCCCTAGGTATGCATTGATTCTGCGCCTCGCCTCGGCGACGGGGCTCCTGGTCTTCGTCCTGGCACTGGGATCACCGGTTCTCCTCGACGGAAAGGTCGTCCTCGGCACCGGTCCCTTCGCACTGATCGAAGCTGTGCCAGTGCTCAACAACATTCTTCCCATGCGCCTGGTTCTGCATTCTACGATTGCACTGTTCGCGGTCCTCGGCTGCGGACTGGAATGGGCACAAGACCATATTCGGATGCGCTCGGCCCAGGCCCTGCTGGGCCTGCTGGTGGTCGCCGGAGTCTGCGTGGTTCCCGGTGTGCAGGCCTCACGCGAGGTCTACGTGCCCGACTTCTACACCGGTTCCATCGCCGAGGTGGTTCCCGCCGGGTCCGTGGTCAAGACGGTGCCCCGCCCCCTGGCATGGGCCGAACCACATGCGGACGAAGCGATGGTGTGGCAGTCCGTGAGCGGTTTCGGCTACAGAGAGACGGGCGGTTACTTCATCGGCTCGAGCCCGGATGCAGCAATCACGTATGCGGCACCCGAGGATGCACTCGACGAACTGCTGCACGACTCAGTCTTCTCTGGCGCACCCTTCCCGGATCCTGACAGCAGTGAGGTTGAGACGGCTGTTGATGAGCTGCGCCACTCCGGCGTCGACTATGTGGTCCTTGCCCCGGAGTCACCGTTGCTGCCCGGCGAACCGGGAGAATACGAGCACTTCCTCGATGCCAGCCTCGGCAAACCGTCCTTCGCCGACGAAGGGGTTCTGGTCTACCCGCTGAATCGCTAGTCTCACGTCATATCGCACGGGTCACCTGATATGGCTAGGCTGAGCGCATGTTGAAAATAGGTCTCACCGGAGGAATCGGTGCCGGGAAGTCAACCGTCTCCGAGATCCTCGCCGGCCACGGTGCAGTGATCATCGATGCCGATAAGATCGCACGGGAAGTCGTCGCGGCGGGGGAGCCTCTGCTCGACGAACTTGCCGAGAGATTCGGTGAGGATGTCATCGCCGCCGACGGGGGACTCGACCGGGCGCAGCTGGCAGCCGCGGCTTTCGCCGATGAAGAGTCGACCTCGGCATTGAACGCACTCATGCATCCCGCGATCCGCGAGCGCACCGCCCAGCACTTCGCCAGGCATTCCGACGCCGAGGTGGTCGTCCACGATGTACCGCTGCTTGTCGAGAACGAGATGACCCCGGCGTATCACCTCAATCTCCTCGTCGACGTTCCGGCCGAACTGCGACTGCAACGGCTGATGAGTGCCAGAGGCATGGCCCGCGACGATGCCGAATCGCGCATCGCCAGGCAGGCCAGCGACGAACAGCGATACGCGGCCTGCGACGTGATCATCGACAACGCTGGGGCGGTCAGGGCGACGCAGGATCGAGTTGCTGACCTCGTTGAAGACCGAATTCTTCCGTTTGCGGCGAATCTGGCAGCTCAGCGTCGTGCGGAAAGAGGACCGGTCGAACTCCTCGACCCTGCTGGTCAGGACTGGCCGATGCAAGCACAGCGGATCATTGCCAAGCTGAATCACGGCATCGGCAGACAGTTCCGCCTCGACCACATCGGATCGACAGCAGTCCCGGGCCTGGCAGCGAAGAACGTCATCGACCTGCAGCTGCTCGTACCCGATCTCGACACCGCACGTGAGCTGTCTGTCCAACTGGCGGACCTGGGATATCCGGGCAGTGACGGTGTCGACAACCTCGGCGAGGGACAGCTGGAGTCCAAACGATTCCACGCGAACACGGATCCGGGCCGAGCCGTCAACCTCCACGTCCGGGCCGAGGATTCCGTCGGTGCCGTCTTCGCGCGGGACTTCGTTGAACTGCTGTGCACCGACGCCGCTGAACGTGCGAGGTACGCACAGTTGAAGCGAACTCTGGCGAATGAGCACGCCGGCGCTGCGCAGTCCGACATGTACGCGGAAGCGAAGGAATCGTACTTCCTCACGATGCGCCGACGACTCGTCCCAGCAAGCTTCGGCTGAGCAGTGCACGCCGGAGTATCATCCCGACTGTTCACTGTGTCATGGGCGAGGGCTAGTGTTGGACCATGAGCTCAGAACGTCCCCTGCCAGCCATCGGCCATAGGCCGGATGTCACGCGCACAGTCGCCCCGTTCGAAGTCGTCTCCGAATACTCTCCATCCGGTGATCAGCCCACCGCAATCACTGAGATTTCGGAACGCCTCGACCAGGGTGAGCGGGACATCGTCTTGCTGGGCGCCACCGGTACGGGTAAGTCGGCGACCACGGCCTGGCTGATTGAGCAGGTTCAGCGACCGACCCTGATCATGGCGCCGAATAAGACGTTGGCTGCGCAGTTGGCCAACGAGTTCCGGCAGCTGCTGCCCAACAATGCGGTCGAATACTTCGTCTCCTACTACGACTACTATCAGCCCGAAGCTTACGTTCCCCAGACTGACACCTTCATCGAGAAGGATTCATCGGTCAACGATGAGGTCGAGCGTCTGCGCCACTCCGCGACGAACTCCCTGCTGACCCGCCGTGATGTCGTCGTCGTCTCGACAGTGTCCTGCATCTACGGTCTGGGCACACCGGAAGAGTACGTCGACCGGATGGTGACCTTGAAGCGCGGCGAACAGTGCGACCGCGACGAACTCCTCAAACGCTTCGTGTCGATGCAGTACGCCCGCAACGATATGGCATTCACCCGCGGCACCTTCCGCGTCAGGGGCGATACTGTTGAGATCATCCCGCAGTATGAGGAATTGGCCCTGCGGATCGAGTTCTTCGGCGACGAGATCGAAGCTCTCCAGACACTGCATCCTCTGACAGGCGAGATCGTCCGGGAAGAGGAGACGATCCATGTCTTCCCGGCTTCGCACTATGTCGCCGGAGAGAACCGGATGGGGCGAGCTGTCAGCGAGATCGAGAACGAACTGCAGACGCGGTTGAGCGAATTCGAATCGCAGAACAAACTCCTCGAGGCCCAGCGTCTGAAGATGCGCACGACCTACGATCTCGAGATGATGGAGTCGATGGGCTTCACCTCCGGCATCGAGAACTATTCTCGACACATCGACGGACGTCCCGCGGGATCGGCACCGAACTGCCTGCTCGACTACTTCCCCGAGGACTTCCTCCTCGTGATCGACGAGTCCCACGTCACGGTCCCTCAGATCGGGGGAATGTACGAAGGCGACATGTCCCGCAAACGCACACTGGTCGAACACGGATTCCGCCTCCCCAGTGCGATGGACAACCGGCCCCTGAAGTTCGATGAGTTCCGTGAACGCGTCGGACAGGCCGTCTACCTGTCGGCAACTCCCGGCAACTTCGAGCTGGGAAACGCGAACGGCTACGTCCAGCAGATCATCCGACCCACCGGTCTCGTCGACCCAGAGATCGTCGTCAAACCGACCAAGGGACAGATCGACGACCTGCTCGAGGAGATCAGAACTCGCGTCGACGCCCAGGAAAGGGTCCTGGTCACCACACTGACCAAGAAGATGGCCGAGGACCTCACGGATTACCTCCTCGAACACGATGTGCGAGTGCAGTACCTCCACTCAGACGTCGACACCCTGCGCCGAGTCGAACTTCTGACAGAGCTGAGGGCCGGCGAGTTCGATGTTCTCGTCGGAATCAACCTACTCCGTGAGGGTCTCGACCTGCCCGAAGTCTCCCTTGTGGCCATCCTCGACGCCGACAAAGAGGGCTTCCTGCGCTCGGCCACCTCCCTGATCCAGACGATCGGTCGTGCGGCCCGCAACATCAACGGCCAGGTTCATATGTACGCCGACACCATCACGCGGTCCATGCGTGAGGCCATCGACGAGACCGACCGTCGACGTGAGATACAGGTCGCGCACAACAAGGAACATGGAATCGACCCCACACCGCTGGTCAAGAAGATCGCCGACATCACCGAGCGGCTGCAGCGAGAAGATGCGGACACGCGAGAGCTCCTTACCGAGTTCGACTACGGCAAGGGCAAAAGGGGATACAACTCCACGCTCACCGACGAACAGCGTCAGGCCGCAGGCAAGGCCGGTTCCCTGCGTCCACCGGCAGCCGACCTGACCGAGCTCATCGAATCCCTGACGTCTCAGATGCACACGGCCGCAGCGGAGCTGCAGTTCGAGCTCGCCGCCCGCCTGAGGGACGAACTCTCGGACCTCAAGAAGGAACTGCGGCAGATGAAGCAGGCCGGGCACGCCTGATTCGACCCGAGTGCGAGTGCGCCGGCATCCGCACGACTATACTGGTGAGGCTGGCGAAAGGGAGTATCCCGTCCATCCGTGCTCGTCACCACGATCCTTCAGAGGGTCCGGACACGGAGCGCACGCCGCCACTGTTTCAGTGGTCATAGCGTGGGAGAGACTTTCGGCACGGGTACATCACCGACTCCTTTGAAAGGCATCCATGGATATCCTGTCCTCCGCCCTCGCCGCAGGCGGTCAAAACGCAGCTGGGAGTGAGTCCGCCATCCCCGCGTGGTTCATGATCACATCAGGCATCGTCGTCGTTGCGATCCTCGTCTTCGATCTGCTCCTCGTCATCAAACGGCCACACACCCCGTCGATGAAGGAAGCGGGCATCTGGGTCGCCTTCTACGTCGGCCTCGCCATCGTCTTCGCCGGTGCGCTCTTCGCCATCGGAGACGCAACGCACGGCAGTGAGTTCCTCACCGGCTGGCTGCTCGAATACTCGCTGAGCATCGACAACCTGTTCGTGTTCATCATCATCATGGGCAGCTTCTCGGTTCCGCGGAAGTATCAGCAGGAAGTCCTCATGGTGGGCATCATCATCGCGATTGTCTTCCGCGGCATCTTCATCCTGGCCGGTTCGGCGATCATCACCGCATTCGTGGAAGTATTCTTCATCTTCGGCATCTTCCTCCTCATCGTCGCCTATCGACAGGCGTTCAGCGATGAGGATGAGGGCAATGGAGAGAACGGTCTCATCCGCCTCCTGCGCAAACGGATCAACGTCGTCGACGAATACCACGGCAACAGCCTGCGTGTCACGCTCGAGGGCAAGAAGTACTGGACGCCCATGTTCATCGTCTTCATCGCGATCGGGTCCACGGACGTCATGTTCGCGCTCGACTCGATTCCGGCGATATTCGGCGTCACGCAGAATACGTTCCTGGTCTTCACCGCGAACGTCTTCGCGCTGATGGGGCTGCGCCAGCTCTACTTCCTGCTCGGCGGCCTCGTCGACAAGCTCGTCTACCTTCACTACGGAATTGCGGCGATCCTCGCCTTCATCGGCGTGAAACTCTTCATCCACGCTCTTCACGAATCGGACTGGGACTTCCTGTCCTGGGGCGCCGCGATCCCCGAAGTGCCGACGTGGCTGTCGCTGAGCTTCATCGTTGTCGCCATGGCGGCAGCGACACTCGCCTCGTTGGCGAAGATGAAGAAGGACGGCATCCCCATTCGCAGCACCAGCACCGAGAAGTCAGATGACTCGCAGGACTGAGAGAATGTCCCGGTCGGTCCAGGTGTGACTGTGCGCGGGTGTCCTCCCGAATAGGGGACACCCGCGCACGTGGGCCACGCGGCCTCAGGCCATTGGGAATAGACTCAGGCGTGGGAGAACGGACCGAAGACTGGGGTCCACTCCCGAACGATCGTCTCGTCGATCACACCGATCGAAGCATAGGGATCGTTGGCCAAGTGAGCGTCGAGGTCCTTTCGGTCGGCGGCCTGCAGCAACAGCAGACCCCCGGGAACCGGCTCATTGTCCAGTGGGCCCGAAGCCAGAATGGTTCCGGCTTCGTACAGATCGGCCTGCCACGCACGGTGGGCAGGTCGTGATTCCATCCGGGTGTCAGTATCTGGCCCATAGACATAGTTGACAGCGAAAACCGGCATCTGAAACTCCTGAGGTTCGATCAATAGGATGGACATCAGTCTAAACGGAAAGGTCTGTGCATAGTTGTGGTGAGATTGCAGGAGATCCCAGCGGAATTCGCTGATGAAGACGCAGTGTACGAGTCCTTCGGACACTACTGCGAAGAGCTGGGTATCGAACCGTACCCCGCTCAGGACGAAGCCATTCTCAACATTCTGGCTGGCGACAACACGATCGTGGCCACTCCCACAGGTTCGGGCAAATCCCTGGTGGCACTGTTCGCCCTCTACCAATCATTCACCCGCGGGATCAGGGCCTACTACACGGCTCCGCTCAAGGCGCTGGTGAGCGAGAAGTTCTTCTCTCTCATTGACGCCTTCGGCCCGGAGAACGTCGGTATGATCACCGGTGATTCCACAGTCAACGGGGATGCACCGGTGATCTGTGCGACGGCTGAGATCCTGGCGAACCAGGCTCTGCGCGAAGGCGGCCTGGTCGACGCGGGCATGGTCGTCATGGACGAATTCCACTATGTCGCCGATCCCTCACGCGGATGGGCATGGCAGGTGCCCCTGCTCGAGATGCCACAGTCGCAGTTCGTGCTCATGTCGGCCACACTGGGTGACACGAGTGAAATCTGCCGCACCATGGAAGACACCACCGGCCGCGGCAGCTCCGTCGTCACCTCGGCGACCCGTCCGGTCCCGCTCGAATACGAGTACTCCACCGAGACTCTTTCAGATACATTGCGCTCTCTGGTGCGCAACGACAAGGCCCCTGTCTACGTCGTGTCCTACTCCCAGGCTGGCGCCATCGATCTGGCCACGGGCCTGCTGTCCGTCGACCTGGCGTCGAAGGAGCAGAAGGCCGCGGTCGCGGCAGCCATCAAGGGCTTCACCTTCGCGAAGGGATTCGGTCAGAGCCTGCGCAAGCTGCTCCTGCACGGCGTCGGCGTCCACCATGCCGGCATGCTGCCCAAATATCGCCGGCTGGTCGAACAGCTCGCACTCAAGGGGCTGCTGTTGGTCATCTCAGGCACCGATACACTCGGCGTCGGCATCAACGTTCCCATCCGCTCTGTGCTGCTGACAGGGCTGACGAAGTTCGACGGCCGAAAGATGCGCAAACTCAGCGTCCGCGAATTCCAGCAACTGGCCGGCCGTGCGGGGCGCGCAGGGTTCGATACCCGCGGCTACGTCATCGCACAGGCACCGGAACATGTTGTGGAGAATATGCGGGCAGAGGCCAAGGCGGCCAATGCGGATAAGAAAAAGAAGAAGGTCAAGAAGAAATCTGCCCCTGCCGGGTTCGTCGGCTGGTCGGAGGAGACCTTCACCAAACTCATCCAATCCCAGGCCGAATCTCTGCGCTCACGCATGAGAATCGACCATTCGACGATCCTCAATCTCGTCGCCCGCCCGGGATCGGGTGTCGCCACGATCAGCCATTTCATCGACAAAACACACGAGAGCCGGGAACGTCACCTCGACCTCAAGCTCACAGCTTTGAGCATCGGTCGCTCTCTCATCAATGCCGGCCTCATCGAAGCGAAGGGAGACGAACTGGTTCCGACCAGCGATCTGGGTCCCCAGTTCGCCCTCAACCAGCCCTTGGCTCCCTTCGTGCTCGCCGGACTCGAGTTGCTCGATCCGGATGCGGAGACCTATGCCCTCGACGTGGTCTCGCTCGTCGAATCCACTACACCGGTGCCGTTTCCCGTCCTCAAGGGCCAACTCGACCGGATCAAGAAAGATACCCTTGCCGAGCTCAAGGCAGACGGCCTCGAATACCCCGAACGGATGGCCATCCTTGACGAGATCGAAGGACCGAAGCCGTTGGCCGACGTCCTCGATCCCGCCTTCGAGCACTTCATCGAGGCCCACCCGTGGCTGCGAGCTGGGAACTTCGAACCGAAGTCGATCGTGCGCGATATGGTCGAACAGGCGATGGGCTTCACCCAGTTCGTCAGCTACTACAGTCTCACCCGGGTGGAGGGCAGCCTGCTGCGTTACCTCACCGATGTGTTCCGCGCGCTGACGCACAACGTGCCCGCCGACGACAGGACGGATGAGCTCTCGACCATCATCGAATGGTTGGGGGAGATGATCGCCCGGACAGACTCGTCCCTGCTCGACGAATGGCGGACCCTGCAGGGGCTGTCCCCGACGGACTTCGCTGACGAAGAGCTGCCAGACCTCGATCGCAAGTTCTCAGACAACGTGCGGGTCTTCACGGCCGAGGTGCGCAACGCCCTGTTCCACCGGGTGCTCCTGGCCGAGCGCGCCGACTACGCGGAGCTGGGCCGCCTCGACGCCGACAGCGGCTTCACCGCCGCAGCCTGGGAAGATGCGATCGAAGACTTCTACGAGGAGTACGGCGACCTCCTCACCGATGGGAAGGCCAGGGGCAAGGAATATATCTCGATCGAACCTGGTTCACAGATGTGGACAGTCCGTCAGACCTTGGCCGACCCCGATGACAACAGGGACTGGGCCATCGACGCCGAGGTGGACGTGCCCGCAAGTGACGAAGCCGGAGACATCGTACTCCGGATCCTCGCGGTCGGAGAGATCAGTGCCCGTCCCCATTCAACCAATGTCAGTGCCGAGTAATACAGTGGTCAGGTGATGAAAACTAACAGCGGTGAGCAGTCGGCAGGTGTGTCACATCTCGACACTCTGCGGGTCAAGGGCGCACGCGCCCATAACCTCAAGAACGTGGAGATCGCCCTGCCTCGCGACTCCATGATCGTCTTCACAGGTCTCTCGGGGTCGGGGAAGTCATCCTTGGCCTTCGACACCATCTTCGCCGAGGGGCAGCGCCGTTACGTCGAGTCCCTGTCCTCGTATGCCCGAATGTTCCTGGGTCAGATGGACAAACCCGATGTCGATTTCATCGAGGGTCTGTCACCGGCGGTGTCGATCGATCAGAAGTCGACCTCCCGCAACCCCCGCTCCACGGTCGGCACCATCACCGAGGTCTATGACTTCCTGCGCCTGCTGTGGGCTCGGATCGGCGTGCCGCACTGCCCTGTGTGCGGCGAGATCATCACGAAGCAGACCCCACAGCAGATCGTCGACCAGCTGCTCGAACTCGAGGAGAGGACGAAGTTCCTCGTGCTGGCTCCCATCGTCCGCTCTCGCAAGGGCGAATTCGTCGATCTCTTCACCGAACTGCAGGCCAAGGGCTTCGCTCGCGCCATTGTCGACGGGGAGCAGATCAGCCTCAGCGAACCTCCTACCCTGGAAAAACAGTACAAGCACACGATTTCCGTCGTCGTCGACCGCCTGGTGGCGAAGTCGGGCCTGCGCCCTCGACTGACCGACTCCGTCGAGACAGCCCTCGGCCTCGCCGACGGACGCATCGATGTCGAGATGGTCGACGAAGGTGTGACCCGGACTTTCTCGGAGCACATGTCGTGCCCGAACGAACACCCGTTGGCAATCGACGAGATCGAGCCCCGCACCTTCTCGTTCAACTCTCCCTTCGGTGCCTGCCCCACCTGTGACGGCATCGGCACTCGACTCCAGGTCGATGAGACCCTCGTCGTTCCGGATGAGGATCTCAGCCTCGGCGAGGGCGCGATCGCTCCCTGGGCGGGCGGAAAACAGGTGACGAAATACTTCAACCGTCTCCTCAAGGGCCTCGGGGACGAACTCGACTTCGACATGACGACTTCGTGGAAGGACCTGCGCAAGTCCGACAAGACAGCGATCCTGACCGGCAAGGACTACAAGGTCCACGTCAAATACAAGAACCGGTTCGGACGCGAACGCACCTACTCCACCGGATTCGAAGGCGTCTACCAGTACATCCAGCGCAAGCACGAGGAAACAGAGTCCGACTGGTCGCGAGAACGCTACGAGTCCTACATGCGCGAAATTCCCTGTGCCAGCTGCAACGGCGCTCGACTCAAGCCGGAGATCCTCGCCGTCAAGGTCGGCGGCAAATCGATCGCCGAGGTGTCCGAGCTGGCTCTCGACGAATCCGCCGAGTTCCTCTCACAGCTGGAGCTGGACTCTCGCGACGCGGCAGTCGCAGCTCAGGTGATGAAGGAGATCAACGCGCGTCTGGGCTTCCTTCTCGACGTCGGACTCGACTACCTCAGCCTCGACCGGCCCGCCGGTTCCCTATCCGGTGGTGAGGCCCAGCGTATCCGCCTGGCCACCCAGATCGGATCCGGCCTCGTCGGGGTCCTCTACGTCCTCGACGAACCCTCCATCGGTCTCCACCAGCGCGACAACAGGCGACTCATCGAGACTCTGAACAAACTCAAGGAACTCGGCAATACCCTCATCGTCGTCGAACACGACGAGGACACCATCGCATCGGCCGACTGGATCGTCGACATCGGTCCGGGCGCGGGCGAACACGGGGGAGAGGTCATCTACTCGGGTCCTGTTCCCGGGCTCAAAGACGCCGACCGATCCATCACTGGTGATTACCTTGCCGGACGCCGAGCTATCCAGGTCCCCACGACCCGCCGGCCAGTCGACGATGACCGCGTCGTCACGGTCGAGAAAGCCGTCGAGAACAACCTCCGCAACGTCTCGGTCTCGTTCCCCCTCGGAGTGCTCACCGCCGTCACCGGTGTCTCCGGCTCAGGCAAGTCGACCCTGGTCAACGAGATCCTCTACACCCAGATGGCCAACGTCCTCAACGGTGCCTCACGAGTACCCGGTCGGCACAAGCGTGTCACCGGGCTGGACAACCTCGACAAGGTCGTCCATGTCGACCAATCCCCGATCGGTCGCACCCCACGGTCGAACCCGGCGACCTACACCGGGGTCTTCGACCGGATCCGGCGCCTGTTCGCAGAGACAGAATCGGCGAAGGTCCGCGGTTACCAGCCGGGGCGATTCTCCTTCAACGTCAAGGGAGGACGCTGCGAGAACTGCAGCGGTGACGGCACGATCAAGATCGAGATGAACTTCCTGCCCGACGTCTACGTCACCTGCGAAGTCTGCGGGGGAACCCGCTACAACCGCGAGACGCTCGAAGTGACCTTCAAGGGCAAATCCATCGCCGAGGTGCTCGAGATGCCCATCGAAAAGGGTGCCGAGTTCTTCGCCGCGATCCCCGCCATCTCCCGTCACCTCAACACCCTTGTCGAAGTGGGCCTGGGCTATGTCCGCCTGGGTCAGCCTGCGACCACGCTCTCCGGTGGTGAAGCCCAACGAGTCAAGCTCGCGGCCGAGCTCCAGAAGCGCTCCCGCGGTCGCACCGCCTACGTTCTCGACGAACCGACCACCGGGCTGCACTTCGAGGACATCTCCAAGCTGCTGCATGTGCTGCAGGGGCTTGTCGAAAAGGGCAACACGGTCATCGTCATCGAACACAACCTCGATGTCATCGGCAACGCGGACCACGTCATCGATCTGGGTCCTGAAGGCGGACGAGGCGGTGGAAAGATCATCGCCCAGGGCACCCCAGAAGAGGTGGCGGCTAACAAGAAGAGCCACACCGGGCGGTTCCTCAAAGCGATGCTCGATGGCTGACCCAGCGTCCTACCGCCCAGCCACAGGCAGCATCCCGACCTCGGCTGGGGTTTATAAATTCCGCGACCCAGACCGGCGGGTGATCTATGTCGGGAAGGCGAAGAATCTCCGCAATCGGTTGAACTCGTACTTCTCGAACCCCGCGCAGCTGCACCCCCGAACCTCGACGATGGTCCACACCGCTGCCTCAGTGGAATGGACTGTCGTTGATACTGAGGTCGAGGCGCTGCAGCTCGAATGGACGTGGATCAACGAATTCAATCCACGCTTCAACGTCATGTTCCGCGACGACAAGTCATACCCCTACCTCGCGATCACGATGAACGACGAGGTGCCGCGGGCCTTCATCACTCGTGGCAAACGTCGTCATGGCGTGAAGTACTTCGGTCCCTTCGCCCAGGTGTGGGCGATCAAGGACACACTCGACCTGCTGCTGAGGGCCTTTCCGATGCGCACCTGCACTGCCGGAGTGTACAGACGAGCCGAACGCAGCGGCCGTCCCTGTCTGTTGGGATACATCGACAAATGCGCTGCCCCCTGTGTGGGACAGATCAGTGTGGACGACCACAAGGACCTGGCCCGCAGCATCTCTGATTTCATGTCCGGCAACACCGGACGCTTCATCAGCTACCGCCAGAAGGAGATGGCCTCGGCCGCCGAAGAACTTGACTATGAACGGGCGGCGCGCCTGCGGGACGAGATCACTGCGCTGCAGAAGGTACTCGACAAGTCGGCAGTCGTCCTCTCCGTCAACGCCGACTGCGACGTGTTCGCTCTCGTCACCGAGGAACTCGAAGCCTCAGTGCAGGTCTTCCACGTCCGCCAGGGACGCATCCGGGGACAGCGTGGCTGGATCATTGAACGCTCCGACGACCACAGCCCGGCAGAACTGACCACCGACTACCTCCGCCAGGCATACACGGGACTCGAGGCGGATGCTATTCCCCGTGAAATCCTCGTCGACACGGTCCCGGCCGACAGTGCCTCACTCGAGAGCTGGCTGAGTGAACAGCGCGGTTCCATAGTCACCGTCCGGGTTCCGGAACGCGGAGAGAAGAAGGCCGTTCTCGAGACCGTGGCGAAGAATGCGAAAGAGGCTCTGCTTCAGCACAAGCTCAAACGTTCCTCCGATCTGACCACCCGAAGCACGGCGCTCAAGGAGATACAGGAATACCTGTCGCTGCCCGAAGCACCTCTGCGCATCGAATGCATCGACATCTCGCACACCCAGGGGTCCAACGTCGTTGCTTCACTCGTGGTGTTCGAAGACGGCCTCGTGAAGAAGCGCGACTACCGTCACTTCGCCATTCACGGTGAAGCGGCAACCGATGACACAGCCTCAATGTACGACGTCGTCTCACGTCGATTCAGCCGTTACCTCGAGCAGATGAGCTCCGATGAACCGGATGAACGGTTCGGATACCGTCCCAGCCTCCTCGTCGTCGACGGGGCCGGCCCCCAGGTGGCGGCCGCCACCAGGGCACTGCACGATCTGGGCCTCGTCGACATTTCGGTGGTAGGTCTGGCCAAACGCCTCGAAGAGGTTTGGGTCCCAGACGATCCGTTCCCCGTCATCCTGCCCCGGAACTCAGAAGGACTCTTCCTCATGCAGCGTCTGCGCGATGAGGCTCACCGCTTTGCCATCAGCTATCACCGCTCGAAACGGGCAAAAGCGATGACCAGCTCCGTCCTCGACGACATCTCCGGACTGGGCGAGTCCAAACGGTCTGCGCTGCTGCGCCATTTCGGCTCGGTGAAGAAGGTCCGTGCAGCCAGCATCGAAGAACTGTGCGAGGTCCAGGGCATCGGCCAGGCCCTCGCAGAAAAGGTCGCGGCCGCACTTGCAGACTGACTTCACGGTCCCCGCAGACTCACGGTTCGGCAGGTACTGAGCCCACTGTCGGAGAACTGCTCTAGAGTAGTGCTCGAGAGCTGTCTTCAACCGCGGAACCCCAAGGAGGACGTGTGAGTACGCAGGCCGAATCGAACGGCGCCGACCATCCCATCGAGGTCGTCCTCGTGACGGGAATGTCCGGAGCAGGTCGGACCACCGTGGCCAATGTGCTCGAGGACATGGACTGGTACGTCGTCGACAATCTGCCTCCGCAGATGATGCGTCCCCTCGTCGAACTCATCGCCCGTGCCGATGGGGCACTGCCCAAGATCGCCATCGTCACCGACTCGAAGGGTCGGGCGAAGTACACGGAACTCGAAGACACGATCAGTGACTTCGTCGATCAGGGACTCTCCCTGCGCATCCTCTACCTCGATGCAGCCGACGAAGTTCTCGTCCGACGCTTCGAATCCACCCGCCGCCCTCACCCGCTCCAAGGCGAAGGGACGCTGTTGGAAGGGATCGAAGGCGAACGCTCGGCCCTCGAATCGCTCAAACGCCGTGCCGACATCATCATCGACACCTCCGAACTCAACGTCCATCAGCTTTCCAGCCAGGTGCGCAAACGCTTCAGCACCGGAGACACCCCACTGCTGCGTCTGACTATAATGAGCTTCGGCTTCAAATACGGACTGCCGAAGGACGCTGACCACATCGCCGATGTTCGCTTCCTGCCCAACCCGTACTGGATTCCGCACCTGCGCGGACACAACGGACTCGACTCCGACGTCGCGGACTTCGTCGTCGGCCAGAACGGGGCCGAGGAGTTCATCGAGCGCTACACTGCGACCTTGGACACGGTCTCACAGGGCTACCTCCACGAAGGTCGCGGCTACGCGATGATCGGTATCGGCTGCACCGGCGGGAAACATCGTTCGGTGGCGATCAGCGAACGCATCGCCAAGAGTCTCACCGCGCAGACCGGCATACCGGTCACCGTGCGCCACCGTGATCTGGGGAGAGAGTGAGATGGAGACCGAAGATCTCCCGCAGATCATCCCTGATGTCAAAGACAAGGGACCCAAGATCGTCTCCTTCGGGGGAGGGCACGGCCTCTACGCTGCCCTGCGCGCCTTCCGTCTGCTCACCGAGTCCCTGACGGCTGTGGTCACGGTTGCCGATGACGGAGGTTCCTCCGGCAGGCTCCGCAATGAGCTCGGCGGTCTCCCACCCGGGGACCTGAGAATGGCCTTGGCAGCACTCTGCGACGATGGGAATTGGGGCAAGACCTGGCGGGACGTGATCCAGCACCGATTCGACTCCGACGGTGAACTCAGCGGACATTCCGTGGGTAACCTGCTCATCTCCGCCCTGTGGCAGATCCATGGTGATCATGTCGCCGGCCTCGACTGGATGGCCAAACTGCTGCGCGCCCATGGTCGGGTCCTGCCCATGTCCTCGATTCCACTGACGATCGAAGCCGATGTGAAGTTCCCGGGGTCCTTCCAGGTCGTGCGGGGTCAGTCCGTGCTCGCCTCCACCCTGGGACATGTTGAGACCGTCCGGCTCGACCCGCCGGTCCCACCGGCCCGACACGAGACGATCGAAGCCGTCGCCGAGGCGGATGTGCTCAATCTCGGACCCGGCTCCTGGTACACCTCGGTGATGCCGCATCTCCTCGTTCCCTCCCTCGCGGAGGCGATCAGACGATCCTCCGCGGTGAAGTCCCTCACCTTGAACCTCAGCTCCAGTGACGGCGAAACAAGAGATCTCAGTCTCAGCGAACACCTCGTGTCACTGCACAGGCACGCCCCCTCACTCGAGCTGAACTATGTGTTCGTCGACGAGGCTGCAACACTGGTGGAGCCTGATCTGGAGCGGTGTGCACGGGAGATGTTCAACGCCAAACTGTGGGCTCGCCCGCTGCACTCACGGCGGGCAGGACAGCATGACAGCCTCAAGCTAGCCGCGTGTTACCGTGACATGTTGGTGGACGCCGGGATCGGCGTGGACGAGCAGTGGTAGCAAATTCAGTCGCAGGAGGACGAACAATGGCACTGACCGCTCAGGTCAAGGATGAGTTGGCACGGGTGAAGATCACCCGCACATCTGCTCGCAAAGCCGAAGTGTCTGCGATTTTCCGCTTCTCCTCCGCACTTCACCTCGTCAACGGTTCGATCGTGTTGGAAGCCGAATTGGACACCGCGCAGGCAGCCAAACGCCTCCGCAGCGAAATCAAGGACCTCTACGGCCAATACGCTGACATCGTCGTCATCAACGCCGCCGGAATCCGCCGCTCCAACCGCTACCTCCTGCGAGTCACCCGCGACGGGGGTGCGCTGGCCCGCCAGACCGGTCTCGTCGACAACCGCGGACGGCCCGTTCGCGGACTGCCCTCTGCCATCGTCAACGGCTCCGTGGCCGATGCCGAAGCCGCCTGGCGTGGAGCGTTCCTCGCCCACGGGTCATTGACAGAACCCGGTCGTTCCTCTGCCCTCGAAGTCACTTGTCCGGGACCAGAGGCGGCACTCGCCCTGGTCGGCGCGGCCCGACGACTGGGACTGAGCGCAAAGGCGCGGGAGGTTCGCGGAGTTGACCGCGTCGTCATCCGCGATGGCGACGACATCGCGGCCCTGCTCACCCGCATGGGTTCCCACAGTGCTGTCCTGGTGTGGGAGGAGCGTCGAATGCGACGCGAGGTCCGTGCCACAGCGAACCGTTTGGCCAACTTCGACGATGCGAACCTGCGCCGCTCCGCCAGAGCCGCAGTGGCCGCCGGGGCCCGAGTGGAGCGCGCTCTGGAGATCCTCGGCGAGGAGGTTCCCGAACACCTGCGCTACGCGGGCCAGCTGCGCGTGACACACAAACAGGCATCGCTGGAAGAACTGGGCCAACTGGCCGATCCGCCGATGACCAAGGACGCCGTCGCCGGTCGCATCCGTCGCCTGCTGTCCACGGCCGACAAATATGCCGAAGATCTGGGAATTCCAGGCACAGAGGCCAGTCTCACCCCGGAAATGCTCGAAGATCGCTAAGATCGAGGCATGAGACGAATCGCCATCAACGGCTTCGGCCGTATCGGTCGTGCCCTGTACCGCTTGTCCCTCGAACCCTCATGTGACTTCGAGGTCGTCGCCATCAACGATCTCACCGACACGCAGACGCTGGCCCACTTGCTGGCCTATGACTCCGTGTGGCCGCGATTCGACCACACGGTCGAAGCCGGCGAAGACTCACTCACCATCGATGGGACAACCATCTCGGTGCTCAGCCAGGCTGATCCGCACGATATCGACTGGTCTGCGCATGATGCCGAACTCGTCGTCGAATCCACCGGACGATTCACCCGACGAGACCAGGCCGAGGTCCACCTCGGCGGGACTGTGAAGACAGTCGTGCTGTCGGCACCGGGTAAGAACGTGGACGGAACGTTCGTCATGGGCGTCAACGAAGCTGACTTCGACCCGGCCCAGCACACCGTCGTCTCCAACGCCTCCTGCACAACGAACTGCATGGCCACCATCGTCAAGGCCGTCGACGACGCCATCGGCGTCGAATCCGGCCTGCTCAACACGGTCCACGCCTACACCGGTGATCAGATGCTCGTCGACGGGCCGCACCGCGATCTGCGTCGCGCCCGTGCAGCGGCCGTCAACATCGTCCCGACCACGACCGGCGCCGCACGCACCGTCGGCAAGGTGATGCCGCACCTGGCAGGCAAGCTCGACGGACTCGCGATCCGCGTTCCTGTCCCTGCCGGGTCGATCATCGACTTCACCTTCAGCCCGAAGCGGGGTGCCACGACCGAAGAGGTCAACGAGATTCTGGCGAAGGCTGCCCAGTCCTCGCCGTACCTCGAATACAGCACGGCGCCTCTGGTGTCGACCGATATCGTCGGCACCACCGCCTCGGCGATCGTGGATTCCCAGCTCACGATGACGCTTGGCAACCAGATCAAGGTCGTGGCCTGGTACGACAACGAATGGGGCTACACCAACCGCCTCAAAGACATGGTCAGCTACATCCTCGGTGAAAGGAACAAATGAGGACATACGACGACCCGCAGATCTTCTCCCACCGCACGGTCCTCGTTCGCAGTGACCTGAACGTGCCGATGGACGAGGGCGCGATCACTGACCGTGGTCGCATCTTGGCCTCGGCCACCACGATCAGAACACTTGCCGAGGCGGGGGCCCGGGTGATCGTCATGTCCCACCTGGGACGTCCCAAGGGCGCACCCGACCCGCAGTATTCGCTGCAGCCTCTGGTTCCCGAACTCGCCGAGGCGATCGGCCGCGACGTCGTGTTCGCAGCTGACACCGTCGGTGCTGAAGCGACGACCAAAGCGAAGGCTTTGGGCGATGGTCAGGTCCTCCTGCTCGAGAATCTGCGCTTCAACCCGGGGGAGACGTCGAAGGACGACGCCGAGCGGAAGGCCTTCGCGGCACAGCTGGCCGCACTGGCAGACGATTTCGTCTCCGACGGTTTCGGAGTCGTCCACCGCAAACAGGCCTCTGTCTATGACATCGCAGCTCTGCTGCCGCACTACGCCGGATCACTCGTGCGGGCCGAGGTCGAAGTCAGCGATCGTCTGCTGAACTCCCCACAGGCACCATTCACGGTCGTTCTCGGTGGATCAAAGGTCTCCGACAAGCTGGGCGTCATCGACAATCTCATCGATCGTGCGGACAATCTGCTCATCGGCGGCGGCATGGTCTTCACCTTCCTCGCCGCGCTCGGCCACGACATCGGGTCCAGCCTCGTGGAGAAGGACCGAGTAGACGACGTCAAGGGCTATCTCAAACGTGCCGAGGACGGGGGAGCGAACATTATCCTGCCCACGGACATCGTGATGGCCGCGTCCTTCGCCGCAGACGCCGAGAACTGGGTGCGTCCCGTCGCGGAACTCGAATCGACACCAGCGGGTGCGCAGGGTCTGGGCCTCGACATCGGGCCCGAATCGGCCGAGGCTTATGCTGAGGTGATCTCAGACTCGAAGACCGTGTTCTGGAACGGTCCCATGGGTGTCTTCGAATTCCCAGCCTTCGCTGCCGGAACCAAGGCCGTGGCTGCGGCACTGACCAACGAGCCCGGCACTGAGTCGACTCGTCTGACTGTCGTCGGTGGAGGTGACTCGGCAGCGGCCGTGCGCACACTCGGCTTCGCCGACGACGAGTTCGGCCACATCTCCACAGGTGGCGGTGCCAGTCTCGAATACCTCGAGGGTAAGACGCTGCCCGGACTCCAAGCACTCGCGTGAGAAAGAAGATGACAATGAGCGACCGCACCCTGCTTCTAGCCGGCAACTGGAAGATGAATCACGATCATCTTGAAGCCATCTCGAGTGTCCAGAAGCTTGCTTGGGCACTCGAAGACGCCAAACTCGACGAGACGAAATGCGATGTCGTCGTGATTCCTCCGTTCACCGACATCCGGTCCGTGCAGACTCTCATCCAAGGTGACAAGCTGTGGCTGACCTATGGTGCGCAGGATGTCTCGCAGCACGAACCTGGGGCCCATACCGGAGAGATCGCGGCATCGTTCCTGTCCCGCCTGGGCTGCACATATGTCGTCGTCGGTCACAGCGAACGGCGTGCGAACAACCACGAGACCAACGACGTCGTCGCGGCCAAGGTCAAGGCGGCACTGGCGCAGGAGATCACACCCATCCTGTGCATCGGAGAGTCGCTGGAGCAGCGTCAGGAGAAAACCCACGTGGACTTCACTCTCACGCAGCTCGAAGAGTCCTTGGCCGGCCTCGGCTCCGCTGCACTCGAGGGGCTCGTCATCGCGTACGAACCGGTCTGGGCGATCGGCACGGGAGAGACCGCGACGGCGGAGGACGCAGCTGAGATGGCTGCGGCTGTCCGTGCCCATCTCGAAGAGAAGCACGGCTCAGCACTGGCTTCGAGCACCCGGATCATCTATGGCGGTTCGGTCAAAACCGACAATGTCGCGCAGATCGTGGCCTCCGACGATGTCGACGGCGCACTCGTCGGAGGAGCAAGCCTCAACGGCCCCGACTTCGCCGCTTTGTGCAAGGCCGCAGTGGCAAAGTAGACTGACCAACACATCCTCTGACGAAATATAGGTAGTTCTCGACGTGGAAATCCTCAACATCATACTCATCGCGTTGCTCGTCATCACGAGCATCTTCCTGACTCTCCTCATCCTCATGCACAAGGGCAAGGGTGGCGGCATGTCAGACATGTTCGGTGGCGGCATGACCTCATCGCTGGGATCCTCGGGCGTTGCCGAACGCAACCTCAACCGGTTCACGACTCTGATGGCGATCGTCTGGGGCGCGTGCATCATCCTGCTGGGTCTCATCACCCGCTTCAACGCCTGAGTTCATTCAACTTCAGGCAGCGAAGTCGTTGCCTGAGTGTGAGGGCTGGGACACGGCCTGACCTCGCAGACATGCCCGCCGAGGGCTTGGCGTGAGGATGGGCTTTGGCACCATGAAGACCAGCCCGTGATCCGCAGACCATGACGAAGGACCCTGACCGATCGGTCAGGGTCCTTCGTCATGCCCAGAGGATCTTCGTTCAACCGGAGGTCAGGTCCGGCCGCAGATCAGTCAACACCATAGTGGTGCCGGGGCTCTACGTCTGCGATCGCGCGCCGCAGCTGGTCGAGGCCCTGTGCGCGGTCGAGCAGGTGAACTCTGAGCACGGGACGGCCCTTCTCTCGCAGCGCTGCGGCATCTCCGAGTGCCTGCGCACGCTGCAGTTCAGTGAAGCCATAGCCACGCCCGGGAACCAGCAGGTCCGTCCGGGGCTCGGCTGTGATCTGCAGGAACACCCCGTTGGGGTGCCCGCCCTTGTGATACTGACCTGTCGAATGCAGATAGCGCGGTCCGAATCCGAA
Organism: Brevibacterium sp. CBA3109; assembly: GCF_040256645.1. Lineage (NCBI taxonomy): Bacteria > Bacillati > Actinomycetota > Actinomycetes > Micrococcales > Brevibacteriaceae > Brevibacterium > Brevibacterium koreense. The sequence goes on along the minus strand of NZ_CP158281.1, from coordinate 1,868,700 downwards.
GGTGGTCTGCACACCCGAATGCTGTGAGACCAATGCTCGGAGGTCTTGGGCCTCGGCATCGGCGATGCGGTCGAGGAACGCCTGCACACCGACGAATCCGTACTCGTCGACCTGTGCGAAGAGCTCTCCGATGGCGCCGATGAGATCAGTGGCCTCCTCGAACTCGCCGAAGACTTCGACCTGCTCCTCGCGAAACGCCGGCTGTGCCGGTGCCGCTGACGAGCCATGTGAGAGGGCCTGCCGGGCCTGATCCTTGGCAGACTCCACATCCGGTTGGTCGAAGGGGTCGACCCCGATGCTGTAGGCGGCGATCGCAGTGGCGAACTCCCAGAACACGAACAGTTCACCCAGGTCGCCGTCGAGTGCGGAGTCGAAGCCGGAAGGCGCCTCGACGTCGGTGACGGGTCCCAGAGTGCACAGCATTGCGTCGGCCCGGGCGTCGCAGAAGCCGACGTCGGTGGGACCGTTGACAACGACGGGCAGGATGCCCTGGCCGTCCTTGCCCAAGGACTCAGCGACGAGCTGTTCGACCCATTTGCTTAAGCCCGACAGTCCGGGTGTGGTCTCAGCGAGGACGAGCTTCTCTGTTGCCCTGGCATGACCGATGCCCAGCCAGGTCCCGAACTTCAGTGCGGGATTGTCAGGAGCATCGGTTCCCAGGCCTCCAACGGTCTCTGCTGCCGAGGCCGCGATCGCGCGGACGTCGACGCCGGCAAGACCGGCGGGGACGAGGCCGAAGGCTGACAGTGCACTGTAGCGCCCGCCGACGGTCTCATCGGTGTGGAAAGTGGCCAGGAATCCCTGCTCGGTGGCCAAGGCGTCAAGCTCGGTCCCCGGATCGGTGATGGCGATCAGTCGAGAGGCAGGATCGATGCCCACCGATTCGAAGGCTGCGGAGAATGCGCGGCGGATCGCATCGGTCTCGATCGTCGTTCCCGACTTGGACGCGACGATGAGAACGGTGTGAGACAGATCGGTCCCGATCGCCTCGGCGACCTGATTGGGGTCTGTGGAGTCCACGACCTCGAGACTGACGCCTGCCCCCTCGGCCATGACCTCCGGGGCCAAGGACGAACCGCCCATTCCCGTCAGGCTGATCGAGCGCAGCCCCTGTGCCTCCAGTCGGGAGTGCAGAGATTCGATCTCATCGACGAGCTGGGCGGCCCGCTGCGGCAGATCCACCCAGCCCATGCGCGGCGCAGGCTGCTCATCGTCGGTGAACAACGACGCATCCTTGGCCGCCAGGCGTGAGGGAACACGGGCCGCCAGCAGACGCCCCACCTCGGCCTCATAGTCAGCAGGGACCGGAACGCTGTGCTGCAGTCTCATGAGCGGTCCAAAGCAGTGCGAATCGTGTCCTGGAGCTCTGCCCAGCTGACGTCGAACTTCTCGAGTCCTTGAGTCTCGAGCACAGTCATCACCTCCGCGTAGTCGATTCCAAGCCGTGCCAGTCGGTCGAAGACCTCGTCGGCGGCCCGGTAGTTCTCCGGCGAGATCTCGGCAGTCACCTCACCATGGTCGGCGAAGGCCTGCATCGTGGGTTCGGGCATCGTGTTCACGGTGTTCTGGGCAACGAGTCCCGACACGTACATCGTGTCGGGATAGTCGGGGTTCTTGACTCCGGTCGATGCCCACAGCAGTCGCTGCGGTGTGGCGCCGGCGAGTTCGAGGACTCGGAAGCGCTCGGAAGTGAACAGCTGCGAGTGGATCTCATGGGCCAGCACACAGTTCGCGATTCCTGCCTGACCCTTGAGGTCTGCTCCGGCCGGGCCATCGAGGCCGTCCAGCCGTGCGTCGATCTCCGCATCCACGCGAGAGACGAAGATCGAAGCCACCGACTTGATCTGGCTGAGATCATGTCCGGCGGCACGAGCCTTCTCCAGACCTTGGAGGAAGGCTTCGACGACATGGCGGTAACGGGTGAGTGAGAACACCAAGGTGACGTTGACGCTGATGCCTGCTGCGATGGTCTCTGAGATCGCACGCAGTCCGGCTTCGGTCGCGGGGATCTTGATCATCGCATTGGGTTCGCCGACTCGCTCCCACAGTGCCTTCGCCGCCGCGACGGTGCCCTCTGCATCGTGTGCCAGCGGGGGAGCGACCTCGATCGACACACGCCCGTCATCGCCGTTGGTGGCGTCATAGACGGGGCGGAAGAGTCTGGCCGCCGCTGCGACGTCCGCGGTGGTCAGGGATTCGATCGCCTCATCGGCGGAGACCTCGTCCGCGCCGAGTTCGGCAACGGCGGAGTCATAGCTGTCCGACCCGGCGATGGCATTCGCGAAGATCGTCGGGTTCGTTGTCACTCCGGTGACGTTCGAGTCCTTGATGAGCCGCGCCAGATCGCCGGATTCGAGGCGGGTCCGTGACAGGTCGTCGAGCCAGATGGAGACTCCGTACTCGCTCAGCTGTGCCAGATTTCTGCTCATGCGTCCGCCTTCGCTGCTGCGATCGATTCCTCGGCAGCGGTGACGACTGCCGCCGAGGTGATTCCGAACTTCTCATACAATGTGGCGTAATCGGCCGAAGCACCGAAGTGCTCGATCGACACGGGGCGGCCGGCATCGCCGAGGTACTTGTGCCAGCTCATCGCCGATGCGGCTTCGATGCTCACACGGGCCTTGAGGCCACGAGGGAGGACTGCTCTGCGGTAGTCCTCGGGCTGAGCGTCGAACCATTCCTGGCACGGCATCGAGATGACACGTGCGGCAGTGCCTGCGGTCTGCAGCTCCTCGGCTGCGGCGATTGCGATGGCAACCTCAGAACCGCTGGCGAGGATGGCAACCTCGGGTTCATCCGCAGTGTCGAAGAGAACGTAGCCGCCCCGTGCCGCCTCGGAAGCCGGAGCATACTTCTCACGATCGAGGACCGGGACGGCCTGACGGGTGAGCACGAGCCCGCTGGGGCCGTCGGTGCGATCGAGGACCTTGCGCCACACGACTGAGGTCTCATTCGCGTCGGCCGGGCGGACCAGGTCGAGACCGGGAATCGCCCGCAGCGCAGAGAGGTGTTCGATCGGCTGGTGCGTGGGTCCATCTTCGCCGAGGCCGATCGAATCGTGCGTCCACACGAACACGTTCGGCAGCTGCTGCAGGGCGGCCAGCCGGATGGCCGGACGCTGGTAGTCGCTGAAGACGAGGAAGGTGCCGCTGTAGGGGCGAGTGCCACCGTGCAGCGCGATGCCGTTGCCGATGAGTCCGGCGGAGAATTCGCGGACGCCGAAGTGGATGTTGCGTCCGTATTCGTTGCCGGAGAACGCTCCGGTCGAACGATGCTCGGGCAGGAAGCTCGGGTCGCCCTTGATCAGTGTGTTGTTCGATCCAGCGAGGTCGGCGGATCCTCCCCACAGCTCGGGCATCGTTGCGGCGATGGCGTTGAGGACCTGTCCGGAAGCGGCGCGAGTCGCGATGCCCTTGTCGCTGGCTTCGAAGACGGGGAACTCGTTGTCGAGTCCGGCCGGAAGTTCGCGCTTGGCCAGACGGTCGAAGAGTTCGGCGTTGGCCGGGTTCGCCTCGCGCCAGGCGGTGTAGGACTCGTCCCACTCGATGTGGGCACTGCGGCCGCGGTCCAATGCCGAACGGGTGTGGTTGAGCACCTCGGGGGGAACTGCGAAGGTCTCTTCGGGATCGAAGCCGAGGATCTCCTTGGTTGCCTTGATCTCGTCGACGCCGAGTGCGGAACCATGAGATCCGCCGGTGTTCTGCGCGTTCGGAGCGGGCCAGGCGATGATCGTCGAGAGACGGATGAAGGAAGGACGGGAATCCTCCTTCGCCGCTTCCATGGCCGTGTGGAAGGCATCCACGTCTTCCTTGTACTCGTCACCGGCCCTGAAGTCCACGTGCTGCACGTGCCAGCCATAGGCGGCGTAGCGAGCGGCGGTGTCCTCGCTGAAGGCGATCGCGGTGTCGTCTTCGATGGAGATCCGGTTGTCGTCCCAGATCACGATCAGATTGGACAGCTCCTGGGTTCCGGCCAGGGATGAAGCCTCACCCGACACGCCCTCCTCGAGGTCGCCGTCGGATGCCAGGACCACGACGGAATGGTCGAAGGGAGAGTCACCGGGTGCAGCGTCAGGGTCGAACAGGCCGCGTTCGCGGCGAGAGGCCATGGCCATTCCCACCGCCGAGGCGAGGCCGGATCCCAGCGGACCCGTGGTGATCTCGACGCCTGCAGTGTGACCGACCTCCGGGTGTCCTGGAGTCAGCGAACCCCAGGTGCGCAGCGCCTTCAGATCGTCGAGCTCGAGACCGAAGCCCGAGAGGTAGAGCTGGACGTACTGGGTCAACGAGCTGTGTCCGCAGGAGAGAACGAAGCGATCGCGGCCTGCCCAGGTCGGATCGGCGGGATCATGCTTGAGCCCGTACTGGTAGAGATAGTGTGCAACGGGAGCAAGACTCATCGCGGTTCCGGGGTGACCGTGTCCAGCCTTCTGCACTGCATCTGCGGCAAGGAGGCGTGCGGTGTCGACTGCGCGGTTGTCGAGTTCTGTCCAGGACAGGGAGTTCATGTCTTCGAGCGATCCTTCGTTCGTCTTAGAGGCGTGCACTCAAACTCTACCGCGACGGGTCGTAAACGCGAGGGGTGAGATTGCCGATGCTGGGATCGAGAGGGGTGAGATCGCGTACGCCGAGATAGGGTGTGGTCTCCCGAGACCATTCCCAGTGACTGAGATCTGCTCCCGAATTCGCCTTCGAAACACAGCATCCACCGACTGGCAAAATATTCGACAGAGGGTAGAATCGACGACGTGAGTGAACTTCGTCAGAACCAGGACACGCAGAGTGAACGTCCTCTGCAGAGGGCAATCGACGAGGAACGACTCTCAAAACGTCCCCGCTCGATCATCAGTGCCTACATCGCACTGACCAAGCCTCGAGTGATCGAACTCCTGCTGGTGACCACCGCTCCTGTCATGTTCCTGGCTGCACAGGGCATGCCGAATATCTGGCTGGTCATCAACACACTCATCGGCGGCGCAGCAGCCGCAGCCTCTGCTTCGGTCTTCAACTGCTATGTTGATCGCGACATCGACGCGAAGATGGAGCGCACCAAGCACCGTCCGCTCGTCACCGGTGAGATCACACCACGAGCCGCACTCATCTTCGCCTTCGCCTTGGGCCTGGGTTCGATCTTCTGGCTCGGTGGCTTCACGAACTGGGTGACCGCCGGCCTCACCGCCTGCGCGATCCTGCTCTACGCGGTTTTCTACACCCTGATCCTCAAACGCCGCACCACGCAGAACATCGTCTGGGGCGGTGCCGCGGGTTGCATGCCTGTGCTGATCGGTTGGTCTGCCGTCACCGGCGGGCTGTCCTGGGAAGCACTCCTGCTCTTCCTCGTGGTCTTCTTCTGGACCCCGCCGCACTACTGGCCGCTGGCGATCAAATACAAGGCTGACTACGATGCCGCAGACGTTCCGATGCTGCCCTCGAAGGTGCCGCCGACGAACGTCGGTCGCCAAATGATCGCCTACACCTGGGCGATGGTGGCGTGCTCACTGGCACTCATTCCGCTTGCCCCGATGGGTCCCGTCTACACGGGTGTCGCGGTTCTCGCCGGTGCCTGGTTCCTGTTCTCCTGCTATGCTCTCGTCTCCCGTGCGAAGAAGGGCAAGAGCGGAACCTCTCTGCGTGCGATGAAAGTCTTCCACGGCTCGATCACCTACTTGTCACTGCTGTTCCTCGCAGTCGCGATCGACCCATTCGTTCTGCCCGGCTTCTGGTAGACCCAGTCCGGTCACCGGCGGACCTCAGCTCCACATAGCGTCATCTGCTGCAACAGCTCGTTCGCTGTGCACAGCCGCGGGGCATGAGCGCTTGTGCACGGTCTCGGGCAGGCGCATGAAGCTCTCGTCCCGCGATGACGATCTTCTTCATCCTCATCTGCGCCCTGGCCGGAACGTCTTCGGTCATCACCCCGCCGCATTCGATGGTCAGTGAGAGTGCTTCCTTGAGGGTGAAGGTGGGTGCGCGTCCATCTGGCTTTTCACGATCGCCCCCTCGTGCAACCTGCTGGACCCGGTTACCGGAACAGGGGCGCGAGATAACCGCACTGAGTGTCGAGGAGGCCCGTGAGCAGGCGGCACGGGCGCCAGTCCGCGACCATACTTCGGATCCATATGACGAGCGGCGATCTCCACCGCGGCTGCGCCTGCTTCCGATTCGACGTGCTGGCCTTCCTCGGCTACGCGGGCCTCACACACCAGTCGGCATAGGTCGATCTCGACCGGACCGAGCACGGCGAACTCGAAGTCCAGCAGGGCAATGACCTCGCCGTCCCATAGGGCGTTCATCAGGGCGAGATCGCCGTGGTTGACAGACTGCTCGACCAGGGGCGCAGCTCGGAAATAGCCCTCGATGACTTCGTGAAGCCGCGACTGCTGGGCACTGGACAGTCCCAGCGCTATGTTGGCGCGTCCAACTGCCGCGGTGGCATCGCCGAGCGTGGCCGCGAACCTCCGTGGTCACGATCCAGCCGTGTCCTGCGGCAGTGCCCTCCCCGAGGATGCTTGGATGCCCAGCCTCTCTTGGCAGACTATGCACGAGCGCTGCCTCGTGAGTTCGCCGCCGTATTGGGCTGCCACTTCGGCAGCCAAGTCTCGAACGAAGGCTGTATCGGACGGGTCGCGATACTGGTCGAGGGGATGGAGGTTCCTACGCGGTCGCCGTGATCATCGACCTGGCCGGAATCGCTGCAGGCACCGGACCCGCGCGGATGATCGCCGCCTCCCGAGGCCCCGACCGCAAGACGGGCCTACCGGGGGCGATCAACGAATGGCTCGAGCACCTCCTCCCCACTCGGGGTTCCGCAGCCTGAGCAACTCCATCGCCTCCTCGGCGTGGTCAGTGAACCGCGGGCACGGCGTGATCGGCGTTGGTCTGGGTGCTCCTCGGGTAGGCGCTGTCGAGGACGGCAACGCTTGCCGCGATCGTAGCCGAGAGGCCGATCATATGGAATGCCACGAGCACGATGGGCACCCCGGTGAAGTACTGGACGTAGCCGATGATTCCCTGCGCGACCTCGACGGCGAGGAGCACGATCAGCGGTCGAACCATGACGGTGTGCTTCTTGACGGCAAGGACGAGGGAGGTGATGGTCGCGATGACGAGCAGCCAGACCGGGAAGGCATGAGAACGAGTGATCCAGACGTTGTCGAGGCCGTTGCGCGTCGACATCGTCGAACCTGAGTGCGGGCCCGCACCCGTGGTGAGCACGCCGAAGAGTACGACGATCGCGGTCAGGCCGAGGATGATCCAGCCGAGTGCGGGCAGTGGCGACGGTGCCTTGTGGCCCGTGCGCACGCCCGTGTCGTAGGTGCGGCGAACGAAGTACGCGGCGACGCCGACGGCGATGGCCGAGGGGACGAAGTGACCGGCCACGACCCAGGGGTTGAGCTTGGTCCAGACGGTGATCCCACCGACGATGGCTTGGACCGGCACAATTGCAAGGAGACCGAGGTTGAGCCAGAACAGATCCGGCCGTTTCTTCCGGTTCTTCCACAGCATGAGGAAGATGATGACGCCGATGAGGGCCAGGCCCACTGCCAGCAGACGGTTTCCGAACTCGATGACACCGTGGATGCCCATCTCCGGGGTCGTGACAAGCGAATCGGGGGTGCACTTGGGCCAGTCGGTGCAGCCGAGGCCGGATCCTGTGAGGCGGACGATGCCGCCGCTGAAGATGATTCCGCCCTGCGCGATGAGCATGGCCCAGGCAGCGATGCGGATCTTGGTTGTGACCATTTCTCTCCTCATTCGAATCGGAACCACCTGCGTGCTGCAAGCGTTCCCACCAGCCCCCACACGAGGAGCACGATCAGTGCTTTGACATCGAAGCCCGCACCGCCGACGGCCGCGCGCATTGCGTCACCCAAGGCGCCGGAGGGCAGATAGCCCACGACGGTGCCCCATTCTCCCGGATGTGCGATGACGAGTCCGCCCACGCCGGCCATGAGCACCCAGATCAGATTCGCTCCCGCCAGAGTGGCTTCTGCGCGCACTGTACCCGCCATGAGCAAGCCTAGAGACAGCAGTGCCGCGGTGCCAAGCAGCGTGGTCAGGACCAGTGCGAGGGTGTTCACAGGCCCGTTGAAGCCCAGGCCCAGGGCGATGGCAAAAGCAAGCATGAATTGGATGATGACGACGACGATGACGGCGCCGAGCTTGCCCAGGATGAGTCCATTCGTGCCCAGCGGCGTCGTCGCCAGCTGACGCAGGACCCCATAGCGGCGGTCGAAGGCCGTGGCGATCGCCTGGCCGGTGAACGCCGTCGATGCCAGACACAGGCTCAGCGCACCGGGCAGTGCCACGGTGAGCGGATCGGAGCCTGGTGCAACGATCCCGAGACCGCTGAGCAGAGGAGCCTTTGCGAGGAAGATGAGCAATCCCAGCGGCAGGATGAGAGAGAGCAGCAGCTGTTCACCATTGCGGAGGACGGAGATCGTCTCGAACCTCACCTGCGCCATGACACGTCTGGTTCTCATTGCGGGAGCCGGATCTTTCGCGTGGGCTCGGCTCATCGCAGCGGCCTGCCCGTGAGTTCGAAGAACACATCCGCCAGCGACTGTGAGTGCATGTCGAGGTCCGTGATCGCCAGCCCCGCATCGGCGACTGCCGCGCACAGGCCTGCGATCTGCGCGCTGTCGAGGTCCCCGTCGACGACGAGGGCCGGCCCCGCGACCGAGGTGGGGGCGATCGTGTTCATGGTGGCCAGGAGTTCACGAGGAGCTGGCTGTAGCTGCCGGCCCACCGTGATGACGAGGCGGCGTCCGGTGGGAGAGGCGCTGCGCAGGTCCTCGGGCGCACCCTGGGCGATGATGCGACCGCGATCGATGACGACGACCTCATCGGCGAGTTCCTCCGCTTCGGCGAGGTCATGGGTTGTCAGGACAACGGCCACCGAGGCTGCTGCCAGTTCCCGGATGAAATCGTGGACTACGGCCCGGGCCTGAGGATCGAGCCCGGCGCAGGGCTCATCGAGGAAGACCAGCCGCGGTCGGCCGATGAGTGCGGCAGCCAGGGCCACACGCTGCTTCTGCCCTCCGGAGAGGCGCCGGATCGTGCGTGTGGAGAACTCGTGCAGACCCAAAGGGTCGGCGAGTTCATCGACGCTGAGCGGACTGGGATAGAGGGACGCGAGGTGTCGCAGGACCTGGAGCGGTTTCGCGCTCATGGGCAGCCCCCCGTCCTGCAGCATGACGCCGGCGAGCAGCGATGTCCGTGCATGGTTACGGAACGGATCATGGCCGAATATCTCCACGCGACCGGCATCGGGGGCTCTTGTGCCCACAGCGAGGGAGATCGTCGTCGACTTGCCTGCGCCATTGGGACCGAGTACACCGAGGATGGATCCGGTGGCGGCATCGAGGTCGATCCCGTCGACGACGTGGTGCGCGCCGTACGAGTACTGGAGACCACGAATGGTGAGGGCCGATGCTGACACCAGGCCATTCTACGACGCGTCGAATCGGTCCGTGGTTAGGCTCACCTAGTTTTACGAAACAAATTACGCAACAATAGTGTTGTGTTAGTCAAGGAGGTGGAGAATGGCTGCGAACGACACAGAGGATCGCCGTACCCGGGAGAAGGTATTTCGATCTGTGCTCGATGAAGGGCCGATCACTGCCTCGGCGTTGGCGAAGGGGCTTGACCTGACTCCTGCGGCGATTCGTCGTCACATGGATGCATTGGAGAGTGAGGGCCTCATCGAAGTCCGAGAGCTCGCCGGCAAGCAGGCAGGCCGCGGCAGACCGGCCAGACACTACGTGGTCACCTCGCGTGGTCATGGGTCGGTCACCCACTCCTACGACCAGCTGGCAGTCGATATCCTCCGGTTCATGAAGGACCGAGTCGGTCCTGAGGCCGTTGAGGACTTCACCGAGGACCTGGTCGCGAAACTCCGCGACCGCCTCGGCGGGGAACTGGATCGACGGGGAGGCACCACAGTGGCTTCCCGCTCCCGGGGCCTGGCTGCGGCTTTGACCAAGGAGGGATATGCCGCCTCGGCGACACCGGTGGCGGCCGGAACCCCTCTCGAAGCGATGCAGCTGTGTCAAGGGCATTGTCCCATCCAGGCAGTCGCCACCGAGTTCCCCGAGGTCTGCGAAGCAGAGCTTGCGATGTTCTCGGACTACCTGGGCGTCGATGTTCGCCGTCTGTCCTCATTGGCTCACGGCGACCATGTCTGCACCACCCACATTCCGACCTCGGAACTCACCAGACCACTCATCCACAGCAATGATCGACCTCAAGGAGGTTCACGATGACTGACACAGGCAATCGGATCATCGATGCTAACCCCGAGCTCAAAGACCTCGGGCAGTACGCATACGGTTGGCACGACGGAAATGACGCGGGAGAGTTCGCCACTCGCGGACTCTCGGAAGAAGTCGTCCGCAACATCTCGAAGTTGAAGGACGAGCCGGACTGGATGCTGCAGCGTCGACTCAAGGCGCTGAAGCTGTTCGAGAAGAAGCCGATGCCCAGCTGGGGTGCAGACCTCACGGGAATCCACTTCGACGACATCAAGTACTTCGTCCGCTCCACCGAGGGACAGGCCACCTCCTGGGAGGACCTGCCCGAGGACATCCGCAACACCTATGACAAGCTCGGCATCCCCGAGGCGGAGAAGCAGCGCCTCGTCGCCGGTGTCGCCGCTCAGTACGAGTCAGAGGTCGTCTACCACCAGATCAATGAAGAGCTCGAGAAGCAGGGCGTCATCTTCATGGACACCGACACCGGTCTGCGTGAGTACCCGGAGATCTTCGAAGAGTACTTCGGTTCGATCATTCCCTCCGGTGACAACAAGTTCTCAGCGCTGAACACCGCGGTCTGGTCCGGCGGCTCCTTCGTCTACGTCCCCAAGGGCGTCCACGTCGAGATCCCGCTGCAGGCCTACTTCCGCATCAACACCGAGAACATGGGCCAGTTCGAGCGCACCCTCATCATCGCCGACGAAGGCTCGTCGGTGCACTACGTCGAGGGCTGTACAGCACCGATCTACAAGACCGACTCGCTGCACTCGGCAGTCGTCGAGATCGTGGCCAAGAAGGATGCGAAGGTCCGTTACACGACCATCCAGAACTGGTCGAACAACGTCTACAACCTCGTCACCAAGCGTGCCATCGCCGAAGAGGGCGCTTCCATGGAATGGGTCGACGGCAACATCGGCTCCAAGGTCACCATGAAGTACCCGGCCATCTGGCTCACAGGGGAGCACGCCAGGGGAGAGACCCTGTCCGTGGCATTCGCCGGCGAGGGCCAGCACCAGGACACCGGTGCGAAGATGGTTCACGCCGCTCCGAACACCCACTCCTCGATCGTGTCGAAGTCCGTGGCCCGTGGCGGCGGACGTTCCGGCTACCGTGGACTCGTCCACGTGAACCCCGGAGCCAAGGGCTCGTCGAACAACGTCCTCTGTGACGCACTCCTGGTCGACAACATCTCCCGGTCGGACACGTACCCCTACATCGACATCCGCGAGGACGATGTGACTCTGGGTCACGAGGCCACCGTGTCCAAGGTCAGTGAGGATCAGCTCTTCTACCTCATGAGCCGCGGCATGGAAGAGACCGAGGCAATGGCGATGATCGTGCGCGGGTTCGTCGAACCGATCGCTCGCGAGCTGCCGATGGAATACGCCCTCGAGCTCAACCGCCTCATCGAAATCCAGATGGAAGGTGGCGTGGGCTGAGTCAGCCTGCCACCGTCTGCTAAAGGAGTTTTAAGTGACTGATACCACCAATCCGCTGGGCCTTGATGAGCACTCTCATGGCGCCGGCGTCCAGGTTCCCGATTCCAAGCGGGACGCACGTACACGCAGCTTCGATGTCGCCGACTTCCCCGTCCCACACGGACGCGAAGAGGAATGGCGCTTCTCCCCGGTGCGCAAGCTCAGTGATTTCTTCACCGATGCTGCCTCCGAGTCGAAGCTGACCACGAAGGGCGACCTGCCCGAGGGCATCTCCGTCGAGGAGATCTCGCTCGAGGCCGCTCAGGAACTGGGCATCCTCGAACCCGAGGACCGGGCCGCAGTCGTGGCCGCCAACCGCGCCTCGACCGTGACCCACTACTCGGTTCCGGCCAACACCGAACTGAGCGGTGCCGCAATCATCCACGCTGACGGCACCGGCGACGACATCTCCCACGGACATGTCGTCGTCTCGGTCGGCGCGAACGCGAAGGCGACCGTCGTCATCGAGCACGAAGGTCTGGCCCGGCATTCCGAGCTGGTCTCCCTCGTGGTCGGAGACGGCGCCGACGTGACCTTCGTGTCCCTGCAGCTCTGGGACGACGCGTCACAGCACCTGGGCCAGCACGACGCGATCGTGGGCAAGGATGCGAAGCTTAAGCACATCGCCATCAGCCTCGGTGGAGACATCGTGCGCCTGAACACGAACGTGCGCTACTCCGCAGCCGGGGGAGAGGCCGAACTGCTCGGACTCTACTTCGCCGATGCCGGACAGCACTTCGAGCACCGCACCTACATCGACCACAACACGCCGAAGGCCACGTCGAACGTCCACTACAAGGGCGCTCTTCAGGGCAAGGACGCACGCAGCGTCTGGATCGGCGACGTGCTCATCCGCCCCGAAGCTCTCGACATCGACACTTACGAGCTCAACCGCAACCTCATCCTCAGCGATGGTGCGCGTGCCGACTCGGTGCCGAACCTCGAGATCGAGACCGGCGACATCGCCGGTGCGGGACACGCCTCCTCGACCGGACGCTTCGATGAGGAGCACCTGTTCTACCTGATGAGCCGCGGCATCCCCGAGGAAGTCGCCCGTCAGCTCGTGGTCCGCGGATTCTTCAACGAAGTGATCCAGAAGATCCAGGTCCCCGAGATCGAAGAGGTCCTCAACGAGCGAATCGAGGAAGAACTCTCCCGGAGCGTTCTGTGACCATGATCGACGTTGCGGCCGCCGACGAGGTGGCCGCGGGAGCGACGATGCGCATCGAAGTCGACAACTTCGAGATCTGCATCGCCCGCGACTCCGATGGCACGATCCACGCCGTCGACGATCTCTGCACTCACGGCGAAGTATCGCTGGCCGAGGGCGAAGTGGAAGGATGCGCCATCGAATGCTGGCTGCACGGCTCCCAGTTCGATCTCACCTCCGGCAAGCCGCTGAGCCCACCGGCCTTCGAACCGATCGCAGTCTATGACTGCAAGGAGATCGCCGGCCGCATCCTGATTGACCCGAGCACAGTGCTCAATTGACCAGCACGCTCAACTGATCACCACGCTTACCTGAACTGAAAAGGATTGAGATGTCCACTCTGAAAATCACTGACCTGCACGTCAGCGTCAACACCGAAACCGGTCCCAAGCCGATCCTCAACGGCATCAACCTGGAGATCAACTCCAACGAGACCCACGCCATCATGGGCCCCAACGGCTCCGGCAAGTCCACCCTGGCCTACTCCCTGGCCGGTCACCCGAAGTACCAGGTGACCTCGGGCACCGTCACCCTCGACGGTGAAGACGTCCTCGCGATGTCCGTCGACGAGCGTGCCAAGGCAGGCGTGTTCCTGGCCATGCAGTACCCAGTCGAGGTTCCCGGCGTGACCGTGACGAACTTCCTGCGTTCGGCTAAGACCGCAATCGACGGCGAAGCTCCGAAGCTGCGTCACTGGACCAAGGACCTCAAGTCCGCGATGGAGAACCTCCGCGTGGATCCCGAGTTCGCCAGCCGCAACGTCAACGAAGGATTCTCCGGCGGTGAGAAAAAGCGCCACGAGATCCTCCAGATGGAGATGCTCAAGCCCAAGTTCTCGGTCCTCGACGAGACCGACTCCGGCCTCGACGTCGATGCCCTGCGCATCGTGTCCGAGGGCATCAACCGGGTCCGCGAGACGACCGATGTCGGCGTTCTCCTCATCACGCACTACACGCGTATCCTCAGCTACGTCAAGCCTGACCACGTGCACGTGATCATCAAGGGCAAGGTCGCTGAAGAAGGCGGACCGGAACTGGCCGAACGCCTCGAGAACGAAGGCTACGACCGCTTCCTGCAAGCACCGGCCTGATGTTCGCTCGACTTCGGAACGACTTCCCGATCCTGGACACCAGGGTCGGGGAGTCGCCTCTGAGCTATCTTGACTCGGGCGCGACTTCGCAGAAGCCGCAGTGTGTCATCGACACATTCACCGAGTACTACTCGCAGCGCAACGCCGCTGTCCATCGCGGGGCGCATTCGCTCGCGGTGATGGCCACCGACGCGTTCGAGGCCGGCCGGGAAGCTGTGGCCAACCTCGTCGGCGGAACACCGGAACAGGTGTGCTGGACGAAGAACGCCACCGAGGCCCTCAACGTGGTCGCGCTCGGCATCGACCGAGCCAGCCACGGCTTCGGCGGGGAATCCGCGCAGCGCTTCAACCTCGGGTCCGGCGATTCGATCGTCGTGACCGAGATGGAGCACCACGCGAACCTCGTGCCCTGGCAGCAGTTGGCGCACTCGACCGGCGCCACGCTCCGGTGGATTCCCGTCACTGATTCCGGTGAGCTCGACCTCAGTGATCTGGACACCATCGTCGATGAGACCACGAAGGTCTTCGCCTTCACCCATGTCTCCAACGTGCTCGGCACCATCAACCCGGTCGACACACTCGTCGCCCGAGCTCGAGAGGTCGGCGCCCTCGTCGTCCTCGACGCGTGCCAATCGGTCCCGCACATGCCCGTGAACTTCGTTGACCTCGATGTCGACTTCGCGGCCTTCTCCGCGCACAAGGCACTGGGGCCCACCGGCCTCGGCACCCTGTGGGGCAAGTCGGAGCTGCTCAATGCACTGCCCCCGGTCCTGACCGGCGGATCCATGATCACCACGGTGACCATGGAGGATTCAGAGTTCATGGACGCACCACAGCGCTTCGAGGCCGGAACCCAGCCCGTGGCCGAGGTTGCGGCGTTCACCACCGCGGTCAACTACCTCGCCGAGGTGGGCCTGGACAAAATCTTCGACCATGAGCGAGACCTCACCCGAGTTCTCCTCGACGGAATCGCAGAGATTCCCGGCATCACCGTGCTCGGCTCGGCCGAGGACCGGATCGGCACCGTGGCCTTCGACGTCGACGGCGTCCACGCCCACGATGTCGGCCAGTATCTTGATTCCCAGGGCGTCGCGGTCCGGGTCGGTCACCACTGTGCTCAGCCGCTGCACCGGCGTTTCGGCGTCACCGCCACAACCCGGGCGAGCACCTACCTGTACAACAACACCGAGGACTGTGAGCGGTTCCTGACCGCTCTGGCCGAGGTACGTCCCTTCTTCGGCGTTCAGTGAGGTCTCGGTCATGAGCACACAGATGCAGCAGCTCTACCAACAGGTCATCCTCGACCACTCGCGGGAACGGATCGGCAACGCTGATCTGCTCGGAGACATGGCCGCGGGGCCGCACGGCTCCTCGCACCAGATCAATCCCACGTGTGGGGACGAGATCGAACTCGAAACCGAGTTGGGCAGCGACGGCAGCATCGTCGTGCGCTGGACCGGCGACGGGTGCTCGATCTCGATGGCCTCGGCTTCGGTTCTGTCCGAGCTCGCCGAGGAGAACACGCTCGAGGGCATGCTCGATGTCGAAGCGAAGTTCCACGAACTCATGCACTCCCGTGGGACAATGGCAGGGGACGAGGAAATACTCGGCGACGCCGCGGCGTTCTCCGGAGTGTCGAAGTTCCCGGCCAGGATCAAGTGCGCACTCCTGTCCTGGGTGGCGTTCAAGGATGCACTCAACCAAGCCCAAACGTCTCTGAAGGAGTAAGAATGCCCGAAGTGATAGACGCACCGCAGAATGCAAGCATCGACGAGGTGCGCGAAGCGATGATGGATGTCGTCGACCCTGAGCTCGGCGTCAACATCGTCGATCTCGGACTCGTCTACGGCCTCTCAGTCGAAGACGACGGAACCGCCGTCGTCGAAATGACGCTGACCTCAGCGGCCTGCCCGCTGACCGACGTCATCGAGGACCAGACGGCTCAGTGCCTCGAAGGCATCGTGCCGGCCTACCGGATCAACTGGGTCTGGATGCCGCCATGGGGTCCGGAGAAGATCACAGACGACGGTCGCGAACAGATGCGCGCCCTCGGCTTCAACATCTGATCTTCGTCACCTGAGACGTCCCCGCGGGGACGTCGCACCCTCACCTCGCCGAGGTGGGAGCATCGATTCCGGTGCCCCCACCTCGGCGATGTTCGTGAGTACCTGTGTACCGGTCCCGAGCCGGCAGGGGTTGTGCAGATCACCCGCCCTGAACGCGGGGGCACGGGCTCGGCATGAAAGAATGAAGACCGACTTTCCTAGGAGAACCATTGACGATCATCGCGGCCGCAGACGGGTCAGCCCTCGGCAACCCCGGACCCGCCGGCTGGGCTTGGTATGTCGACGATGACTGCTGGCACGCCGGCGGATGGAAAGAATCGACGAACAACCGCGGTGAGCTCATGGCCGTCCTCGACCTGCTGAACTCCACAGCCGACGCCGGTGAGGACCTCAAGGTCTTCTGCGACTCCAAGTACGTCATCAACGCCCTGACGAAGTGGATGCCCGGCTGGAAGCGCAAGGGATGGAAGAAGGCTGACGGCAAGGACGTCCTCAACAAGGATCTCCTCGAACAGCTCGACTCTGCGCTGAAGGGCCGTGAGGTCGAATTCGAATGGGTCAAGGGCCACAGCAATCATGCGATGAACGAGGCCGCCGACGATCGCGCCCGGGCCGCCGCGACCGCCTATCAGGAGAACTCCACGGTTCCCTCCGGGCCCGGATACGTCCCCGCGGGGACGTCGGAGTCGGTCACCGCGCCCTCAGCCGAAGACGATCTGGTTGCAGAAGAGGCTCCGGTCGCAGGTACAGCACCCGTCGCAGACGAGGCCACGACCTTGGTCTCCTGTCGCGTCCCCACTCACATCGCAGACGAACTCGTCTCCCGGGCACAGGCTCAGGGAATCCACCCGCAAGAATTCTTGGCCGACATCATCGGTCGCAGTTTGGAGAATGAATGATTCAGGCATCCGACCTCGAAGTCAACGTCGGCGCCCGTACGCTGATGTCCGAGGTCTCCTTCCGTGTCGACAAGGGCGACCGTGTCGGCCTCGTCGGACGCAACGGTGCGGGCAAGACCACCCTGACGAAGGTGATCATGGGAGGGCACAGCGCCGCGAAGGGCAGTGTCTCCGTGTCGGGATCGGTGGGCTACCTGCCGCAGGATCCCCGCAGCGGCGACCCGCAGGCCACCGGTATGGAGCGCATCCTCTCCGCTCGCGAGCTCGACGTCCTCGTCAAGCGTCTGCGCAAGGCCGAGCACCAGATGGCCTCTCCCGATGAGAACGTTTCGATGAAGGCCATCGACCGCTACCCGCGCATCGAAGCCGAATTCATGGCAGCAGGAGGCTATTCGGCCGAGTCCGAGGCCTACGCCATCGCAGCCAACCTCGGCCTTGACGAAGATCTCATCAATCAGGAGATCGGCACCCTCTCCGGTGGTCAGCGGCGCCGCGTGGAACTGGCCCGAATCCTGTTCTCGGCACCTGACACCATGATCCTCGACGAGCCGACGAACCACCTCGACGCCGAGTCCGTGCTGTGGCTGCGCGACTACCTCAAGGGCTACTCCGGTGGGCTCATCATCATCAGTCACGACCTCGATCTCATCGATGAAGTCGTCAACAAGGTGTTCTTCCTCGACGCGACCCGCCAGACCATCGACATCTACTCGATGGGCTACCGCCTCTACCTCAAGCAGCGTGAAGACGATGAGCGTCGTCGCCGTCGTGAGCGCGCCAATGCTGAGAAGAAGGCCTCGGCACTGACCGCCCAGGCCAACAAGATGATGGCCAAGGCCACGAAGACTGTCGCCGCCCAGCAGATGGCCAAACGCGCCGAACGTCTGCTGTCGGGCCTCGACGCCGAACGCAGCTCCGAGAAGGTCGCGAACCTGCGATTCCCGGCCCCGGCAGACTGCGGACGCGTGCCGTTGACAGCAGAGGGACTCTCACGCAGCTTCGGCTCGACCGAGGTGTTCACCGGCGTCGACCTGGCCATCGACAAGGGCTCTCGCGTTGTCATCCTCGGCTACAACGGTGCCGGTAAGACCACCCTGCTGCGCCTGCTGGCCGGCCTCGACGAACCAGACTCGGGTGAGGTCGTGCCCGGCTTCGGGCTCAAGCTCGGCTACTACGCGCAGGAACACGAAACGCTCGATCTCGAACGCAGCGTGTTGGAGAACATGAAGCGCAACTCGCCGCACCTTGATGACACCGCGGTGCGCAATGTGCTCGGTTCGTTCCTGTTCTCCGGCGATGACGTCCACAAACCCTCGAAGGTGCTCTCCGGTGGCGAGAAGACTCGTCTGGCTCTGGCCACACTCGTGGTCTCCAGCGCCAACGTCCTCCTCCTCGACGAGCCGACGAACAACCTCGACCCGGCCTCGCGTGAGGAGATCCTCTCGGCCATTCGCCGCTATGAGGGTGCCATCATCCTCGTCACCCACGATGAGGGAGCCGTCTCCGCACTCGATCCTGATCGTGTGCTGCTGCTGCCCGACGGTGACGAAGACCTGTGGAACGACACCTACCTGGACCTCGTCACGCTGGCCTGAGGCTCGACCGCTGGCTCAGCTGTGCCGGAAGCGTGCTCAGCTGTGCCTGAAGCGGTCCTCGATGTACTCGTCTTCTTCGGCCTCGGCACGACCGTGCACGCTGGCTGATCTCAATCGGTTGCGGCCGTAGCGGTTGCCGGGCTGCGAGATCTTCGCACCCGCGCCCAGCGCCGCCTTGTCGATCACGACGTACTCGACGTCACCGGTGACCTTCTCGGCAGCCTCGTCGTCGGCTCGTCGCTCACGCCTGGCTGAGATCGACACGGCGATGATGATCATGATGCCGAAGGTGAACCACTGGAGCATGTAGGACAGATGGTTGCCCGGGTCGAGGTCGGGCGCAGGCAGGGGAGTCAGCCCGGACTCATCGGGCAGGCCGTTTCCGGTGTGGACGGCTTCGGCGTAGACATTGTCATAGGCCGAGTCCATGCCGGGGATGCGGGCAGGATCGATGGCCTTGATCAGCCCATCGGGATTCTTATCCTCGGATCCGTCCTGCGCCGGCTGGAGGCGGGCGTTGATGGTCTGCTCACCTGACGGGGCCGGCGGTACCTCGTCGGGTTCCGCGACCCAGCCTCTGACGATCGCGATCGTGTCACCCGAGGTGAGCTCAAACGGGACGACGACGTAGTAGCCGACCTTGTCATTGACCGTGCGGTTGCGGGCGAAGACGGTATCGGATGTCTGGTAGTGCCCGGTCAGCGAGACCTGGCGCCATTCGTCCTCTTCATCGAGCGTTGCCGAGGTGGACGGCAGGATGCTGTCGATGTCGACCGGAGTCGCGGAATAGTTCGCTTTAATCGTGTCGATCTCGTGTTCACGCTGCTCGCGACGATCCTTCTGCCACAGGGCGAGGAAGATGCAGGCAATGACGACGATGATCGTCATCGCGATGTATTTCAGCCACCGTGGGCTGAAGAGGAAGGAATAGCGTGCCATCAACCCGCGTCCTCCGGGATGTCGTCGATGGCGACGTCGCTTTGGTAGAAGCTGCGCAGGGTGAGGAACTCGCGCAGATAGTCGAGATGTTCATCACAGGCCAGCCAGGTCTTACGGCGTTTGGGCATGTGCAGTCTCGGGTTGTTCCACAGGATTGCCCGCGTGGCGTCTGCCCGGCATCCCTTCGCCGAGCACGGGAGCTTCTCGGTCATGCACGATCACCTCGAGTCGGGTCAGTGGGGTCGGCGCTGCCGTCAGCAGACGCAGTGCTGTCAGTGTCGTCGGTGACCGAGCCGTCTGCTTCCCCGGAAACGGTCTCTCCAGGAACGGTGTCACCGGAGATCGTGTCTCCAGAGATCGTGTCTCCGGTGGCCGGCGGCAGCTCGGGCATGGGCGCGTTGTCGATCAAGGCGTTGTCAGAATTGCTGGAGCGTTCCCGGCCGGCATTGGCGAAGATCACGGCGGGGTAGGGGAGGAGCACAGCACCGCCGACGCAGACCCACATCAGCACATGCAGATCCGCCCGGAACATGAAGTAGGCCGCCACGAAGCAGAACGTGCGAATCGCCATGGTGATCGAATATTTGATGATCCGCGACTTCATGTCGTCATCAAGGGCAGTGTCTGCCGTGGTGATCTGCTGCGGGTGCTTGGACATAACCTTCTTCGCTCGATTACTCGTACAAAATCATACTCTTCGTTTGTGTGAGTCGTATCGACGCCCGCCGGTTCACGATAGGTTAGTGACGGTAGGTTTGATCCCCATCGTGGATCAATCTGTATTGTCCACCAACAGGAGAGATTCGTGTCAGAACCACGCATAGTCCTCGTGACCGGAGGAAACCGCGGAATCGGTCGCACCATCGCCGAGGAATTCCTCGCCCAGGGCGACAAGGTAGCCGTGACTTCCCGCAACGGTGACGCACCCGAAGGCGCACTGGCCGTCTCCGCAGATGTCACCGACACCGATTCACTCGATCGTGCCTTCGCAGAGATCGAGGAGAAGCTGGGCCCCGTCGAAGTGGTTGTGGCCAACGCCGGCATCACCCGAGACAATCTGCTCATGCGGATGAGCGATGACGAGTTCGAAGCCGTCGTCGACACCAACCTCACAGGCACCTTCCGCACCGTCAAGCGCGCCATCACCGGCATGATCCGAGCGAAGAAGGGCCGCATCGTGCTCATCTCCTCGGTGTCCGGGCTCTACGGAGTCCCCGGTCAGGCGAACTATTCGGCCTCGAAGGCCGGACTCGTCGGCTTCGCCCGCTCGGTCACCCGTGAACTCGGCTCACGCGGCATCACCGCCAACGTCGTCGCTCCCGGCTTCATCCGCACCGACATGACGGATGAACTGCCCGAGAAGCAGCAGAAGGAATACCTCGCGACGATCCCCGCGAAGCGATTCGCCGAGGCGACCGAGGTCGCAAAGGTCGTCCGCTGGGTGTCCTCGGACGAGGCCGCCTACATCTCCGGTGCCGTCATTCCCGTCGACGGTGGGCTGGGGATGGGGCACTGAGCCCCGCCAACATCTAGACTTCACACCAAGGGCGTCGGCTCCATAGCCGTCGACGACAACGATTTCACCCACGTTTGAACAGTTTGAAAGGACCACAATGGGAATTCTTGACGGAAAGCGCATCCTCGTCACCGGCGTTCTGACCGAGGCCTCCATCGCCTTCGCAGCAGCCCGCATCGCTCAGGAGCAGGGTGCCGAAGTCATCCTCTCCAGCTTCGGCCGCCAGATGAAGATCACCCAGGTGATCGCCGAACGCCTGCCCGAGACCCCGAAGGTCATCGAACTCGATGCCACCAACGAAGACGACCTGGCCGCACTGCCTGAGCGCCTCGAAGGCAACATCGACGGCATCGTCCACGCCATCGCCTTCGCCCCCAAGGACGCACTCGGCGGCGTGTTCCTCGACACCCCCTGGGACTCCGTGTCCGCAGCGATCCACGTCTCGGCGTTCTCGCTCAAGGCCATCACCGTGGCCGCGAAGCCCGTGCTCAACAAGGGTGCCGGAGTCGTCGGCCTGACCTTCGACGCCACCATCTCCTGGCCGGTCTACGACTGGATGGGCGTGGCCAAGGCCGCCTTCGAGTCCACGGCTCGCTACCTCGCGAAGTACGTCGGCGAAGACGGAGTCCGCGTCAACCTCGTCTCGGCCGGACCGCTGAAGACCACCGCCGCCACCTCGATTCCCGGATTCGGGACCCTCGAAGACATGTGGGGCGACCGCGCACCGCTGGGATGGGACCAGAAGGACACCACCCCGGCAGGCAAGGCGATCGTCGCCCTGCTCTCGGACTGGTTCCCCGCCACCACCGGCGAGATGATCCACGTCGACGGCGGATTCCACTCCACCGGCGCCTGAACCGGACCACCCGACACCCACACTGATCCGGAGAACACGACGATGCCTGTGCTCATTCTCGCCCGCCATGCGAAGGCCGAGGCCGAAGGCCCAACGGACTTCGAACGCTCGTTGAACGCCAAGGGCCTGACTCAGGCTGTTGAGGCCGGAGCCGAAATCGCCGAGCGCTGGTCACCTGACGTGGCCATCGCCTCGGCGGCTCGGCGCACCGTCCAGACCGGGCAGGCCGTGGTCGAAGCCGTCAACCGGAACAACGGGGAACCCGAAACCGGTACCGGCCTCGAACTGCGCCAGGACGAGTCCCTCTACAACGGGGGAGTCGAGGACTGGATCGACGCGATCAACTCGATCCCGGCCGATTCCCAGTGCGCCTATATCGTGGGCCACCAGCCCACCGTCGCCGAGGTGGTCGGTCACCTCAGCAGCTCATCGGGGGTCCCGGACGAGTTCCGTCCCTCCTCGCTCGCAGTCTTCACACTTGAGAGCTGGGACATCGAACCCGGGAATTATCCGGAGCCCGAGCTGCGGGTCTTCCTCGGCGTCTGAACGCCATAGCCAAGAGAGAACTCAGGCGTCTGAACAAGGTTCAGGCGCCTGAGTTCTATTCACGCGTGGTGAGGTTCACGCGTGGTGAGGCTCACACCTGTGCGCGTGTTTCGATGAGGGTGAGCACCTCTCGCAGATCACGATTCGTCACCGCGGCGTCAGCGGCGGCGACAAGTGCCGGTTTGGCACAGAAGGCCACACCCAGACCAGCGGCCTGGATCATTCCGATGTCGTTGGCTCCATCGCCGACAGCCACGGTCCGGGCCGGATCACAGTCGTACTTGGGGATTAGTTGCGAGAAGATCTCGGCCTTCGCACTGGGATCGATGACACGACCGCTCGTGACACCGGTGAGCAGTCCATCGTGGGAGTCGAGACCATTGGCAAAGACCTCGGTGATGCCCATCGCCTCCGCGACAGGAGCGATGATCTGAGTGAAGCCACCGGAGACCAACGCCACGACGCCGCCACCGGACTGGACTGCGGCAACCAGCTCGCGGGCACCCTGCGTCAACGTGATCTGAGCACGCACCTCATCGAGGACGGAGACCGGCAATCCCTTGAGCAGCGCCACGCGCTCGGCCAGGGAAGCGGCGAAGTCCAACTGGCCGGCCATGGCCCGTTCGGTGATGTCGGCGACCTGAGCCCCCACCTCGGCGTGGACGGCGATGAGGTCGATGACCTCCTCGTTGATGAACGTCGAATCCACGTCCATGACGAGGAGCTGGATCGAATTGCCTGGCATCGGGGCTGCGGAGTCTGAGTCATTCACCCCTTCATCGTAGCCACAGCGATGATGTAGTCGGCGGCCGCGGGGTGCAGGCGCGAGAGCAGATCACCGAAGGCCGGCGGTGCGACCGTGGCCGGAGCCAACACGGTGCGCATCCGTTCATGAATGTCCAGGGCGGCATAGATGGCCCGGGCATCGGCGACGGAGGGGATGAGCCGTGAAATCGGGTGGCTGGTGCTCAGCTCCTCCTGCCAGTCCCGCCATGGACCCTCGCGCCAGTCGGCGGGAACCTCGATGGACTCGATGAGGTTGAGCCCCTCCATCACAAGGAGCCGGAGTCGGCGCAGCGCCTCGGCGGGGGTTCCCACCGTGACCGGGCGAAAGACCGTGTCCCGGCAGGCGATGACCTCGACGTTGGCCTCGGCGCCGAGGAGGACCACTCCGACCTGGTGCGACCCCGAGTGGAGGACGATCTGAGCCGTGTGCCGACCGACCCTGAGCCGGTCGGCCTTGTCCACCGGTGGGGTCGTATGCGGCAGGGACGGGTGGTGCAGAGCCAAGCGCGCGTGCGTGATACCGGCGGCCTTCGCCTCGGCGGTGAAGAGCAGCAGCCCCGTCGGCGGTGAGGTGCCGAAGACCTCGTCGGCGACGATGAGAGGGACATCACGATCGTCGTCGAGGAAGGCAGCACTGACCTCGTCAGGGGCGAGGCTGGAGTGCAGGCGATGGTTCATCGCCAGGGTCAGCAGCAGTGAGTCGGTAGTCAAGTCCATGTCGAACCAGAATAGACGCCGTGCCTGCGATAGAGTTGGATGATATGAGTGATGTCCTGACTTTGGATTCTGTTTCCGTGCGCCGAGGAGAGAATTTTCTCCTCCAAGATTTTTCCCTGACCGTCTCCGAAGGTGAGCATTGGGCCGTTCTCGGACCCAATGGCGCCGGGAAGACGACTCTGTTGGAAATGGCCGCAGGACGAATGCACCCGACGACGGGCTCAGTCGGAATCCTGGAGGAGCGCCTCGGGCGCGTCGACGTCTTCGAACTGCGCCCACGAATCGGCTACGCCTCGACAGCCCTGGCCAGCCGCATTCCACTGACTGAAGCCGTGCTCGACACCGTTCTCACTGCCGCCTACGGTGTCACTGGCCGCTGGGTCGAGGAGTATGAGACCGCCGACGTGGATCGCGCCAAGGATCTCCTTGGCGCGTTCAACATCACGCACCTGGCTGACCGCACCTTCGGCACGCTGTCAGAGGGCGAACGCAAGCGTGTGCAGATCGCACGTGCGCTGATGACGGATCCGGAGCTGCTGCTGCTCGACGAGCCCGCCTCCGGTCTCGACCTGGGCGGACGTGAAGAGCTGCTGGCCGCATTGACGGAGATCCTGTCCTCGAAGTGGGCTCCGGCGACGATCATGGTCACCCACCATGTCGAGGAGATCCCTGCGGGCATCACACACGTGCTGCTGCTGGCCGAGGGCACTGATCTTGCTGCTGGCCCCATCGATGAGACTCTGACGGCTGACAATCTTTCGGCGACCTTCGGCATCGACGTCAAGCTCACCCGCGACGGGCAGCGGTTCCACGCCCGGTCCCAACACTGAGCATGGACCCAGTTCTCGGAATGGAACTGTGGCAGATTGCGCTGATCGTCCTCGCCGGAATCGCTGCCGGAGGCATCAACGCCGTCGTCGGCTCCGGCACCCTCATCACCTTTCCGGCGCTCGTCGCCTTCGGCGTGCCCCCTGTCGTGTCGACGATGAGCAATGCGGTCGGCCTGATCCCGGGCAACATCGCATCCTCTTTCGGCTACCGGGAAGAGCTGCGGGGCCAATGGCGGCGCATCCTCGGCTTCGTGCCTGCCTCCGTCTTGGGTTCGCTGACCGGTGCCTATCTGCTGCTCCACCTTCCGGAAGACGCCTTCGAGACGATCGTCCCGGTCCTCCTGGTTCTCGCCCTCGTCATGGTCGTGGGCCAGCCGGGCCTGTCCCGCTACCTGAAGAACCGTTCGGTGCGCCGTGCCCAGAGGGCAGGGGAGGAGCATGTGGCGGCGTCGGTCGGCGACACGCTCTCCACCGGGCGCTACATACTCGTCCTCGTCGTCGTCTTCCTCACCGCGATCTACGGTGGCTACTTCGCCGCCGCCCAGGGCATCATCCTCATTGCGCTGCTCGGGCTGCTCCTGCCCGATGACCTGCAGCGTCTCAACGGGCTGAAGAACGTTCTGGTCCTCGTCGTCAACACAGTCTCGGCGAGCACATACATCATCGTCGGCCACGACAGGCTCAACTGGATCGCCGTCATCTGCATCGCTATCGGCTCACTCATCGGCGGCTACTTCGGAGCCCGCGTGGGACGGAAATTCTCGCCTGTGCTGCTGCGCACCTTCATCGTCATCCTCGGCCTTGTCGCAATCTGGCGCATCCTGACGCTGTGAACGATCGGATGGTGGCAGCATGAACACTCCGGCGAAGGCACCGCTGACCAGGCAACAGGTCATCGATCGCGCCGCCGAGCACGGCATCGATGCCAACCGTCTGCACTTCTTCGATGAGGAGACACTGGCCTCATCGACGGAGGACCTGCACGACTACACCCAGCTGACTGATGTGGCGCTGCGCAGCGTCCGTGAGCCGGCCGAAGGGCTGTTCATCGCGGAGTCCTCGAAGATCATTCGTCGTGCCCACGCCGCGGGCATGGTTCCGCGTTCGTATCTGACCAGCCCCAAATGGCTGTTCGACCTAGCCGATCTCATCGCCGACAATGATGCCCCGATCCACATCGGCACCGATGCCGCGGTCGAATCTCTCACCGGCTTCCACCTCCACCGTGGCGCTCTGGCAGCCATGCACCGGCCACAGGCGCCCGATGTCGGGCGGCTCGTCGCGGAGGCCAAGCGCATCGTCGTCATCGAAGACGTCGTCGATCACACGAATGTGGGTGCGATCTTTCGGTCCGCGGCCGCATTCGGAGTCGACGCTGTCCTGATCACGCCGAGGTGTGCCGATCCTCTCTACCGGCGTTCCATTCGAGTCTCGATGGGCACCGTGTTCCAAGTGCCGTGGACGCGCATCGAATCCTGGCCTGCCGGAGTCGACTCCCTGCGTGAGCTTGGCTTCCATGTCGCAGCATTGGCTCTCGATGAGGACTCTGTGGCGATCCGGGAGTTCGCCGCCGATGCGCCTGAACGCACCGCCATCGTCTTCGGCACCGAAGGCGACGGTCTGCGACGCTCGACGATCACCGCCTGTGATTCGACGGTCATGATCCCGATGTCCGGGGGAGTCGACTCCCTCAACGTCGCAGCCGCCTCGGCGGTGGCCTGCTTCGCCCTGCAGACCGACTGAGGTGGCGTCGGTGGCTCAGGCTACGTTGTGACTATGAACGACTCGATTGAGCTGTATACGACCAAAGGCGGCGATACCTCGCTCCGAGTCCGAACGGATGCCGAAACGGTTTGGTTGACGGGACACCAGCTGGCACTCCTATTCGGGCGCGATGTGAAAACAATCGGTAAACATATCTCCAATGCCTTGCGGGAAGAACTATAGGCAGAACCAACTGTCGGATAATTTGCGACAGTTCAATGTGAGGGGCAACGCACAGTCACTCGACAGGTCGAGCACTTCAACCTGGACCTCGCCATTTCCGTTGGACAACACGCAGGAACATCGGGAGGAGTGAGGTCTCGAAAGTGGCCGCCCAACGTTCTCCACTATTACCTCCCTGAAGAAATGAGTGCTGGGCCCGGACGCGGTTACTCAGGCAGCGTGCCGCGATTCGTGTGAAGATGGCGGGGTGAGCATGAACGAATCGCTCGGACCCTCCATCGATGATCTTGAGGACCTGCGGGTGCGTCTGACGGGTTACTGCTATCGAATGCTCGGCAATGCAGCGGATACCGATGATGCGGTGCAGGAGACGATCGTGCGTGCCTACCAAGCGCTCGACCGCTACGACCCGGCACTGGGAAAGCTGTCGACGTGGGTCCACAGGATCGCCACCAACATCTGTTTGGATCTGCTCCGCAGTGCGCGGCGTCGGTCGATGTCCACCGACTTCGGCCAGGCTCGGGTGCCAGCCGATTCGGGAGACCTGAGTTCGCCCCTGTCACCTGAGTTCTTCGTCGAACCGATGCCCGATTCCCGAATGATGTGCACCAGTGACCCAGCGGAGATCGTCGACCAACGCCAAACCGTTCGTCTCGCGTTCATCGCTGCTCTGCAGTGTCTGGCACCGAGACAGCGGGCGGTGCTCGTGCTGCGTGAAGTGCTGGCCTTCAGCGCCGATGAGACCGCAGAGATCATCGAGACGACGGTGCCCGCAGTCAACAGCGCCCTGCAGCGAGCACGAGCGCGACTATCGGAATCCCCACCGGCAACCGCCGACGTCTTTCAACCCGATGACACTGACCAACGCAAGCTGCTGGACAACTATGTTGCCGCCTTCGAGGCGCATGACATCGACGGCCTCAAGCACCTGCTCCGAGAAGACGCTCGTTCGTCGATGCCGCCTTTCGTATGGTGGCTCGAAGGACGCGAATCGATACTGACAGTGATGGCGGCCTCCGATACCTGTGTAGGCGACCGGCTGCTACCGGTGGCGATGAACGGCTCTCCGGGGTTCGGACAATACAGGGTCGACGATCACGGCGTCCCTCGTGCTTTCGCGTTGCTGCTCGTCGAGGTTCGCGGCAACAGGGTGGCCCACCTCGTCACCTTCTTGGGCACCGCGGAACGGTTCTCTGAGTTCGGGCTGCCGGAGGCACTTGACTAGCTGAAAGCTCAGACTCACCCAATCTCCTGGGCTGTCCATCGCGACGATTGTGAGGAAGTTCGACACTTCCCGATGAGTTCAGGGCTGCTCGTTCGTATAAGGACTATGAACACACACAGAGATGATCCCTCCAATGACCTGATCCGAACCGAGACGATTGCCGAACGTTCACGGCTGGCAGACTTGCTCACCGGGCTCGACCACGATCAATGGTCGACTCCATCGCTGTGCGAAGGCTGGCAGGTGAGAGAAGTCGTCGCACACCTGACAATGGCCTACCGATACAACGTTCCTCGGCTCCTCCTCGGCCTTGCCCGGAGCGGATTCAGATTCAATGCCTACGCCGACCGCGCCGCACAAGCGGACACGTCTGCGCTCAGCGACACTGAACTGCTCGAGTCATTGTCGAACAACATTGGCACCCCATGGACACCCCCTGGCGGCGGTGTGGTCGGAGCGTTGAGCCACGACATCATCCACGGTCTCGACATCACAGAGCCGCTCGGACTCCCGCCTTCACCTCCCGAACGGATCCGACTGGTGCTGAACAACGTCACTCGAAAGACCCTCGCCTACTTCGGCGTCGAGCTGACTGGGCGGCGGCTGGTTGCCGAGGACGTCGATCTGGAGCTGGGAACCGGGACACATGAGATGAGGATGAGTGCCCGTGAGATGCTTATGGCAATGACCGGTCGCGTGCCGCTTCCAGATCTGTAGAACGTCACAATCCGATGTGGAAAGCGGGCGCTGGACTCCACAGCGCTGACCAGGGGACGGGGCCCTCTATGGGACACTGTTAGCGAGCAGATCAGACCCGAATGAGGAGACCAGTGGACCGCACCACACTTGCGCATGCCTTGGAGACTGGACGTATCACGGGAGAGGTGGCCACTCCCAGAGAGAACAACCTCTCCCACATCCACCGTTTCCTGGCACAGGAGAAGCAATTCGACTTCGGCGTCGAACTCACTCAGGACTGGGACTACGATTCGGTATTTGCCGTCATGGTCGACCGGTGCGGGCTGCGTCCCGAGACGGACTTCGTTGAGGGCGTCGATACGATTTCGACCGAGCGCTGCATCGACTCCCTTGAAACACTGGCCACGGCCATCGGGGATGTCACCCGCGCCGGGGGAGAGATCCTCTTCGCCACAGGCCATCCTGCCGGGCTGCTTCCTGTGCACATGGCGATCGCCGCGGCCGCCGAAGCCCACGGTGCTCGGATCACGCACCAGGCCAACGCCGTTCCCGTCCCAGACCTTGGCGGTGACTGCCGGCAGATCAACCGGGTGTGGACCTGGCACCAGCACGGCGGAACCCCGCATACTCACCTCGCCGAGCCCATGCACGCCCTTCTTGACGACATCACCCGCCGAGGCGATCAGGCGCCTGATCTGATCGTGGCCGATCACGGGTGGGCCGGTGCGGCATCGAGTCGTGGACTGCGCACTCTCGGCTATGCCGACTGCAACGATCCGGCCCTCTTCGTCGCCGAGGCACAGGAGGCAATCGAGGTCACCGTTCCCCTCGATGACGATGTTGTGCCATACCTCTATGAACCGCTCATCACCTATGTTCTCGACAAGGCAGGACTGGGCTGACCGACGACCTCAGCTGATCTCGTTCGCGAGCCCGTCGACCACCTCGGCGGTGCGAAGTGACGCCAGTGCTGCGCCCGAGAGCACGAGCTTGGAACCACGGATGCCCGAACCGATGATGAGCTCGTCGGCCTCGGCCACACGTGTGTCGATGAGAATCCGGTAGTTGGCAGGCAAACCGATCGGGCCGATGCCGCCGTACTCCATCCCTGATTCATCGACCGCACGGTCCATGGGCAGGAATGAGGCCTTGCGCACGTCAAGGAGCTTCTTCACGCGCTTGTTCACATCGGCGCGCGTGTTGGCGAGCACCATGCAGGCAGCGATCCTTTCCTCACCGGCGCGCGAACCCGCGACGAGAACACAGTTGG
This sequence comes from Brevibacterium sp. CBA3109, assembly GCF_040256645.1. Taxonomy (NCBI): domain Bacteria; kingdom Bacillati; phylum Actinomycetota; class Actinomycetes; order Micrococcales; family Brevibacteriaceae; genus Brevibacterium; species Brevibacterium koreense. The sequence continues at coordinate 1,838,779 of NZ_CP158281.1, read as the reverse complement.
CCGAGGTCTCCGGTCCGAGACCGGTGGCGTCGAGCAGGGCCGAAGTGTCGGCGATCTGCGGGTCGATGGCGAACGCGTCGACGTCGCCGGTGATCGACGACATCGCCTCAGCGGTGGGCTTGGCCATGAGCTCGGGAACGGATTTTGCGGGAGTGAGGTCGAATTGCGCGGAGATGCGTTCCTTGGTGTTCATGACCACAGTTTAGGAGACGATGTGGGAATCGCTTTGGGCCAGTCCATCAGATAGACTGGGCTGTCGCTTCGTGTCCGGTTCCTACGGTGCGGGGCGTGTCCAGCAGACGAATTCGGGCACTGGCGGATGGGTCGACCCATACCAGGCGCCTGAGCGGATTCAGCAAAGGTATGAATATGAAAAAGGACATCCACCCGGAATACGCACCGATCGTGTTCAACGATCTGTCATCGGGAACCAAGATCCTCACCCGTTCGACCGCAAAGAGCGATAAGACGATCGAGTGGGAAGATGGCAACACCTACCCAGTCATCGATGTTGAGATCTCGAGCTCATCGCACCCGTTCTACACCGGAAAGCAGCGCATCCTCGACTCCGCAGGCCGCGTCGAGAAGTTCAAGGATCGCTACAAGGGCTTCGGCAAGCGCTGATCCCCTGTCGGTTTCGACCGAGACGACGGTTGCGACCGTCACACTTGACTCATGCGAACTGCCCCGCACGCCCTTGACGGTGTGCGGGGCAGTTCTCTCTTTCTCTGTGCTCGAGCGAATCAGTTCGGTCAGTCCACGCTGACGCGGACATCGGGTGAGGGCTGAGTGCGTGCCGCGGGGTGGAACAGCGAGGCCACGCCTGTGGCGTTGCCGAGGCAGTTCGCGATGCCGTGGGCGACCTTCTCCTTCGCCGAGACAACTGCATCCTCAATGCTCAGTCCGGTGGCGATTCCAGCGGCGATGGATGAGGCGAACGAACAGCCTGCACCGTTGACGAGCTTCTCATTGACCTTGCGTGAACGCAGCGTCGTGACGGTCTGACCATCGAAGAGAATGTCGATCGCGTCGTCACCGGCCAGACGTGCGCCGCCCTTGACGACGACGTTCTTCGCACCTTGACCGTGGATGATCCTCGCGGCCTCGATCATTCCCTCAACCGAATCGATCGGATCGATGCCGGCCAGCGTTGCGGCTTCCTCGAGGTTCGGGGTGATGACGGTGGCCAAAGGCACGAGATTGTCGACGAAAAGATCCTTGAGATCGACCATCGTGCCCGCACCCTTGCAGACGAGGACGGGATCGAAGACATAGGGAAGCTCATTGGTCTTCAGCTTCTCGGCCAGGACAAGGGCATTCTCCACCGAACCGAGCATGCCCGACTTGAGGGCGTCGAATTTGTGTACGGCCAGCGTCGATTCAAGCTGGCGGGTCACGACCTCAGGGTCGATGAACTCGATGACGTGGCTGAAGCTGTCGGCAGGATCGAAGGTGACGATGCAGGTCACGGCGGCGGTACCGAATGCGCCGTACTCTTCGAACATCTTCAGGTCGGCTTCGAGCCCTGCTCCGCCTGAGACGTCGGAACCGGCGATTGTGAGCACTTTGGAGGTCATAGTGGTCCTTTCAGGATTGTGTATCGGGCAGAAGTCTACGCGGGTTCAAGCCCCGCTGTATCCCTGTTGGCGCCAAGCCTCGTAGATCGCGATCGACGCGGAATTGGCGAGGTTGAGCGAACGCCTGGATGGAAGCATCGGGATGCGCACGGACAGATCCACATGCTCGTCAGCGACGACGGAATCGGGCAGGCCCGTCGACTCCTGACCGAAGAGGAGGACATCACCGTCACGGTAGTCGACCTCGGCGAAGGAATCGTGTGTATGGGTGGTGAATGCGATGACTCGACGCTCGCCGAGGTGGTTCCACAGATCCGTCAGCGACGCATGGATGGTGACGTGGGCAAGATCGTGATAATCCAGTCCTGCACGACGCAGTTTCGCATCGGAGAGATCGAAGCCAAGCGGTTCGACGAGGTGGAGGTGGGCGCCCGTGACCGCGGCCAGGCGAATGGCGTTGCCGGTGTTGCCGGGGATCTCAGGCGTGTGGAAGACGATGTCGATGTTCATAGGTCACCCATTTTGTCACTGTTCGGGCGTTGCCCGATTCAAGGGAGTGGCCGCGGTGGGGTCGAGGCGGGCGAGCAGATAGCCCTGTCGCGTCGTCTCTGGGAACTGGCCTGCCTGGTCCGGCTCCCGCTCGAGCCGGGTCACGGGAGCAAAACCGTGTTCAGCGAGAACTGTGAGAACCTGATCGATCGAGCGGCGGTGGAAGTCGAGATCGACGTCGAACCCGGCTGCCTCGGACTGATGGTCGACTCGGTCGCCGAGCTGGAAGGCCAGTTGGAACAGGCCTCCCGGCCGCAGCACTCGTGCCGCCTCGGCGAAGACGGTGTGCAGGGACTCATCGGGAACGTGGATGATGGAATACCATGCCAGGAGCCCGGAGAAGCTGTCGTCGCCATACGGCAGTGCGGTCATGGTGCCGGTGGCGAAGTCGAAGGCGGGATAGTGGCGCGTTGCTAGGGCGATCATGGCGGGGGAAAGGTCGAGGCCCGTCGGAGTCAGACCCAAAGCGGCAAGGAATGCAGTGATCCGACCTGGGCCGCACCCGATTTCAAGCGTCTGGGAATCCCCTGTGGCGAGTACGAGCTCCGAAAAGGCACCGAGGACGGCTCGATCGTGTGGCTTGGCCGTGAGCTCGTCTGCAATCCAGCCCGTATAGGTCTCGGCGATCGCATCGTAGGAGGTCCGAGTGGCCGCCTCACGGGGTGAATCCTGCAGGCCGATAGGGGAGAGGCCTGCGTCGTCGTTCGTCTCTTCGCTCATGCAATCAGCCTACGGCGTGAGGCTCGCATTGATTGGCGCGTCCCCGCGGGGACGCGCCAACAATCAGGAGATTCAAATTATGTAGAACAGATATACATCGGGTCCGAATCAGATTAGGAAGAAATCTACCCATTCAACGGTGTGATGCAGTCTGGTCGGGATCTCATGTCAGTGGTGCCTCGTATGGTGAAAGTACGGTTCGAGGTCATGGGGACTCACGAACCGAATGGCCAGGGAGGCCGAAGGGGAAAGGTGGGGACCATGGTCGAGAACACGGCTGCAGATCCGTTCGCAGACGATCCGGATCCGTTCGCAGATTCAGAGATTCTCAACGTGTTGAGCGTCGATCCCAGTGACTACGGCAAAGACTCGAGACCGCAGGCGCGAGCCCCGCGCACCGAGCCGAGCGCTGGGGCCGGCGCTGAGGCTGAGACCGATGCCGGGACTGGGTTGTGCGATCTCACTCCCGAGGAGCTGGTTGCCGACATTCGACGCAACATCTCGTGCATCGCCTTCTGTCATGCCCGTGTCATTGCACTCATCGATGAGGTCGAACGTCGGGGTCTGTGGGCACAGTGGGTGGGCGTGACATCGTTGCCCCAGTGGGTCATGCACATCGCTGCTGTGAGCGCACACACCGCACGGGAATACGTTCGAGTGATGATGGCACTACGCGAAATGCCGAAGGTGAAGGAGAGCCTGGGGGAGGGAGATGTCAGCTTCTCCAAGGTGCGCGAGGTCACCAGGCTGGTGGGCCGGATCCCCGATGAGGAGGCCTTGCGCCTGGCCGACGTCTCCACCGGAAGCCAGATCGGTGTGATAGCTCGCAACTACCTCCAGCTGTCCGCCGCGAACGAGACCGGTGAGGTTCCCCGATTCCTTCCCAGCGACAGCGTGAGTATGCGAACCACAGAACCCGGACGGACCCGCATCACGATCGACCTGGGCGAGGATGAAGCCGCTGAATTCTCTTCGATGCTCGACGCTGCTCGGCATGTCCTCGAACAGCAGGCACTCACGGATGATGCCGACAGCGACGAGCAGGAGAAGCAGTTGTACGAGCCGATCTCGCAGGTCATGTGCCTGATGGAGATCGTGCATGCGTTTTCGCAGGCGAAGCCATCCGGCACCGTTGACGTCGACCGCGCCCGCATGCTCGTACATGCCTCCGCTGAGGTGGTGACCCGATTCGGTGCCTGTGCCGAAG